>JBARJI010000001.1:0-17336 GCA_049800195.1 Candidatus Acidiferrum sp.
TACTTTCAGGCCCCGCCTCGCGGCGAGTGTTATTTCACCCTTGCGCTTCGCTATCACTTCACGTCCATCACGTTGTGAAGAGGACTTGCACCTCCTAGCTGTCGAACATGCTCGGCACACCAAAAAAACGCGACGCAACCGTTGAGGTCACGCCGCGCTGATTTGTGCCCTGCTCTCGAGACGAAAAACTTGGCTTGTTATAACTTAACGTGCCACCGGCCGTTGAAACACCGGCCCCATGCCTGGCCGCCGCAGCACATAACCCTGCGGCTGCCCATGGGAATGCGTTAACGCATGCCCATTCGAATGGACGGCGCCAATGTGTCCGTTTTGGCCGTTGCCATTCGCCGGCGCGGGCTGCGGCATCCGCGCCGGATTACCGATAGGGCGGAGAGTAATGGGTGCTGCGTGGACGTGATCGCTGATGGCCTGAAGCCTCTTCAAAATGGACTGCCACTGTTCCCAATCCAACTGGCGGAGGAACGGACGCAAGCCCTGGATGAACGGATCTTCGAGCAGCGCTTCGCCGTCGGATTCCGGAATGAAGAAGCGGTTCAAGCCCACGTTCAAGGCCTCGGAGATTTTCTCGAGCGTGCCGAGACTGGGCGTCATCTGGCCGCTCTCGATACGGGACAAGTAGGAGCGCGAGACCTTGGAGCGGGACTGAAGCTGGCTCTGGGTCATGGCGCGCGATTCGCGCAATTGGCGAATGCGCTGGCCGATATTCTCGACCGTCTCCTGGTTGGCGAACTTTTCGGACGCGGGTTCAGCGGCTGCTTCCTCCGGAGGTGCCGGTGGAGGAATCAGGAACTCCAGACGCTGAGGCAAGGCGCGCACGCAACGGCGGCAATTTCCCGTGCGCGTCCGGTATTGGACGAGACCACATGTCTTACAGCGAATGACTTCCCTATCCATTTCCAACGAATTCATTGTTTCTTTTTCAGTAGTTTGTACAGACACCGGTACTCCTCGCTGACTTTGCCCGGCGTGCGGATAGTGGAAGGAACCCCGGAACGTCTCTCTGGGGAAGGCAGAAACTGGCGCGCCGAGGAGTATCGTGCGAGCAGCCATTTTCTGTCAAGAGTATTTTTGAACTATTTTTGTATATGCAGATTTTTTATGGAATCCTTACGAAAAATTTTCGCCTGTTCGCCAGGACAGTTCGCGGCAAATCTGTCTCGGTTCCCACAATCTATTGTGTCGGCGCGTGAAGACCACCATAAGCGTTGGGGCCAGGTGTGCGCACGTCACTGTAAATCCCATCCGGCATTCTGATCCGCCTCCGCGCTCAATCCGTAACGCCTTCCAGCCGTTGTACGATAATCTTTGCGCCGAGCGTGACCGGGTCACTCGAGAGCGCTCAGGGTCGGACGACACATGCCGGAACTCCCAGACATTACCGTCTACATTGAAGCCCTCGAAAGCCGCATCCTCGGCCAAACTCTCGGAGCCGTGCGCGTCGTCAGCCCTTTTCTTTTGCGCACGGCAAGCCCGCCGCTTGCGGATGCTCCCGGTAGGAAAGTCATCCAACTACGCCGCCTCGGAAAACGGATTTGCATCGGACTTGAAGGCGATCTCTGGCTCGTCTTACATCTCATGATTGCCGGCCGGCTTCACTGGCACCCATTTGAGACGAAGCCAGGCCGCGTCAAGATCTCTCCGCCTCGCGGCCTTGCGGCCTTCGACTTCTCCAACGGGTCTCTACTCTGGACCGAAGCTGGCTCCCAAAAGCGCGCCTCTCTTCACGTGGTCGTGGGCGAAGAAGGCCTTCGCTCACTCGATCCTGGCGGCATCGAGGTCCTCGACGTCAATCTCGAGCAGTTCGCCGCCGCGCTTCTCTCCGCCAACCACACGCTCAAGCGCGCTCTCACCGATCCTCACCTCTTCAGTGGCATCGGCAATGCTTACTCTGACGAAATACTCTGGGAAGCTAAGCTTTCCCCGCTCGCGCTGACGCAAAAGCTCACCGTCCGCGAAATCAAGCACCTCTATGAAGGGATCCGCGCCAGCCTTGCAAACTGGACCGACCGGCTGCGAGGCGAAGCCGCCGGCAAATTCCCCGAAAAGGTGACCGCTTTCCGTGAAGGCATGGCCGTCCACGGCCGTTACAAACTTCCTTGCCCACGCTGCGGCACAAAGGTCCAGCGCATTCGCTACGCCAGCAACGAAACCGACTATTGCCCGTCCTGCCAGACCGGGGGCAAACTCCTCGCCGACCGCGCCCTGTCGCGCCTGCTCCGCGAAGACTGGCCCCGCTCCCTTGACGAACTCGATCTCCTGATCTCCAGGCCCAAACAACCCCGGTGACGCTTTCCGCACACGTACCGCCTCACTGGTACTACCGGCCCATTCCTGCTTCCCCGTGCCACAGGCTAACTTCATCCCCTCGTGACTTCCAGCTGGATGTGGAATCGCCAAGCGCTGCTGCGCGCAGTCGCGAAAAATCTTCGGTGGGAAAAGCATGGCCGCCAACTCCGCACCGAACTGCTTCTGTCCTTTATTTTGCTCACCGTGGGCCTCACTTGCGTCACCCTGGTCGTCGTCCGCAGCAATGCCCAGGCAAACGCACAGCAGCAAATTGATCAAGATTCTCGCAACGCATCTTTGATCTTTCAAGCCGTTCAAAGGCAGGAGTTCGTGGCCCTTGCGCGCAAGGCCGACTTGCTCGCCACGCTCGCCTTGATCCGAAATGGCGATCCAACAGCAGTAATGGATGCAGGACGGGACCCTTGGAATACGGACGACTGCAACCTTTTTCTTCTCGCGGATAAGAACGGAAAAATCGTTGCGCTGCATTCCTCCGAAACGGAATTCTCTCAAGCCTCCGCGCAAGAAATCTTGTTGCGTGCCGTGAAACACGGCGATAGCTCGAGCTGGTGGTTCAACGGAAAAGATCTGTATCAAGTGGTCTTACAGCCTTTCTACGGTCCTGCGGGCAAGAAACACGCTGAGGGTTTCGTTGTTGTCGGCCGGTTGATCGATGCGACCGTCGTCGCCGAGCTAGCTAGGATTGTCTCCAGTGATGTCGTCTTCCGCCATGACGATTCTATCGCCGTCAGCTCGCTCGCCCCTCTCCGGGAAATGGAGCTTGCGAATCAGCTACCCGGCCATCCGGGAACTTCTCAAATCAATCTCGGCGGCGAGCGTTTCTTTGCCAACTCCGTCGACCTCACGCCCGGCCTTCGTCCTTCAGCTGGCTTGCTCTTTATGAAGTCGTATGGACCGACGGCCGCCTATCTCCAAAGTCTCGACCACCTTCTTCTGAAGATCGCTCTAGTGACGATTTTCTTTGGCGGCGGCCTCATCTATCTGGTGTCCGACACGGTCACTCGCCCACTCACGTCTCTCGTCCAAGGCGTCCAGGCTCTCGAACGGGGAGACTACAATTACCCGCTGGACTACACCGGGCACAATGAAATGGCTAGGCTGACAAGCGCCTTCGACCTCATGCGCCGCGCACTCCAAAAAAATACGGCCGACAAGGAACAACTCGAATCACAGCTCCGCCAGGCGCAAAAAATGGAAGCTCTTGGCCGACTCGCAGGCGGAGTCGCACACGATTTCAACAACCTCCTCACCGTCATTCGTGGGCACAGCGAGCTGCTTCTCGACCGCATCCCGCTTGGCGATTCGCTTCGCAACAATTCTCAACAAATTCTTAAAACCGCCGACCGGGCCGCTTCCCTCACCCGCCAACTCCTCGCGTTCAGCCGGATGCAGGTGCTTGAGGCAAAAGTCCTAGACGTGAACGAACTCATCGCCGAAATGGGCAAGCTCCTCCGCCGCCTCGTACGCGAGGACATCGAGTTCAGCCTGCGGCTGGGCGATTCCCTTGGACGCATCAAAGCCGATCCCGGCCAGCTTGAGCAAGTGCTTCTGAATCTAACCGTCAATGCCAGCGACGCTATGCCCCTCGGCGGCAAGCTGACCATTGAATCTCAAAATGTCGTTGTGGATAAAAGTTACGCGCGCAAACTTCCTTCGGCGCAGCCCGGCCCCTACATTCTGCTGAGCGTCACCGACACAGGCCACGGCATGGACGCCGCCACCAAAGCACGCGTGTTCGAACCGTTCTTCACCACCAAGGAGCCCGGCAAGGGCACCGGCCTTGGTCTCGCCACAGTGTACGGCGTGGTCAAACAAAGCGGGGGTTACATCTCACTGGATTCTGAACCCGGCAAAGGCACTCGCTTTGAGCTGTATTTTCCGCGGACCGAAGAACCGACCGGAAACCATTTGGGCGACGCAAAGGGCGCCAGCGGCAAATCCAAAGCGCTCCGAAAGACGATTCTCATCGTCGAAGATGAAAAAGAGGTGCGGGAACTAGCATCGGCGTTTCTCAGCGCCGCAGGCTACGGCGTGCTCACCGCGCAGGACGGAGAAGACGCTCTCGCCACCGCCGAGCGCATGGGCAAATCCATTCACTTGGTTTTGACCGACATGATCATGCCCAAAATGCGGGGTCTCGAGCTGGGCCAGCGCCTGCGCGCTCTCCTGCCTCATGTCAAAATCGCTTACATGACCGGCTACCTGGAGAAAAACGATAGCGCCCAAGAGTTACTCGACGACGCTTTCTTTCTGCAAAAGCCTTTTTCCCGCGAGGCTCTCGCCAGCCTCGTCAAACACGCGCTGGAAGCTCACGCATCGCAGCAAATCGGCCACACAACTCAGCGCCGTTTAACCGCGCACCCGTCTCTACTGCGCTGAGGGCTTCCCGCTCACCTTGCCTGCTGGCTTGGCATCCCCAGCACCACCGCTGCTCTTCACTGGATACGTCTGGTCATAAAGCCGCACAATGGCCTCAGTGATGTCGGTTGAGGCGTACATCACCGGAGTACTCTGCGACGAATCGTCCAGCACCGCCCCGTAACCGTTGCTCGGCGCGTACTTTCCCACAACTTCCACGATTCTCCGGCTGATTCGCGCTACCACGTCGCTTTGCGCGTCGTTTAAGTCTTCCTGGAAATCGTTCTGTTTGCGCTCTAGCTGTCGGGAGAGCCGCTGTCCGTCGAGCGTCAGCCGCTGTTTTTCGTCGTCGCTAAGCATACCCGCGGACGCGGTGAGGCGCTGTTGAATATCGTTGATCTGTTTGTTCAAATCCTCGAGTTCTTTTCGACGCGCTATGAACTCTGTCTCAAGCTGCGCGGCTGCTTGCTTGCCTTCCGCAGTGTTCGCAATTGCCGCGCGCATATTAATTGCGGCTACTTTCGTACCAGCAGCTGGGCCATTGGCAGAATTGTCCTGGGCCGCCAACCCCGCCGCGCACAAACCAAAGGCCATTGTCCCGAACACCATCGCCGCGGACATTCTGGCAATGACGCTTGCTCGAATCCCTATCATCCCTTTCACGGTCCCCCTCCTTCAGGCCAACTGGCAGCTACATATAGCAATTCTGTCGTCCCAAAATCTCACGCATGGGTTTATCAGGGTTAAATCGCAGAATTCCCTCGCAGGCGTTAAAGCGGTCTGGCCACATGTTCCAGGATATTTGCCTGCTTAACCCCGCACCCGATAATCCCGCTGCGCCGCTCCTGCCCGATTAAACTTGCGGCCCGATTGTCCCTTACTTGTTCCTACGTCTCTTGTTGCGATGCAAACCCCGTTGTCGCGCGTTGCCTGTCTAACAAGCCGGACGCCGCTGGGCAATTGTCTGAAATAAGTGTGCCCAAGGCTGCCTACACCACGAGGGTTTTGCGTATAAAAATCGAAAGGCGGGGCATCTGAAAAAACCAGACGCCCCGCCTGCCGTATGATTGGCGCGTTCCTTCCCCGCTTTATTTTAGGAACTCGCGTTAAATTTGAATGAGCTTTCTCGCAAGTAATTGCCGCTCAGCATTCCGTTGCGGATAAGCCGCCGATAGGTGATGTGCTAGCATGCTCGGGCCATGTCGCAGAAAACGCAGAAGAATGAGTTGTGGTTCTCCGTCGTGGTCCTTTTTGCTGTGAACATCCTGAATTTCTACGACCGTCATGTTCCCGGAGCGCTGGCTGAGCCGATGCGTAAGGAGTTCCATCTCGACGATGCCCAGATCGGGCTGCTTGGCAGCGCTTTTATCTGGATTTACGCGATCGTCGGTGTGCCCCTCGGACGCATCGCGGACACCGGAAGCCGCAAAAAACTGCTGGCCTGGGGAGTCGTGATTTGGTCCGCGCTGACGGCTTCCGCAGGCTTGGCCACGAGTTACGCGCTGCTGCTTTTCTCACGGGTCGGCGTGGGTGTGGGCGAGGCCGCCTGTGCACCAACGGCGACGAGCTGGCTGGGCGATTTGTTCCCGCCGGAAAAACGTTCTCGCGTCCTGGCGTTGTTCATGCTGGGCGTGCCGGTTGGCGGCGCTCTTGGCTATTTTTTCAGTGGACCGATTGCGCAGGCCTACGGATGGCGAGCCGCGATGGTCATCGCAGCAGTGCCGGCGTTGTTGCTGGTTCCCGCTTTGCTCTTGCTGCGCGAACCAGAGAGGGGTGCGAGCGAAATCCATGGGGCGCCGCTCGCACGTGCGTCGATGTGGCGCGTGCTGCGCATCCCCACTTTGTGGTGGATCGTCGCGTCCGGTGCGCTGCTCAACTTCAATTTGTACGCTTTCGCGATGTTTTTGCCGGCATTTCTAAGCCGTGTCCACGGACTCTCGCTGGCGAATTCGGGAATCGCGACAGGGGCGGTCTATCTCGCCGGAGGGGTGAGCGGAGGAGTATTGGCCGGTTATCTGGGCGATTGGGTCGTTCATCGCCGGAAGGATGGGCGCATGCTTTGTGCCGCCGTCCTGTCCGTGGTGGCGATCCCCTTGGCCTGCGTTGGCATTCTTCAGCCGGCGGCGTCTTTGTTTACGGCGATGGTGTTCCTAGGGCTGACGTATTCCGCTCTCACGACGTACTACGGGCTGGTGTATTCCGCGATCCAGGACATCGTGGCGCCGAACGAGCGCGGCGCGACGATGGCGATTTATTTTATGGCCATGTATATGTGCGGAGCGTCCTTCGGACCGCTGGTCACCGGCAAGTTGAGCGACGTGCTTGCGCACCGCGCCGCGGCGCTGGCCGGCTCCGCCACGATGACGGAGGCGTTCCGGGCGGTTGGTTTGCAACAAGCCATGCTGATCATTCCGGTTCTCTGCTGCGCGCTCGCGTTTGTCCTGTATATGGGCTCGCGCACCATCATCGCTGACATTGCGCGGCGCGAAGGCGCCGCTCACGGCGCACCGGTAGATGCGTCTTAGTGGTGGACGGGTAGAATGGACGTGCGGGGTGAAGGATGAAACCCAGGAAACAACAAAATACGAAGACTGACGTGAAACGCTCGCGGACGAAAAGCATTCGGCGCGAAATGATCGCCTGGATGTGGGTCATGCTCGCCTTCCTTCTGATCAACGGAACCATTGGCCAGGCACGCGTGATTCCTTCGGGCTCGATGGAGAATACCTTGCTCATCGGCGACCACCTCATCATGAGCCGCATCGGCTACGACGCCGGCGTGCCTTTCACGGGCTGGCATATGTCACTCTGGAGGAATCCCAAGCGCCTGCAACTCGTGATTTTCAGACCACTGGTCCCGGCGGAAACTTCGGACATTATCAAGCGCGTGATTGGCTTGCCGGGAGAGACGGTGGAGATTCATGACGGCGCCGTGTGGATCGATGGACGAAGACTCACCGAGAACTACACGACGGGGCCAAGCGAGCCTTACGAAATGCACGGGCCCTATAAGGTGCCCGAAAATTGTTATTTTGTGATGGGCGACAACCGCGGAAATTCGTATGACAGCCGTTTCACGGGCTGCGTGCCGCGAAAAAACATTATTGGCACGCCGGTGATGATTTACATGTCTTTGGACACCTCGCCCGATGCCTGGGAACCCGGCCAAATCCGTGAGCGATTTCTGGCATACGTTAACGCTGTGATTCATCCAAGCGAAGTGCGTTGGAAGAGGCTGTTCACGACCTTTTGAAGGGCAGCCATGTCTTTTGAATCTTGTTGCATGCTAACGAAAAGGAAATAGATTCCATGAAAGAAACACCGCAGGAATACTCGCAGCGGATTATGAAAACGATCGAAGGGAAAGATCCCTTCAAGACGCAGTCGGCAACGCCGAAGAAACTCGAGAGCTTGGTAAGGCGCGCGCAGGTCTCTAAATTGCGCAAGCGACCGGCGCCGGACAAATGGTCCGTCGCGGAAATTTTGGCGCATCTCGCGGACACGGAAATTGTGGTCGGCTGGCGCATTCGCTCGATTCTCGCGGCACCGGGAACGCCCATTCAGGCATTCGACCAGGACGCCTGGGCGGCGGCCGGCAATTATGGGAAACGCGATCCGCGCAAGAGCATCGAGCAATTTCGCGCCATCCGCGAAGCAAACCTCGCGCTCTTCAAATCGCTCACGCCAGAGCAGCGCAAGCGGTACGGCCTTCACGCCGAACGTGGTGAAGAAAGTCTCGATCGGATCCTGCACATGATGGCAGGCCACGACATCAATCATCTCAAACAGATTGAAAGCATTCTCGCAGGGAAGAGATAAAAATCCGGATTGCCGTGCCGCACCCGCGGCCAAAGGAACGCCGGGGTTCACTCATCGCCGTGTACTTGCCACCAGTCCCGCTGCTCGAATTCAGCGAGTTTTTCCGCGCCCTGCTGCCCGTACCAGGCCCGCCAAGCTTGCGCGTCGGGGGGCAAATTCTGGTCCGTGAGTTCGTGCAAAGCAAGGAAGGACCAGCTGCGCATTTGCGCGCTGGTGTCCGCGGCGGAAACTAGGTCGAGGAATTTCGGCACCATACGCATGCGCTGCGCGCGAGTGAAGTTGCCACAATCGGAAAGATTGCAACCGGCGCGTTCGCGGACATTGCTCGAAGGATCCTGGGTGAAGGACTCGAAGAGTTCGTCGAGGGCTTCGTCTTTGCCCAAATAGCGCATGCCTTCGACCGCCCACTGGCGAACGTCGGCATCCGAATCGTGCCTCGCGTAGTTAAGAAGCACGGGATGAATTTTATGGTAGGCGACGCCACGCCCCGCGAGCATGCCGAGAAAATAGACGGCGGCTGGACGGTAACGCAAATCCGTTCGCGCGCGGTCGATCAGCATGTCCACGGCTTGCTCGTTTTTCTGCCAGCCGTCCAGAGTGAGATTGATGTCGGCGTTGGCATAGCGCACGCGGAGGTCGTTCGAAAACTCCGAGCGGCGCTCGAGCTGCTTCATGCGGACAGTCGAGCGGATGTGCCCCACCCAGCTCTCGACATTTTGTTCGAACAGTTCGAGAGCTTTCGGATCGTGACCGATGGCGCGCTCGAGCAACTCTTCGGCCTGGTCTTGCGCGGGAAGTGTGAGCACGCGCTCGGCGTCCGTATCCGTCATGGGCACCGCGAAATGCCGGCGCCCCGCCGGCGCTGCCGGCCGTGCGGTGCGCGCACGGTTCGCTCGCGCGGCAGCGGCTGTCGACTTAAGATTTGCGAATCGCGAGGCTTGCCAGATAAAAATTCCCATGGTGAAGGACACAAACACAACGATCGACATCGCCGTGGCAACGCGCGATTGCGGCCTCGATTGTTGAAAAGCCAGCCGCATCGCCGGAGATTGCGCAGAAGCGGAAAACACTTGGCCGGGCTGTGGCGGCGGACCGAAGCGCGGGTCCGGCTCGACGTGCGTATCGATTGTCAATCCGACAAGGCTCTCGATCTGCGAGACGATCCAGCGCGCTTCCTGCCGGCTGTCGATTTCATCGACGAGCGTGAGGCGCCGTCCATTTTTTGTGCGCAAACGAATCGCGTAGGTCGTGCTTCCCTGGTTGTTGCCTTGGCCTCCGCTCGTGACCGGAAGAATCGTGTCGATTTCGGTGACCGGAAATCGTTTGCTGCGTCCGATGCCTAGCACTCGCTTCGTGGAAACGACTTCGCCGTTGCCGGCGCGGATCTGCGCACTTCCCAGTACGGTATGCAGGACGCCGAAGACCAGGAGCACGTCAAAAAAACCAAAGACCGATGCGAAAACCCAGGGAGCTCTGGAATGGAAAAGAAGGTAGACGACGCCGCTCCAGATGGCGGTGAAAGCCAGAATGAAAATGGCGCGGGCAGGGCTGCGAAACGCCGGGAAATAAAATTCCGTGCAGCCGTCCTGCGAGGTGATGACTACTTTCGTGCGAGCCGGAGCCGCCACCTGCGAGCCATCGGCTGTGCCGAAGGATGGAGATGACGGCGACGCTCCGGAAGCGATTCCGAAATTCGCCGATGAACTGTCCACTTGCGCCGCTGGAGTCGAAGGCGAGGTCCGGAACACGGGAACCTCGAAATCGTCGGAGTAGTCGAGGCCGGGAACATCGGCCTGGGCGTGCAGAGCCCACACAACTTGATCGAGTGAGTTCTCCTGGTCGCTGACATAGGCATCCGATGGGATTGCAAAATCGACCGGGATCGTTCGTCCGAAGGGATCCATGCCCAGCGACCCGGACGAAACACTTTGTTCGGTTTGCCAGAGGACTGTTTGTGCAGTCGTTCGGCTTTCGCCCGAACCGGTGACAGTCCTGCGAATACAAGATAGGCGCAGGTTGGCGCCGTGCGACGCGTCCGAATCCATTTTCAAATGGATCCTTCCAGAAAGCCGCCCGCCCGGGGAAAAAGGCAGCTTATCGAATTCGAAATACGTGTCGCCGAAACGGCGATGGCGAAGCGTCGAGCGCAGCGCGATGGCAACGGGAATAATTCCGAGAAGCGCAAGACCGAGCACCAGAAACGCGCGTGGGTCGTTATTTCGAATGAGCGGCGGCGCGACCGTGACAACGGCCGGAATGATCACCATATTGAAAAGAATGGAGACCACCCAGGCGGCGATTTCGCCCTTCTTGCTCGAACTGTTCGCCCTGTTGTTGGCCCAATCCGCGCGCCACAGCCAAGGCGAGGTTGGATTTGCCTCTTCCGTGGCTGCCTGCTTTTTCAAGCGCGAATAGCCGGCGAATGCCGCGAACACGAATCCGGCGCCGATGGCCGAGAAGAAGAGCGCGATAGCCGCGGCGACAATAGTTCCACTAGCGCTTGTGCTCCGGCCATTTCCCAAAAACGCAAAGAGAGCCAGCAGTCCGGGGACGAGAAACATCGCGCCGAAAAACGCCAGGAAAATGGCTGCTCCTTTGGAGGGCTTGATCATGAATCAATTTTAGGAGCTTTCCATCGTTCGCGGACTGGACGGAGGAACAGGTTTGTTCTTGTAGTTACAAGTAATTCGGACAAAATGCCAGGAAAAAGCGGCTGCGCCGCGGCAGAGAACGAACACTAAGTACCGGCGATTTGAGAACGCATCTTGCCGCGCTGAAAGGTGATTAGCGCGCGACCACGCTTTTGGGCTGAGCGAACTCGGGAGCGACGCCGAGCTGCTGCATCATGCCGAGATAATCAAGGCTGACGTAGGAATCCATAATCTTGCCGTTCGCGACGTGATTGATGGTGACGCCTTCGACGGAAACTTTCTTGTTGGTGGCGGGAATGCCGCGAAACTCTCGTTTGTGAGTACCCGAAATAACCCAAGACGCGACAACTTTGTCTTTTTCGGAGATGTAATCCTCGACGGAAAAGCGCAGGTCCGGAAAGGCAGCGATGAACTGCGTGCAGACCCGCTTATAGGCGTCGGGGCCAACGGCCGAGCCAGTGAGGTGCGGGTCATGGAGAGCATGGCTGGGTGAGATTAATTCATTCACGATTTCGAGGCGGCGTTTGTTCCAAACCTCTTCATAGAGACGGCGAACGACGGTTTTTGTCTCGATTGACATGCTCGTCCTCCATTGCAGGAGCTCACGCGAACTCCTCGGAGATAGGCCTGGCCTCAGGAAACCGCAAGGGAGGTGGCGGCATGAGGCTTCCCAGAGGCTACTCCCAAGAATTGTGGTTTGCAATGCGGCTAGTCGGGCCTGGAGGGAAGAAGACTTCTGTTGACACATGAGAAGCGTCGCGATGGGAAAACACAGAAGTCTTTTGACAGGCCTCGGCGGCTTAACTAGAGTGCGTTTAACGGTCGCCCGAGGTTAAGTCTCGGCCAAGGTGTTAGGCATTTCTCCGCTGTCACTGAAGGCGGAGGTCCGAGTGTTCCTTCGCTTCGCGGCTGCCACCAATTCCCGGGGCGAATCCTAGTTCTCGCAAAATCGAACTTCTCGAAGGGGAGAATAATGAAAGCAAGAACCAGAATATTGTCACGCATGGCTTGGATGCTCACGTTTGCGGCCGTCCTGATTCCTGCGGGTACAGCGTCAGCACAAGACAATAATCGGCTGCCCATGGCCTTCATGGGGGGCTTCTTTCTGATCTTGTTCATTTTCGTTTTGGCAATGTACGTATACCACGCTTTGGCGCTTCAGACGATCGCAGCAAAGACAAACACGGAAAATGGATGGTTCGCCTGGATTCCGATCGTAAATGTCATTCTGATGCTGAACATCGCCAAGAAGCCCATTTGGTGGATTATTTTGTGCATAATTCCGTTGGTCAACATCGTCATCTTCATTATCTTGTGGATGGCGATTGCGGAGGCGCGCAACAAACCTAATTGGTGGGGAATTTTGATCATCGTTCCGGTGGCAAACCTCATCGTTCCGGGATATCTGGCGTGGGCGGACTGAGTTGTTGAGCTAATGGATCTCAAGCCAGGGAGAACGAAGTTTAGTATGCGGCGCGTTCGATGCGGAACGTGAAACAGCCTGCCGTCGTACTTTGCACCTGCAAGTAGTCAATTTCAGGGTGGGCAAGGAGTTTTTCGATGGCGGGCTCAAACTCGCCGTTTGTCACGTATTCCTGTGCAATCAGGAGTCTTCCGCGCGCATAACCTTCAAGAGTTCGGGGGCTTCCGCGAAGCTCTTCGGGGAAAGCGGCATTTTCTGGGTAGCGCGGGCAGGCCTCGGAGTGGACGTAGACTGGACCGGGCTGAGGCAGGGATTCGACGCCAGCGAAACGGTCATACGTAAAAAGAATTCTGCGCGCCTCACCCGGAACAATGAGCCGCAGACAGTGCCGGCAGGGAGCGGCGTCCGTCCCTTCTTCGATATGTGCGGGGAAGCCGTAGGCCGGGGCGCGCATGGTCGAGCGAACAGCCTCGGCAACTTCTGTTGGAATAGCTACGATACGAATGGGTTGCATGGTTTTAATCCTCGAGCCCTTTTCTAGTCTGAAGGAGCCGACCGAGCACTCCTTACATGAGCGATTGTCAGACATGAGTGTGATGGGTTCTATCCGGTTTCCGCTGTCAAGTTGCAGGAAATAAAAAACGTTTTGCTAGAAGCTACGAGAATGCGCCTCCTGCCAGTCGCTAGCAAAAAAACGCGGCAGGCCGTTGATGTCCGTGCCATAGGGGGCGGGATCCGCAAAAGTAGCCGAGGAAGTGGAATGCAGGGGCAAATGTCAGACTTGGTGGAATTTGCAGACCGATTAACAAAGAGAAACAGCTTGGAGATGAGCTTCGGGCTGGACCACGGACCGGGCCAGCGCGATGCTGGAGTC
The DNA here is from genome assembly GCA_049800195.1 of Candidatus Acidiferrum sp. Taxonomy (GTDB): domain Bacteria; phylum Acidobacteriota; class Terriglobia; order Acidiferrales; family UBA7541; genus Acidiferrum. The sequence goes on from JBARJI010000001.1 coordinate 13,454, forward strand.
CACGCAGTCTTGGTTGTGCGAATATCCGTGAGGCCAACGCTTGACCTCGAACAATCGGAATATCTGAGATAGAGTGTGGGTGCGGAGTTTGGAGAAACAACGTGACGCGCTCTTTGTCCTTTCGTCGAAACGCCACCATGTTTTTCGCTGTCTTTTTCCTCGTATTCGCTCACACAGCGCACGCGCAGAATTACCCTGGCCCGGAGGCTGCGCCTCTTCCGCCGCCGATTGCCACCCCGCTGGACACCCCTTATGCCGGGACGATTTCCCTGCTCGTCGATCTAACGGACACTGTGCATCGCGTAGTGAAAGTGGAGGAGACGATCCCCGTGGTGGGCGATGAGATTACTTTGCTCTATCCTCAGTGGATCCCGGGCAACCACTCTCCCACCGGACCAATCTCGAAGTTGGCCGGTCTGGTGGTGTCGTCGGAAGGCAAACGTATCGACTGGGTTCGCGACCGTGTAAATGTCTACGCATTTCACATCCATGTGCCGGCGAACGTAAATTCGCTGGAAGTCAAGTTTCAGTATTTAGCGCCGTTGCAGACCAAAGAAGGCCGCATCTCTCTCTCGTCAAAGATTGCCGATCTTTCCTGGAACATGGTGCTTCTGTATCCGGCAGGACATTTCTCACGACGTATCAACTTTGCTCCCGCCATCCGATTGCCGGAGGGGTGGAAGTTCGCTACCGCGCTCGAAATAGGCTCGGAGGATGGAAGCCTGATTCATTTCAAGGAAACCACTCTGAACACGCTGGTCGACTCACCGCTCTACGCCGGCACCTACTACGAACGCGTGGATTTGTCGCCGGATGCAGCCAACCGCGTCTACCTCGATGTTTTCGCCGACACGCCCGCTGAACTTGCGATCACACCGGAAGAGTTGCAGGCTCATCGCAACCTGGTAAAAGAAGCCGCGAAGCTTTTCGATTCGCGGCACTACAGCCACTATGATTTCCTGTTCTCGCTGAGCGATACAATCGGAGGCGAAGGCCTCGAGCATCACCAATCGAGCGAGGATGGCACGCGTGGCAACTACTTTACCGATTGGTCCGCGGGGGTTGCGGGGCGCGATCTTCTGGCGCACGAATACACACACTCCTGGAACGGCAAGTTTCGCAGGCCGGCCGATCTCTGGACGCCGAACTTCAATGTCCCCATGCAGGACGACCTGCTGTGGGTCTACGAGGGCCTGACCGAGTATTACGGCTATGTGCTGACGGCGCGCGCCGGATTGCGCACTCCGGAGCAGACACGCGACCTGATCGCGCGGATCGCCGCGAACTTCGAAGACAGTCCGGGGCGCGACTGGCGGCCTCTGGTGGATACTACGAACCAGCCAACCATTTCGCAGCGGTCACCGGTAAGTTGGGTCAGCTGGCAGCGCGGAGAGGATTACTACATGGAAGGGCTGCTCATCTGGCTCGACGCGGACACGAAAATCCGGGAGTTGAGCGGTGAGAAAAAGTCGCTCGATGATTTTGCAAAGCTTTTCTTCGGGATCGACAACGGCAGCTACATCACCAGAACCTACAACTTCGACGACATCGTAACAGCGTTGAACACTCTACAGCCCTACGATTGGGGAACATTCCTGCACAAACGCGTCGACGATCTGGCGCCGCAGACTCCGGAGAATGGAATTACCCAGGGCGGCTATCGGCTCGTCTACAACGACACTGAGCCGGACTGGATGAAGCACGAACAGAGCCCGCGCGGCACGAGCTTTGCCACCTCGCTCGGGTTCAGCGTCTCCGCTGATGGCAGCCTCGGGAGCGTATGGTGGGATAGTCCAGCGTTCAAGGCCGGTATGACGCCGGGTATGCAGCTCGAGGGCATCAACGATCAGACCTTCAGCCTAGCGGAGCTACGGAGCGCCATTCTCTCCGCGGAGACTGGTCAAAAACCGATCAAACTTCTGCTGAAGCGTGATGGCCAGTTTGTGACAGTCGCGCTGGACTACAGCGGCGGACTGCGGTATCCGCACCTGGAACGGGTGGAGGGCACTCCCGATCATCTGGACGCGATTCTCGCCCCTGCGAAATAGAATTTCGCGCAGCCTGACTTACAGCGGTGCTCTAGAAATGCAAGGCTTGTCTTGGGCCCCCTCGAAGGGAGTAAGAGACGAGGAACATCGAGGAGTCCCGAGACAAGCTGCACTTACGGTAATCTAATCACCGGCTTCGGCACCAGTGCGGGCCATTATGTGCCCGTCAGCGCGGTTCAGGGAGTGACGTGGACGCTGATGGCTACGTTGGCGCCGTTATCTTGACGGTAGGTCACATCGGCGCTCGCGCCGACCTTCAAGGTACCCTCGATGGTGGTGTTCTGATCAATGGCGAAAGCCATGGTCTTGGGAGAGTCTTGGGACATCGCTGTGCCTTCCGATGCCGAGGATCGCGTGGTGGAAGAAAGAGTGAGTGTGAAGGAATTCTTCTCTACCGAAGCAATCTTACCGGACACGGATTGCGCCGCCGCAGCCTGTTGCCCTTCCTGTGTTCGAGGTGTGTGCGCCGGGGGTACCGCTAGCGCTCCCGCCACGAGAAGCGCGCCGGCCAGAATGGAAGAACCAAATCGCCATACTTTTTTCATTGCTATAGCCTCCTCCGTTTTTTAGGCCGAGCACACTTGGTAATGCAGAAGATGTGCCAGACTGGGACTTGGCAGTGCAAATCCGGGAACTTCAAGACCTTGAACAACTTACGACGGTTAGGGCAGGACCTAACGCACCATAGTTACTAGTACCAGAACCGGAAATCTCTTCCCAGCGCGTGGATAATCTGTCCAAGGCAAATCCCGCAAACAGGGGTTGCAATAAAAGGTTCTTGGGATCAAGTGGGAGGGGCTGTCCCGTTTGACTCCGAATTTGGACTGCCTCTATTGGGAAGAGCTTACGGGGAGCCTCGTATTCGTCGTATTGGTGGTCACCGCCGGCTTTGGCGCCTGTTTTGTATCGACCTTCGTGGCTATCGCGGGCGGAGCGCCAGAATCAATGAAGGAAGTGTTTAGAGATGCAGTGAGTGGATAGGATTTTCCGCGGTAGGCGAGATCCGTTAGCAAAAGCTCATAGCGGAAACCATCCGGATGATTTCTGCTGCGAAGGAGTACGAGCATGCCGCGGGCTTCCGAGTCGGCGTGGACCACGACAGCATCGCGCAAGGCCACGTCCGACACGATGGAGGCGTGAAATTCGGTGCCGTCTGGATCAACGCTGGAATCGATAGAGTTGAGAATTCTGACGCGGAGTACAGTACCTTGGGGAAGAACGTCGAATGGATCTCCGCTCGCGGGACGAAGACGAGTCTGCAAGTGAAAAGCGAGAACGGTTCCCGCGGGGACGCGGAGAGGCTCAATGCCGGAATTGGGGTCCTGGGCATGAGAGCTGTTAGCGAACACACCAGCGGCACACAAGATTACAGCCAGAAATGGAGACATGGACTGGGCCCTTCCTCCGCGGAGAACAAGCGCCGAAATTAAATTTTAGGTTCGCAACGGATTATAGTCAAAGCAAAACAAAACCAAAAATGGCGAATCGTGGACTGATCCTGCCTGGGGGAGGAAGTACAGACCCAACGTACTTGCTGAACAAGGAAATGGGCGCTGATTTCTCGGCGCCCATTTCTTATTAGCAAGTTTGCTCTTAGCTTCAACCGATAGCGATCTGCCAGAATCCGTCCGAATCCTGAATTAAATCAGGTCGTAAACCGAACGTGTATCCCTGCGGCCCGTGAGGACCGAGCGATACATTTGCGTGGCATGATCCGCACACCATAGCGGGTTGAGCCACGACTACTTTAGAAAGGAGGTGATCCAGCCGCAGGTTCTCCTACGGCTACCTTGTTACGACTTCACCCCAATCATGAGTCATACCTTGGGCGCTTG
>JBARJI010000002.1:0-57458 GCA_049800195.1 Candidatus Acidiferrum sp.
GACCGGTAGCAGATCTCCCGAGGTAATCTCGACCGCCTTCGACGCGCAACCGCTGGATTTACATTCAGTGCCCTTGATGGATTAGGGCTTCGCTGCCATTGGCCAGCTCGCCCGAACACTGCCTGCCTCGTATCCAGTTCTTGTTCATCGGCTCGCGTCTTTGCTCCGCGCTTCTTTCAGGCCCCGCCTCGCGGCGAGTGTTATTTCACCCTTGCGCTTCGCTATCACTTCACGTCCATCACGTTGTGAAGAGGACTTGCACCTCCTAGCTGTCGAACATGCTCGGCACACGAAAAAAAAGAGGACGGCGGGGGTGACGCCGTCCTCTCCTCGACATGCTGACCGCGTTAGAAGGAGAACACTTCACTCAATTGACCGTCCTTCTTTGTTCCACGACCCCCGCTAGAAGGATACCCGGCCGCTCAGTTGGATGTTGCGTGAGGCATTCGAGACGCCTGTGATAACGCCGGCGCCGGAATAACTCGCGCTCACGTCGTTGTTCGGTATTGAGAAGCTCGGATGGTTCAGGGCGTTAATGAAGTCCCCGCGAATTGTGAATGCAACTCGTTCCTTGTAATGCCAAGTCTTCGCCAATGACAGGTTAATGTCAGACAGATGTGGCCCGAAGAGCGTGTTTCTGCCTACAGTCCCGAACGACCCGTTGCCCTGCTCGCCCGGGGTCTCAAAGGCTCCCCAGTTGAACCAGCAGCTCAACGTTCCTACCGGCGCGCCGACCGTGCCGTTAGGCCCAGGGCAGTTGCCCGAGGTGGGGGACATACCCGCGATGGGGTTGGCATATACATTGCCGGCCTGCGAATAGTCGTTAACGCCATTGTCCAACACCGTGAACGGAGTGCCAGCCTGATAGATCCACGTCCCGGCCAAGCGCCATCCGCCAAGCACTGCGTCAGCGATAGCATTGCTATTCATATAAGTCTTGCCGGTGCCAAACGGCAGTTCGTATGTCGCGGTCCCCTTAAACGCCCACGGGATGTCGAAGTTCGAGTTGCCGTAGTTAGCGGAGGGATCGTTTCCGATTTGCCAGACCTGCGCCCCGGCGGTGCTGCCCCATCCAGCCGAGTCCTGGTCATCCAGCATGTGCGCCCAGGTAAAGTTGGTATTGAAGGTCAGCCCGTTGGAATAACGCTTCTGCGCCGTGATTTGCAACGAATCGTAGTTGGAGATGCCGTTGAAGTTTGAGCCGCCAAGACCTCCAAACGCGGGAAATGGACGTGCGCAAGTGCTGGGGCTCGCAGCGATGGATGCGGGTGTTGCCCCGTTGCAGGTCGATATATCGTTTGCGTTCAGCAGGGCCGGGTTGGTGATTTGGTTCAGGTCGGTGACGTATTGCAAATTCGTTCCGTGACTGCCGACGTAGGAAGCCGACACCGCAAAGTCCTTCGCGAACTGATGCTCGACGGAGAGATTCCATTGCCAGATTTCTCCCGGCCTTGTGGCATAGGGCAGGTAAGGTGGACTATAGACTGGATTGGTGACGTAGGACGCCGGATTCCTCGAGCCCTGAATGTAAGGCAGCGCGTTGGCCATCATCGCAGCGCTCGAGCTTAAATAGAGCGGCGTAGAGTTGCCCGTGCCGGCGATCCAGCCCGTGTCCCCCGCGGCAGAATTAGGGTCGCTGTTGCTGCCCTGGGAGGCAGCGCCGAAGCCCATTTGGCCACCGCCCTCACCACCGTAGAGATCCATGCTGTAGTTATAGGCGAAAAACCCTGCACCGCCTCGTATCACGGTGTTCGGCCTCCAAGACCAGGCAAAGCCTACCCGAGGGAGGAAGATGTCCCAAACCGGTTTCTGCAAGGTCGTTCGGCTATCCTGACCGGCGAACCATAAAGAGCCCGCGGTGCCCGCGAAGGGGCCGGTGCTATTGATGAGATTCTGGTCGAAATCGCCAAGCTTATTGTTTACCTCGCTCATGCCCGTGTTCCCCGTCCAGCGCAAGCCGAGGTTGACGGTGAGATTGGGCTTGATTTTCCAGTCGTCTTGAATGAAGGCTTGCGGGCTCTTCATCCGCATGCCTGTAATATACTGATTCTCCGCGGACCAGGACTGGACGTTGCCAAGCAGGAAATCCGCGAAGCCCGAGCCCGCGGTTGAGGTGTTCAGCGTTCCGGTGGTATTTACGCCAGCGGTGTATTGTCCGCTAAAACCGTAGTTGCCGGCGCTGTTGGCGCCCCAAGCCGTGGTGTTGCCCTCGCTCATCAACACCTCAATCCCGAAATGCAGAACGTGCTTGCCGCGGACCAGCGTCACCACATCGGAGGGGTCAAACGAGTTCTCGATGTAAATGGCGTCCGTGGCGGGAGACAAGGTGTTTACCGCGTCCGGGCCGCCGAATGAACCATAAATGCTTGAGCTGCCGATGAAGGGGAATTGGTTAAAATGGGTATCTTGCAGGCCAAATGCCGTTGCGGGGTTCAACCCGATGGAGTCGGAATTGAACCAGTTGCCTTGCTTGGTAAAACCAAATCTAAATTCGTTTACGACCGTCGGACTGAGCGTCCACGTGTCGGTGACCTGCGTGTTGTAGCCGTCCACGTCCCCGCTACCGCAATTCAGCGGGCAGGTGAACAGGCCGTTGTCGACCCCTGGGTTATCTTTCTGGCTAATCGACCAGCTGATGCGGTTGTTCTCGTTCAGGACGTAGTCCAACCGCCCGAAATAGCGGTGAACCGGCGCGGGAGTGGTCGCCGAGAGGTAGAGGTTATTCGTACATTCGTTCTGGAGCGGAGCGGGCAGGCATGTTCCTACCCCTGACGGTGCGGTGGGCCAGCCATATTTAGAGGCCATAATGGCCGCCGACACGGGGTCGATCCGGCTGGGCGCGCCGCCGCAGTTGGTGCCGTTCGGAATTTCGTTGAGGCCGCCGCATTCGCTGGCGAAAGAAGTACGAGCAAGGGTTGCACCCGACCCGGTGGTGGTGAGCGGGTCATAGATGGGGTACATGCCGGTGAAATTGCCCTGCTCCATGGCGGCCGTGGGAACGGTAACGAAGCCGCTGTTCGTGCTGTTGTTGACGATCCTGTCTATGTCGAAAAAGAAAAAGAATTTATTCTTGATAATGGGCCCGCCGACGGAGCCACCATACTGGTCGTATCGCAAATACGGCACTTGATATGCCGGGTTAGGAATATCCGGGCCGGTGGGGTTCAAGGGGTTTGTTTCCGTGGGAGGCGCCTGGCCGTTGAAATAGCCCTTGGCGTTTAGGAAGTTGTTCGAGAAATATTCATAACCGGACCCATGATAATCGTTTGTTCCACTCTTGCTAATCTGGTTGAATACGACGCCGCCCATGCCGTATTGCGCCGAGAAGGAAGAGGTGTTGATCTGAACCTCCGAGATGGTCTCCAAGATCTCATCGTCGTTGTTGTAGCTCGCCGGCAATATGGTGCTGGCTCCGTCCTGAAGGAAATTGCTGAAGTTCGGCAGGTTGCCGTTGATGGAAACCGCGTCGCCGGCATTCCAAGCGCCGCCGGCCAGCGACATCCGTCCGTTTGTAGTGCCTCCAGCGCCCGGCAGATAAATGTTGAAAGAAGCCCAGTCCGCGCCGGTGATCCCTCCCCCATATTGGGGCAGCTCTACCAGGGTTTTGGAATCAAAAGTGGTATCCTGCTGGCCGCTTTCGGTCTCCAAGAGCGGCGCGCCCTCCGCGGTGACGCGCACCTCTTCCGAAACCGCGCCAATTTGCATGGTGCCGTCTTCGGTAATGGTATCTACCTGGAGTGTGATCGGGCCGATCTGCAGTTTCTTGAAGCCCGCCTTCTCGAAGACAACATTATAATTTCCGGTACTCGTCGAGATGGAATCATAGAATCCGTCGGCATTGGTGACGAACACCGTCTTCACTCCCGTATTAATATTCTCCAGCGTGACGGTTACACCCGGCAGAACAGCGCCGGACGCATCCTTCACCGTGCCGCGAATCTCACCGGAATTTCTGTTCTGCGCAAGGGCCGGCCCCGCGAGACACATCATGATGCAAAACGCGAATGCAAAGTGAAATACTCTCTTCATAGAATTCCTCCCACCCCAGAACTGGATCATCCCCTCAGAAGCGGCTTTCCTCCCAAAGGGCACCCCAAACCCCATGCTTCTCATAAACCCTCCCGGAAAACACCCATCAAACTTTTGATTCACCCCAATTAGTATTTTTGTACTACGCTGTGTGGCGATATTTAGCCCGGAGTGAGTCGCACTGTCAAGCGAAAAATACCGGTATTCTAATTTTCCCCCTGGATGAAGAACCGGTATTCTAGCCATTTCTTGTATCGCCTCACTTCTCTGCTGTGGGCCGGGGCCAGCTGAGGTAGAATGCCGGGCATTAGGTCGAATCGGCATGGTGCCGTCCTAAGTGCTATGTTTCGTGCAGTTTTGGGAGCGAATGCCGAATGACAGCTCAGAAAAAGCGGGAGGGCATCAAAAAAAACCGCCAGGTCACCTTGAAGATGGTGGCCGAGCGCGTGGGCCTCACAAAGGGGACCTGTTCCGCTGTGCTCAACAAAACAGCAGCGTCCAGATCTGTTCCCTTGCACACCCAGGAACGAATCCTCGCCGCAGCTCGCGAATTAAATTATCGTCCCAGCTTCTATGCTCGCAATCTCGGCGTAAAACGCACTTATATGATTGGCGTAGTAATCCGGGAGATCGGCGACTTTTATGGCTCGCCGATCATCGGCGGCATCGAACGATATCTTCGGCAGAAGAATTTCTTCTTCCTGACCGTTTCTCACGGTAACGACCCTAAGCTCCTGGAAACTTATTCGCACATTCTTCTGGACCGCGGCGTCGAAGGTTACATCACTGTGGACACCTTCATTGACCATCCGCTGCCACTGCCGACCATTGCCATCCCCGGACACCGTCGTGTGGAGGGTGTCACGAACATCGTCATGGATCACCGCAAGGGAGCATGGTTGGCGCTAAACCATCTCATTGAACAGGGACACAAAGAAATTGCATTTATGAAAGGAGCTGTCGTCAGTCCAGATTCGGAGGATCGCTGGAATGGCGTACGCGAAGTTGCCGAAGAACTCGGCATCCCCATAAGGGCGGAGCTAATCGTTCAACTCGAAGGCGACGATGCCACACCTCAGCTGGGCTATCCCTTCGCGAAAGAACTGCTTGCTCGCAAACGACCGTTTACTGCACTCTTTGCTTATAATGACATCTCTGCAATCGGCTCCATTCGCGCGTTCCAGGAAGCCGGATTACGTGTTCCCGGAGACATATCCGTGGTGGGCTTCGACGATATAAGAATTGCCATTCATAACAACCCGAGTTTAACAACCGTGCGCCAACCGCTCCAGAAGATGGGGGAAATGGCGGCGCGCATTTTGTTGAACCGGATCGAAGAGCACGAAGATTGGGTACCGGAAATCACCATTGAGCCCGAATTTGTCGCCCGGAATTCGACCGCCAGAGCGCCAGCTAAACGTTCAGTAGTGCGCGAGAATGAGGTTCTGGAAAGCCTTCGGATCGGTACGCAACCGCAAACGTAAGACGAAACAATCCGATGAGCGCGTCGCACGCTCAGTGCGTGATGGACGGTCTCGTGCCTTCCCGTAAAAAGCTTGAATATGGTAGTTCTAGCATCTTGCAAAAAAGTTGTGTCACACAGCAAAGCGAGGCTGGGCACCGAATATAAAGAGAATAGAATCACTACGGGTGCAATCTATTTCTACATCGCAAATTGGCCAGAATCAGCTTTTGCAGCAGCCTGCTAATGCCCGCTCCATTCTGGGCTTCGTAAGTCATTGCTAGAATACCGGTTTTTTGTCATTATTCGCTTGGTCTCATGCGTATTGCTGGAGGCCGTTCGCGAGGCTTAAGCGTATGAGCGAATCTTTGGGAGTCTCCTGAGTCTACGATGTTTCAACTGACAGAGCGAACGGCGACGGGAACTGCGCGGGTTCTCTCTAACGAGGATCCGTCGGGAGGCCACCGTACCAGTTGGAATTGGGATTATTCCTTGGTCGCGGTCAAGTGCTACGCCGGCGATCCTAAGTCCTGGTCTGATTGCCAATGGGAGAAATTTCCGGCTACTGCCGTCCGAGAGCCGTTTTCTCCAATCCCTCCTGACCATGACTGGGAATCAGGCATTCCCGTTGCGGACGACCATCGGCAAGTAGATACATTGACCAGCCAAACCGTCACGATAACCATGTTGCGTTCCAGGACACATGGGCTGGCGCAATTCCGAACGTTTTCCTGTGACCTTTGGCGCGCTCGGGGAGGATCTTAAAGTGAACCCGCCGCAAAAAAAGAAGGAGGGGTTTCGGAGAGACAGTAATAAGACTACGCTGAAGACCATTGCCGCCTATCTGAAGATCACTCCTGGAACCGTTTCCGCTGCGTTAAACAATTCTGCCGCCGCTCGCTCCATCCCTGAGCATACCAAGGGGCGTATCCGGGCTGTGGCCCGAGAATTGAACTACTTGCCCAATTTCGTCGCGAGAACACTGCGGCTGAGACGCTCTTTCACAATCGGCGTTATCGCCGAAGAGATCGGCGACGTCTACGGCTCGCAGGTGATCAGTGGAATCGAAAAATGCCTCAGCCATCAGAACTACTTATTCTTGACAGTGACTCACCGGCACGACCCGAGATTGTTAGAAACCTATTTCCATCTGCTAGAAGAACGGGGAGTCGAAGGCATCATCACGGTGGACACATCCATCCTGACTGAACCCTCGCTGCCAACGGTGGCCGTAGCGGGACACAGGCAATTCGCCGGAGTGACGAATATCGTGCTCGACCACAAACGCGCCGCCTGGCTCGCGCTTGAACATCTGCGAGACTTAGGGCACGAGGAAATTGCTTTCCTCCAGGGACACGTTTCCAGCTCCGACTCCGAAGACCGATGGAAGGCGATCTGTGAGGTAGCCGAGGAACTAGGAATTCAAATTCGCCCCGAACTAACGGTCCGAATCGAGAGCACGGATTCCAGATCGGAAGTGGGGATTTCAGTCACAAAGGAGTTGCTGGCGAGAGAAGCGCCCTTCACGGCGCTCTTTGCCTACAATGACATTTCCGCAATTGGAGCGCTATGGGCGCTTCGCGATGCAGGATTACGCGTGCCGCAGGACGTATCGGTTGTGGGGTTCGATGACATTCCGGAGGCGGCATTTGCCAATCCAGGTCTGACGACGGTCCGGCAGCCGCTTCGCCGGATGGGAGAGATCGCGGCCGAAACGCTGGTCAGTCAGATCGAGGAGAGCCAGGCTTACGTTCCGGAGATCCTCATCGAACCGGAATTCGTGATTCGCGAATCTACTTCCCGTTTATCATTGCGGGGCGATTACGTTCCAGTTGCTGCAGCGATTCAGGAGGTTTTATGAAGCTCAGATGCGCTCTCTTTTGCGTCCTTGGATTCTCAGTTTCTCTTTCCATTACGGCGAATGCACAACGGCGCGGAGATGTTCAGCTCTGGCTGACCACGCTGGATCGCTCCGCGCTCTTCGCACCGCAAAGCCTGGACCTGCACTTCGCTAACGTTACAAATCAATTGCCTACGATTGACGTGCAGGACAACCAACGATTGCAGTCGATCGATGGTTTCGGGTTTGCCTTAACGGGTGGCAGTGCGGAGCTACTCATGCTAATGACGCCGGCCGCGAGGTCCGCATTGCTGAGCGAGCTTTTCTCGACGGAAGGGACCGGCATCGGCGTCAGTTATTTGAGGATTAGCATCGGATCGTCGGATATGAACGACCACGTGTTCTCGTACGACGACATGCCAGCAGGCGACACGGATGTTGACCTGAAAAAATTCAACTTGGATCCCGACCGAACAGACCTGATTCCCATCTTAAGGGAAATTTTGGCGATTGATCCAAAGATAAGAATCCTGGGTTCGCCGTGGTCTCCTCCGCCGTGGATGAAGACCAACGACGACTCCAAGGGCGGCAGCCTCAAGCCGGAATACTACGGTGTTTACGCCCAGTATTTTGTAAAATATATCAAAGAGATGAAGGTTGCGGGCGTCTCCATCGACGCCATCACGGTTCAAAATGAGCCGCTCAATCCGAAAAACAACCCGAGCATGACGATGTTCTCGGACGAAGAGGACGCGTTTATCAGGGACGATCTTGGCCCGGCCTTTCAAAAAGCGGGAATCAGCACAAAGATTCTTCTCTACGATCACAATCCCGACGTTCCTTCGTATCCCTTGTCAATCTTGAAGGATCCCATTGCCAGTAAGTATGTTGACGGCACGGCATTTCATCTCTACGGAGGCGAAACCAGCGCGTTGACGATGGTGCATGACGCCTTCCCCGATAAAAATTTGTATCTCACTGAGCAGTCTGTCACGGAGTCTCACTCTGCCGGGGGGATCAACATTGCTGAGCCAGTCAGCGGGGTGCTCATCGCCGCCACTCGAAATTGGAGCAAGAACGTAATCCTATGGAATCTTGCTGCTGACCCAAATGATGGACCTCACACTATTGGCGGATGCCCAGTGTGCCGGGGTGCGATCACTCTGGCCGGCGATCATGCCAGCCGCCTTGTGGCGTATTATGCCCTCGCACACTTCTCCAAGTTCGTTCGGCCTGGTTCTGTTCGCCTGGGTTCCAACGATCTGGAACAATTGGCTAACGTGGCATTCCGGACTCCCGATGGGAAAGTTGTGCTGGTGGCGTCCAATACGGGCAATTACTCAAAGACATTCAATATCGAATATCAAGGAAAAATTGTCACTACAACGTTAACCCCCGGCGCTGTGGGAAGTTATGTCTGGTAACAGCAACGCGAGACTAGTCATCTCGAGCATCGCGACGAACGGCCCAGCTAGAGCCGTATCGTATCCTTACCTTTTCTTGCACTACCGAAAACAGCGGGGCGCTTCAAACGCAGCAGTGATGAATCGAGGGTTCCGATGCTCACACGACGAAAATTCCTTGCTAGCACAGCCTGTACCCTGATTGCCGCACGTCTTCACGCACAAGGAGGAAGTAAAGTCCGGATTGCCCTCAGCATCCCCAACGAAGCGACTGGCCCTTCTATGCCCGTTGATTTTGTCGGCCTGTCTTATGAAGTGCAGCAACTCGCGGACCCGACTTTCTTTTCGGCACAGAAAAGCGGCCTCATTCGCGAATTCAATGCACTCTCGTCAACTGGCGTTCTGCGTCTTGGGGGCAACACCAGCGAATTCGCCTACTGGAAACCTACGCCTGATTCTCCCGAACCAGGGCACCCACAGGTCCGTGAGGTCACTGGCGAGCCGAAGGCTCAGTACTACGCGGTGACGATTGAGGCAGTCAGGAACCTGGCGGATTTCCTCCAAGCCACCGGTTGGACTTGCGTGTACGGCATCGGGATGGGCACGAATACACCTGCGCGCGCCTCCGAGGAAGCGGTCTTCGTCGCCGAGACGCTGGGCAACCGCTTGCAGTATTTCCAGATCGGAAACGAGCCCGATCTGTTTGACCGGCACCTCCGCGATCCGAAAACATGGTCGGCCAAGACATACCTGCAAGAGTGGCTCACGCTGTCGCGCGCAATCGCAGATCGAGTGCCCACGGCAAAGTTCGGCATGCCTGATGTTGCCGGCAAAGTGTCATGGCTGACCGAGATTGCTGATCAGTGGCCTTCCATCGAGCCGTCACCTCACGTGACGACCCTGACTCATCATTATTATTTTGGTGGGCCGGCGACGAACCCGGAAGTCAACATTCCGAACCTGCTGAAACCGGCGACGATGCAAAAGGTGCAAAATACGGCGGACGTCGCAACGGCCGCAGCCAGCAAGATCGGTGCGCGCGTCCGCATGACCGAAGGCAACACGTGCTATCGCGGAGGCAAGCCGGGTGTCTCCGACGTGTTTGCGGCCGCGCTTTGGTCGGCCGACTATGCGCTGCTACTGGCCAGCGACAACTACTCGGGCGTCAATCTGCACGGTGGTACGGGCAAGTCGGTGGCCAATTCCGTTGGCGGATCTCTTCCCGGCGACGCGCTTCTCGAAGCGAAGGACGAAACTTCCGAACAGATTGCCTCTCATCCGCATCCTTTCTATACGCCGATTGCGACCTTTGGCTCGGATTATGTGCTTGAGCCGGTCGCGTATGGACTGAAGTTTGCAGGCTCGTTCAGCGGCGGAACACTGTTGAAGACTGAGTTTTCCAGCAAGCTGGAGGCTGCGGGAGTCAATGCAACCGCCTATGCCGCCAAGCTGCCGGGCGGCCAGACCTCGGTGATCATTCTGAACAAGGACGCGTCAGCGGACCTTGAGGCGGAACTCGATTTCGGTCGCGGCATGGGTGGCGTGGTGGAAACCGAAACATTACGTGCACCAGCATTAGAGAGCCGCGAAGCACACATCACATCCTCAACGAAAAGCGACTCGCTCAAGCAAGGTAAGTGCTCCGTCACTGTTCCCCACGCATCAGGACTACGACTGACGCTGACTTGAGACGCTGACACATTCCATTCATCTGCGGACCTGTTTGAAGTCGAAAGAAGCTAGATTCATGTTGCCATTCGTTAATATGTTTACGGTTAGAACGTTTTTTCCTTTGTTGAGGCGAACCTTGAAAAGTTGCGAAGCCAGGTTCCAGTGGTGCCATTGACGCCACGCTACCGGATCTGCTGGGTCATTCGTTGTCGTGATCTGCAGGGGTCCCGTCGCGTCCTTTCCATTCACATCGACTGATATTGTTCCCCCGCGATTTGAGGTGTAAAGGAAATTGGCGGCGTATGTTCCCGCGTGTGACACATTTACCGTAATGTTGAACCACTCTCCAGGTTCGGTCCAGCCAACATAGAGCAGGTCTGCAGGAGGGACAACCTTGTCGAAGGGGTTGTCGTCCACGGGATCCAGCTTCCGGTTGAACTTCGTGTAGGATGTGTCCACTCCCTCGTGGATACGGAATTCGTTGAGGTAGGTCCCATCGGCCGGGTTTAACTCTCCGCTGCCGTGATTCTGTGGGTCGCTGTCGTGATACGCGACCCCTTCGCCGCCCAAGTCATAGTAAGCACACAATACTCGTCCCGGTATCTTTTGTGGGCCGCCCTGATAGCGGCTGTCGTGATACGGCAAGCCTTTATACTGGCTCAAGAATGATTGGGAAAACGCAATTGCCGGTAGCACTGATGCCGCTACGAACCATAAGAAAAACGCTCTCCGGCTCATCCTGCCTCCCTAAGCACCGATGATCTATCTGCAGTCGCGCAACTCCGCCGATCAGCGGCGGCGACAGCTCAAGTATGTTCCGCACTTCAGACTTGGAAAAGTTCGATCCCGTGCGCTTTTCCGAGATTGCGCGAGTACTTCTTGTCCCCCCCATTGTTCCAATGTTCGTGTACGCCAAGGCTGCGGCATCGGGTGCCGTCGCGTTCAGGATCATAGAAAGTCTTCGAAGGCGGGTCATTCGCCAGCGCAGATTCGCGCAGGTAGTTATCTGCATTCTTGATATCCGGGAGGTCGGGCCACTCCGAGGTGAGAAAATCGAAGCCGACGGAATCCGTCGCTACGCCATCAAATGACATAAAAATGCTGTTCGGCCAAGCATCATTAAATGGCGCCATCTTCCACTTGCGATGAGGCGGACCGTCCACGTTGTCGTTTCCATAGAGCCCATCAATAATAAAAAGGGCGGTTTTCTCGCCGAGGTCTTTATGACCCAAATAATCCGTGAACGCGGAGTAACTTGCCGAACCATCGCTGTTGTGATGGAAGCCGTCGTGCGCGTTCTTGTGCCAGTCGGGGTTGATACTCGTGGCACCGAACAGATTCTTCGCGCAAAGTGTCACCCCCGAACTAACATGCGCTCTCAACACAGCAGCGTCGATTAAGTAGGCGGCCTCAACCACCGTGGTATCGAGTCCCTTAGCGTTGTTGCTTTCAACTGAAAAAGGAATCGCGTTGGGTTTGAACTCCGCCTTTACTCGTCCATCTCCTCCGATATGGTCCACAAACGTGACGCCGGGAAATTCATGGTGAATCTTGTCGTAAAGATTGCCCGGAATGAACCGGCTGGAATCGAAGATGGTGATCGATGATTCCGACACTCGACCCGGTCCCGTCAACTGTCGGACGAGCGAAAGGATCAAATGCGGCGACGAGTTCAGGCGCTCGATCGTGCCATGGTCCGTTGTGTTGTTCAGGTTCGCCTTGATCGCGATCTTCTCCCCTGCACTGTATCCGGCTTTGCCGCGACTATGAGTGCGATTAAAGTATTGAAAGATGGAGTTCCATGCCTGGGCGTCACTTTTTTGATTTGTAAGACCGCAAATGGACCGCGAAACCATGCGGTCAATCACAGACTGGTTGTTGTTGGCGTCGGTCCACCACGAACCTGTGCCATCCCAGGTCACAGCTGCCGGATCGTGCGCCCAAGTGACTCGGCCGGGAACGACGCCGCGGGGAACCCCTAGTGGGGAAAGCGGCTCGAACAAGGAGGGCCGCAGGTAGGTGGCAGCTGCAAGAGCCAGGGTGAATTGTCGGCGCGTCATGTCCATGTTGACTTGCTCCTCTCGCACAAAATCTTACGGCAGTGAATTCTACCTGACGACGCAAGCCGAATCCCCAACTAGGATGCCGTTACGCAAGAATTCGTTCATCGTCTCACTAGCCCTACTACACTCGTGAGTAGGAAGCGACTCGACCATGGCCCGGATGTCACGGTTCTCAAAAACCGGGCCTCCGTGCTTCCCTGTTCCCCGGACGGCAACCTCCACCATGGCCTGGGCTAAGTCGTCGGCCCGAATCACCTGGTTTGGAAACAGCATCCGAAATGTCGGATAGATGCCACGAAACCTTGTGGGTGACCCTCGCCGCCCACGGGCACTTCCGCGCCTTCTGGCCAGCATGGGGGAGATTCAAGGGACTCTGGGCATCTCTGGTCCCATCAACCCTGCGGTATGCAAATCGGTGGCCATGCGCATGGCCCACGCCACGCTTCCCAATTTTTCTGAATTTGCGCTCCAAAGTTTGGTTTCCATTTTGGCCCTCCATCAGCCCAGATTGTACAGCTCTTCTCTGCGCAGATTCCCGGGAGCCCGGCAAATAACAATCCGCACTTTTTCAGCGCCCTCTAAAACGGGTTTGGACTTCATACAAAGAACTACGCGCAAGTATGAACAAAGTATGGCCATCGCCACCACCGAACAACAATTGCGACGGCCGCTCCGGAATTTCAATCGTATCGATCAGGCGCCCACTCGGGTCGTACACGAACAGCTGTCCGGCGGCAATATAGACGTTGCCTTTCTCGTCCATCGTTAGACCCTCTCCACCCTGCTCAACGAAAAGCTTCAAGTTCGTGATGCTGCCGTCGATGCCGACCTCCCCAACATAGGTCTTTTCCTCCGACTCATCGGTCAAATAGAACGGCTGGCCCGGCACAACGGGCACCATGCCGAATGCCCGCAGTTCGTCATCCAGTTTGGAGCCATAGTAAAGCTTTCCCGTCACAAAGTTTTCTCCGGCAGGAATGAAGGTTGTCCCATCGGGCGACACAAACTGATAGGGTTTCTTCGCAGACTCGGCTTCGATGAAATCGTTCTCGTTTTCCCAATAATCAACGGGCAGGACCGGCGTCACGCCCGGTCGCGGCACAGCCGGTTCCGCTTTGAGCAGAGTGATGTCATCATTCGGCGCGCCGGGCTTGAAGGTGTACACAGTGCCATCACCGTCATACGAGGTCACCAGCAGGTCGCCTGACTTATCGAAAGCCAGTTCCGCGGGATCTAGCGGATTGTCGCGAACGATGGAGAGTTGATGAGTCGCATCAGACCAGCGATAAATCGTCTGCCACCTCGTGTCCACGAAGTAGAGATTCCCGGAATGGTCGACGGCACCCCCTGAAATGTTGAAGAAACCGCTTGCGACTTTCTCCACCTTGGCATCCTCGGCGAGAACGGGAGAAGGCTCCTTCGGGCGAACTGCGGGCGCGGCGCCGGAAACCGTCAGCCATGCGAATTCGCGTTGCCGCATTTGCACGTTATAGGTCTGGTCGTAAATCGCGTTATCGAAGGACACTTTGCTGTCGCTGTAGCAATGCACATTGCGAAACCGGATGTTCTTCGAACCGATTACCTTGATCGCATAGGGGAAGGGTTGAACGCTGCTCACCACGCGATACATGTGCAGATTCGCAACCGTGATATCGCTCGAATCCCGGATCTCAAGCGGCAGAGCGAAACCGCTCTCGCCCCTCTCCTCTTCCGTCTGGAGCGCATAGATTTCCCAATTGGAGACATTGTGTAGGACTACTTCGTTGCGTACGTGGTGCTCGCAGGAAAGTTCGTAAATTCGCCCTGAGGTTGAGGTGTTGGAAATATAGAGACCTGCTTGCGCAAATGTGCTGGGGGTCCAGATGTCGACAAAAGTTCCACCCCCTCCGTTGGTAACCCAAAGGCTTGGATACTGCGCGTCCCAGTGGCGCTCGATGTTGGAATCCGCAGTATGATTATTGTTGTAGATCTGCTGCCAGACTTTGAAATTCTCCTCCACGGTCGCACCTGGCTCGACGGTACCGTGCCCGCCAAGGAAGCGCACATCATTCATGAGTGATTTGCTGCCGGCCATCCACTCAGCACCCACGGCCCGCGGGTTGATACCATTCGTATATAGGCCAATGCCCGTCACGATATTTGTTCCGCCCTGTGGCGTCTCGAGGATTGGCTTGGGACTGCCAACGCCCTGAAAGGCAGGGGTTGAATCAGCAAGGAGAATCCGCGTGACGCTCGGATGCAGGCCGATGAGAACCGTATCCGGTCTCAGCATGATGGTGTCGGTAACGCGGTACTGGCCTGAGGGGAGGTAAATTGCCCGATGTTCAGCGATGGCCCTTCGGAACGCCTCGGTGTCGTCCGTCGAGCCATCACCACGCGCGCCCAGGCTGCGGATATTCACCCACGTATCCATCGGTGGCAGACCAGGGATATCGGACTGGGCTGGTTGTGGTATTGCCTTGAGTGGCATTGTCTCGTAGACGTCCTGAATCGCCGGCGTGGCGCCAATGTCCACAAAGTGAAGCCCATGAGAAAACGTCTTTACTTCGTATATTTCTCCCGCGCCAGCGACTTGCTTCCCGCTCTCCCGGTAAGACACGAAGAGGGGGACCTTTCGGCAGGCAACGTCTTCCATATTGATCTCTGTGTGCGCATTGTTCTCATTGCTGATGATCACGGCGGGGCCGCTGACGTTCTCCATGCGCGCATCCTTCACCCAAAGTTCGTCCGAGTAATGCGCATCGATGGAAATTGCCGTGGGCACATCCTTGAATTGAGGCCGGATTAAAGTCAGGCCGGCTTCGTGCTCTCGGATCGCTGCTTCGCGTTGCCCTTCAAACGTTGCGTCAATCACTGTGAATTGCCATCCAGGAGAAGGCTTACGGGTCCAGATGCCGTATTGGCCCCCATAAAAATGCACGTCCTGCGCGACGTTGCCGCCGTCTTTAATTCCCGCAAGTCCAGAGCCGATATGAAAGTCCATGTGAGCCAAAAAGCAATGCTGGGCATAGTGGGCACGCACACCCACGGCGCCGGGATTACCCTCTCCAATCTCAATATTGATATTGCTCATGGCGGAGTAGAAGGTACCCGGGCTCGCATCCGGTGGGGTCGCATTAGCGGGTGGAAAAGCTCTTCCGCCTGGTCCATGGGCAGCCGAAACCGACCCTGGGCGGAAACCTGCAAAAAACACCATATACGTGGGGCCCTGCTGAAAACCGGGAGTGTTCGCGCCCAGAACGAACACCGGCCGGGTTTGCCCATACCCAATCAATCGGATTCCAGGCCAGATATAAATCGTCTTGGTCACGCGGTAGCGGCCGGAGGGAACAAAAAGAATTCCCTGGTTGGTTGTGTCCTGCACTGTATTGATGGCTTGTTGGATTGCGTCTGATTCATCCGCAACTCCATCGCCGTGGACATGAAATTGCGCCGGGGTGAGGTAAATCGCCTTTGCGTCGTCCAGGCGGTCCGGGTAGTAGGAAGAGGATGCGCGCAGCGCAACAGCCGTCAACAAGATCATGGCGATTGTAAGAAGCGATGTCTTCATATTCATGATCCGCCAATTCAATCCAGAGGAAGAGCGCGTTCCCGGCGGGTGCTAAGGTGAGATACCATTCCAGAAGTAAACCCAGCCGTATTCAACCTCGCCATCATAGTAGGACTCAGGAGCCCCTTCCAAGAGCCATAATCCAGAATTTCTTTTTTGGCTTCGAAAACAGCGCCATAGTACACCCTTCTCGCCTATTCGCGACGCTGTGAAATGATTTTCAACTGGAGCACTCCCGTCGGTCTGGTATCCGCATCACCACAGCAGCCAGAATTAGGCGAAGTGCGGAATTGTATTTCGGGCTTTTCGCACGAGCTAGCGGTGCCACCCTCGAAGCTCATTTTGCTCGTCAATGCCGCCTTTTGCCGCTGCGACCAATCGCTAAGTTATTAAAGGGAAAAAATAGATGGAGCGGGCGATGGGAATCGAACCCAACACCGTTACAAAAGCCCAATAGCCTGCAATTCGATCGAATTCACTCAACCTCATGGCGGCCTTGATCGAGAGTAGTGGGTCAGCATTGTCGAGGCACAGCGTACGTCAGCGAGGCTGAAATCAATCCGCTCAAGCGGCATTCTCCACTGCGGCGGGCACGGGCCGCGCCAGCGGCTGGCCACGTTCACAACTCGATTAGAAAACTCTAAGAATTTACGAACAATTCGAAGAATAGATTTCTAAGTGCAATAAAATTCCTTTGCCCCGAAGTGCGCGTCCTGCGATACTCGGACCGCTTCTTTTCCCCGCACGAAGCTAGACGACATCCAGGATACGTTCTGCCCCCGCCAGAGTCGATTCACATCGAAATTGATCTTTGCAATGTCCACAAGCTCACAGCCTCGTGGACAACGCTTAGAGTTGGGGCGTTCGGCAGCCTCCGAGGCTTATAACACCCACGAACGCCCCAACTATACCTCCGCTCCACAATGCACAATTTCAGCTCGCCATCGCGGCGAGCTCGCTCGCATTAAGCCTAGCCATCACATCCTTGTTCCGGACAGCCTTAAGGTAAACCATTGTGGAAGCCAAGTCCTTGTGCCCCATCCAATTCTGCAGGGTTTTGATGTCGCATACGTGATCTTGGAGGTTCCGCGTTGCAAATGTATGCCGGAATTTGTGGAGAAAGAAATTCGAGCAGTAGGGCCCTTCTGCGCATTTGTTTCCATGCTTCGACACGCACTGTCCGCAATTCATTTTCGCGTGGAAGGCGATGCGCTTCAGCTTGAACTCGTGCCGCTTGTCTGGCCGGCCCGACTCGTTCGGAAAGACCAACGCATCCGCGTTGAGCTTCTTTGCGCCTTTGTATTTCTTGAGCGCCGCGATCAGTGACGCAGGCACGGGAACTTCTCGCTCCTCTTTGTTCTTGGGTTTGAACCCGTAGAGCGGCTTCCTCGTAACGCGGATCACCTGCGTGCGAAAGTCGATGTCGCGCCACGTTAGGTGACGCATTTCTTTGTCGCGCAGGCCCGTCAGAAGGTAGCAGAGATACAGAACACGTTCGTCTTTGTCGCACGCTCTGAGGAGCGACTGAATTTCTTCTTCCTCGTACATCGGCCGAATCGGTTCCACATATTCCGGCCAATCGCGGTTGTGGAGTAGCTTGGTTATCCCGTTCGCTTTCAGCAGCTGCGAAACAATCACCGCCCGGTTGTAGGCGGTGCGCGGACCACAACCGAGTTCATACAGCTTACGGATGAACGAGAGAACGTCTTCGCGCTTCACATCCTGAACAAGCCGCTTCGCGCAGGTGCTCGCAAAAAGTTCCAGGCAGTATTTGTAGGCGACGTAGGTTTTAGGTTCGCGCTGGGGCGGCTCCATGTCCTTGAGGTACGAGGCAACCGCTTCGGCAACCGTGGGTCCTTTGCCGCTTCCGATTTCTTGAACGGTTTCGATCCCCGCGCGATTCGCTTCCAGTTCGAGCGCCTTGCGGCGCGCACGGCCTACGACTTCGGCGCGCTCTTTGATCTGTTGGCGCTTTCTTCCGTCCTGCCACCACTCGATGTAGTAGTATCCCTCGGGATGGAGTTCGACTTTGCCGCGCACGCGAACCTTGTCGCGAAGTTTACCGTTAGGCTCGACGACGGCAGGGTAGAGGTTCCAGTTCTTGCCGATTTTGACTTTTTTGAGGATGTTGACGCGACGTTCGCTGCCGTAGCCGTTGCCGCGTTTTGACATGTCTGTGAGCCCTTTTTCCGGCCGTCCTGGGCGGGAAAGCGGTGCAAAGCAGACACCATGATAGACACCATTCCTTGTAAGTACAAGAAAATAAAAGGAGTGGCGGAGAGGGTGGGATTCGAACCCACGGTAGGGGTTAACCTACACACGCTTTCCAAGCGTGCGCCTTAAACCGCTCGGCCACCTCTCCCGCGATGGACGCAACCTTACCAATTTAGCAGAAACTCTCGCTCAGCGCACAATTCAGAGGTTTCGATTCACCCACCTCGCTTACTTCCCTTCGCCCAATTTTAGGATGCGTTTTGCCGGACTCGGCGTAGCCGGCTTCGCACATTCTTTTAGCTCTGTTAAACTGTTGGCGGCGGTTCCGGGATCGTCTAATCGGTAGGACATCAGCCTTTGGAGCTGAGTATCGTGGTTCGAGTCCACGTCCCGGAACCAAACTTTTGCTTCCTGGGCGGAATCTCTCGCCAACTTCAAACTACAGAGGTCTGCGCGTTCTTAGAGTTTAGAGATGCACGGTCGGATTGTCTCTTCGGACTGATCAGTTTCCTGCCCCAGAGCTTTGGATAATCTTCCGAATAAAATCAGCCTCGTCTTGACGGTAGGGCTGGCCGTTGGCGCGAAAAATTTCGTGGAACCATTCTACGGGTTGGCGATCGACGTAGGGATTTTTCCAGGAGTCCCAGGGCAGATAGGTCTGCGTCTTGCCGGCGACGAGTCCCCAGTTGATGGCCGCGACGTGGTATTTCTTTGCGATGGGCAGAGTGCCCTGAAACGTGCTGCCATTTCCCCGGGCCATATATTCGGTGCAGAAAATCGGCCGATGATACTGCTCGAGGGATAACACGCGCTTTTCGAACACCTCGGGCTTGTCGTAGCTGTGAAAGGAAACTACATCGGAAAGGGACAACTGAATTTTCTCCATCGGGCCGAGCGCATCCGGCTTTGACCAATCCCCTTTCCAAACGCCGCTCGTCAGAGGCTGCGACGCGCCAGCTTCGCGCGCCCACGCAAACGCTTTTGGCAAGAGCGCGAGCACGAGTTCGACTTTGTTGGGCGGCTCCTCGCTGCCATAGCTGCCGTCGTTGGTGTTGTCCGGCTCGTTCCAAACATCCCAAGCGAGAATTCTTTTGTCGTCGGCGAAGGCGCCGACCACGCCTTTGACGTACGATTCGAGCCGCGAATATTCCGCTGGATTTTCCAGCGCCTTCGCTCCAGGGCTTTGCATCCAGCCGGAATTGTGAACGCCGGGACGCGGGGCGCGCTGCTCACCGAGTTTAGGGTTCGGATCCCAGCAGGAATCGAAAAGCACAAAAATGGGCCTGATTTTATGTTTCTGGGCGATATCCAGAAAAATATTGATGCGTTGCTTGAACCCATCTGGATCCTGCTTCCAGAGCAGATCGTGCAAGAAGACGCGCATGGTGTTCAGGCCCAGCGATTGCGCCCAGCCAAGCTCCTTGTCGATCCGCTTCGGGTCGAAGGTAGAGGCCTGCCACATTTCTAGCTCGTTGATGGCGGTCGAGGGGATGTAGTTGCTGCCAACGAGCCAGGGTTGCTGCGCGTACCAGTCGTGGGCCTTTTCCTCTGTCCAACGGGAGGTCTGCGCATCGCAGCGCACTGCGATTGCCAGAGTGAACAGCACGCCCAATAGAACAGCAAATTTCTTCATTTCAGAATGCTCCCGCCTTTTGCAAATCAGCCTTCATTCCGGCCCAGCTTTGCCTGCTGGACTCCTCGGCGGTGCCAGCGCCCCGCCAATGAGTTTCCAGGCTGACGGCAAAATTGTAGCCGTCGCGCTTGAGCGCGGCAAATTGGCCCGTCCAATCGATGATGCCGCGGCCCATTGCCGCCCATTCGTAACCCTTTCCGTCCGCTCGCTTCGAGACGTCTTTGCAGTGACAATGGCCGATGCGCTCCTTCGGCAGCAATGCATATCCATCCGGATAGGCGGTTTCTCCGCGCGATGCAGCGTTTCCGGGATCCCAATTCAGCATCAAGGAAGGAGACTGGACTTCGGCAAGTGTCTTGGCTGCTTCCGCTCCCGTTGCAGTGTTGCACGACGGTTCGTTTTCGAGGAGCAGAATGACTCCCTTCTTCCCTGCCGCGCCAGCGGCTGAAAGCAACTTCTCGTTCATTGCCGCGCGATAGGGCGCCTGATCTTCCAGCCTCCAAAAATCGAAGCAACGCACGCGGTCGGTCTCAAAGGCTTTTGCCAGTTCGATGCTTCGCTCGAGGACTTCGTCCTGTTGCGCGTAGGTAAAATCCGCGCCGAACTGCGCGCCCTTGGGACTGAATTCTGATTTTGGAGCACCCGGCCAATCCACCTTGAAGAGCGGACTGGCGATGTCCGTAACGCGCAATTTATATTTTTCGAGAATACGGCGCGACTCGGCCACCTCTTTTGCGTCAAGATTCAGAACGTTTTTGTTCCACATGCCGCGCAGCTCGATCCACTCAAGGTCGAACTCACGCGAAATGACCTCGCAGGCGTGGCCAAAATCCTGGCTGACCTCATCGTTGATGACGGCAATTCGAAAAGGCGAGCTCATACCGCCAACCCCAGTTTTTCTTCGACGTATTTTTTGTTGATGATCGCCGATTCCTTTGGCGTGCGCGCTTTGTCCGGCTCGGCGTCCAACTCGACGATGCCCCATCCGCGAAAATCAATTTTGCGAAGCGCGTCGATCACCGCCGGAAGATTCACTAGACCTCGCCCGAGTTCCACAAAACGATAGTTCTCCTTGCCCGGCGCGCCTTCCGGGAGATGCTCGACGTCCTTCAAATGCAAGAAAAGCAGCCGGTCGCGGTATTTCTCGATGGCTGCCGCCGGGTCGCCGCCGCCCTGATAGTAATGCGCCACATCGAGTTCGAGCTTGGCGTAGCGCGGATCGACCGCAGCCATGATTTGCTCGACGCCTTCGGGAGTCTGTCCCATGGCTCCCATGTGATTGTGATAGCCGAGTCGCATGCCGAGATCGGAGACGCGCTTGCCGAGTTCCGTCAAGAGGTATGCCAGGCGTTTGTAATCCGCTGCCACAATCTCGCGGCCTTTGGGCCGCTCGTCGATAATCTGGAGATACAGCCCACCCGCGTCGCGCAGAAATCTTGCATTGCCCACGTGCCTTTCGATTTCCGAAGATTCGATGGCGGGATCGAGGCTAATGTTTCCGCTCGAAAGAGCGATCATCTTGAGATGATATTTCTCCAGCATTTCGCGCACCGCCGTTCCGCTGCCGAACTCCTTGACGGCGTTGGAACGTATTTGGATTCCCGGGTAACCCACTGCAGAAATGTCCTCGATGGCCTGGCGGTCGTTGCCGCCCCAAGTGATGGATGCATAGCCGATGTGAAGTTCGAAGGGCGCGGGAGCGATCGGCGTGTCGAAATAGGACAAGTCGGCCGGTGGATAAAGCCGCTCGCGTACGGACAGCAGCGCTCCTGGAAATGAGGCAGCGGCGGCCAATGCGCCCATGCCAGCAAGAAACTCACGGCGCGGTTTGCGAAACTCCATAAATGCTCCTTTCCGTAATTTGTATGCGGACAAGATACCGCAAGCGGTTGCATCTGGACAGCATTCTCGACGGAAAAATTGGAGTTCCGCAACAGCCGCGAGATGAGAGTTTGCCAGCGCAGCGGTCAGACCTTATGATTTTATGAAAGCATGGCTGAGCGCACCAAAACGAGGCGCTCGAGGACTTGATGGCTCAGGAACCGACGAACAATCCACATCCGCACATCAACCCTTGGATTATCGCCATCGCCGTCATGCTCAGCACTTTCATGGAAGTGCTGGACACCACCGTTGTAAACGTTTCTCTCCCGCATATTGCCGGCAGCCTATCGGCGACGGTGGAAGAAGCTACGTGGACGCTGACTTCCTATCTCGTCGCCAACGCCATCATTTTGCCTTTGACGGGCTGGCTTTCCAATTTTTTTGGCCGCAAGCGCATGCTGATGTTTTCCGTAACGGGCTTCACGATTGCCTCCTTCTGTTGCGGCCTGGCACCCACCTTGCCTTTTCTCGTTTTTTTTCGCGTCATTCAGGGAGCTTGCGGCGGAGGCTTGCAGCCCATCTCGCAAGCCATCCTGCTGGAATCATTTCCGGCGGAAGACCGCGGCAAGGCGATGGGATTCTGGGGACTGGGCATCGTGGTCGCGCCCATGCTTGGGCCCGTTCTCGGAGGCTGGCTCACCGATAGTTACTCCTGGCGATGGGTCTTCTATATCAACATCCCTATCGGAATCATCTCCATCATAATGACGACCCTGTTTATTTTCGACCCGTCCTACATCCGGCGGGCGTCGGAAAAGATCGACTACTGGGGCATCGGCATGCTTGCCGTCGGAATTGCCACGCTGCAGATCGTTCTCGATAAGGGCCAGGAAAAAGATTGGTTCGGCACCAGTTGGATTACTGTCCTCACCGTAATTTCCGCGGTGGTCCTCTTGGTTTTCCTGGTCTATGAACTGCACGTTGAACACCCTGTCGTCAATCTTCGTGTCTTCACTAACCGAACTTATTCGACTGGCGTCTTCCTCATGGCCCTGCTCGGCGTCGGGCTTTACGGCACCACCGTGCTCATACCCCTCGTGCTACAAACTCTTCTTGGATATCCCGCGCTGCAAGCCGGAATTGCGATGGCGCCTCGAGGCCTAGGTTCCTTCATCGGCATGCCCCTCGTCGGCATCATCCTGACAAAGTTCGATCCTCGCAAAATGCTGACGCTCGGAATGATCGTGTGTGGACTCACGCTCTTCCAAATCTCGCGCCTGAATCTCAATGCCGGTTTCTGGGACTTCTGCTGGCCGCAATTCTATATGGGTTTGGCGCTGGGGCTGATCTTCGTTCCTTTAACCACCATCAGCATGTCGCCCATTCGGAAGGAAAACATGGGCAATGCCACGAGCCTCTTCAACCTGGTGAGAAACTTGGGAGGCAGCATCGGCATTTCGGCGGTCAGCACCATGCAGACTCGTTTTCAGCAGAGGAACATCAACATCCTCGGCGCCGACGTCAATCCCTACAGCCTTAGCGCGCGGGGCATGATGAAGTCGCTTCAGGGCATGTTCATGTCTCGAGGGTCGGATATGGTCACTGCGGCACACCAGGCGCGCGCCGCCATGTTTGGAATGGTCGAGCAGCAAGCCAGCATGCTTGCCTACAACAGCATCTTCCTGATCCTGGCGGGGTTGTTCGTCTTGATGCTTCCGTTTATTTTTCTGATGCGCCGCCCGCAAGCGAAGGGCGAACAGCTCGCAATGCATTGAGACGCAGCCAAGCTCGTGCACGAGGCGAAGCTCTTCCCTCGCGATTCACGGGAACCTTGGAGAAAGTGAGGTTAAGTTAACGCCGAACGCCGGCAAAGGCTGGACTTCATCGGTCTGGGGCTACGCTTCAGGATCAAAAGGAACGGGGCCGGTCAGCGGTTCCATAATTTCTTCGGTCGACGTGCCTGATTCTTTCTCCGCGGTTTTGTCCAGCTTTCGCTGCACGCGCCGTTCTTCCTTCATCTTCCTTTTTTCCATGCGCTTCATCTCTTTTTGCCGCTTCTGAAATGTCGTGGTCATAGCGTCTCCTCGCAAACGCTGCCCGGCGCGCTGTGCGCCGTCACTGCCAAGCTCGATCGTGTTTCCTTACCAGCGCGGTTCGCGCGGCTGGCGTGCTGATTCGCGGTAATCCTCGTTCGAGAAACGGTCGCGTCCGCCGCCTCCACCTTTGCCTCGGCCACCGCCGCTCCCGCTTCCTCCGCCGCCCGGCCTTCCATAACTCTTTGGCCCGCGTGGCGCGCCGCCTTCGCCCTTGGGACGCGCTTCATTCACCTTCAGATTGCGCCCGCCCAATTCTTTGCCATCAAGCCCCGACATAGCCTTGGCCGCTTCCTCATCATTGGGCATTTCCACAAACGCAAATCCTCGCGCGCGGCCAGTTTCCCGGTCCATGGCCATGTGCACGCGCGTGACCTGGCCAAACGGGGCAAAAAGGTCGCGTAGTTCGCTTTCGGTGGTCTGAAAACTCATGTTGCCGACAAACAAACTCTTCATCTTGTTTCTCCCTGTACTCTTCGAAGCACCATGAGTGCAGGATCTCGGCGAGTTTCCTCTTCCGGAACACTACGATGCACTGGCCTGAAATTGGCTGAAGTCAATGGAGGGGGGCCGCAAAGCGCGCCCTTCAGGGAGTTCAGGCAACCCTACTTCGGGAGTCTACAACAAGGACAATAGCACATTTGGCGGCAAATCCTTTAAGCTCATTTTGCCGAAAAGGAGTCCCAGCCAAAGCGGATGTTGCCCTGCCGCCGCTAACTCTTCAGAAGATCGCCGACGGCGCGCCAGGCCTGATCGATGGCCACGTTTGTGTATGCATCCGCCCCGGCGTCTGAATTTGCAATCGCGATTTTGCCGAAGGACTGGCGGCCGATCACCCAGGGCTTCTCTTCTTCTTTCCAATCGGGATCGAAAAGCGGGTTCGGCGTATACGCATATCCGTGCGCCCAACGATTCACAGTAATTCCTTCGATGTCTTGCGCTGGGTCGAATCCGGCGATGCCCAGCATTCGCCAAAGCTGCTCGCGTATATTGCGCTCGAATTTTGAAAAAGGCGTGTCCATCAATTCCATTCGGCCGGCGCGAAACTGGTCGCGCATCGCCAGCCCCGGCCTGCAGGGCGTGCGCAGCATGAAGAGCACCATGGGCTCTTCAGGCTTGCTCGGGAAGGTGTAGTCGCCAATGCTCACGGGAAAATCAAGCGCGATGTAAGTGTGGTACGCGCCGGGCGCCACAATTTGATGGACACCGAGCTTTGCAAACGACGTCCAATTGCGTAGCGCAACGTGCGTGTACACCAGCGGCGTTTTCACGAGATAGGACAGCGCTTCCCGCTGCTTCCCTGGCAATTCCGGGCAAATGTAAGGAATCATCACGTTGTAGCAGGCCAGCACGCAATGTTTCGCCTGCACAGAATGCAATTTAGCTCCGCGCATGTAAGCGATGCCCACGGTTTGCGGCGCGCTCCCTGTACCCGAGTGCTGCACGTGCATGGCGGTGGAGTTGAGCCGGATGCGTACCGGCGCACCTCCTACATCCAGCTTGCTGTAATCCGCGCGCGCCGTCACCACGTCTTCCATCGAACACCCCGGCATCGCCTCTGGATTCAGCGCGCGCACAAGCAGTCGAGCAATCGACGCGTTGCCATCCGGAAAATGAAAAATGTAGGGCTCTTCTTTTTCATGCTCGCCGATGCCCAGACCATCAAAGCCCGGATAGGTAAATGAGTTGTAGTCATCGCCTGATTCGAAGCACCCAAGTGCAGGCACCGCGTCGATACCAACTCCGTACAAATCGTGCGGAAAGGTTTGAAAAAATGGCAGAGCGTCGGGAGTCACCTTGCAGATTTTCGTCAGATAATCCGCATAGCTGATTTTCGAGAGCTTCGCGAGTTTCTCCTCGTTCGAGAGTCCCGCAAAGTAGTCCACCTTCTCCGTGTAAATCCTCGCAATGTCCCGCTTTGCCGCATCCGTCAGTGGCGCACGCGCCAAGAATTCTGGCCATGGCGTGGCGTTCATTCCAGTGATTAGCAGGTCTTCGCCGAAGGTCTCTTTGTCAAAAAACGCCGCTGTCCCCATCTTGGCGTAAAGATTCTGATTGTAGTCCTCATAGAATCTCTCGGTCTTGACTCCAATTTCCTCTATCAGCCCTTTGGCGACCGCGCTGTAGTTCCCCGGACTCTCGATCGATTGCGTTCCCCCGTAACTCAGCACCATGCGGTTCCCTGCGCGGAATTCATTGCGTTTGGCATGTCCGCCAAAATCGTCGTGATTGTCCAAAATCAAAATTCGTACGTCTTTTCCGGCGCGCTGGCGGTAGAAATACGCCGCCGCAAGTCCGCTGATTCCGCCGCCGACGACCACCAGATCGTAGCTCTCACCTGTTTTCGCGGGAGAACCGGAGGCATTCCATTTCGCTCCATCGCGCAAGCTATGTGCGTACGTATACGTTCCATCGTGATTTCCGCGCATGCCCATAAGCGCCGGGGGATAGTAATTTGCCTCCTTTTCGGGCGCATACTCGTCCTGCGCCGCGGCAGCCAGCAGCGAATCCTCGCCCAGCGCTCCGCTCGCCAGCGTCCCGCCCACGCCAATCGCCACGCCATTCAAGAAATCACGCCGCGTGATCGGGCAGCGCATCCCCAGTTCGCGGTCTTTCTTGTCCGATCCCATCCTCAAGCCCTTCCCTGCTCGAACGAACGGACAGAATTATAGCTCGCGGAGGAGTTCTCCGTGTGAACCGGATCAATCTTGTAGAGTTTTCCAGAACACGAAGATCGGTCTTGCTAGAGCTCTCGCAAAGCCGTGGCCACCGGCAGCCGGGCAGCGCGAATCGCGGGGAAAAGGCCGCCAAAAATTCCCATGGCCAGGGCGAACACGATTCCCATTATCAGCAGGTCCGGAGTGATTCTGAAGGCGAACGCGAGATTCGAGAACGTCTGAAAATTGATGGTGCTGGTGGTCAAGCCGTTCAACTTGAGAACAGCCAAGCAACCCAAGAGCCCGCCAACAAACGAAATCAGAAGTGCCTCAATCAAAAAAGAAAAAACAACCGACGGCCCCCCAAAACCAAGCGCGCGCATAGTGGCAATTTCCCTGCCGCGATCGGCGACGGCTGAATACATCGTATTTAGCGCGCCAAAAATCGCTCCAATGGCCATGATGATAGCTACGAATCCCCCGAGTCGCGTAATCAGCGTCGTCATCGCCGTGGATTGTTTGGCGTAATAATCGATCTCGCGATACACGTCCACGTCCAGACGCGGATCCGTTGTGACGGAATCCTTGAATTGCGTCAAAGCGTCTGGAGATGTGAGGTGAACGGTGACAGATTGGAAAAATGTGTCGGATCGGTTAAAGGCCGCCGTGAGCAGATGCGCGTCCGCCCAAACTTCCGAATCGAAGGAACTGCCGCCGGCGTCAAACACCCCCACAATCTTCCATTTCACGCTGCCAAGCTGAATCGTATTGCCGAGCGTCAAGCCTCTGTAAGTCGTGTTCGCGTTTTTACCCACGACCACTTCGGCCAACCCAGCCTGAAACATGCGTCCTTGTACGATTTTCACCTGCTTGCGTATCTGAAGCACGTTAGGCGAAACGCCGCGAAGTTCCACGTTGGCGTCCGTACCGGTGGAAACCAAAGGAATCGGGGCCATCAGTACGGCTTCAGGGGTGATCAACGGCCCATCGGCTCCGCGCGCAATTCCCGGCGCGTCTTGAATAACCTTGACCTCGTCGAGTGAGACTCCACTGGTCATTTCAGATGTTGCGCCGGCGCGAACAACCAAGGCGTTGTCTCTGGAACCCGATGCGACCAGCGTCGCCCGGAAGCCCCGCGCGAGAGACAACATCGCAACGAACACGCCCACGGTTCCAGCAATCCCCAGCACGGCGACTATCGTCGATGTCCATCGCGCCTTCACGCTACGAATGTTGTAGACAATGGGGATCGCCATTTCAAACCCTCCGCAGCGCATTCACAACGCGCATCCGCATCGCGCCAATCCCTGGCAGCAAGCCGCTGGCCACTCCCACGAAAACGGCAAACACCAGGCCCACCGACAGCATCGTCTTCGACAAAAGGAGCGGCGGCAGCAATCCGTTCAGCGCAACGCTAATCACCGGAATGGTTCCCCACGCCAGCAAGAGACCTAACAACCCGCCGAAGAGGGCAATCATCACTGACTCCGCAAGAACGAGGAAAAGAATCGAGCGATCGGTCACTCCGATGGCTTTCAACACGGCCAGCTCGCCGGTGCGTTCCCGCACGGAAATAGCCATGGTGTTTCCCGTTACCAAAAGTAGCGTAAAGAAAACAACGCTTCCGATCGTGAGGATAAGGAATTCAATATTCCCGAATTGTTTGGCAAATCCCGCGGCAAAAGCAGACTCGGTCTCCGTCTTGGTTTCGTAAGACGAGTTGGCGAACATGGTGTCAATGGTCTTTGCGACTCGCACCGCGTCGTCCGGACTATCGAGCTTGAGGATGTACCATCCGGCCGTGCTCTTGACGGAATCGGGAACGTTTTCGTCGAAATCCTTCCAGTGAAACCAAAACTGGCTTTCGTCGCCATCCGCCTTTTCAGTATGGTAAATGCCATCGAGATTAAATTCCCACGTCTTCGTCGGGCCATACAAAGAATTCAAGATGGGAATGCGGTCACCGACCTTCCACCCGAATCTCTTCGCCGTCCGCGCCCCCGCTATCGCCCCTTCCTGGTCCTTCGCGAACGTATTCCACTGATCGTCCGGCACAATGAACTCCGGATAAACTTTCCGGTGGTTGTCGACGTCAACGGCGAACTGCGGGAAAAAGTTTTTTTCATCCTGGTAAACCCCGCCGAACCAGTGATCCTGCGTGACGAACTTCACTCCCGGTATCGCTCGTATTTTGTCTCCGTAGGATATGGGCATCGTTTGGATTAACCCAATGCGGTTCTCAACCACTAGCCGGTCCGCACCCGCAATATCAACGCCACGGTTAAACGCGCTGTTCACCACCGCCAGGAATGTAAATAGCACCAACGCAATAGCGAATGATCCGATGGTGAGAATAAGGCGAACCTTTTTGCGGAACAGATTGGCGAAGATCAGCCCGCCGAATTTCATGCCACGCCTCCGGCGACGACCCCTTGCCCGGCCCCGGAGGCTTCCACAAGCACTCCTTTTTCGAGATGCAGCGTAACGTCTGCCCGCGTGGCCACGGCCGGATCGTGCGTAACCATCAAAACTGTTTTGCCATATTCCTTCACCAGCCGGTGAATCAGGTCCATGATCTCATCCGCGCTCTTGCGGTCCAGATCACCCGTAGGCTCGTCGCAGAGCAAGAACGTCGGGTCAGCCACGATCGCCCGCGCGATCGCCACGCGCTGCTCCTGTCCGCCGGAAAGTTGCCGTGGATAGTGGTTCATACGGTTTGCCAGGCCGACGACGCTCAGCGCCGTCTCCACGTGCTTACGCCGTTCGGACTTCGAAAGCTTGGTCAGCAACAACGGCAGCTCCACATTCTGGAACGCCGTCAGCACGGGAATCAGGTTGTACATCTGAAAGATGAACCCGACATGCCGCGCCCGCCAGTGCGTCAGCTTGCTCCCAGACATGTTGGTGATCTCATCTCCCGCCACACTGATGCTTCCGTGCGTCGGTACGTCCAGTCCGCCCAGCAAATTTAGCAGAGTCGTTTTCCCCGAGCCGCTCGGCCCCATGAATCCCACAAAATCGCCCTTATCCACATCCAAATTAAGCCGCTGCAATACCTGGATCTCTTCTCCGCCGCGCCGGTAGGTTTTGTCCAGCCCGCGCACTCGAATCAGACTAGTTCCACTTCCCTGGCCATCGACTCGAATCATCTTCGGCGCTCCTATTTCTTGATCTGCACTGCTTGGCCGTCTTGCAGATTGGCGGGCCCGCCAACGACCACTTCGTCTCCGGCCACCAGCCCTGACAAAATCTCAGTTTGCGTTCCTTGAACGTTTCCGACAGATACCGCTCGTCGCTCGAGCCGATCGTTCTTCACCAGGAACACAATCTTCTTCCCGCTCTCGTCGCGCAACGCCTCCGTCGGAAGCAAGGCGGCTACTGTCGGCGCCTTCTGATCGCCCTTCTTTTTCGGCGCATCCTCAAGAAAGGTCACTTTGACGCCCATGTCCGGCAAAATCCTCGGGTCCAGTTTGTCGAAGGAAATGCGCACCTTTACGGTGGCCTTCTGGCGGTCCGCCGTCGGAATCACCGTGCGCACGTGGGAGGGAATCTGCCAATTGGGATAAGCGTCAAGAGTCGCCGTCACCGGTTGCCTGTCTTTCACGCGCGCGATGTACGCCTCGTTGACGTCCACTTCAATCTCGTTCGAGTTCATATCCACGATCGTGGCGATGCCCGTGCGCGTGAATCCCCCACCTGCGGAAACGGGCGACACCATCTCACCCACCTGCGCATCCTTCGAAACCACGATCCCCTCGTAGGGCGCCGTAATCACGCAATTATCCACGGCCTGTTGTGCTTCCTGAATCCGCGCGTCCGACGCCAGCACCTGTTCCTTTGCAAGTTCAATCTTCGCTTTTAGGCTGTCTGCTGCCGCGTTGGAGGTATCCAACTGCTCTTGCGACTGCACGCCGGCCGCCCGCAACTCCCTCGCGCGTCGCAGTTCGATTTCCGCCAGCCTGAGCTGGACTTGGAGATCGATGATGGCCGCCTGCGAAGCGTCTCGGTCTGCCTTCGCCGAATCCAGCGCTCGTTTGGCATCCGACTCATCCAGCGTGGCGAGCAATTGCCCCTTGTGTACGTGCGTCCCTTCATCGAAGAACACACCCGCAACGCGCCCCGTAATCTTGGCTGCAATCGTGGCCCTTCGCCGTGGCGTGACGTAACCGCTGGCGTTCAAAATGGCCTCGCGGCCGCCAGCCTCGGGCTGCTGCGCCGTAACTACGTCGACGAGCGGCGTCTGATCTCGAAACGCATACGCCAGCCCCCCGATCACCACGATCAATCCGAACGCCGCGGACACGTACGCCAGCCGTTTCCCGGTCTGTCTGCTCGAACGGTGGCTGTCATGGATCCTTAGCGAATCCAGATCCGGCTTTGCATGAATTTCCGTCGCCGCCATCAATGCCCTTTTCTCCGCGCAACACGCTCTACACAGAACTGTACGCAGATGCGATTCGAAAAATTACAGGCCAAACAGGACTTTTTGTCCTTTATTCTACCCCGCTTTGCCGTCCAGCGGCCGGTTGCAACGGCTGGCTTCCTGTGTTTTTTCGTCCGTTTATGATCTGGTGGCCGAACATGCCGCCCGGCGCTTTGCTGCGCCTTGGCCCTCGGGTATACTCTTTCCGTCGCCAATTATCTTATTTTGTGAGATATTTAGCTGTCAAGATAAAATGAGCCTTTCTACGCCGCCGCGCAAGCGCAGGGAATTGGTCAAAAGGGTCGGCATGGACCTCGGTCGCGAACTCGGCACTGTTTCCGTATTCATGCATCAGGCTATCGCTAACAAACTCGGCCTCAATGTTACTGATACAAGATGCTTTGAACTGATGTCCCGTTATGCCAAGCCACCCCTCACCGCCGGGGACCTCGCTCGTGCTACCGGCCTCACCACCGGCGCCGTCACGGGCATCCTGGACCGTCTCGAAAAGGCCGGCCTCGTCGAGCGATTTCGCGACCCCAGCGACCGCCGCAAGGTTTTCGTCCGCCCTCTCCCAGAAGCCCTCAGAAGAGTCGGCCGCCACTATGAGGGTTTGGCCGCCGCCTCCATGAAACTCGCCTCTAGTTTCTCGACAGCGCAACTTCAGGTCATCCATGATTACCTGGAGCGAATCCTGCAAATTCTTCGCAATCAAACCACAAAGTTCACTTGATTCCGCGGTTTGCCGGACCAGGTTCTCCTGGTTTGGAATATTGTGCGGGCGGCATGTTTCGCGGGTCTGGTCCTTCAGCGAGTCGTCCAGTGCCGAGGCCTCGCCGTTTTTCCTGGTTTCCCTTGACAACGATCTACCCCAGGTTCAATATCAACTTAAGGTGAGAGTTTCTCTCGAATCCCTTTTAGCCAGCTCCGCGCTGGCTTTTTGCTTTTTAGACCTTATGCTGTCACCGCAGTCTCCTGATGGGGCCGTATAAATAGCGTGTCATTCTGCAAAATCACAACGCCCTCTCTAAACCATTTAGAATCAACACTTACGCATCATTTTGACTTTAAAGAAGTTAATTGGATTTTAGGTCCTTTAGAATCATAGCTTACCAAAAAAAGGGAGCCTCCCTCGGCCTACCGACCCGCGGTAGTCTGGCGCGCGGGGCCGCCACTCCGAATGTATAACGGTCAGCCCTGGCGAAATGTCACGCGGCTCCAATGATCAAATTCACAGAGAGCTTTGTTCGCAATTGAGAATGCAAATCCCATGATCGAACACTCTCGGCACGGAATCCGCAGTCGCTCGTCGCCTAAAATATAGTCCTCAAACAAGTTAGAGGAATGAGCGCGCAGGTAATCAGAATGCGCTACTCTCGATACTGCATCGGAGTTCTATGCTCAACCTCTGGAAAGATATTCGTTACGCCTTCCGGACCTTGGCCAAGAATCCAGGGTTCACCATCATTGGGGTTGTTACGCTCGCGCTCGGCATGGCCGTCAACACCACGCTCTTCAGTGTGATAAACGGCTTTCTGCTACGCCCCCTCCCCGTGCCCCACCCTGAAGAGATTACGGTTCTTTCGCTACAACAGGCTGCGGTTTCCGGTACTCACCGATTCTCTTACCCGGATTACGAGGATTTTCGAGACCAAACCAACACCTTCAGCGACCTGATCGCGTACCGCGTGACTCTCGCCTCCATTGCGGTCGATCACATCGGGGACCACAGCATCATTAGCCGTGTTTCCAGTAACTACTTCTCTGCTCTTGGAATTAAGCCACTCTACGAACGTCTGATTCTTCCCACCGAGGGCCGCACGCCGGGCGCCGATCCTATCGTGGTCTTGGGTTATTCGTATTGGCGCAAGAGATTTGACGGCGATCCAAATGTTGTGGGCAAGAAAGTGGAGCTGAACGGGCTGCCCTTCACCATAATCGGCGTGGTACCTCAAGACTTTCATGGCACTTACTCGGTTCTGGACATGGATGCGTACATTCCTTTCAGCGCGGAAACACAGGAAGACCCCGACGCACCTATTCAAAAGATTTGGACCAGCCGCGGCTCGCGTACGCTGACCCTCATGGGCCGTCTAAAGCCAGGCGTGACCATAAAGCAGGCGGATGCTGCCCTAAATACTGTGGCGCAGCGCATCGCGCAGCAGCATCCGGATACGGAAAAGGGACTAGCTGTACAGCTCTATCCGGAAAAGATGGCGCGACCCGATCCTGACCCGGAGAACCCCATTCCCATCGCTGCCATCGCATTTATGGCTATGGCAGGCCTGGTACTTCTTGTTGCGTGCTTCAACATTGCCAACGTGCTCCTCGTGCGAGCCACGGTGCGCCAACGCGAAATGGCGATTCGGGCCGCATTGGGCGCAGGCCATGGCCGCCTCGTCCGGCAATATCTCACCGAGAGTCTTCTGCTGGCATTCCTGGGGGGTGGCGCCGGTTTGTTACTTGGCTCGTGGGCCGCTGGAGTCTTAGGATCGCTCCGCCTCGGCACCGATCTACCTGTGCAGTTTGATTTTCACCCTGACTCGAGCGTCTATCTGTTCGCTCTTGCAACGGTCCTGCTTACCGGCGTGATTGTGGGGATTCTGCCGGCCTTGCGCGCGGCGCGCGTCAATGTCATTACTGTACTGCATGAGGGCGGCCGCGGCTCCTCTTCAGGCCCACGGCGTCAACTTGCGCGAAACACACTGGTTGCGGCGCAAGTGGCAGGCTCGATGGTGTTGCTGATTGTCGCGGGGCTTTTTATCCGCAGTTTGGAACAGGCACAAAAGATTAGTCTCGGCTTCAATCCCGATCATGTCCTGAATCTATCCGTGGATGTGGACCAAATCGGCTACAAGGAACCTCGCGGCCGAGAGTTCTACCGGGAACTCAATACCCGCTTGCGCGCGCTACCCGGTGTGGAGTCCGTCGCGCAAGCCTTCACAACGCCCTTAGGCTACATCAGTTCCGACGATCGTGTCTGGATTGAGGATCACCCGCTCGAAGCCGGTCAACAGCCGCCGGAGCTCATGTACGACATGGTCACGCCCGGCTACCTAAACACTTTGCAGGTTCCTCTGCTTCGCGGCCGCAATTTCACGGACGCCGACGGTGAAAAAGCCCCGTCCGTCGCCATCATCAATCAATTCATGGCCAAGAAATTCTGGCCCAACGAAGACGCTCTGGGCAAGCACTTCGGCACCAAGGGTGCTAATGGCCCCTTCATAGAAGTTGTGGGGATCGTCCAGAACGGGAAATATCAGAACGTCACCGAGGATCCTCAGACTTTCTTCTATTTGCCCATCGATCAAAGCTATACGTCCATCCGCACGATTCACGTGCGCACTTCCGTGACTCCGGAAACTCTGGCTTTGCAGATAGAGTCGCAAATCCACGATCTCGCTCCCGGCCTGCCGATTACCCAGGTACAGACCATGACGGAATCCCTGCAAGGCGCGAACGGTTTTTTCTTCTTCCGCTTCGGGGCGCAGCTCACTGCCATCATGGGATTGCTCGGGCTAATTCTCGCCGTAGTCGGGATTTATAGCGTGGTTTCCTACGCGGCCGTTCAGCGCACGCAGGAGATTGGAATTCGCATGGCCATGGGCGCTGCTCCACGCGACATCTTGAAAATGGTCCTGCGCCAAGGACTGGGCGTGGTCGGCATCGGTTTGACCCTGGGCTTGGTTGTTTCACTCGCTGGGACGCGCGTGATGAGCAGCCTTTTCATAGGTATCAGGCCCACCGACCCGCTGACGTTTATTGTCGTGGTCCTTCTGCTAATAGCGATCGCACTTTTCGCTTGCTGGATTCCCGCATTTCGCGCCACCCGCATCGACCCGCTGGTGGCACTCCGCTATGAATAATCGCCCGTACGGCCCGAGAGTCTCCGCACTTGGCTCAATCCTGTGTTCCGATTGGGCTCCCTGGTCCATTCGCCGTTTTCACGGCCGATTCGTGCAGGCCAGCGGCAGCCTTCCGTTGCGCCGGTGGAACTATCGGCCCACTTTCTGGGGCGGACTTGCGCACTTCCGGTTAACCTTGCTTTTAGCTGTGCTTCCCTCGAAGAGTGTATATCGTGTCTTACGAGCACCTGCGCCGCAGTAGCCGCATTCCGAAGGAGCTCGCCATCCTTTTGACCGGAAGCGACATGGACGGCAAGGGCTTCTCGGAAATGACCAAGACCGTCCTGCTCAGCCGCCACGGCGCCGGCATCATTTCCACCTATAAACTCTCGGCCGAACAAGAGATCATCATTCGTTATCTGGACACGAATAAAGAAGCGGTGGTCCGCGTTGTAGGACGCATTGGTTCCGAAGGCGAGATTTACACATACGGCGTGGCGTTTGTGGATCCCTCGAACATCGACTTTTGGGACATCGACTTCGCGCCGGTTTCTGAAACCGAAAAGCTCGCTCGTCGAGTGTTGCTCGAATGCGCAAACTGCAAGCAGCGTGAAACCGTGGATCATAGCGACGTTGAATCTGATGTCCTGGCGATCAACGAAGGCATTGTCCGGTATTGTAAACAGTGTGGGGACTCGACCCTTTGGAAGCGCACATACGAAGCTGCCCCCGAAGTAACGGAAGAGCAGCCCGTCCTGGTTGCCGCTGGACGAGACACCTCTACGTCCGCGTCGACGGAAGGCCCGAGTAGCGTCAACACGCCGAAGGCACAAGTCCCCTCAAGCCCGCTCACTCTTCCCGCCTCGCAGCCTTCCTCGCCCTATGCGTCACCAGCCGACCACAAACCGGCGGCGGCCCCGGATAACCGGCGAAGACATCCGCGCACGAAGGTCAGTTACAAGGCCTGCATTCGGCGTTCTGGCTTTCCCGACGATGTGGTTACCTGCGAAGACATGTCCAAAGGCGGCCTCAGTTTCAAGAGCCGAAAGCAGTATTTTGAGCGGACCAGCATCGAAGTCGCGGTTCCCTATTCGCCCGGCGGCAACGCCATATTTGTCGCCGCGGAGATCGTTTGGGTGGTCGAAAGCGCCAAAGAAAAGGTCTACAAGTGCGGCGTCGCGTATCGACGCACATCCAGAGCGTCTTAAATTTTCCCCAAGTCATTAAACCGAGAGTTCGCGTCCGCCTCCACAAATAAAGATTCCGCGCCGTTCGCCAGCGGGACTCGGCGTGGCGCGAAAGCAATTTTCCTGTTGACATCCCACAGGTCATTTGGGAAACTCCTGTGGACATACCACAGGAGTTTGCATGGGCGGCGAAAAATCGGAAATCCTGCAGGGTACTCTCGATTTGATGGTATTGAAAACCCTGGCTTCCATGGGCCCGCTGCATGGCTACGGAATTGCACGCCGCATCGAACAAATCAGCGAGGAAGCCCTACAGATCAATCAGGGCACGATTTATGCCTCGCTGGTCCGGTTGATGCAGAAAGGCTGGATTTCCGGCGCCTGGGGCACATCGGATAACAACAGAAAAGCCAAATTCTATTCCATCACGAAAAGCGGGCGTAAGCAGCTATCCGCGGAAGCGCGAAATTGGGAACGCATTTCCGGCGTCATTGGCCGCGTCCTGGGCGTCGCGGAACGGGGATAGCTTTATGTTCGCCTGGATACGAACGCTCTCTTCGCAAGTTCGCTCGCTGCTCTCATCCCGGCAAACGGATCAGGACTTTGAGCGTGAACTCGAAAATCATCTCGAACTGCTCACGGATGAGAACGTCCTTCGAGGCGTGGCGCCTGCTGAGGCTAGACGCGCTGCACGCATCCGCCTCGGAGGGGACACGCAACTCAAGGAAATCAACCGCGAGCTGCGCGGCTTACCCGTCCTCGAGACATTTCTGCAAGACGCGCGCTATGCCCTGCGCATGCTGCGCAAGAACCCAGGCTTTACCGCCGTCGCCGCACTTACTCTTGCGCTGGGCATCGGGGCCAACACGGCTATTTTCAGCGTTGTTTATGCCGAGCTTCTGAAGCCGCTTCCCTACGCGCAGCCAGAGGAACTCTTCAATGTATTTCAGGCAGAGCCACACGAGGGGATTGCGGTGGAGGGATGGTCGTATCCAAATTTCAAGGAGCTGCGCGAGCAGAATCATGTTTTCAGTGAGCTAGCGGGAAATCAACACCATCAGCTCACGCTGACGGGCCGTGGCGAGCCGACGGTCGTTAACACTTCGGTCGTAACTCCGGAGCTGTTTACGGTTTTCGGCGAAAGGCCGCTTGCGGGTCGCATATTTTATTCGGACGACGGCAAACCGGGTGCGCCGCCTGTAGTTATCCTGAGCGAAAACCTCTGGCGGGGCGTGCTGGGAGCGGATCCAAACATTATCGGAAGTTCCGTAGACCTGGACAAACGTACTTTCACGGTAGTCGGGATCATGCCCGTGGCGTTTCGCTTTCCCCAACTCACGGAGAGTGAGCAGATCTGGATACCGGTCGTGCAGGACCCGCTTTTCGGAAGCTGGATGCCCCGGCGCCAAGGTCACTGGCTCACAGTCACTGGCCGCTTGAAGCCCGGTGTTTCCCAGAAGCAGGCTCAGGCGGAACTGGATGCCATCAGCGCGCGGCTCGCAAAGGAATTCCCTGCGGAGAACAACGGCTGGACGATCCGCATGAACCCACTCCAGCAGGACCTAGTTGGAAATGTGCGGTCTCCGCTTCTAGTGCTGCTGGGCGCAGTGGGCCTGGTGCTGCTGATTGCTTGCGCCAACATAGCCAATCTGCTTCTTACGCGCGCGACGTCTCGGGCGAGAGAGATTGCGGTTCGGGCGGCGCTCGGCGCTGGACGAGCTCGGATTGTTCGACAGCTGTTGAGCGAATCCGCTGTGCTTGGTCTGCTTGGCGGGGTTGCCGGCATCGCTCTCGCTTACTGGGGTGTTCGAGGACTCAGCTTTCTGCTGCCACCAAGTTTGCCGCGAGTGAACGCCATTCGCGTGGACGATTTGGTTTTGGGTTTCGCGCTTCTGCTTTCCGCGATAGCAAGCTGCGCCTTTGGTTTGGCCCCGGCGCTGTTTGCAGCCAACTCCAATTTGCTATCGAGCCTTCGCGAAGGAGGCGGCCATTCGGGCGAAAGCCGCAACCGCCGCCGCGCGCGCAGCTTCCTGGCGGCAGGAGAAATTGCGCTCGCGGTGGTGCTGTTGGTGGCGGCGGGACTGCTCTTGCGCAGCTTCTCGAAGCTGATGTCGGTCAGTCCGGGCTTTGACGTGCAGAACATGGTGAAGGCCGACATTTCCCTGCCCCAATATCAATACGCAAAGCCATCGCAGTGGATCGCGTTCTCCGATGAATTCCTGGCCAGCCTCCAGTCACAGCCCGGAATGCAGGATGCGGCGGTGGCTGTACCCAGGCCGATAGCCGACGCCTGCGCCAGTCTGCAATTCGATATTGTGGGAAGTCCTCCACCATCCGCCGGGGTATCCAGGACGGCGGACTTTGTTTCGATCAGCCCCAATTATTTTCACGTCATGGGGATTCCGCTGCTGTCCGGCCGCCTTTTTGACCGCCGCGACATTCTAGCTTCGCCGCAAGTCACGATCATCAGCAAAGAGATGGCGCGTCTCTATTTTCCAAATCAGGATCCTCTCGGAAAGCAGCTCTTATTTGGTTTTGCCTACAACCCCGGAGTCGCGCGGGAAATCGTGGGAATCGTGGGCGATGTGCGCGACGAGAGCTTAGGTCAAAATCCCGGGCCGATGATGTACGTGCCCTTCGACCAGGTGCCTTTATGGGGCGCGAATGTGGTGGTCAAGAGCAGCTTGAGCGTATCCCATGTGGCCGCAACGATTCGGGATCAAGTGCATAAAATAGACAAGGATTTGCCTGTGACGGATGTCGCGACAATGCCGGAGATTCTCGATGCTTCGCTCGACCAGCCCAGGTTCCGTACGTTCTTGCTTGGCCTGTTTGCGGCCATGGCGCTGGTGCTTGCTGCTACCGGGATTTTTGGCGTAATTTCGTATTCGGTGTCGCGGCGGACGAACGAGATTGGCATCCGCGTCGCGCTCGGCGCGTCGCGTGGCACAATTCTGGGCATGATCATGCGGGAGACGCTGGGCCTGACGATAGTCGGCCTGGCGGTGGGGCTGCCCTGCGCACTAGCAGCTTCTCATCTTGTCAGCCATTTGCTCTTCAACGTCTCAGCCAATGACGCTGCCACATTCGTCGCCGTCGCATTTGCTCTGGCCGCCGTGGCAGCTCTCGCTGGATACATTCCCGCGCGCCGCGCCACGCGCGTGGATCCCCTGATTGCCCTTCGTCATGAGTAGTCCATAGTCCTGCCAACCAGGAATGAACCACCGAAGCCGTGACCCTTGGCCGCGGA
This sequence comes from Candidatus Acidiferrum sp., assembly GCA_049800195.1. GTDB lineage: Bacteria > Acidobacteriota > Terriglobia > Acidiferrales > UBA7541 > Acidiferrum. Next base: position 39,145 of record JBARJI010000002.1, read on the forward strand.
ATGAGACAGAATGCAAGGCTGGTTGGTGATCTCCTGCGCCAGCCTTGCAAGTCGTGATATGTACCGATTCAGCTGGTAAACGCAAAGCATCCGTTCCGTTTAAGGCAAGCGCTTCCTTGTCCCACTGACAAACATAGTAAGGTCAATAGAGGGCCGCGATGCCAATCTCGTCCCTCGAGGAGCACCTGCATGGTGCAGATCAAGGGATCCGCGATCAAGGAGACCATCGGGCAGATCAAGTCGCGGGCCGGCGAGGCCGCCTTCCAGAATATTCTTAGCCTTCTGGACGATGAAACTCGGAAGGTCTTTGAAGGAGAAATCTTCTCTTCGTCGTGGTATTCGCTCGATCTTTTTACACGCTTTCTGGAGATCGAAATTCGCGTTCTCGCCGGCGGGAACGAAGAAATGGTGACGCGCGGTTCGGAAGCGGTTATCGAGAGGCAGCTCCGCGGAATCTATAAAGCGTTCGTGAAGTTTGGCTCGCCGGAATTTGTGATCAAGCGAATCGCTGCCGTTCATGCGACCTACTTCCAGGGCACCCTCATCGAGGTGCAGCTGAACGGACACGGCAGCGCGCTGGTCAAGTACACCGGCTTTGAAAAGCAGCATCGCATCATGGGATTCGCGATTGTCGGGTTCTTCAAGAAAGCTCTCGAGATTTCCGGAGCCAAGAACGTGGTAATCCATTTCTCGGTTCCGATCGAAGAAGGCCAGGCCTATTCAGAAATCTCCATCGCGTGGAGTTGAGAGGAAGAGCGGAACACTGGAAGACCTCCAGGCAAGATTGTCTGACTCAAGATTAGAGCCATGCGTCCAAACGGCGACTTCCAAAGTGTTGCTACACGCGGCGCCAGCATGAGCTCCACGGTTCAATTTAGGATGCCGAAGCGCGCCCGCATTTCCCGTCTTCCAGCTCCCGTGATCGACAAAGCGCGGCTGTCCAGCTCCTGAATCAGCCATTTTCGTTTCAGCGCCACGCCCAGCAGGGCCGCGCCGAGCGCGCCGCCGATGTGCGGCTGGCGCTCGCTCCAGTCAACACAGGCGTAAGCGAAACGGCGGCGGAGAGTACGAAGAGTCTCGACGTCAATTCCAAGCGTTTGGAATGTCACGACTCCGGCTCTGGTTAGCTCATAGGCGTTGTCGGCGCCCGGCCTCTCCATCAGCCAATCCAGCGTTTTGAAGCGGTCATGCAGCGCAACACCCAGCATGCCGGCGATGTGATCGTAACAGGTCCCCGCGGCGCGCAGCCCGTTGGGAGTGTTCGGCACGAACGCACCGCGAGATCCGCCGGCGACGACGCTCAGGGCTTCGAGCGCCGCAGCCACATGGAGTCCTTCCAAACTGTAATAACGATGCTTTCCCTGCGCGGACATTTTCACTAATCGCTCCGTCTTTAGCCGTTGCAGATGCACGCTAGCGGTTGACGGGGAAACCTCGGCCACAATGGCAAGCTCCGTGCCCGTTCGAGCGCGGCCGTCAAGCAGGCTATAGAGCATGCGCGCGCGTGCCGGCTCGCCAATGGCCGCTGCGATCCTCGAGGCGGCTTCGTCCGAGCGTTCTTCAACATTCATACTTTGATTATGGACGAAGTGTCCCGGTTGGGCAACCCGCATACTGCCGAACATGCGGCCACCAAAGCCTCCCACCGGCGATATTAGCCGCCGCGAAGCCGTTGGCGGCATGGTCGCCACGGTGGCCGCGCTCACTATGGGCCACGATTCGCTAGCAAAACCAGCCAAAAAGGGGACACCTATGACGATCGTATGCGTCATCCGCTACCAGATCGATCCATTCCAACGAGAGGCGTTCAAGAAGTACGCCGAGAATTGGGGCCGCATCATTCCTCGTTGCGGAGGACATCTCCTTGGCTATTTTCTCCCTTACGAGGGAACGAACGATATTGGATGGGGGCTCATCGCCTTCGATAGTCTGGCCTCGTACGAAGCGTACAAAGCGCGGCTGAAGGCGGATTCAGAAGCGGGCGACAACTTCGCCAGCGCACAAGCAAAACGCTTCATTCTTCGCGAGGAAAGAAACTTCGTCGAATTGGTTGATGGAACCTTTGGCATTCCCGCCTCGCCGGCGGCTTCCTGAAGCCCTTTTTGCTTCTGCAACCTCGGAAAAGCGCAGCCGCGAATCCTCCTCCCTAATCATGCTTGGCACTTTCGGCCGTTGGCTCCAAGCCCCTCGATTTCCTCCCGGCAAGCAACGCCAGGTTTAGCCGCGGCATCCCAAACCGCATCGCGTAATATAGAGGTATGGCCATCTCCAAATTTTGGTGCAACGCTCTGCGCTTGACGGTTCTCGCCCCTCTCTCCGCGCTCCTCTTGCAGTTCCCCGCTCAAGCACAGGACCAAACACAGGATGGCGGCGTGATTAGAGTCGGCGTAAACCTGGTGCTAGTCGACGCTACCGTCAAAACCAAGACCGGCCAAATCATGGCCGACTTGAAAAAAGAAGATTTTGAAGTTCGCGAAGACGGGGCCGAGCAGAAGCTCGCGATCTTCAGCCGCGATGCATTGCCGATCAATGTTGCCCTCGTGTTGGATCTTAGCGATTCCATCGGTCCATTTCTGGGTCCGTTGCGCGATGCCGCCTCCACCGCTCTCGCGGCGCTCAAGCCCGATGACGAGGTCGCGCTATTCACTTTTTCGACGGAAGCTCAAATGCGTGTCCCCTTCACGACAGACAAGGCGTTGATCAGCAATCAGATCAATTCCTTCCACGCCGGGGGAGCCACAAACATCAACGACGGCATTTTTCTCGCTTCTCAATATCTCCTGAAGCTGCCTCCGAAAGGCCGCCGGGTCATCATCCTCATCAGCGATGACGTAGGCACGGACGCCGGCGGACAAGGCACACGTGACATCGTCACAGAAGCCATTGCCGCGGATGCGGTCCTCTACAATCTCAAAATTCCCGGCTACAACCCGCCCCAGACTCTTTTCGCTGCCAGCATGATTCCCGGTCTGGTGAACATCCGGAAAGTTACCGATGAGACTGGCGGAGAAATCTTCAACGTCCAAGACGTGGCGCATCTCGACGCCGTCTTTCGCGCTCTTATCGACCGCATCAAGACGCGCTATACACTCGGTTACTACACCAACGCGAGCGCAGCGCTTGGCAAACCCCACAAGCTCGATGTTCGCCTAGCCTCTTCGTTCGGAAAAAAGGGCCGCGACTACGTTGTTCTCTCCAAGACCGGATTCTACGTCCACTGAACTGTTGCTGACAGGCTGCGCCGGGATAACGGCGTATGTCTTCCTTTACTCCGAGAGCACGCGACCGCCTAACGTAGCGCTGTAGCCGGTCAACCAAGGAAGCCGACGCAAGCGTTTAATTCCGATGCGGAATCACGTGCTACAGAGGTCAGGATTAGTCTTAGCAGTATCCAGGTTCACCGCGGTTTCTTATGGGTTCTAACAACGCGGCCCGCGTCGTTTTTGGGCCCCAAGATGGTGTATTGGCCGCCCGTTCGACGCCGGAAATGGTCCTATTACTGTCTGCGCACATGTTTTCGATTCCACTTAGCTAGCTCGTTGATGTAGAGCATGTGTCTGCTAAACTATATCTTTCGAATACCGGCCGGGCGAGTTACGCAAGATTGACATGCCCTGGAGGATCCAGTCATGGTAAAGGCCGCCCGCGCCTTTTCTTCCGTGTCCGCCGATGTAGTCTTGAATTCCCTGAAAGCTCTTGGGATAGCATTCAGCGGTCCGTACCGCACGCCGAGTGGAAATGTTCTCTTTCTGGTCGAGAACTGCCTTTTTCTAGAAACCGAACTCATCGAACAATTCAAACAGAATAAGTTAAGCCGAGAAGGCCTTCAGGAACTCTCCCAGAAGATCCATGCGCCCGGCCGGGATGGCTGCCTATGATCCGTCGCTCTCCGGAAAAGAAAACGGGCTCGACCGATCAGCTTTCGCGAAACCGCCTGCGCCTGATCGAGCGGCGGGAGTGGGGGTTGTGGGGCACCGCCGTTGTGATCACGGGACTTCTCACGGCGGGTTTGGCGTCGTTCCTCGCCCCACTGCTGCGCTCGAACGAGGCCTGGGAGGCGCACGTCACCTTGCAACAGGCCGTCTGGGGGCTTATCGGCGTGGTGCTGTTGTTTGATCTTTATACCATCTACCAGCAACTGCAGATTCATAGTATTCGCCGGCAATTGTTTGAAAGCGAGGAGCTGTTTCACCTCATCAGCGAAAATGCCGCGGATTTGATTGCCGTTGTAGACATGGAAGGCGACCGCATTTTCAACAGCCTTTCCTATGAAAAAGTGCTTGGCTACTCACAAGAAGAACTGAAGAAATCTTCCGGGCTCGAACAGATACACCCTGCAGATCGCGAGCTGGTCTTGGAGGCCGCGGCGGAGGCACGCCGCACCGGCAAAGGCCGGACCCTCGAATACCGCATCCGGCACAAGGATGGTTCCTGGCGTGTTCTTGAATCCACCGCAAGCGTAATCCTTGACCGCAAGGGCCAGCCCGAAAAGCTGGTGATCGTGAACCGCGACGTTACAGAGCGCAAGAGGGCGGTCGAAGCCCTGGAGCTGTCAGAAGCTGGATTTCGCAGCGTGGTGGAAGGCGCACCGTACGCGATCTGCCGCGTGAGCCAGGAAGGCTGTTTCCTGCGAGTGAATCCCGCTCTGGTGACGATGCTGGGGCATGATGAACAAGAGGAATTGCTCACCTGCAACATAGGCACGGACGTGTTCCGCCAGCCGGGCGAGTTCGAGCAGTTGATAGAGACACTCCAGAATGAGCGAGAATTCAAGAACGTTCAGGCGGAATGGAAGCGGAAAGACGGGACGCCAATCACCGTGTTGTGCAGCGGCAGAAATGTCGACCGAAGCCGCCACGGCTCGGCCTACATCGAGCTCTTCGCCGAGGATGTCACCGAAAGGAGAGTCCTCGAACGCCAACTGCGCATGACCACCAAGATGGAGGCCGTCGGACGGCTTTCGGGAGGCATCGCCCACGATTTCAACAACCTCCTCGGAGTTATCATCGGCTACAGCGAGATACTCAAACGGAAGCTTGCTGTGGAGAATCCTTTGTACGAATGCGCGGAGGAAATTGAAAAAGCTGGGCAGAGGGCCGTTTCGCTGACCCGGCAGCTCTTGGCCTTCAGCCGCCAACAGATCCTTTCACCTGCGGTGCTCGACCTTAACGCTTTGGTGGCCGGAATGGAGAAGATGCTTCCGCGCCTTATTGGCGAGGACATCCTTGTGGTTACACGGCTGAGTGAGGATATCGGCCGCGTCAAGGCAGATCACGGACAGATCGAACAAGTGGTGATGAATCTAGCGGTGAATGCCCGGGATGCCATGCCTCAGGGAGGTGAGCTGCGCGTCGAGACGTCCAATGTGGAATTCGACGAGGCCTACGTGCGCCAGCACGCGGGGGCAAAAGTTGGCCAATACGTGATGCTAGCGGTCGCGGATTCGGGGATCGGTATGAGCCCGGAGACGCAGGCTCACATTTTTGAGCCGTTCTTCACGACCAAGGAAGTGGGCAAGGGTACGGGGCTTGGGCTCGCGACCGTCTATGGTGTCGTCAAACAGAGCGGAGGCTATCTGTGGGTTGACAGCGCACCGGGCAAAGGGTCGACGTTCCAGATTTTCCTTCCGCGTGTCGAGGAGAGTGTAACGAAAGTCGTTCAAAACACAGTGCTCCCCGAAGCCCTACGCGGAGGCGAGGTGGTGCTGCTGGTAGAGGATGCCGACGCGCTACGGAAGCTGGCCCGGTCCTTCCTCGAAGGTCGAGGCTTTAAGGTCCTGGCTGCTGCGAACGGCGAAGAAGCTCTCACGCTCGCGGCGAGCCACAAGGGCCCGATTGATTTGTTGTTGACCGACGTAGTGATGCCGGGCATGAATGGCCGGGCGCTGGCTCAAAATCTCCTGCCAAAGCGCACAAAAATGCGGGTTCTCTATATCTCCGGTTACACCGACAGCTTCATCGCCGGACACGGTGTGCTCGAGGCGGGAACTCATTTGCTGCATAAACCGTTCACGGAACAAGCCCTCATTACAAAGGTACGAGAGGTCTTGGACGCGGACACCGGCGCCACACGCCCGGAAGTGCAAGAAGATACCGCGAGCGAAATTCACAGCAAGTAAGGAAACTGTTAGGGGGGCCTATGGCGAAGCTCTTGGTTGTTGATGATGAAGAGGCGATGCGCAAGCTGATCCGACTGAACCTCGACGACGAATACGAAATCGTGGACACAGGCGAGCCGGAGCATGCTCTAGCGCTTGCGCTCGAACACAAGCCCGATGCCATCCTGCTGGACCTGCGCATGCCGAAATACTCCGGCTTCGAGCTATGTCAGATGTTTACCTCGTTCGGTTCCACGCAGCTAATCCCCGTATTGGTCATCAGCGGCGAGGCCGGCTCGAGTACCAAGGAATTTTGCCGGGGCCTGGGCGTCGCCGGTTACTTTGAAAAACCCGTGGACTTCAAGGCCCTCCGTCTGAGGCTCGCCGAATTCCTGAGCACCAGACGGAAGGAACGGCGGAGCGAATCCCGCGTGAAACTTAGAGTGCCGCTAAAGCTGATGGGAGTTAGCGCCAGCGGCAAGCCATTCGTGGTCTTAACCATGAGCGAAAACATCGGCCTCTCCAGCTTTCTATGCGCCACGAACATGGAAATGCCGGTCGACTCGATCGTCGAAGTCCATTTTCTCGGCGCAGTTGACCAGCGCGTCGGGCGAGCGCGCGTCGTGCGTTCGGAATGGCAAGACACGCAATATCCGCGCTACGGATGCCGCTTCATCGAGAAGACCGGGACCTGGGTCTTGCAGTAATGGCTCAATTGACGGCGCGGGCTTGAGGGAGCCCGCGCAAACGGGCGTCGCGTCGCGACTTCTCCATTTTCGACCGCGCTAAGTTTTTTGGTTTGTGTAGCGCTGAATTTCGTCTACGAGACCACGAGCCGCCACCGGCACCGTAATCCTCCCGTGCAAAACGGCTTCGCGGTCGACACCTCTTCCATAGAGCGCTCTATCCGCACTGTTGTCAGGTGCAACGACGGTTCCGTCCAAGCTGACACCGGCGAAAACACCGCGGCTGCGAGAGTAAGTTAGGATTTCCGCGTGCATCTCAAGATCAGTCGCCGCAGCTGTATGCCGTCCGACCGGCCCTGCTGCCGCCGTCGCATCCGCTCCGATCTTGAATTTGTCGCTCAGCAAGTGTTGAAAGCCTTCGCGGTTGCGAAACACGAGAACCAAATCGGTCGAGGAACCGCCGATCTGAAGGCCAAAACTACCGCCTCCGACGGTCAAAAACACGGGGGCGCTCCAGCCACGGCGCGTCCGGCATGTAGCCAGACCCTTTCCATATTTGGCGCCTACAATGAAGGCAGCCTTCAATTCTCCTGGAATAATGGCGATACACTTCGCGGAATCAAGCAACTCCTCCGGAATGCTCTTATCTGGAGTTTTCATCAACTCGTGAAATACTACACGCGAATTGTGGATGCGTTGCAGATCGTCACTACGATCATCGGCATACCCTCTTGCACTTAGCGTGGCTGCAACCAGAATCGCCGCAAAGACCATTCCGATTAGCTTTTTCATGGCAGGTCTCCTAAAAATGCAATTTCTCTGTCGGATGAAGGCGGTATTCAGCCGACACTTCCCGGGACATCTCGGACTGGGCGCAATCTCCGTGCTGGGCTTCCCAAACAGGAGTGCTATAACTCTCCAAGAAAGCGTAGATTTGGCAGGAGCCTGGGTCAATTCGCCGATGGAGAGAGACGGCTATCTAGCAAACGATATAGGCTCCCTTGGGCGAGATCGAGATGAAATAATCAGTGTGTGGAGGGAGAAACCAGGTGGTTACGTCTTCTACCGCCCTAACCATCTTCAAATCAATGCTTTGTAAAAACTATAGGGACGGGGGAGATCTCTGTCTGGAATGCAGCGAGGCTGCTTCGCTCGCCGTACTTCTGGCCAAGGCTGCGATTACTGGTACTGAGCGACGACTTCTCCGTTCTCAATCTTCAGATCGGAGATGTCCGAAGGCAGCTTGAGCTTCTGGCGGTTCTCGGGGGACTCCATTAGCTTGCGCACTGCGGCTTCCAGCGTAGCCTGTGGGATTGGCAAGGCCCCGATCTGGCCGCTCACAGGCTCGAAATGCAAAAATCCATCCTCCGCGCCGAGCTTGCCCTCGAGCTGCAGAGTCATATCCTTCCCATGTACATTGAACACAACGTACGCTCGCACCCGGTCATCGATCAGCTGCACCTTCACGTCTTCCACATTCGAGCGCATCTGCTCGACACTGTTGGGCGCGGGCTGGTCCAAGTTCGGTGTCGCATCCTCCGCAACGGCAACACCCGGTGCGGGGGGAGTGGCCGGCGTAGCCGGTTTGCTGCCAGCAAGATCCAGATGGGACGCGAGGTACGAATTCAGCTCGGTCTCGTTCATCCGCAGGGTTGCTGGTTGTCCTTGCGATACGGCCTGCTGCACGTCCTGGAATTTCTGCTCGACGCGGGCGGCAGCCTGTGGACTGGTGGCGACGGCTGGCGGATCCGCCTTATGCATCAATAGAATCAATAAGATAAGAGCACAGCCGTAGACGCTCCAGCGTACAATTCGGAAGATCAGCACCAAGGTACTCATTCTCGATGCGTGGGCATCGCCGGAGGGGTTTCCTCCCAAAGGATTCGCGATGTTTGGCATGACTTGCTCCTTATTCTAATGCCCCCGCTCTTCCGATGTTGGTTCCCGCCTCTAAGTTACCTTTTTTCAGCGTGCCAGCTGGGGGCAAAAGCGCACTCCTCTAACAAAGCGCAGTTCTTGACGATCTCTTCTAACCCTAATTGCGGGCTTTGGTTGCGGCAAGAGAACCAAAGTACCCGAGCAACAAACTCGGCACCTGCCCCCTCGTCCCTGTCCTGCGGCGTGGTAGCCTTGATGGACGAACGCCAAAATGGTCCCGAGAGCAAACTAACGAGCATCGAGGATTCGAGGATGGTTCTGGAAGCCGGGGGGACCGCAACGCTCGCTCTAAGAAGGAAGGAGAAGTGGGAATCAGGGGACGTAATTTAGGCGCCCTATTTGCCGTCAGAATGTCCTGTCGGCGCCACTCCTTCTCGCGCCTAGTCGGCTTTGCGTTCCAACTCGGCCCGGTTCCACTTCCCAAGGTCGGCCCCCGCGTCATAGGTGCGTTGCAGAAAGCCGAGCAGAGCTTCTCTTGGCGAGGCCGCCTCCCGCGCGTCGTCATACATCAGGATAAACTCTTTCAATTGTGGATGATAGAACGCCTCCGCGGGGCGCACACGACTCGCCGGAAACCCCGCAGGCTCGGGCGCGGCGTAGGCATAAAACGCGGGCCCTTTGACGTCGCCGCCTCCGGGCCAAAAGCCTGCGCTAATCACCTCGTGCGAATACGCTTCCCGCGTGATCGAGTCGGCTCCCTCACGTTGCGGGGCGCGCCGCCCCGAGAAACGTGTGACGGCCAGATCGAAGCTGCCCCAGAAGAAATGCACGGGACTGGCCTTTCCGATGAATCCGGCGCGAAACTCTTTGAAAACAGCATCACAGCAGACAAGAATTCGCCAAAACCGGTTCGCATAGTCGGGATCGTACGAAGCGTGCTGCGTGTCCTGATCGAATGGAATCGGATCCGGAACCTCGACCGGCATCCTCCAAATTTTCACAGCAATGCCGAGGGAGGCTAGAGCGCCCATGAAGTCCCGGTAAAAGTCGGCGACGGAACGCGGCGTCAAGGCGAGCGACAGAATCGCGTCGTTGGTCGTTCGGATGACGAGCTGATGATGAATGAAATCGAACTGAACGTCGAAATTTCCGCCAGCGTAAGGGATAGCCGAGGTCGTCAGCCCGAAAGCATTCACGTAGAGCGGCACTCCCCACCAATGATTAATATTCGGAGTCAGCGCCAGGCGCACTTTGCCGACTATTTGGGTCCACATGTGCAATGTGCTGTAGGTGTCCTGCCAGGCCGCCAGTGGAAGTTCGGGCCAGAGATCCTGCTCGGCGCGAGCCGTGCTTGCGTTCATAGATCCTCCGCAAAGACTAGACGAGGGTCAGACACTCGACACCCAACGGCTTACAATGCAACCGTCTCGATTCCGGGCGTTTCCTCGGCAAGAGGGATTATATGCCCATGAATCACACTCGTTCACTTTACGAAGGAAATCCTTATGTGAGACAGCTGGCCAATACTGGCGTTGCCCTTTTTGTTAGGGAGACAGCACATCCTGGCTGTCTCCTCTCTTCGCTAATGATCGCGCGCCTCCGCGGCTTAGCTTAACTTGGCTTAGGTAGGCATCCCACTTCAGCTTCAGCTAAACAGCTTGCGGAAGGCAACGAACAAGAATCCGGAGAGCATCATGGCCGCCGGTAGCGTCAGGACCCAGGCGAGCGCCAAATTCCGGACAGTCGACCATTGCAGTCCCGAATGATTGGACATCATCGTCCCGGCCACACCCGACGACAAAACGTGCGTCGTACTGACAGGCAAACCTAAGCCGTCTGCTGCGCCGATCGTGGCCATCGCGGTGATTTCCGCTGCGGCTCCTTGCCCGTAAGTAAGATGGCTTTTGCCGATCTTCTCGCCAACCGTCACGACGATGCGCTTCCACCCAACCATGGTGCCGAGGCCCAGCGCCATCGCAACGGCCACCTTGACCCATAGGGGAATGAACCGCGTGGCTTGATCAATGTGCTTCTTGTAATTGGCCAGTATCGCCACGTCTCCAGCCGCCAACTTAGGCGTGCCAGACTTTTGCATCAGCCGCAGCGCCTCGCTCACCAGGTACATATCGTTGCGGAAGTTGCGCACTTGCCCTTGCGGCACTTTCGCAAGCTCCTTGTAGATTGCCATTTCCGTTCCGATGCCGTTCACGAGCTCGCGCAGCGCGAGCATGGTGTTCGGGGTGAATTCCTTGGTGCGGATATAGTCCGTCACGTCCGATCGCGGGTCACCAATCACGGCGCCGCTCTCTACGTACTTATTCAAGGTGTTCGCAGTCTCCGTCGAAACAGCAATGAAGTCCTGCGATTGCTGGACCGTCACGGCATGGTTCAGCGCATAGGTCGTGGGCACCGTGCCGATCAGGATAAGCATGATTAACCCCATGCCTTTTTGCCCGTCATTCGAACCGTGGAAGAAGCTCACTCCCGTGCATGTAAAAACGAGCATGGCGCGAATCCAGAATGGCGGCGGCTCGGTTCCTTTTGGCGCTTCGTACAGCCTCTTGTCCTTGATGACTGCCTTCATCACCAAGAATAGGAACGAGGCGAGAATGAACCCAAAGATGGGCGAGAGCAGCAGCGACTTTCCAATCCCCACCGCTTGGCCCCAGTCCACCCCGCTCGTCCCGGACCTCGCTTGCATCAACTGATTCGCGATGCCCACTCCGATGACCGACCCGATCAGCGTGTGCGAGCTCGAAGCCGGCAGCCCCAGCCACCAAGTCCCCAGGTTCCAAAGAATGGCAGCTACGAGCAGTGCGAAAACCATGGCAAATCCAGCGCCGCTGCCAACTTGCAGAATCAACTCGACGGGCAGCAGGGAGATGATCGTGAAGGCCACTACGCCCGACGACGTTACCACCCCTGCGAAGTTCCACAGTCCGCTCCACACCACGGCAATGTGCGGCTCCATCGAATGCGTGTAAATTACGGTCGCGACGGCGTTCGCCGTGTCGTGAAAACCGTTCACGAATTCGAATCCCAGGGCCACGAAAAGCGCCGTCCCCAAAAGAATGTAAGGCATCGACGATCCAAGATGCAGATCTCCCAGGTCGTGCGCGAGGCTATAGCCGATGAAGATCGCGCCGATAATCAGGACCACCCCGAAAACGAGCATCCCGATCCGGCCGGGCCCTTTGTTCATCTTCTCTGCCAAAACGCTGGAAACTGGTGTTTCAGCTGCAGCGGAAGTTGCGCTTGCTGTGGCGGCCATAATGCTCCTGTCTCCATTAAAATGGAGCCAGCCTGCGGAGGTTTATGCTGGCGTGACAGGCAGGGTTATATGGGAAGTTTGTTAAGCGCGAATGAATATCCCGCTGCAGTTCATTCACACTGGCCAGATCGGGCGGGTTAGGAAGCGGTTGCAACTATTAGCAAGCTTCACTCCCGGATATAGGCGACATTTCTCAGCATGGGTGTACTAGAACCAGGGAGGATTTCGGAGATTTCACTGACGAACAGAACCAAGCCCAGGACGACGGTCCGTCGAAACGAAAAAGGCTATCTTATCTAATGTGGGCGTTTGCCTTCTTGGCCGCTTTCCGCTGCGCCTTCGCGTACTTCTTCATCGCTTTCCGCTGTTTCTTATAGATCTTCTTCATCAGCTTTCGTTGCTGCTTGGCGGCCTTTTTGTCGGCCTTCTGGGTGAGGCGGCCATACTCCGCCCCGGTCATGCCTTCCTGAGCCCCAAGCGGCATTGTCCCCGCAATATTCAGAGCGGCCAGCAGCATGAAAACAGCGATTCGTCTCAAGAGGAACTTCCTTTTTGGGTTTCTGTTACAAAACTCAGTCTACACCCGTATCGCCGGCCCACACACTGTGAAGCGATTTTTACAATGGCCGTTGCCAGCCAATTCAGACCCGCAGGCCGAGCCCCGAGGACCCCCATCGCAGGAATTGCGATTCTCGCAGGATCGCAATTCTCCCACAACCCTGCTAACCATACGCTGTGCGGATCCAGGAAGTACGCTGTCCTATTCCACCGATACTCACGTCGTGGGAAACTCAAGGAAGTCAACATACTCTCCCCAGTGTTCCGTGAACCAGTCCCTGGCGCGCTGCGTAAAGAGTACGGAACCGTACCCAGCGCTCCGGAATAGGTCACTGCCGTTCCAGGTGTTCATGTCGAGCTTTAGCTCCTTATAAGAACGAACGACGGGTTGAGGACGGAGAATGGTGGCTGTGGCCGGAACAACCACTTCCCAGAGTTCGCCCATCGCGGCGGAGGCAGTGGGGCTCCCTGGCTGCCCGAGAATGTAGTCTTCTGGCTCGCCGGAATCTGGAAATTGAGGCGGCTCTGCGGCGTTCAAATCCCATTTCTCCCAATGTAATTCGACGATGTGCGCCTTCCTAACGGGCTGAAACTCGAAGCCGGTAAGGCTGCTAGAATTTAATAAATTTCTCGCGGCGGAAGTAAGGACAATGTCACCAATTCCAGGAAATGTGATCGGAGGAATAAATGTTCCCGTCCTTTCCAGCGCCAAGAGACCTCCCTCCCTGGGCAGGTGGAACGACATGCCATGCTGCAAGATGTGGCCATAGTCGCCCCACCCTCTCTTAATGACTGACCGTCCCGAAATCTTGAAGATGTGCGCGGGCATAAGCGTCCGTATTCTAGCTCCTCAAAGACCGGCAAAATCGTGGCAAGCTGCAAAATCGGAAACTAGCAAAATATCCATGAGACCGGCTAACCACTACTTCCTCTATCTCAGAACACCCGCCCGAGTTGGAAGAACCATTTATGATGGCCAGTGTCGCCCGTACTGCCCCCGACAAATAGCGGGCCGATTACCGTCTCGGCCAAAACGCCCGCGGCAAAGTCATTGGGGAATTTGCTTTCATTTGGAGCGCCGTACATTTTTGCGACTTCGTAAGAGCCAATCACGAAAACTCTTTTCCCCACGAGCGGCGGCAATATCCACAGGTCGTGCAGATACCCTCCCCGGAACAAGTAGTATTGATCTCCTTGCAATTCGTTCAACCCGTAGGCGCTCAGAGTCAGCGGCCCGCCCAAAAAGAATTGCGGAATGCCCGTGTTGTTAAATCCAAATGTGGTTCCTCCTGCGCCCTCCACGAACACGGAACCCAGGGCCGAGACCGGCTGAAAATATTCGAGATTCGACTGCAACGAAGGAAACGCGCCCGGCGCGCCGGGGCTGGTTTCAAACCACCGGAAAGTCGTTTCGGAGCGCACCCCTTTCCGCGGAATCACCGGGCCATCCGTGTGATCGAGCAGGTAATGCACTTTCACGTCGCTCACGCGCCCGCTCACGGAATTAAATACCGGAGCGCCCAGCCGCAAATCTGCGTCGAGATAACCTTCCTCATAGCCGACGCGCAATTCGCTGAAGCGATTGAATCCATAGCCTACATCCATCCCAATATCGGCTTGGCCCATTTTATAATCGGACAGCGGATTCCCTTTTTCATAGATTTTGAAGACGCGCGTGCTGGCATTTGCATGCGGAGCGAAAAACCATTTGCTCAGCGGCGTGAACGGACGGTACAACTCGGTTCCCAGCCCGTACGTGTTTCCGAACAAAATATCCGTCCGCCATTCGGAGCGGAATCCCGCCGCGTCCAAAAACGTCAGCCGCGCGCCCATGGTAAAGCTCACTTCTTCGCTGGCCGAACCATCCACCTCAAATCCCGGCTGAATGGTGGGAGGCGCATAGTTTTTTTCGCTCACTTGGATTTGCAGGCCCACCTTTCCGTCTCGTTCGATATACCGAAAGCCCGCCGTGTCATAGCGGCCCAAGCCCGTGAGCCGAGTCAGCATCTGATCCAGTTTCTTCATATCCAGCGGTTTGCCGGAGAGTGGCGCTAAAAAGCGCTCGACGTTCTCCTTCTGCTGCGCGGTGTCCGCCCCTTCCACCTGGATGAATTGCGGCACGGGCGGCGCCGTTCTTATCCGCGAGTCGCGCTCCCGCATATATTCCTGCCATTGCGCATCACTCAGAGCGAACTTCTCGAGCAGCTGCGATTTCTCGCTGGCGGCTTCGTACCCTTTTTGCATGATGGGGTCGTGTTCTTTGTAATCCGTCGAAGTGTAGCCGCCCAGCGGCACGCTGATCACGACATCGGCGCGCGCTAGCCCGCGCACTTCGCTCTCGGCAACCACCACGCGAACCGATTGATCGAGCACATTGAAGAGAGACTTGATGTCCTTCGCCTCGACCGGCGCCGTTTCTAGGTGTACCGCAATCACAATGTCCGCGCCCATCGCTTTCACGACATCTGTCGGCAGGTTGTTGACCAGCCCGCCATCCACCAGCACGCGGTCCTTGTCGAACACCGGCTTGAACTCGCCCGGAATGGACATCGTCGAGCGCAAGGCTTCGGCAAGCGGGCCTTTCTCGAATACGACTTGCTTGCCGTTCACAAGATCCGTTGCCACGCAGCGAAATGGCGTCGGCAAATCCTCGAAAGATGCCATGTTGTAGTAGGGCAAGGTGACCCGGTCGATCAGCAATCCAATCTGCTGGCCGGAATTCAATCCGCTGGGAAGCGAGAGGCCATTGCGCAGACCCAGAATGAGCGAATTCGGATATGCCCGCTGATCCTCTTTTCTTCGATAGGAAAGATCTTCGTAAGGTGTCGTGTCGCCGAGAATTTTATTCCAATCCAGGCCATCGATTAATTTTTTCAGATCCGCGGGACTCATTCCCGCGGCATAAAATCCCCCTATGAGGCCGCCCATGCTCGTTCCTGCGACGTAGTCCACCGGAATGTGGTGCTCTTCGAACCATTTGAGCACGCCGATATGCGCCAGTCCGAGCGCACCGCCGCCTTCCAGCGCCACGCCGATGCGCAGCCGTCCTTGCCGGCGCTCCAGCGCGTCGTTCGCCGACGCCGCGCTCGGCAAGCTCGCGGTTGGCGTAGCTTCTGAAGCGTCCGCCATCAGCGCAGCATTTGGCTCCTGCGTGCCGCGTGCGCGCAGTTGCGCGTCTTGCGGCGCACCTTGCGGCGTGCTCCGCGGTGCAGAGTCCTGCGCGGCGGTGGAAAAAGGGAGCAGAAACAACAGGAGACAGAAAAACGTGCGCGGCATGATCGCCTCCTCGGCGCGGTTTCCAGTGGCGTGGATGCTGGAAGCGATTCCGAGTTTGTATTAGCCAGCGCATGCGAACAAGCAGGAATCTTCAAAGTCTTCGAGAAGGCCTTGAAGGACACCTTGCAAATTCTGGGCAAGCGGCGACGCGGTTAAACGAGTAGGCACAAAAGTGCCTGTGCTACAGAAGAGAAGAAAACCTTTACTTTCGCTTTTTATTCGCCTATAGTGCGGGACGGTAGAGGAAACGGGAAACGGACGGCGTTCGGCTCCATTGCCTTTTGGCTCTCACGAACTGGGCGCCGCCCGTTGAAAATTCCGAGCCCTAAGCGGGGTGAGGGGTCCGCTTGAAAAAGCGATCCCTCGTTCCCGAAGAAATTGTACTCGGTCCGCTTCCCTGCCGTTCACCGCTGTGCGGTGACAGTTACGTTGACCGCTTTGCGGTCACCATTAGCAAGACCGCCGTTAGGAGCCGTCATGGACGTCTGTATCGAAAACGTATTTCCCGCAGTGGCGATGCCGTTCAATCCTTTTCACGAAGACGCGCGCGAAGAAAAAGGCCGCGGAGCCGACGCGCCGCAATCCAAGGCCATTCCGAACATAGTGCATGTGGATGTGGACGCATTTTTTGCGTCGGTCGAGCAGGTGCTGAACCCGCAGTTGCGCGGGAAGTCCGTGCTGGTGGGGCGCGGCGTGGTGGCGTCGGCCAGCTACGAAGCAAAAATGCAAGGCGTAAAAACTGCGATGACGTTTCGCGAGGCGCTGCGGATTTGCCCGGCAGCCGTGGTCGTGCCGGGCCAGTACGAGCACTACGCGGATTTTGCGGAGCGCGTGCGGCGTATTCTCGAAACGTACACGCCCGCCGTCGAGACGGCCGCGCTCGACGATTTTTATCTGGATTTCGCGGGAACGGAGCGGCTTTATCCAAATTATGAGGCGGCGCTGCGGCGCGTACAGTCGGACGTGCTGGAGCAGACCGGGCTTAGCGTGAGCGTAGGCGCGGCGCGCACAAAAGTGGTCGCGTCGATTGCCTCGCGGCTCGAACGCCCGCGCGGCTTCCGCATGATTGCGCCGGGCACGGAAGAAGATTTCTTGACGCCGCTGCCGGTCGAAAAGCTACACGGCATTGGTCATGTCCACGCTGGCATGTTGGCGGAGCGCGGCATTGCCACGATCGGAGAGCTGCGGCTGGTGCCGCGAGCCGCTCTGGAAGCCGCGTTTGGCGAAGTGATTGGAGGACAAATTTGGGAGCGCGCCCGCGGCCTCGACGGACGCGAAGTAATGCTGCCCTCGACGCCAAAGTCCGTCTCGCGCGAAACAACCATCGAGGGCGGAACGATCGACACGGAATTTCTCAGCGGCCTGATCGAATATCTGAGCGAGCGCATCGGCTCGACGCTGCGCGAATACGGCCGCCAGGCGCGCACCATCGGCCTGCGCATCCGCTACGTGGATCATTTCTCAGCGCACCAGACCGTGCGCTTGACGCGGCCGTCCAATGACGAGCGCGAACTGCTCGCGGAAGCCAAAGATCTTTTTGCAAAATTATTCACACGCCGCGTAGCCGTGCGCTTAATCGGCGTAAACGTAACTAATCTCGAGGTCGACCGCCGCCAGCACGAACTCTTCGACACCGACGCCAACCGCCGCTGGTACCTGAATCGCGGGCTCGATTCCGTCCGCGGGCGTTACGGCTGGAACGCCGTCTTCTACGGCAACGGCCTCGAGCTCCGCGAACATTACGCCACCAAGCCCGGCGGCCTGATGCTGTCGACGCCGTGTTTATCGCGGTGAAGAAGGACCTTCAGGCATGAAGGCCCGACTGCGCTAAGTGTTGTGATGTTGTGCTTGTAGTGGTGCAGCATACAGCGCCATTACAAAGAACAAATGTTTCTGGGTTTCCCTTCCTGTTCCCTACCCTGATTTGACGATACAAAATGCCTGCCTTGCGGCGGGCATCGGCTTCTTCCCTCTCGGATCGGGGCTTCCGTGTTCGTACATTTGCATTGCCATAGCCACTACTCGTTCCTGCGGGGCGTGGCGTCGCCCGAGCAAATCATTGCGGCGGCGGCCACACAGAAGATGTCAGCCGTGGCGCTGACGGATACGAATGGGTTGTATGCGGCGGTACCGTTTTATCAGGCGGCGATAGCGGCAGGAATCAAGCCGATTGTGGGAGTGACGCTGGATGTGGGGTTGGAAGGCCAAAAAAAAGAAAGAGAGATTTCTCGCGACGCTCGAAATGACGGAGCAAAGAAAAGTGTGGCGATGGTGCTGCTGGCGGCAGATATGGAAGGGTACAGCAATTTGTGCCAGTTGGTGACGCTGCGGCATTTGGGAACGACGGAATTGGCGAAGAACAAAAATTCTGGTTCTAGTTCTGGTTCTAATTCTAGTGAGGATGACGGGCAACTCGCGGAAGACGACGGGCGGCCGGTGACATTGGAGGATCTGGCGAAACATTCGAGAGGCGTGATTGCACTGTGTCCATTGCCAACGCGCGTACACGATGCAAACGATTGTAGGGGCACGATATATCGTGCCCCTA
>JBARJI010000003.1:0-9157 GCA_049800195.1 Candidatus Acidiferrum sp.
GCGGCGCGACAATTCTCAGCGACGGAGAGAGCGAAAGTCAGAGGCTCACCGCGCGGAGAAACCCACGGCCCGACAATGAGGACATGCACATCCTCACTTCTGACGAAGCGTTGACGCACCTTGCAAATAATCTTCAATGCTCGCGGATGGATGCCAGCAGAATGCTTGGCGGATTGAAGGCTTACGCGAAAGGCTTCTACGATTCGCGCACGCTCGACGATGCCGTCAAGGAACACAAACGCGGCAAGAAATTTGTCGCAGACGAACTCGAAAAGCAGCAGCACGGCCCGGACAAGGAAGTTTTCCATTTGCTCGATCGCAACGAAGCGGCGGCAGCGACTTGCAAAGAGACGGGTTGCTCCCACGCCGAAGCACTCGACGCGCTCGCCGGAAAACAAAACGGCATCCCCGGATTGGCGAAGTACGGCAATTTCTACAAAGACGTGGACCTGGCCGATTGGTTGAAACGGCACTCGTTGAAAATCAGCATCCCAGACAAACCGTTTACTCCCGCAGTGAGACACGCATAGCGCGAGGCGACGCATGAGCCGAGCATGGGGCTTGCTCAAGAGGAAGAAAGTGGAAACGGACTTCCGCCTGCTCACTGAGGCCGAGGTTATCAGCATGGTTGCTGAAAACGCCGGAGTCTCCAGCGACGTGGCCGCGAATGCTCTGCTTGCACTCGACACCTACGAAAATTCCGGCTTCTATCGAAGTGACGATCTGACCCAGTGGCTTGAGAAAAACGGGAGCAGGTTGAGCAGGAAGTGTGCTGCCCAGGGGCGCGGTGCGTGATGCCACGTCGCCAGAAAACGAAACGAGGAAGCCATCCTGTACAGCCAGCGCAAAGCCATTCGGCTGCGATTGAGGCGGCTCTTGCTGGACAGAATGACTTCTACACCGTGACACTTCTCGCGCTTGAGGCCAGTGCCGCGCGTGTGGGGATTGAAGTCGATACGCAATTCCTCACCCTTGAGGATAAAGTCGCGGCGATCATGCGGAGCTTGGAGCAGTGCCGCGAGTGGCGGGGCGAGAGGTTTGCCGCATTCGGGAAACTGTTAGCTGAAAGGATTCTCGCCACACACCGGGCGCAAACCGAACTCGCGGATGTGAGGGGGAGCGAACATGCCCAAGAATGGAAAAACTAATCTCACGCAGCGCGAGCGGCTCTTGCTTGGCGCTCTCGCCAATGGTGCGACGTATGCCGAGGCCGCGCGTCATGCGGGCTACTCCGCGAAGCATCTCCGGCAGTCTGGATTCCAAGCGTTTCAGATTCTCAAAATGAAGATGCCGGAACTGTTGGAGAAAAAAGGTCTCAGCGACGATGCGACTATAGACAAATACCTACGCCCGGCGCTCGAAGCGAAGGAAACCGTTTTCGCAAAGTACGAAGGGAAAATCACTGATAAGCGAGACGTGGTTGCTTGGGGGCCGAGGCTCTCCGCGCTCGATATTCTTTTTCGGCTGAAGGGCAGCTATGCGGAGGACAACAAACAGCGCGGCATCGGCGACAGCTTGCCGTTCGCACAGCTCACCGATGGATTCATCCGGGCAATCAACACGGCTCTCGGGATGCACGGCACACTTGTCCCATTGAACGGCGCGGTACTGCCCGAGGACAGCAACGGGAACGGCCACGGTGAAATCGACTTGGATGTTTTGCCCCAGGATTAGAGGAGGAAAGTTATGCCGATCTCAGTCACACCGGATTATCTGCCGTCAAGAATCCAAGAGGCCGATGGCCGTTTTTTCCGAAGAGTCGTTTTGGCCGTCACCGGCCTGACGGCGGGCGCGGCAAATACCATCGCGCACGGACTCACCAAGTCGGAAGGCGGGCCAGCAACCCCGCAGAGGGTGAGACTCAATCCGGGCGCGGCTGGACTCTGGAGCACGACGCAAGTCGCGGACGCCACAAACATCTATGTGACCGTGGGCGCGGGCGGCGCTACATCGGGTTGGATAAACGTCGAGTATTGAAAAGGCGTCCCCTCGCGCGGCCAGCGGTGTTAGACTGAGCGGGAATTGGAACAAATCTGCAAACCACATTTCGACAGAGCAGGCCAGAAAATCCCCGCAGTGAAAATCGTCGATGGCACTCCCATGTGCAAGCGGTGTTACCTTGGCCGGTCGATCTTTCCCCTTGAGGAGAGGATCATCTTGTCCACGCTCGCGCCGTTGTCCAAAGACGTGCCGAAAAATGGCTCTCAGGCGGCCCAAGGCGAACGATCTCCGCACCTATAGGCATTGCCGCACCTCACCGCGCTTCCTTGCACCCTGCCCGCGAATGCGCTTAGGCGTTGACCGTCCTACGCGCAGGATTAACCCCATTTCTCGCGGCGACGTTCTCGGGGCGACCCAAAAAAGCATCGTCAGCGACGATACTTATTCAACCCAAGACTTTAGAACAGTTTGGCATTTCTCACGACCAATCCTCACAGTGGAAAGAACTCGCTGGCATCCCCGAAAAAGAATTTGAGGAAGAACTCCGCACCTATAGGCATTGCCGCACCTCACCGCGCTTCCTTGCACCCTGCCCGCGAATGCGCTTAGGCGTTGACCGTCCTACGCGCAGGATTAACCCCATTTCTCGCGGCGACGTTCTCGGGGCGGGAATGTGCAACGACGGTGCAACGCACTTCTGGAACACGCATAAAGACTGGCTGTAAACGCGATTCGCCGTTCCCTCATCGGCGCATCGTCCGTCCTGCCATAATCGAATCAAGACGCCTGCCGATAAATTGCTTTTTGAAGGTGATCGCCCGGGTACCTGCTAATGCTGGCGGAGAACGGATTTCCAATGGAACGGGTCCACGCTGCGCTGGCCCACTACGGCTTCTAGCTCTTGACTAATCCTTCTGGTGGCTGCACAAAGTCCTGGGCCTTATTATCAAGGTCTTTTCTCTGTTTAGATTTCCCGTAGATGAACACGCCGGCCAACGAAGCGAGGGCGGTAATAATTGCCGCTAGACCGTATCCGTCCTTGCCTCGCAAGACTAACTCTATTCCACCGATGACGGCAGTCATCGCAACAACGAATCCGAGGAACGGTCCAACCTTTTGAACAAATGCGTTCGATTCCACGACAGTCCGTTCGAGTCCCTGCCGGTGCTTGCCCTGCTGTTCAGCCATTGAGATGATTCTTTCAGCGAGGCCAGGCATGACCTGATTGTATTTCTCCAAGATTTCAGGCGGTGGGAGTGGGCCTGAAAAAGAATACGCCTTAGCCACTTGCATCATGGTTTGGCGTTGATGTTGGACTAATTGTTGGGGGGATGGTTGAAATTGCCTATTGCGCTTTTTGCTGCTATGGGTCACGTTGCTCTAAAGATACTCAAGCTGCGTTTTTCAATGGCTCGTTTGCTTTAATCGCTTCACGAATATCTTGGCCCACAATCATCCAGTCAGCAAAAGTCGCCATCGCGTCAGCTTGGGAGTCGGTCTGGCTGTTGTTGTATTCGTCGAACACACCATAGAAGTCGAACAGTCGCGCCGTTCCAGACACGAGCGATGGATTGCCTACCAAAAAGTCCGATTTGACTTTGCGTCCCATGTTTTCCTTTGTCGTTCCAGTGTTACCGCTGAATGATCGTCCCGAGAATCGGGTCTGCGTGGTAGGGGTTTCAGTTCAGTGTTACGTCGAAAGCGTTACCCACTTCCCACTATAAAGAGATGCCTTAGCTCGTTCAACAGATACTTTTTTAAAGGCAATCATTCGAGATGCGCTCCAAGAGCAGTTTCTCTTTTTCTTTGCCTGCGAGATTTGATCTCCTGTAAGCCTCACTTCATAGTGTATCTCCTCGCGGTCTCGTTTCATAGCCGCCCTCAAGTCTGCACTCCCTTAAGGGTCACTAGAAAACGACTGTCTTTACCAATTGCCCCGTTGTGCCGTTCTCGCTGTTCGCCGACGCATTCCTGTTTACCGGAGCCGCTGCGCCGGAGTCGGCGCGTATCCCTCTGGATAGATAACATTCTCGTTGACGCGCCGAAATAGGCATCGCCTCAACAGGCGCTTAGGCGCTTGAGGAAGTTGCACCAACTCTGCACCGCTCCCTCTAACCATCTGAAATAAAAGACTCAGACTGCGAGTCACCGTTAATCTATCGGCGGTTCTTCCCCGTCGATCTTTCCAAATACGACCTCTGCAACTTTTGGAGCCGCAAGCCGTCCGGCTCTCCCCGAAGCCCACGGTTGACAGTCCGCGTGACGTACTTCTGCGTAACTCCGGCGCGCTTGGCGACCCACGCCTTCCAATCCGCCGTCGCAGGCTTGCGGTCGATAAACTCGCGGATCGCTATGCTGATGCTCCGGTTTTTCTCCCGGCGTTGCCTTGAAACCCGCTGCCGTTGCCCCTCGGTTGCGGTTTGTCGTTGGGAACACCTACGCTCACAAAAGCGCCTCTTTGCCTTACGCCGCTTCTTCCAAAAGAAGCGAGTGCATCGCTCGCACCTGCCAACCTCAAAGCACGGTGCGGCGCAGAGGAGGAAGGCCGCGAATGCCTGGTAGCCGGTGAGCGCCGGATTGACACGGCGCGGGCGGTCTCCGACATGCCCGGCACTCGAAAGAATCGCCAAAGGCTTCCCCTTGTGGTTCGACCAGAAAATCATTGTCCAGCGATTCGTTTCAAGGTTGAGGATTTTTCTCTGCTCGGGGTTGGCTTTTTCCCAACGGTCGAAGCGGCACCCAGCTGCAATCCAAGATTCCATCAAGGCCCGCAACACGGGTTCGCAGCGCGGATCGCCTTCGGGATACGACGCCTGCTTGACCGTGTTCTCGGCCACTATCGCGGCCTTGCGGCGGTCAATCTGGTCGGGAAGGACGGTGAGCATCATTGATTTGTATTAGTCACTCCAGCGATTCTGTGTCGAACTATTTTCTCTTTACAGATTAACAGTTCCGGTTCACGCTTGCAACATTGCTGTCGAGCTTGGAGGAGACGCAATGAAAAACTTAAAGAAGCGGCGACGTGCTGCTGGATATACGCAATATCAGTTAGCAGCCAAAACGGGCATCCACCGATGGCGCATTTCTCACTGTGAATTAGGCTTGTTGAAGCTCACAGAACAGGAACAAGCGTTGATCGGAAAAACCTTGCGTGGTGCCCTGGAAAAGCTCGCCCACCAGTATTTCGACCATGCGGACCGGCTCGAAAAAGAGACGGACTTGCTGAAACAACGCGGCTACTTTGATGAGACCGGCAGTCCGCGCAAAGGGGCGGAGGCCGAGCAAATCTGGCGCGAGGTACAAGCGGAATTGCGCTCGAATGCGAGGACGGCTGGCCAATGAACTGCCGTGAGCCAATCGGCGAATCGCAATCCCAGCCTGTATCCATGCGGGTTTTCGAGAGCCATTGCATGAGCGTTGCAGATAAAGTTTGGCCGCGTCTAACACCGAAACCTGATTCCAACAAAAAATTGTTAGCGTTCACGGAATGGCTGATTCGCGAGGCTGCGCAAGATGCGGATGTCAACCCATCGGAACTGTCGAATTTTCTCGCGAAGGTGATATGTCCGTGAGCCTCGAATCAATCCCAGCGTGCGTCCTGAATGAAGGTCACAACAAAGACCTGCGAGAGAATCCTTGCGAAATTTATCTGCGCGATATGCCCGACACCGTGCTCGACGGGCGACTCGGAGAAATTTGTCAGCGTCGTATGCATCACTTCCCGATCTCTTACTCCTGGCCAGCACTGCTCGCGGTCGCAAGTACTTTGATAACCGAGCGGCAAGACAAATTGAAGACGAATTTGTACTCCGCGCTAGTCGGGCCGGTTCATTCAGGAAAATCACAGGCAATCGACTTCGCGACCAACATCCTGGGACTCGAACGCCCGCAACTCATGGACACTATCGCCGGGTCAGCGGAAGCCCTCATTAGGGAAACTGCTGGAGCTGCGGGCAATCCCAGACTGTTTTCGCCCGATGAATTGGGACACACCCTCGAAAAACTTCAAATCGAGCATTCGAGCTTCAGCTATGTGCTGAACTCAGCTTTCTACAAGACAAATTTCCGTGTGTTGATGGGGAAGAAACAGACCGTTCAGTTCGACTGCTGTCTCAGCATCCTCGGCGGCCTAGTGGAAGAACGGTTCGCCGATCTATTCAACGCATCGGCCACGGCGGGCCTGTACGACCGTTTCTTATTCGGATTGTGTCCTGGCAATTTTCATTTTGAATACCGGCCCTATGAAGGGCTGGCTGAGATTACCAACATGGTTCCCGTCACCATTCACCCGTTTGTGTGGGATGCGAAACTAGCTTGGGAAAAAAACGACCCGAAAAGCAGTTCGCGGTTGTTTGAAATTTCCATCCGTGCAGCGACCAACTGCGCCAGCCTGAACGGAAACAAGGTACTGAAGGTGGAACACTTGAAACCGCATTTTGAACTCTCGAAATACCAGAATCGGATTCGCGCCATTTTGAAACCGAATCCCGGCGAGAACTTTGAGGGGCAACTCGCGCACAAATTTTTGACTTATCTCGAACGCAACCCGATGGTCACACGGCGGCAACTTTTCCGCGACACCCGCGCGTACGACAAGGGACCATCCATCGCTGAGAGAGCGCTCGCTGTGCTGATCTCGAACGGCGATATTGTCGAGCTGCCCCACGGAAGGACAAAACTGCTCGTGAAAGCATTCGAGGGCGAAGGAAGCAGCGAGTTGACGGATGGGAGAGTCGCATGATCCGAAAAAACGAACTGTCAGCAACGTCCTTTATTACGGAGAGCGCCTCACAAAAACCTCTGCTGACAGAAGCGTTGACTCTTGCTGCCAGAAGAGGGGTTAAGTCTCTTAGTAATAGAACCTTCTCTCTCTCCCTCTCTGTAATCAGAAAGACTGCTGACAGTTCGCGAAAATCGACTTTTCGACCCCGAAGTGTCAGCAACCGACAACGTTCTAGTACCAGGGAGAAGAGACTCCTATAGGAGAACGGCGGGCCACGATCTGAGGCAGTAGAAATGCGGGCCACAGAGCAGCGTTCCAAGACAGTTGCAGGGTAGGTGCCAGATGAGCGCAGTAATCAGTCCGATGCGAACGACAAGAGGAAGCACGCTAGAGGCGAGCGATATTCTCACCCCCCGCCAATTGGCCGAGCGCCTACAGGTGAAACTCTCATGGGTTTACGAATCGACACGCGGACGGGGACGATTCGGAGGCACTCCCCTGCCCGTGCTGAAAGTCGGAAAGTATCTGCGTTTTTGCTGGCCCGATGTTGTCGAATGGCTGCGCAGCGGCGGAGGCAAATAGCTTTTCCTTGACGGAGTTTCTTTTGTGTAGGACATTTACCATGATGAAGCAAGGCAGACCACCGATACCGAAGACAAAAAGAAAAGGCGTAGTGTGTCGTTTCCGATTGAGCAAGGCAGAGTTTAGAACGCTCGCATCGGAAGCGAAGCGGTGCGGTGTGCCGATCTCTCGCTTCATCAGAATGAAACTCTTCACAAAGGAGAAAGCATGAAGCAACAGCGCGGTTATATTTTTCGGAAAGGACAATTCTGGTTTCTCAGGTACGCCGATACGGTGCTGCGCGAGGGTAAGAGCGTCCGCGTGCAGCTCTGCTCGAAACTCGCTCCCTACTCCGACGAATACCGATCTGAAAAGTCTGTGCGGTCACTCGCGGATGAGATTCTGCACCCGATCAATGTCGGAACAGCCGATGTTCGCTCAACGACGGCCGTCGCGGATTTTATCGAGGCCGTGTATCTCCCCGAGGTGAAAGCCCAGAGGAGACCGAGCACCTACAAAAACTACAAAGATATTTTCACCCGTCACGTCCAGCCCCGCTTGGGGAAAATAAGTCTCAGGCAATTTCGTTGCGTTGATGGCGAGCGTTTGCTCGGTGAGGTTTCCCGGCAAGCGCGAACAAAGGATGGCACTCCGTTGAGACGGAACACTCTGGCGAGAATCAAATCGTTTTTGTCCGGCGCTTTCAAAACGGCGAAGCGCACCGGATGTCTCGACGGCGTGAATCCGATGAGCGACACTTCCCTGCAAGGCGGAACTCCACCCGGCGTAACTCACGCTTACAACCTGGCCGAGATTCGCGCCATGCTCGCTGTGCTCCCCGAACCTGCGAAGACGATCGTTCTCTTCGCGGCATTCACCGGACTGCGACAGGGAGAGATTCGCGGCGTCCAGTGGCGCGACTTCACCGGCAAAACGCTGGCCGTCGAGCGTTCCCTCTGGAATAACATCGTCAACAAACCGAAAACCTTTGCCTCTGCCGCACCGATTCCGATTGTGCGACCGCTGGCCGAGGCGCTCGAAACGCACCGGCTGCGAATGGGTGAACTGGCTGGTCCTGGTCTCCCGATGTTCCAGTCGGGGATAGGCTCACCTGTCAACTTGGCCAACCTTGCCAAGCGCATCATCGTACCGAAAATAGAGAAATGTAAAATCTGCCGAAAGGCGAAGGCCGAGCACCGGCCCGAGGCGCATCTTTTTGAACTGGACCCTTCGCTCCGCTGGAAAGGCTGGCACGCTTTCCGGCGAGGACTTGCGACAACGCTTCACCAACTCGGAACTCCCGACCGCGAGATACAAGCAATCCTGCGTCACAGCAACATCGCAGTGACGCAAGCGAGCTACATAATATCACTTTCGCAATGTCAAGAAAACGCGTTAGATAGAGTAGCGTCAGACATGGCCGCGAACGCATCTTGCAACGATCATGCAACAGATTTGAAAGGCCGAGTGAACTGAGGATTCTAACTGCAATGGTTTCAACGCATGAAAGGGATTTTGGAGGCGCGAGGCGGAATCGAACCGCCGATAAAGGTTTTGCAGACCTTTGCCTTACCACTTGGCGACCGCGCCACATTCGGAACGGAACCTATACATTGTAGCATTTCCCCAGGGGCCTATTCTCCTCCAAATATTCGTCCGATTTGCGCAAGAGGAACCCGGGGAAAATGGAATTTCGGCTCCCGCCCACGCCCAACAAACACGCGCCTGCTTTCTCCCGCGGCACTTTCTCCCGAAGCGTGTTGTTAGCAAGTCGAGATGTCCGCTTTTGTTAGCACGTGATGTGTCCGCTTGCATTGTTTTCCTTCTCTTCAAAGGGGGTCCACTGCGTTGTTGCTGAGACTGTGGGAAAGTGGGAATCCCGCGTTCTCGGCGGGATTTCCAAGCGGAGGGCAAACCCCGTTGTTCAGGGGT
>JBARJI010000004.1:0-4975 GCA_049800195.1 Candidatus Acidiferrum sp.
CCGGAAAAGCGATCCTTGCTGGAAACCTCTTCGAGCCATCGTTCCTCCATGGATGGCCCGTCCAGCTTGTTCTGTGTCGTCTTTGAGTGTAGTCCGCATGTCAAGCAGCATGCGAGCCTCGCCGTTGGGATTCGACCCAAGCCAACACTTCGTCCTGACGGAAGCGCCAGTACTTTCCAAGTCGGTAACTTGGTATCCGCTCCAAGGATCGTTTGCGTGTCCGTCCGTAGACCCAAGACACAGGAACTTGCAATAAGTCAGCTACTTCGTGAACCGTCAGAAGATGCTTTCCGTGGCTTTCCTCTCCCTCTGTGGCCGCGATGTGCGCGGCATTGTTCGGAGAGCTAAGGGAGGATATTTGAGAGAATGATGCCGATATGGGCCGTGCCTCCTCCCGCGAGATGTCTGACGGCTTTGCGGATTGATTCGGGGTCGAGCGCATTGCAGAGCGCGGGGCATGCTGTCTTGAGGACGCTGTATTCTCGCGCACACCGAATTGGGTTGAACGGGGCTTCATGTTCGTTACGCGGTCTTTGTAAGAACCTCTCCTCTGGTTTGTTCTTGGTTGATGTTGGTCGGATGTTCGCCCAGCCAGCGTTTGAATTCGTCGTCTCGCTTGAAAAGCAACTTGAGTGCTTCGCTGACGACGTAGGACGCATTTGCGCCAATGAACTCAGCGTATCGGTCCAGGTTGTGTCTCACTTCTTCCTCCAAGCGAACCTGAAGGGTTGTAGTCTTTGGTTGTTTGGATGGTGCTTTCAGTAGTGACAACTGTTTTCCTCCTTTCCTCTTTCGCGGTGTAGTACGACTTGCAGTACAAGTTGTTTGCTCCTATCTCTGCACGCGGACAAAACACGGTCACGCAACAAGCGTGACGGGCGGGAGCGACCCCACGACCTTTTGGGCGGCTGAAAGCCGCACAAAGTGGGGTCGCTCCCGCCCATCTGAGTGTTTTGTCCGCGTGCAGATGTCACCTCCTTCATTTACGCATCCGCCGTTCTTTGAAGAGCCTGCGGTTGGCTTGTGGGTGACTCTGGGACTCGGGCCGCACCTGAAGTTCCCCGTATCTGTGAGCCGTCACCCCATCTTTTCCGGCTGTCGCCGAATACCGCTTCCTGGCCCGGCACGATGACAGCCCGGAACAAGACTTTTTGTGCGTTTCTAGTCGTTGCTGATTCAGTCCGCAAGTCATTCGGCAACTGGTTTCGTTTCCACAGACGGAAGAGGGTGCCGAATATCTCCCCGTTGAAACGCTTCCCCGACTCGTGCCGAAAGATCAGGTCGTCCTCTGTGAGTAGCCCGTATTTCCGGTTGTCCCACTTGGTTTGGACATCGAAGTAGCGAGCCAAATCCGAGAAGCCCTTGGCTTCCACAAGGAACGAAAAAAGCTCCGCCGCTTCATTCTGGAGGCCCGCCGCCGTTGAAACGTAGATGAATTGGAAGCTCGGAAGCTGCCGGAACAGAGGCCGGTAAGTACGCAAGTGCGCGATGTATCGGTCGAGGTTTCGATGCTCGGGATCAACGTAGGTAAAAGTCACCACAGGCATGTAATCGGGAGACGGGTAGGCCACGCAAAGAGGAAATCCCTCGGAGAACATGATGCCCTTGCCATGCTCGTTGGAAGGAGAAAACAAACTCTCGCTGACTTTGAACCGTTCGATGAGATATCGCCGCTTCTCTTCCGCCGTCTCGAAATAACTGTCCTCCGGGTTGGCAAGAATGAAATCGAGGGCCAGGAGCCGCGTCTTGATGAAGTCGAGTTCGTGCTCCCTGCGATTGCGGAGATGGGCTTTGCCGATCGCCTCGTAGAGCTGGCGAGAACGAACATGATAGACGAGGCTTCTCCGCATATATCTCTGGGCCGAGACATGACCCAAGCCAAACAGTTTTTCGACGAAACGGGCGTTTCGTTTGCCGCTCCGGGCATGGCTAAAATCCAGGAACTGCCGCACCGTGAAATAGCCGGAATGCGCTGCCACAAGGTAGAGAAACTGCGCTTCGGCTTGCGTATAGCCGAAAGCACGGAGGTTGGCGAGTTGGGATTCGTGAATGCTCATGGTTATAGACTGAAGATCGCTGCACTCAACTCCCGGTCGTCTCGAATACGGCGCAGCCGATCTGTGTCGCCGCGCCGGGCGTAGATTTGGAAGCCGGCGCGAGCCTTCTGCGCAAGCCCGCGCGGACGGTAATGGTCGGTGGCGAGTTCTAGGTCGCGCCGCTGGATTTCGCTGTCGTTCTCGCGCAGATACTCGACCCGCAGATCGGGGATTGGAATCTCACCAGACACAACCTTGAGGTGATACCGTGCGGCGACTTCCTCCTTCACTTCTTCCGGGGCGTGGCCCTTATCATCGGAAAGACGGGCGAGGCGGGCGTAGAGTTCGGTCTTTATCTCGTAATCGAGCTTGACGCGCAGCATCCTGCCGCCGCGTCCTTCGATCTCATCGGCAACCTTGTGATAGAGCCGATAAAGTTCCGTGTCGTGAATAGCTTCTTTGGGCTTTTTGAGTCCGTAGTACGTCGCTTGGTCCGGGCGAACAACCTTCCCGCGAGACAGAAGCTTATGGCCTTCCCTCGTCAGCGTCACTACTTGCATCGGGTTATGATCTGCGTCGGCAATGCTCGTCGCTTTCACGAGACCCTGACGAGCTAGGCTTTCGACATCATTTTCCATATGCGAGCGGTCGCCGTTGTAAGCGAACTCGGCTAGGTCGTTTGCGGCTACGACCCGGAACTTGCCAACTTCCGAGAGAGAGTGAATCTCAGAATCTCGCAGAGAATAGTCCTTGTCTCGATCCGCGTACTTGGTTCGAGTGCGCTGAGAGAGGGTTGCTTGGACGCGTTCTTCACGGGCCAGCAGCGAGCGTTCTCCGCGCGAACGTTGCCGTTCCTCGCGGTCGAGTCGGTCGGCCCTATCTTCGTCGCGGTGGATGTTGTGTAGGTTGGTGCGAGCATTCCAGTCGGAGGATGAACCCCGACCCACATCGTGCCCGGAGCCTAAATCAGAATCGCGAAGATCCTCAATTTCGAATCCGTCAAAGCCTCGGGACATGACAACACTCCGTTGCGCTCAATGCGGCAGGAACAAAATTCGACTGCGGAGAAAAACGGGGAAGTCGGAAATGCGAACTGCTCGACATCTGTGCTTCTTTCCTCAAAGAGACCTCAAGAAGAGGGCGAGCCTTCCTCTCCTTCTGGATAGATGAAAACTTCCTCAATGTTCTTGCCGAATACGCGCGCGATCTTAAATGCCAAGTCGAGGCCAGGTTCGTATTTGCTCGTTTCAATCGCGTTGATGCACTGACGGGTCACGCCGACAGTCTCGGCGAGTTCGGCCTGCGACCATTCCTTTTCTGCCCTCAAGATACGTAGCCGGGTCTTCATTGGTACCGCCAGGAAGCGAGAATTAGGCCAATGCTCCACAACGCGATCATCAAAGCCGGGACCAAGAGGGACGCACCGGTAAGCAACCCGAATCGCTGGAGGAGACCGACAACGAGCGTAAGAAGCAGAGACGCAACAAAAGCAAAGCTTGTCGCTTCATGGTTGATGAGTTTTTGATGTGCGTCTGCGGCTCGGAGGAATCGAAGAAAGCTCCAAATGCCTCCGCCCGCCAGAAGAATCCCGAGCAGCGTCAATGCTTCTTGCGAGTGACTTGCACGGACTCCCAGGGTAAAGGCGGCGATTGAGGCGAATACGAAAACGTAAAACACGCGTAGCGTGGTTCGACGCTGTTTGCTTGGAGACCGAACGTCCGGTTGGGCTGTCATGACGTGACTCCTCCACAGGGCAGAATGGTAGTCTATTAAGGTCTTTATGTCAACTATAGATTGCTAATAGACCTCTTAAAGAGTCCATGCTAAGCTGTCGGTCGGACTTAGGAGCCGCTGACCATCTGCCCGCGTAGTCGGTTCTCTTGACAAGTACCCAATTACGGTCTAATGTTTAGATGCTAATTGGAGGAGACATGCCAAGGCAGGGACTGAAGTTAAAGCAGGCCAGTGCGGTCCTACAGATAGAGCCGAAGGAATTGCAGAACCTTGTCCAATTCGGCGTCGTAAAGCCTCGACGATTAGAGGGAACGTATTTCTTCGACGCGAACGCCCTCATGGTAGCCAAGGTCGCCTCTTATCTAAAAGAGTCCCTGGGCACGCGGACGAGTGTGCTCTCCAAACTCATGGAAGCATTTTCGGCGTCAGAGGAAGAATTCAAGTCAGAGAATCCCAAGTACATCATCTTCAACTGTCGGCTCGCGGCGGAAGAGGAACCAATCAAGCTAGGAGTGCCGTTTCGAGCCTTGGGAGAACAAATTGAGGAGCGAATGAGTCGGGCTGATCTTTACAAGGACCTGCCGCGTGGGAAAAAGCGCCGGGGCTGGAAAAAGGAATTTCTGGAATCGCTAACTGAGGCGGCAAAGGATATCGGCGAGGTTTCCGAAGAGGAAATCTTGCGCACAGTCCGCACCTATCGTAAAGAAAAGCGAGTTCCGGAGATCACTGTTGCCGCCGAGATATAGGAAACATAAGCCACGAGGTGTCGTTGATACAAGTGTGCTGGTGGCAGGCATATCGAACTAAGTGAAAGGAAGGTGGCGCGATGAGCTTATTCAAGAAAAGCAATAACGAGGTTGCGCCGATTTGCGATCGTTGTGGTTTCCCAGTAAAAACCGGCACAAACGCCCTAGGCCAGCAACAGAACGGACTTGCCGCTTTGACTTGTGACGTCAGCTATCGTCGCCGATAGCAAACTGTTTCGTTCAATGCAGGGGTTATTTCAATGATCTATTCTAGCAACCCAGGCCCGCTTGGATGAAAGCGTGACTGAGGGTCGAGAGGATGCGATGAATCCACCACTCTGACTGCGATGCAACTCTCGACGATGAGGAGCAGCTGAGTGTTTCCAAGCTGAACTTCGAAATCTTTCCCGTCATTAAATCGCTGACCCTTGGCTGTGGCTCATCCAAACGCTTTTGCAA
>JBARJI010000005.1:0-48554 GCA_049800195.1 Candidatus Acidiferrum sp.
ACTTCAATCTGCCGCAGCAGCGTGACAATCTGCTCCGGTTTGTATTTCCTTGTCGGCATACCAGCGCTCCTTCAGAGTGAATTCTCTCTCACTTCCGCTGGTACAAAAAATCCCGGTCAGGTCACCACTGTAGCAGTGCCCTTAACTCAACCGAAACAGTGGCGTCATATCATGTCGCGGCGTAAAAACGAGAATTCATTCTCCATGTTATTCTTAGCTGTTTTATAAAGGTCATAACCCTTTGCCTGATCGGCAGTCTAATGATGCGCCTGTGCTGGGAGACACGCAGGAGAACCGTAGTTCTACGGTCGCCAAGAACTTCGTATGGGCTAGTTTGGAACTTCTGCTTGGGCTTTTCGCGTCACTTTACACAACTGTGGCAGTGGCGCGAACGTTCGGACCTACCCTGCTTGGTTACTTCAACTACATCTATTGGCTGACAAGTATTTCGGCTCAAGTCGGTTCCTTAGGGCTTCCGCTGACCACTCTCAAATACATGGGTGAGTATCTCGGGGCGGGCAAGCTTGGTTTGGCGCGAAGCACGTTTATTTACACGCTGAAGTTGCAGGCTATCCTCTCGTTTGGAGTTGCGTTGCTCGGTATTCCACTGGTGTGGCACTTGGTGCCTCCGGAATACCAGGTGATTTCCGTGGTGCTTGTTCTCGGCGTTGTGCCCCAAATGGTCATTCTCATACCCTCGATGGCCAATACCGCGTTTCAGGATTTGCGGGCCAATGCGCATGGGGGCTTTGTCGGCGTGCTAGTAAACGTAGTGGTCATTGCGCTTACTTTGCACTTTGGCTGGGGACTTCTCGGAGTGGCCTTCGGTACCCTCTTCAGTCGTTGTGCGGAATTGTTGATAAAGATGGTCCCGATCCTGCCTTGGCTTAAACGTACAATTTCGGTATCGCTTCCGAAGGAACTGCGCCGGGGGATGCTGAGTTTTTCCGGTAAGGGAACCGCATTGATGCTCTTGAGCATCGTGATTTGGGACCGCTCCGACATGGTTCTGCTGAAATGGCTCCAATCCGACATTCGCCAGTTGGCGTTTTTTTCGGTGTCATTCAGCTTACTCGAGCGGCTGATGATTTTACCGCAGGCATTTGGCAGATCTTTGAATGCGACTCAAATGGTCGAGTCAGGTCGCGACCCGCAACGCTTGTTGCGTCTGACCGCCACCGCCGCGCGCTACACATTGCTTGGGTCGCTTCCGCTGTTCTTGGGTAGCGCCTGTCTGAGTGGTCCCATAATCCGAATCATATATGGTTGGCAGTATCTCCCGGCAATCTCGGTTTTCGGACTGGCGGCCCTATTTGCTGTCTCTAAGCCCATGCTCTTTCCGGCAGAGACCTT
Source organism: Candidatus Acidiferrum sp. (assembly GCA_049800195.1). Lineage (GTDB taxonomy): Bacteria > Acidobacteriota > Terriglobia > Acidiferrales > UBA7541 > Acidiferrum. The sequence goes on from JBARJI010000005.1 coordinate 1,354, forward strand.
ACTCTATGCATCGAACGACCTGGGCTTCTTACTGAAATGGAGCTGCTTTTGCGCGGCGGTGGAAATCGGAATTGACATGGCCCTCATTCCCCATTACGCCGCTATCGGAGCTGCAATTGGCAATGGAGCTGCCCAAACGTTAGCGGCCGTCGGAATATGGACGTGGGCCTCGCTTAAATTGCAGGTGCCGTTGGAATTTGGGCGACTGGGAAAGGTAGTAGGTTCTGCGGTAATTATGGCGGCCGCCGTGCTAGCTTGTACAATGCACATAAACTCTCCAGTCATTAAACTTATCGTGGGATTTGTTGTCGGCGTCGCGGCTTATGCCACTTCGCTTCGGTTGATGTCTACTTTGGACGAAGATGACCGAAATCGTTTGCTGCATGTGGCGCGTCGCCTACCTAGTCCCCTACAGCGTTCGGCACAGCAAATCTTAAATTTCGTCACGTTACCGTCCCCCCTAAGATAATCTTTTACTATGGGGTTTTTCCTTCTTCTTCTCTATCTTGTCGCCAGCTATCTCTCTCCGGAAGAGCTTTTTCCGCAGTTAGCCCCATATCGTATTGTGGTGTGGATCACCGTTGCGGCTGTTCTTGCTTCCATCCCTCTCCTTGTCGGTGCGCAATGGCTGGCAAAACTGCCACAGACATATGTGTTGCTGGGACTTCTGGGCGCAATGATGTTTTCGGAGGTTGCGCATCTATGGTTTGGCGGAGTTCTGTACGCGTTTCAGAGTTTCATGCCTGCATTGATTATTTTTTTCCTGGTTTGTATGCACGCAAACACTTGGGCTCGCCTGCGCATTCTGGTCTTGGTTCTTTGCGGAATTGCACTAGAACTGCTTGCCCACACTCTGTGGGATTTGCACACCGGGAACCTGATCAGCCCTTATCTTATGGTGATGAACCCGGAGTCGACTTCTCCTCTCATTCGCATCCGCGGCGTCGGGTATCTCAATGATCCGAACGATTTTGCGCAGTTTCTGCTGGTTATTCTGCCACTGGTCGCACTAGCGTGGGCGAAGGGTAAAAAACTCCGTAATTTCTTTTTGGTTGTGATTCCATGCATGGCACTCATTTATGGCGTTTATCTGACGCACTCGCGCGGCGCCTTGTTGGCTCTGACAGTCCTCGCGGTCATTCTTATGAGCCGCCGGGTCCCGCTGTGGGTCTCGATTTTTTCTGGGACTCTGCTATTCGTAGGAATGAAAGTGTTTGGATTTACCGGCGGACGCGACATCTCCGTGGAAGCGGGTTCCGATCGAATTGACCTGTGGGGATCGGGATTACACATGCTCCGTATGTCGCCGCTTTGGGGAGTCGGGTATGGAAAGTTCATGGATTATGCTCCGCTGACTGCGCACAACTCTTTCATTCTGTGCATGGCGGAAGTGGGCGTGATCGGTTATTCGTGCTGGCTGGCGGCCCTGGTGATTAGTTTCTTGCTGCTGAATTCGCTCTCTCCATTTTCCAGCTACTTCAGACGGAGGCAGGACAGCGATGAGGCTGATAAACGACCCGACAATAAACGCGCAAAGAACAATGCGCGCGTAAATGACCCGACGGAACGAGCTAAACCACGTTTCGAACCGCGGCTGCGGCCTTTTATGGACACTGGCGTTATGCGCGAGGAGGAGGACAAGAAAAAAGCAGAACGAGTCCGATGCTGGGCGAATACACTGCGGTTTTCGTTAATCGCGTTTGTTGTGACCGGCTGGTTTCTCTCCCGAACCTACACGATAACCTTATACGTGCTGCTGGGGATGATTGCGGTTTTGGGGCGACTGGCAAAGGATACGCCGCTGGACGCGCAGCCTCGCGCTAACTGGGTGAAAATCACCCTGGTTACCGAAGCTGCCAGCATTGTTGCGCTGTATGCAATCGTTCGAATCTCGGACATCTTCGTGCACTAGCGCGAAACGATTGCATGAATCGAATTCGGGCTGCGTACGCAGATCGCGCATGTCACGCGATCACGGTTTTGGTGCCCTCGAAATCAAAGCGGAAACGCACTTCGCGCACCCCGCACTGCGTCATGGCGTGACGCAAACGGCTGCGATCTTCAGTATAGAACAGCAGGAAGCCTCCGCCGCCCGCGCCGATCAGCTTGCCTCCAATCGCTCCATTTTCCCGGGCGATTTTGTACCAATTGTCGATGGTGTCGTTGGTCATTCCCATAGAGCGTCCGCGCTTATGCTCCCAATGGACATTCATCAACTCCGCAAATTCGTGCAGGTCGCCTTTTTCCAGTGCCACCAGGCTTTTTGCGCCGAGTTCTTTCACAAATTCGAGATTCTTCACCATGTCGCTATCTTTTTTCTTGGTCTTCTCATCCTGATCCTTGAGGATAGATGAGGCCGAGCGAGTAAAACCAGTGAAGAACAGCATCAGATTGTCTTCCAGGCTGTGCACCGTCTCAGCCGAGGCGCGACAAGGCCATGCTTCCACCCGTTCGTCTGCGTGGAACCGGAAGCACGTGACGCCGCCGAAGGCGGCAATGTATTGATCTTGTTTTCCCACGGATTCGCCCAAGCGATTGATCTCGATATCGCAGGCCTGTGCGGCTAGCTCCTCGGGATGGACGAGGTTCTTTCGATAAGCATGCAACGCTTTTAACAACGCAGTCGTGAAGCTGCCAGAAGATCCCAGGCCCGTGCCCGCGGGGATGTCCGCCATGCTGGCGATTTCGATATGCGGATTTTCCACGCCCACAAGCCTAAGAGCCTCTCGAACGATCGGGTGCTGCACTTCGGAAATGGAATTGACGTGCTCGAGTTTGGAGTACATGACGATTACCGCGGGAATGAACGTGTCGTGAACCGTTATATAGACATATTTGTCGATGGCGGCCGCGATTAGGAATCCTGGCCCGTGCTCACGATAATAAGATGGCAAATCCGTTCCCCCACCGCCCAATGAGATTCGCAACGGACTGCGCGTGATAATCATAGTTGTGGCCCTTCTCGTGTGAGATTGTCTTTCTTTTCTGCGTGTTCCGTAGTTTACAGATGTAGGGTCAAAGATAGCTGCTGCTTCGTCGCAACGGCCAAGGAATTGCATATCTTCTGTGCTACTCTTGCCAATGCGTCTAGAAAGTTGCCCAATTCGGATGAAAAACACGGTTTCGCCCCACGAACCAGATTCCTCAAATCACCAAACCGCTGCAACCGCAGCAGCTCAACCGGCGGTGAGCATCATCATGCTGACCTATAATCGTCCTCAGTTCATAGGACGAGCGATCCAGAGCGTTGTGGAACAGTCTTTTGAAGACTGGGAGCTGATCATCGTTCAGGATGGAGACCAGGAACTCACCAAAGCCATCGTCAATGAATGGCAAGCAAGAGACGGTCGCTTGCGTTATTTTCATCGCGATAGTCCGGGCAACGTGGCGTCGGCGCTAAATTTCGGTGTCAAACAGGCGCGCGGGGAGCTGATTGCAATTCTCGACGACGACGACCAGTGGCTCTCCCACGATAAGCTATCGAGACAAGTGGACTTTCTGCAAGCCCATCCGGATTACATCGCCTGCGGCGGCGGAGCCATCGTGATCGATGAGCATGAGAAGGAGCAATTACGGTATCTCAAACCGGAGGACGACGCAGCGATTCGATCCAAGATTTTGCAAGCCAATCCTATGGCCCATTCCACTACGGTATATCGCAAATCCGCCGCCGAGCAGCTCGGCCTATACGACGAGAGCTTGCCAGGTTATCAGGATTGGGATCTTTTCTTGAAGATGGCCCGGGTCGGCAAACTCCACAATTTTCCGGAGCCCCTCATGTACTACACGCTGTGGGGCGGCGGAACAACCTATAGCCGTCTTCGCCTAAACGCCAAATCGGCTGTACGAATCGTGGCACGGCATCGAAAAGAATTTCCTGGAGTCCCGTTGGCTCATCTGCTCGCCTGGTCCTATCTTTTGTACACTTACCTTCCCGCGTCGTTTCGTTCTGCAAGCTTTTCGTTTCTGTCACGACTCAAAAAGCGCTTCTATTCCTCGGCAGCATCCGATGTGCGCTCGAGCTAGACCCCTTAATACGCAGGTGCATGGTTCCGGAAATTAAGCGCGTTTCGTAAGAATCCATTGATTGTTTTTCAGGTATTCGATCGTTCGAATCACACCTTCCCGAATAGTGAGTTTCGGTTTCCATCCCAGAGCGCGCATCTTCGAGCAATCCAGAAAAATAAACGGGCTATCGCCCACCCAACCGCGCTTCCCGCCGGAATATTCCAATTGCGGTTTTAGGTTCAGAGTTTGGCAAATCCATCCGATGGAGTCATTCACTTCACAATACTCATCGGTGCCGAGGTTAAAAATATTTATCTTTCCCGTTGCCCGCTCTACTGCCGCGAGTATCGCGTCGACGCAATCTTGCACGTAAAGATATGACTTCCGCTGGTGGCCGTCGCCGAGAACGGAGAGTCTTGAGGGGTGCTCCAGGAGTTGTTTATAAAAGTCGAACACGTGGCCGTGGGTATAGCGCTCACCCAGGATGGATACAAAACGAAAAATGTAGCCCTGCATTTCGTACCCTTCGCAATAAGCCTGGATCATACCTTCGGCACCTAGTTTCGACGCTCCGTAAAGCGAGGTCTGCACCGGAAATGGGCAGGCTTCAGGAGTAGGGAAGCCTTCCGGCTCGCCGTAGACGGAGCCCGTCGAAGAAAACGCGATACGTCGGACCTTGTGTTTACGCATCGCCTCCAAAACGTTCCAGGTAGCGATAACGTTTTGCTCGAGATCTCGGCCAGGATGCTGCAATCCGAACCGAACGTCCGCGTTGGCTGCAAAATGTACGACCAAATCCACGCCTTCGAACGCAGTGTCCATGGCATTCCGATCCAGTAAGTCAACCCGGCGGAGCGAAAAGTCCTTATTTTTTAGGGCGTCCTGAAGAAAACCTTCCACCCCAGTCGAGAAATTGTCGATCCCAATGACTTCATGGTTCAGCGTCAACAGCCGGTCCGCGAGTGTACTTCCGATGAAGCCGGCTACCCCAGTAACCAGAACGCGCAAAGCAAACCTCCAGATAGACAGGATCCTGTTGGGGTGGAGAATAACATATTTGGTGACCAAGTCTGATTGATGGGGACGGCGGATTTTTCAGTTTATGAATACCTGGATTAAGTTGTCCATGACCGGGAGCCGCAAGTTTCTGTATCATCGAAGAATGAAGAAGCATCGCTATAGAACAAGCACCCGCACTCGAATGTTCGATTCCATATCTGTACTTTAGGGCGAACCCATATTGCATGAAACTGGCGATTGTAAGCTCCTACTTCCCTATACGTGACCAACCCTATCGCGGCCAAACGGCCTACAAAACGGCCGTGGAGCTCTCAAATTGGATGTCCGTAGAGGCGATCTGTCCTTTTACCCGTTATCCCCGATGGTTTCAGCCCAGAAATTTTCCTCATCTGAGGCCTGACCCGACCTATTCGCCGGATGGCATCAAGACAACCTATCTTGAGTATCCCGGACTGCCGTGGATCACGCGCCTCAGTAATGGAATGATGTGCGAGCACTATATTGAAGAACACGTGAGGCGGGCCCAAGCTGACCTCTTGCAAAGCTATTGGCTCTATCCAGACGGTTACGCAACGCTGCAGGTGGGACGAAAGCTCGGAATCCCCGTCGTTTTAGTAGCGATTGGATCGGATCTCAACCGCATTCCGGATCCCCTAACGAAGTACTTCACTCGCAAGGTGCTGTCACAAGCGGATCACGTCATGACGATGAGCCGCTATCTGCTAGAGAAGGCTGTTGCGTTGGGGGCAGATCCAAAAAAGGGCAGTTCCCACATAAACGGCTGCGACACGGAAGCGTTCCACCGCCGTGACCGCCCTCTCTGCCGGACTCAACTGCAGATTGATGCGGAAGCTAAACTGATTGTCTATGTAGGGCGACTCGACATGACAAAGGGCCTTGGCGAATTACTGCACGCGGCCGCAGCGCTGGTCCCGAAGTATCCTCGACTGCGAGTTGCGCTGGTTGGCGACGGGCCGGCGGCGTCTACACTGCAGGCGCTAGCCAAACAGCTTGATCTCGCGCAGAAAGTGATTTTTCCGGGCGCTTGTAATTCCGAAACCGTAGCTCGGTGGCTGGGAGCGTGTGATGTCTTCTCGCTTCCCAGCTACTCGGAGGGTTCTCCAAACGTGGTAATCGAAGCCTTGAACTGTGGCCGGCCGGTGGTGGCCACGGACGTCGGTGGCATTCCAGAATTAGTGGATAGCAGGGCCGGAATTCTTGTTCCGCCAAGAAACGCCGAAGCGCTGGCGCAAGCTCTTGACACGGCATTGCGAGCAAGTTGGGACGAAGAGGATATTGCAAAGCGCTTTCGCAGAAGCTGGCGGGACCTTGCGTTGGAAATGCGTTCTGTGTTCGAACCAATCGTCGAAGCGCACGCAAAGATGAAGGTGCAAAAGTGATCGGGATGCGAGTTTCTAGGCAGGGCTACTGAGCTTGCAACTTCTCCATGACAAGAGAAAGAACCTTTTCGACCCGGGCATCCCACGTATCTGCCTTGATTAACTGCATCCTTTGGGTGCGTTTCTCGTCGGAGTCTGTAGCAAGCTCTTTATCAATTGCGGCTAGGAACTCTTCCTTGTTTTTAGCGATCGAAATATGCGTGCCAAATGAGGCCACTTCACCCATAGGAATGGTGACCACTGGGCGCCCCATGGCTAGATACTCCTTGAGCTTCAAGGGGTTTACGCTGTCCATGAGCACGCCCGGTATAAAGGGTATGATGCAGACGTCAAAAGCCCTGGCCCATTCCGGCAGATTTTCATATTTCACTGCACCGACCGCATGAATGTTCGGAAGGCGTAACAGATGGCTGATGTCGCTGACTATGTTGCCGATTAGAAGAATGCTCCATTGTGGGCGTTGCGTCGCCAAATATTCGAGCAAACCGAAATCGACCTTTACGTCCAGTGGGCCAAAAAAGCCGATCACCGGATGAGGGATGTCACGCACACCTTCTGCAACAGGGTCTGCCAGATTTGCCGCACGGCCGAAATGTTCAGCGTCCACGCCGTGAGGAGAGTAGATAACATTCTTGGACTTTTGCTGTTTTGTCGCCACCAACTTCGTCGACACCGCAAACAACAGGTCAGCACGTTGGCTCAAGCCATCGTCCATGGCTGCTACTTCCACCGCATTAACATGAGGCAGAGCGGCGTAATCGTCGACGCAGTAGTACACGACCAATCGCTCGTTTAGTCTTCCCGCGAGATAACCAGGGTGCGGGACCGTGAACCACAAGATCGGTGAGCTAATCGACAACTTGCGAAATGCACGCCTCAATTTCCAAAGCGCAAAGGCTTGGTTGAATGCTCTGACCGCCGAGAATTTTCGGAAAGGTAATTGTGCCACGCTCATGTGCCACATATGAGGGCCAACCTGTCGCGGTCCCCGGAAGGCAAGTGCCAACTTTTCGAACAGCTTGCCGACATCTCGACGGCTTGCATGCGGAGTGCGCAATCCGGGCGATTCCACGTACAACAGAGGGAAACGACTTCCCAATCGACGCGCTATATGGTGGCTACTGGTGCGGTTTTCCGCAAACCAATCGTTACCGAAATAGACGATGGAAAGAGGAAGATCGGAATTTGCTTTTGTCGAGTCTACAGTTCGCTGCTTCATTTTACGGGAGCCGGATGACCTGTAGCTTCGATCGGTTTACGGGCTTCGCTTGCCACTCGTGGTACTTCCCTCATAAGGGTCTCCACGATGCGCTCAGCGGCGTGGCCGTCCCAAAGGTGCGGTGTGCGGCCGCTCTTGCCTCCGCTAACAAGGATCTCTTTGGCGGCGGCAACAATCTTGGCCGGGTCTGTGCCCACGAGAAGGTTCGTTCCTTCAGAAATGGTGATCGGCCGTTCAGTATTTTCGCGGAGCGTGAGGCAGGGTACGCCTAAGGCAGTGGTTTCTTCTTGAATGCCGCCTGAGTCCGTCAACACCAACGCAGCTTTGCTCAGAAGGCAAAGAAAATCGAGATAACCCGCAGGAGGCACCAGGAGTAGTTTTGGATCGTGCCTAATTCCAGCCTCGGTGATTTTTTGCTTGGTGCGCGGATGAACGGGAAAGACCACCGGTACTTCTTTAGCTATCGAGTCTATTGCATCGAGCAGATGTGTGAGCTTGTCCAGGGAATCGACGTTAGAAGGTCGATGGAGAGTAAGGACGGCAAACCGCCGCCACGCGTCACCATTCTTAAGACCGAGCTCATCTCCAATGGTTGACTGCTGAGCGAGAGGTAAAAAATGTTGGAGAGAATCAATCATCACATTTCCCACCAAGTGGATGGCATCGCGCGGGCGACCTTCTCTCAAAAGGTTTTCGATGGCATCTTCTTCTGTCACAAACAGATGATTCGACAATGCGTCAGTCAGCAGACGATTGATCTCCTCCGGCATGGAGCGGTCAAAACTGCGAAGACCAGCCTCGACGTGAGCGACCTGGATGCCCAGTTTTACAGCTGCCAGAGCAGCCGCAATAGTAGAATTGACGTCCCCGACAACGAGCAACACGTCGGGCTTATACTCGATCAGTACTGGTTCCATGCGTTTCAGGACTTCGGCCGTCTGGAAGGCATGGGAACCTGACCCCACCTCGAGATTTACGTTCGGCGTGGGAATCCCCATTTGGCGAAAGAAAATGTCGGAAAGCTTCTCGTCGTAATGTTGACCAGTGTGGACAAGAATGGGATCAATCTCCGGACGGCGACGCATCTCCCGGATGAGCGGAGCGATTTTCGGAAGGTTGGGACGCGCTCCAACGATATTTAGGATCTTCAAGCGTTCGCTCATATTTTTCTGATTCGTACGTAAAACCAGTATAGCAACCGTGCGCGCGCCTTCGTATTTAGTATTTTCGGATTTGTTTCCCATCATTTGGCCTGCTCTTGCGGAATAGGTTTGTACGCGGAGACGCAATAACGCTTTTAAAATGCTCAATTTCGCTGCTTGTTTGCTGGCTTGAGGGAAACAGATTGTGGTTGCCCCCTCGGGTGGGACAGACAGTTAAGACACCATCTGCCGTTCGCTGGTCTTCGACTGCACTGCCGCTTCTGCCTGCTGCAGGATGAACTCCGGCTGGTGAGGCGGAGGCAGGCTCTTCGGGAGCGCAACCCGTCAAGAAATAGCCAGGTGGAAGCTTATCGTGTCGATGAGTCCGCAGGCGGTCCGGTGAGGCCCGCCTCGGCGTGCCAAACTTCTTCGGAGTCATGAAACGATGGGGCTGGGGGTGGAGAGGTCACGAGTCGGTCGTTGAGTAGCGGTCTCACCCGCAGAAAACTTGAGCTGTCTGACGGGATCCTCTTTGCGTCGCAGTGCATCAATGGCAAGAAACATTTCCCACGCACTTACGAAGTAAAATTCGCAACGGCGGCGAACAGCTTCGTCTCTGACGTATTCAAAAAGCTGTTCCAATCCCTTTCCCAAGAGCAATTCCGAGTGGCGCTCCTGAGTCCCGTGAGTGAAAAGCTTTATGAAAACGTCGCTTCCGAACCTCGGCGCGAGATCTAGCCATCGCTTCGCGCGGTAAGCGGTCGGGGGATCGTAGGAGGCCAGTTCCCCTTGTTCCGTCCTGGGTACCCATCGCCCGCGCCAGCGCAATCCGAACGGGCCGGGGATCATCAGCAGGTCGCCCTCTTTTTCATCCCCAGCCTTAATAGCGGCGCCCCAATCGTAAGATTTTGGTCTGTTCGGATCATCTTTGCACCAATAGATGGTGTTGACGATTCGAGACTGCGAGGGTGAGTCTCCCGATGGCATGGTGAAATCGGCGTAGCACCCCAATTGGTTGAGCAACGTGATCTCATCGTTCAAGCCGCAGCGGTATCCATTCGCGAGCGAATTATCCAACGCCCAGTTTCCATGGATAAAACCAAACGTGAGGCTTCCGTTGTGGGCGCGCAATAACCCGTGTTCACGGTGCAAAGTCTCCCGGAAGGAGGACATGCGGTCGATGAAGTTCTGACGTCCTTCCCGGTCGTGATGGATGTGTATTTCAACGTCGGCAATCCCAGCCTGAGCCATTTCCGCAAGCTGATCGAGCAGGCTCGCCCTGTACTCCTCCTGAGGATAGAAAAAAGTGTACTTTGGGGACCTGCCTGCCGAATCCTTCACCGAACGTGCCGCAATTTCGGGCCACGCCTTACGCCAACGCTGCACACGATCGCAAGCGGTGGTATCATCCGCGCCGTTCCAATAGGGCTCATAATGGTCCGCAACGGCTAGCCACACCCGCCGAAGCGGCGGGGTTCCCACACGCCCAAGACGATCTTTCAGGTAACCAGGCAGCCAAATCTCGCTGTGTCGGGTAACACTCATGATACTGAGTTGCAGGCAATCCTTTCTTCTTGACCTTCCGCTATCTGTCTGGCACCGGCTCCGAAGCCGCTATTCTTTGCCAATGGCTGCAAAAAGAACTCCAACTGCTCGAGGCTGTGTTGACCGACCATCGCAGCACCGCAAACTATTGAAAACAATACTACAAATGTGAGAGTGAACTCGGAACACGGTACCATTGCCCGCCAGAATTGCAAGATTATCGATTCAGGTTCCTCAGATGTGTGGAGCGAAAGGGATAAATTGGATAAGATTATTCCACTCCAGGCTTTCTATTAGCTATCAACCTTCGAGCGAGTATTGCATGCACGTTTGTGCATGGACGCAAGTCAATGATAATAAATGACTTACTGTGAGCCCCATAAATCTTGGGTCACTCGCAGACCTGGCAGATGCCGTGCTTTTCATTTGGGGTGTTACTATGCTTGCCAGATCTATCTTTATCGAGCGCGAAGTCTACAGGGTCGCGCACTCGCGTCTAAACCCAGCTCTGTCAACTATGGGGGCAGAATGATTCAGAACGGTGAAATGACGCTGGCGGACGCCAAGCGAGTGCTGCGGCGGCATTGGTGGATCGTGGCTGTCAGCGTGGTCGCCCTCACTGCCATCGCTCTGGCTCTAACGTTCGTTCTCCCAAAGCGTTACACATCGACAACCGTGGTGCTTGTGCAGGAGCCGACCGTCGGGGACTCCTATGTCCCGCCGCCGGTAATGAACGAAGACCTCAACAATCGTTTAGCCTCCATGAAGCAACAGATTCTCAGCCGCTCGCACCTGGAACCCATCATCGAGCAATTTGGGCTTTACGCAGAGGATCGCAAAAAACTCTCGATGGATGACCTTGTTGATAAGCTGAGGCTGGCCATAGATGTCGGGCTGACGGACACCCTCACGCAGAGCCATCAGCCCTCTGGGTTTCATGTCAGCGTGACATTTGACGATCCCAAGATGGCCCAGCAAATCTGCACTGAAATAACCACAATGTTCGTGAAGCAGAATGTGTACGTTATCGAGACGCAAGCGAAACAAACAACGAATTTCCTGAACGAACAGCTGAATGACGCTAAAGCCAAGCTGGACGCACAGGACGCCATGCTCGCGCAGTTCAAAAAGCAGTATCTGGGATCCTTGCCCGACGAGGAACAGGCCAACCTGGGTATGTTGACCGGTGTGAATTCTCAACTCCAGGCCAATATGGAAGCTCTGAGCCGGATGCAGGAAGACAAAACCTTTAACGAATCACTGCTGAGCGCGCAAGAAAACAGCTGGAAAACGTCACAAACTCAAACGGAACTCGGACAAAGCCCTGATTCGCAAGCGCGCCAACTCGGAGCCCTCCAGGATCAGCTTGCCATCCTTCTGACGCGCTACACCCCCGAGTACCCGGACGTGATAAAGCTAAAAAGCCAGATCGCGGAGATTCAACGGCGAATGGCCAACGCTCCGTCCGCAGTTTCGTCCCCAGAAGTCAAACCGAGCACGGAGCAAGAGCCGGCGCAAATCCAGCAGTTGCGCGCAAAGATTCGCCAGGACGATCTCGCCATCGCTGACTTGACCAAGCAACAAGCGAAAATTCAAGAGCAAATCCAAGTGCTCCAATCTCACGTGCAGCAAAGTCCGGTCGTCGAGGAACAATACAAAGAACTGACTCGAGATCATCAGAGCGCGCTCGACTTCTACAATGATTTGCTCAAGAAGCGAGAAAATTCCGCGATGGCCACGGATCTCCAACGCGAACAGCAAGGTGAAACCTTTCGCGTTTTAGATCCCCCCAGCCTCCCTGATAGACCCTCCTTTCCCAAGAAGAGCCTTTTCGCGGGTGGAGGTTTCGGCGCAGGATTGATGCTGGGTTTGGGAATTCTCTATCTCCTGGCGATTAGCGATAAGTCTTTCCATACCGAAGGGGAAATTGAGCAGTTCCTGAAACTTCCCGTTCTAGCCGCCGTCCCCTTGCTGGCAGAGATCAGGAGGCCCGTTCGCAACGCGGAATGGGCGGGTCAAATGCAGCGTGGTTTCGCTAAGGACGCCGAATATGCTGCGCGTAAAGATTGACAGAGGACACGATGAGTCGGATTCATGAAGCATTGAAGAGGGCTGCCGAAGAGAGATCGGTGAAGAAGCCTCACCCCCCTCGAGAGGCCCCGCTAGATATCCCCAAGGACACGCACTGGAATTATTCGGTCCAGGATGTCGAGATTCCTCTTGAGCTTCGGGCTCTGCGAACGGAGGAGAGGGCCGTTCCTTTTTCCATTGAAGAGTTGGAAGAGCGTTGCATTCATGCGGCTTGGCAGCCTGATGGACGATTCGATGTATTCCGGGGTCGTGGCCCCGCAAAGAATGGAGCTGAGAAATTCCGGACTTTGCGTTCCCGCCTCTATCAGATTGCCGGAACCAAAGCCCTAAAAACACTGCTGGTTACTAGCAGTGTCGCCACCGAAGGCAAGACTTTTGTGGCCCTGAATCTCGGGCGCTGCTTCGTACATCAGCCCAATCGCCGAGTGCTTCTCATCGATTGCGACTTGCGTGTTCCACACTTGCATGCCGGTTTGGGAGCGCCGACTCATCCGGGTCTCACGGATTACCTTTGCGGAGATCTCGATGAGTGCAGCGTCATTCAACGCGGGAAGAATGAAAACCTGTTTTTCATTGCCGCCGGTACTGAAATGTCTAATCCAAGCGAGTTGCTCTCGAATGGCCGCATTCAGCGCCTTTTGAACCTCGTCGCGCCGGCATTTGACTGGGTGGTGATTGATTCCCCACCTGCCTTGTACGTTCACGATGCCAGCACTCTCGCGGATTTGTGCGATGGCGTCCTCTTCGTAGTCAAGGCCGGTGCCACCGACAGCCAACTCGCGGAAAAAGCCATTTCAGAGTTCCGGGAGAAGAACTTGCTTGGCGTCGTGTTGAACGGCGTAGACAAAAGCGATTCCTACGGCGACTACGAGAACGGTTATGGGGCGGATTCCAGCCAGAGCGAGACTTAAAGGAATCCCCTCAATTCTGTCGCCGAACTTCGCATTGCCGGTGGTTCAAATCTAAGAGTGGGTGCAAAGCGTTCCATGGACCGCGCTACCCTGAAGTATGGCTCTTTCATCCTCAGGACCTTCTCTTGGGCGCACGCAAGCTCTTCTGAGTCTTACCGATGCGCGCGCCGCCCGTTATCGGAATTCTGACCCCCGCTTGGCGGTGGGTATTATGGAGCCGACACTTTCGCCATGAACGCAGTATCCCAACCACTTTCTTCTGACATGTATACGGTAGAGCAAGCTGACCTTTCCAGAGACCGGGAATTGATCATTGATTTATGGTCCAGGAATTTACTGGCCCATGCTCCCGAGGAGCACCGCGCGCGCTTCGATTGGCACTACGGTGAAAATCCTGGCAATGCGAGCCGTTGTTTCTTGGTGCGCCACAGCTCTTCGGGTAAGGTCGTTGGGACAGCCGGCCTGGGAATTCGTAGGACATTCGTCGATAAACGTGAACTCGTGGCGGGCATCGCGATCGATTTCACGGTTGAACCCGAGCACCGTACGCTGCAGCCCGCGGTTTTCTTGGCTCGCGCCGTAGCCCAGACTCTTGAGTCTGGTATCGACTTCATTTTTGCGCTCCCGAACAAAAACGCGAAGGCCATCTTCCGCCGCGTCGGATACGTTGAAGTGGGGCCCTTTCGCCGCTTTGTAAAGGTTTTGGATACTGGCGAATATTTGCGCAGGCGTTCGTTGCCTGCCATCGTTCGAGCGCCTCTTGCCGCTGTCCTGAATACTGGCCAACGCGTTCTGCTTCGCCTGCGTCGCGGGTTTGCAGGCGATTACCGTACCGTCGAACTGGCTTGGCGTGACCCTAGGCTCGAATCTTTGTGGACATCGGCGTTGCCATCCGAGGGGATGATGGGCGACCGGCGGGCAGACTACCTTGATTGGCGTTTTGGCCGCTGCCCGCTCCATAACCATCATTTGCTCGGATTTTTTGCCGATGGAGCCGAACGACTGTTGGGCTATGCAGTTGTCTACAACGGACCGGCAAGTCAACTCAAGATCCCGGACTTGCTTCTCGCGCCGGATGCGTCTCCCGCGAACGCTCTCATGGCCATTAGTCATTGGGCGGACCAGAGGGGCCTCTCGTCGGTCGCCTTCGAAATCGTCCATCCTGAAAGCAGCCTCTTGCTGGCTCTCAGGCAAACCGGGTTTGTGGACCGCGGCGATGCCGATGTGCTTTTTGTCCTGGAAAAACGTGACGGGAGTCTTGCCAAAACCAAATCTTGGTATTTCTCACGCGGTGATGAGTTCTATAACACCTTTTGAAAATAAACTGAGATGACCACCCAATCCAATTCTGCCTCCATCGAGCCTTCGGCAGTAGCGAACGGCGATTCTTCCGCCACTTTTCCCGGCCTTAGCGTTCTGCATGTCATCTTGTGTCTTGATCCTGGCGGGCTGGAGCGTGTGGTCATTGATCTCACTCGCGAAGCAGCCGGAGTCGGCCAGACTGCCTCGATTCTGTGCATTGAAAAACCCGGCGTGCTTGCTCCTCAAGCGCAATCGGTCACAAAGCTTTATTGCTCCGCAAAGGGGCCTGGATTGAGTTGGGCAGTGGTCGATCGGATTCGGTCGCTTCTAAAGGAACTCAGGCCAGACGTTGTTCACACGCACCAAATCTCAGCTCTTTTCTATCTTGCCCCCATCTCGCGCAAGTTGACCCCTATTCTGGTTCACACGGAGCACAACAATCAATTTCGGCGCTATCAGACTTTCCGCGAAAAATTCACATATTTTTCAATGTTGGCTGCCGCGGGCCCGCGAGTCGATCGGATGTTCGCCGTTTCGGAGGATGCCAGACAATCGATTCTCAATTCCCACGTCATTCCGCGCCGCAAGTTGTTTACCGTTCCAAATGGCATCAATTTCGATCGTTTCCGCCTCCGGGAGCCCGACCTCACGCTTCGGAAGAGCTTGGGAATTCCAGATGACAGTTTTGTCTTCGGCAATATCGGCCGCCTCACGGAGATGAAGCGGCCGGACATCCTGATAGACGCCTTCGCCAAGCTGAGCGCCGAGTTTCCTGCCAGTCACCTCCTCCTCGTAGGGGATGGCCCTCTGATGGTTGAATTGCGGAATCAAGCCGCCACTCTCAAAATTGCTGATCGCGTTCACTTTACGGGATTTCAGCCGAAGCCAGAACAGTATCTTGGAATGCTGGATGTGTTTGTTCTCACGAGCCGTATGGAAGGCATGCCCCTCGCGGTGCTTGAAGCCTCCGCTTCCGGTATCCCCGTTATTGCCTCAAAGGTGGGCGGACTGGAAGAAATGAGCGATGGCGGGCGCAGCATCTTGCTTTATGAATTTGGCGACATGGATGCCCTGCTCTCCGGTCTGCGCCGCCTCGCCAGCCAGAGTGATTATCGGCAGCGACTGGCCCAGGCCGGTCGCGAGCATGTGCTCACTGCGTATGCCGCCAAGAGGATGGCTCGCGACTACGCACACCATTACACCCAAATAAAACAGATCCAGGCGCGTTGAAACAGGCTGTGGTGTTTGGCCGGGGAGGGATGAGGGAGCGAGCAGCTTACCCCAAGATCTCGACGGGCTCGGCGGTCAATTTGGGAGCGTGGGGGATGGTAGCAGGATTGACCGAATGTATGGCATGGACAGGGTGGACCGGGTGGACAACCCGGAGTATTTCTGCGCTTTTTGCGACCTGGGCGTTCTTGGTAACCGCTGGAAAGGGGACTGGCTTCCGGGTCCGGACAACCGCTGCCACAAAGAGCAGAAACGACCCAAGAATCACGAATAGGAACGGCTCGGTCAGCCATGCTCCCGTTCCTGGATTCATTAGGCTTCCGGCCGCATGCTGTACAACTGTTCCTGCGACAAACGGTCCCATCTTACCTGCCTTTCAGAAGCACCCTTCTCTTTCTACTCTGAGATGTAACGCAATCCAATGACCAAAGCCAGGCTCTCCATCCTCATCCTCCAACAATTCGTATCTCCAAATAAATACAGGGTTTATATGGATGCCTTTGGGCACAAATTATGTAATGCAGCTCGGCCGCCGTCTTCTTCGTGAAAAGACATGCACTTATATGCGCTCTTCCTTCCATCCCCTGCGACCGCAGTCTGTTGCCGTCAGCTTGCCGACATAAACCGGGTCCATGGAAGAGGTTTGCCCACATTAGGGAATCAATTGGAAAATCGTGTAGCCCTGCAGGTCAGCTGGCAAGGTGGTGAGTCTGGCATATTTGCATAACGTCTTTAATATCAATCGCTTCCAATAGGTCCAGAAGATGTCTCCGTAGACCGGTCGTGGTCCTTGCCGTGCCTCGTTATTGCTTTGTATTACCTATTCTAGAGCCCGTTCGACGCAGAAGGACCCTGAAGTCGCGTGCTCATCCTGCGGTGAACAGTATTTTCACCTTTTTTCAGGATTTCCTGGCTCGTTGCATCTGAGGGCTTTCTACGTGGAATCGTTCAGCTTCCAAGGACAGAAATAGTGATTCGTCTTTTCAATCTTTACATTCCGACCCGCCTCCTGTTCCTCATTTTGGGAGAGATCGCTACTGTCTGCGCTTCCTTCTCGCTCGCCATATTCATCCGTTTTCGGGGCGAAAGCTACATTGCTTTCACCGACGAACACGCTTTTTTCAAGATATTTGCTGTGGCCATTTTGGCCTTGGTCTTTTCCCATTTCACAGAGTTTTACGATCTCCGACAGCGCTCTCATCCTCGCGACATCGGCGCTCGGGTTTTGATAATGGTGGCATTTTTCTCTTTCTTGTTTGGCGCTGTCGCATATTTCTCTCCCGATCTTTTGGTCGGGCGCAATTCCTTCTTAATTGGCCTCTGCATTCTTGCAATTTCCTGGATCCTTTGGCGGTGGACTTATGAGCGCCTCGTTTTTCATCCGGCCCTGCGTGAACGTGTCTATCTCATTGGCAATGGCGAACGAGCGAAGCGAATCGCTGAAGCAATCGAAGGGCATGGGGAATTAGGCATGGATCTCGTCGGTTGGGCCGGCAAGGCCGCCGCCAACCCTGTGACGAGCCAATCGCTCCAGGTCGTCCTCCGCGATTTGAGAAATAAGCGCAGCCTTGACCGCGTCATTGTCGCTCTGACGGATCGTCGGTCCATGATGCCAGTTGAAGAATTACTCGAATTGCGGTTGGACGGCGTCCGCATCGAAGACGGAACCAGTTTGATCGAAAAAGTTTCCGGACAGGTCGAGGTCGATGAGTTGCATCCAAGCTGGATGATTTTCGGGGGTGGCTTTCGAGTGAGCCCCAGCCGCTGGTTTGCACGCCGCATCGTCTCTGTAGCCCTGGCTCTCACGCTCTCAATTCTTACTTTGCCTTTCGTCCCTATCATCGCCCTCTTGATCAAACTCACCTCTCGCGGCCCTGTTCTTTACAAGCAGAGGCGCGTCGGCCTTCGGGGCAAAGTTTTCCACTGTTTTAAGTTCCGGACCATGCGTACCGACGCCGAAGCGGATACTGGCCCAACATGGGCCCGCGACGACGATCCCAGAATCACCGTGGTCGGACGGTTTCTCCGGCGTTCCCGGCTGGACGAGATTCCGCAACTTTGGAACGTTCTGCGGGGCGACATGGCCTTCGTCGGACCGCGTCCGGAGCGCCCTGAATTCGTGGACAAGCTGGGCCAGGCAATCCCCTATTACAACATCCGCCATGTGGCAAGGCCGGGCATTACTGGCTGGGCCCAAATCAATTATGGTTATGGCTCTTCTGTCGAGGAAGCTAAGGAAAAACTTCGTTACGACCTCTACTACATTCGCAACGTTTCGGTAATTTTGGATCTCATTATTGTATTCCGGACCTTTCGGGCCGTGCTCGTTGGTCGCGGCGTCCGCTAAAGCTAGATCGAGTTTCGAGGACCCACATGCCTTTGTCCGAGTCCCCCTCGACGCTCCTATCAAAGGGCCTTTTACTGCATGGCCTATTTCCTCAGACTAGACCCTGCGGCAGGCCAGCGGGATCATCATATGTTGGTCGTCGTCTCGACGCCCACTAAGGATTCCAATGGCAAAGGATTCTGCGGTGAGAGTTTTGTCATCGTTGTACCTCAAGGGTAGACTTTGATTGCCTTTCGGTTGAATGGCCGCCTAAGTGAAGCGCGCTCTGTGCCGTTTAAAATCTCTCTTTCGCAGATGC
This sequence comes from Candidatus Acidiferrum sp., assembly GCA_049800195.1. Classification (GTDB taxonomy): domain Bacteria; phylum Acidobacteriota; class Terriglobia; order Acidiferrales; family UBA7541; genus Acidiferrum. Next base: position 19,867 of record JBARJI010000005.1, read on the forward strand.
TCAGTTTCAGGCTCGAATCTGTCTATACTTATTGGAATTAGCAAGTGGAATCGGAGTCCGCAAAATCTCTTCTTGGCTATCACTTACGAGCCTGGAGTCTAACGCTAGCCTTCCCTAGGCAGGTACCGCATGGCGCCGAACAAGTTAAGACTCATCCTTTTTACTTCGCTGACTTTGAATCTGCTCGCCGTGGGCACGGCCGGGTACGAGCTTCATCACCGCCATGGCGCTCTTGCATCCCTCAAAGACCACCTCGCGCACCTAGGGCCGTCCAAAACCCCTATGAATCCCGATGAAGTCACTTATCTGACTCGGGAAACGCTGTTCGAGAAACTGCCCGCTAGAGAGCATTCCATCGTTTTCTTGGGTGACAGCCAAACTGCCAATGGCGAGTGGGGCGAGTTTTTTCCCGGAGCCATTAATCGCGGCATCGGCGGAGACACGAGCGCCGGCCTCCTGAAGCGCGTCCCAGTGGTTGCAGCGCTTAGACCGGAAGCCGTATTTCTGATGATCGGCGCGAACGATTATGCCCTTAAGATTCAGCCCTCCGAAACGGTCGCCAACATCAAGAATGCCGTGTCACTGATCCGCAAGTCTTCTCCGGACACACTCGTTTATATTCAAGGTCTTACGCCAACCTGGTGGCATAGAAGGAATCTGTTCGTCTCCGAGGTCAATGCCCTGCTCAAGCCAATGGCGGACAATAAGAAGACATTTTACATCGATACCTTCACCCCCTTTCTGAAGGGAGATCTGTTGAGTTCCGATTACAGCTTCGACGGGCTGCACCTGAACGGTCCGGGTTTTATCGAATGGAAGCAGCTCCTCGTTCCTTACCTTTCTCGACTCTCGGCAGCAAACTCACGCAAATCTCTTGCACATGCCTCAGGAATACGCATTCGGGCATCGGTGCATGAATCAGTTGGCACGCCTTAATCCATCCCTGCAATTCCCTTAAAATCAACGGCTTGCGATGACAATCGCTTGAATCGAGCGTTCTCGTGGCTCTTTCCTGAGTCGCAGAGGAGCCTGACTAAAGATCGCTTAGCCTCTCATGAGAAACCAAACGTCCACCGTGCCTTCAGACTGTGCCGTGAAATCGCCGCTCTGGTCTAAGCTATTGATTCTAAATTGTTTGAAAAGAGATCTATACCTGCCCGAATACCCTTAACATGTCGCTGGACGATTTCTTCAGCGACCGAACAAGGACTCTCAAGCAGTCAGGCCGTCTGAGCAGTCACTCGCGAGGAACAACTCAAATTTCAAATTCGGCATCTGTTGAGGTTTGAGCAAACTCAGTTGTCGCTCCTCCCAGGGAGAACTAGAAGTGTGACCGGGCCAACTCCGCGGCATAGGGTGCTATTTCTCGAGAGTGGAGCGGGCATGGGAGGCTCATCCAACTTTCTCTATTATCTGCTGACTTATCTGGACAAAGAGAAGTTTGAACCTTTCGTTGCTTTTTACCTTCCAAACCATGGGGCTGGCACCGAAGCCATAAGACGTCTCAGCGTGCCCGTTCTATTTCTTGATAAGAATCCAGAACCCACCCGCTTCTTTCCTTTTACACTCCTGTCCGGCAACTCCCGGTCGCGCTTGTCGCACAAAATAAAAGTGATTCTGAGAGTTGCGCTGCGGATGCTCCTTGTGGAAATCCCACAGGCTTGGAGATTACTGTGGCATCTGAGAAGAGAACATATCTCCCTGGTGGTCCTGAACAACGACGTGCACTATCACGTTCCGGGCGTCATGGCCACGAAACTGGCGAAGCTACCTTGCATTTGCCGCAAGGCAGGTGGCATAGGCGAGGGAAGGCGCCTTAAAAGTCTTCTGGTTCCCGCGGTTGATCTGTTTATCTGTGTCTCGCGAGCCACTCAAGCGGATCAGCTTGAAACTGCTCCCCCTCCAAAAAGAGTGGAGATAGTTTACGAAGGGGTTGACATAAAGTCGTTTGATCCCTCGCCGCCGAGCCCAAAAGTCCGATCCGAGCTTCATCTGCCCGCCGGAAAAAAGGTGATCGGGTATGTCTCTCGTTTCGATGAGGGAAAGGGCCATGCAGAGTTCTTGGACGCTGCAGCGCTTGTCGTAAGCCAGTACACCAACGTTGTTTTCTTGATCGTCGGAGACGAAGTGCCCCCCACTGGTGCTTTTCTGAAGAAACTTCAAGCACAAGCTCATGAATTGAAGCTCGATGACCACGTCATTTTCACTGGTTGGCGGGACGACATGCCCGAGACTCTTTCGGTTCTGGATATCTTTGTACACTGTCCTACGACCTGGATTGAAGGACTTGGCATAGCTCATCTCGAGGCCATGGCCATGGGCAAACCCACTGTAGTTTCCGATAACGGTGGGTTACCGGATGTGGTCCTCGATGGTGTTACAGGCTTCTTGGTGCCTCCTGGAAACATCCAAGAGCTTTCTGCCGCCATCCTGCGTCTTCTCCGGGACGATGAATTGGCCCGCAGACTAGGGGCAAATGCCCGACAGCGCGCTGTGAAGGAATTCGACATCGAGAAGAATACCCAGAAGCTCGGAAAGCTATTCGAGGAATACGTCGTGGCGGATCGTTGATGCGCGTTCCTTGATCGCTGGCCGAAATCCATAACCGGAATTGCAGAAGAACTTTCGGCTGTGCCATTGCGCTGTGCCGGTCGAACCCTTGGCTCCGGCGTTCAGACTTCCTTGGTCGACTGCCACGCCCTCATTCTTAGAATGCTATCTTATATACCCCAGCCAGCCTGCTTTCAGCCGAGTTTCGTTCAGCCAGGGGGCCGCTTAAGCCGTCTTGTGAAGCATCTTGCGCTTCGCCATCAGATTACACTTTCAGGGAAACAAATGGGATACTAAGTGGCTTTCTCGCCAACTCGCGGCTAAGGGTCGTCCAAGTGTTCCGTATCTTATTGTAAATAAAGCATTAAGCTAGGTTCAAAATCCATGACACCGTCCAGTATGGCCTGCGGATTGCTCCCATAGTCTATGTTTTAGGAGCGAACCCTTGAAAAAAGCCCGTTTCTCGCTTTGTTTGCTGTTTCTATTTGCACCAATTAGCGTATTAGCTTACGGTCCTCCAGGCCCTCCCCGAGATCGCAATATCATTCACCACCACACAGGTGCCCCCGAAATGCCAGCTCTCGGTTTCGGAGTAGCCGTTGTCATCGGTGTACTCGGCTATCTGGTGCTGCGTCGGAATCACAGTTCTCAAAACTAGCCTTCCGGGCCGTTTATCTTATCGTCCGCTAAAATAGGCTTAAATTCATGACAGGCAAAGTGTCTCTTGCGTGTGCCCCAACCGCGAGTCTGATTGGGAGCAAATTTTTTCAGCCAAGGAGGCTTGAGGCTCACCGCTTCCTTTTGCTTGTCTCTGCCCTCACGCTTGTCGCTATAGCCTTAGACCAGTTCGCCGCGCCAGTTCTTCATACCACTTCCCCGCTCTGGGCGACCGCAATCTTTTTGCTTCTAGTTTGGCGCCGCGGCAAGCTGTCCTCCATACTCGGCAGTGCCCTTTTCGAATGCTCGTTGTCGATCGCCCGCATGGCCGTCTTCCTCGCCGCTCATTTTGCTCTGATTCTTCTCACGCGCACGATGACGGACCCATTGCAGGCTTTGGCCCGTGCTCATGCCGGTGGAGGACTGCTCGTTGCAGCATGGAAGTTCTCCGTGTTCCTCCCGACTCTTGCGCTGCTTCGGCTCTCCCGCTCGAAACAGCTGCTGGCAGCGTATAAGTTCGAGGGCGTGGTCGCCGTGGTTGCGTTTTTGACCTTCTCGCCTTGGAGGACCATGGAGGCTGTTTGGCCCTGGTACGGACAATTGCTCGGTCGCTTTGTGTACACAATTTCCCGATTATTTGTAGCGGGGCTGGGATACATCAAAGACTTGACGCCAACTATTTCTGGGCCGCATCTCGACATCACAATCTTGCAAACCTGCTCTGGCATCACTGGCATTGAGCTCTTCGGATATCTTTTTGCCGTCGTCACGATTCTCGATTGGAATCGCCTCAAAAAAGGGCGGACGCTGCTCGCTTACATCGTCGGGCTCTTCGCCGTGCTGCTTGGAAACGCCCTTCGCATCAGCTCATTTGTGGTAATCGGTAACCACGGTTTCGCGGATTTCGTGATGAACTTCCACGTTTCTGCGGGCTGGATCTTCTTCTCAGTGGTATTTCTTGGCTATCTATCTCTCATCTACGGTTGGATCCTTAACAGGGGGAATCTGACTCTGTCACCCGCTAAGTAATCCGCCACTCGCTCGTAGGATTCTTTGATTAAGTAGGACTTCAAGCAGCTATCATCGCGGGAATTCTCGAAGGATAGGTCCGGGGCAATGCCGCCAGCTAAATAGGCCGGTCTTCCGCTCCTTTTTCTACGGTCGCCGTACCGAGCTTCCTCTCCACAAATCCCGCCGCTTGGATCTTCTGCAGCAGCGCCCGATAACTGATCTTCAGCGCTTGCGCGGTTTTCCGGCGGTTCCATCGATGCGCCCGCAGCGTTTCCAAAATGATGTTCCACTCCATCTGCCGAATAGCGTCTTTGTAGAAGTTCTTCAGCGGCGCGGCTCCGTTCGGTTGCGCTTGCGCCTGTGCTCCTGAGTGTGCCGTGGACTGCGGCCCGGCGGGCAAGTTGATGGATTCCGGGCCCGTCAAGACGTACCGCGCAATCTCGTTGGACAACTCGCGCATGTTTCCAGGCCAGTTCAAGTTCTGCAGATACTGCAGCATTGGCTTGCTCAGTGGTTCCGCCGGCCGCGTGAATTGCTCCTGAAACTGCGTGCGAAAATACTCCGCAATCATGGGGATGTCTTCGCTGCGTTCCCGGAGCCGCGGTAGCCTGATTCGCACAACGTTAATGCGATAAAACAGATCCACTCGGAAAGTGCCGGCGTTGATCTCGTCTTGCAGATTCTTGTTCGTCGCGCAAATCAGACGCATTTCGACGGATTTTTCCTCTTCGCCCCCAATTCGCGAAAAGCTGCCGTCTTGCAGAAACTGCAAGAGTTTGCTCTGAAGTCCGGAATCCAGATCTCCGATTTCGTCTAGGAACAATGTCCCGTTCTGGGCCAGTTCCACTCTCCCAGGCTTGGATACGTGTGCTCCCGTAAAAGCTCCCTTTTCGTAGCCGAATAACTCACTCTCTAGAAGCGTTCCGGGAATCGCCGCACAGTTGACCTTTACGAACTGTCCACCCGCATTCCGCGAATGCCTATGAATCCACCGCGCCACCGCTTCCTTTCCAGTTCCCCCATCGCCACACAGCAGTACAGGAGCGTTTATTTTGCAGACCTTGGCAGCCAAGGTCCGGACCTCCGCCATGGCTGCAGACGCGCCAAACAAGACCTCATCCGGTGGCAGGAGGTCGATGGGCTCTATACGACTGCCGTTTCTTGGCTTTGGCGAAGGCATGGGCGAAAATGGACACTGGGGGAGATGCACACATCAGACCATTGGCCCTTGCACCCTATAAACTTCACATTGCAGGCAAATGCGTTGTAAGCCGTTTATTTGCAGATGTTTACAAAAAAAGAGGGTGCTTTGGTATTAGTACTGACTTGGCGCGACTTTACGTCCCTGTCTCGTTCAATGAGAAAAGTCTGCCCCACGGTTGCTAACGATTTTCTCAAATCGCTTATCGGCCGGTCTGGCATGCTGCGCCGTTACATCCCATTGGTTCATCGAGCTGGAGCTGGAAATGGTCTATATAAGGCCGAGACGGAAGGTCCTTACCTTCCACACCGTGCGCCCGCCTAGGCCCTGGCGGCTTCCCCACGAATGATGTCGTAGCGCTCGATGACGGCTGCCACACCCATCCGCACGGTGCCATCCTCCATGCGCCGCTCCACTCGCACGACCTTCCCCAGCGCGCGCACGAAGACTTCCGTACCGTGGGTAATTTCCGCTGGCAACGTCAGCGTGATATCCAGTTCGGAACCTGCGGAGAGATCCTGCTCGATGACGAAATACAACCCGCGCGTCGAAATGTCGCGCGTCTTTCCTTCTTGCGAATCAACTTGGCGTTCCGTGGGTACTCGAATGATGACTGGCAAGGACAAGTCATATCGACGAGCCGTCCGGCGTTCCGTCATTCCCCCGACCTCCGGTATTTGCGGCGGTGACGTGCTTCGAACCGCGCTGTCAGCATGTGAACTTACTAGAAATCAACAAACTTTGCCAGTCCCGAACCTCGCGGAATCGCCAAGACTGGCAAGGACCGCAGACCCCAGACACTATTCGTTCCGCGTTCCTACTGCCGCTGGCGTTTCCACCCCGGCCGCGGCCGCTCCCGAACGCCGCGTTCTTGGCGTGTCCAGATTGAACTGCCTCATTTTGTAGAGCAGTGCCTTATAGCTGATTCCCAGCATCTTCGCCGCGTCCTTGCGGCACCAGCGCGTCTTTTCCAGCGCGTCTGCAATCGCTTCCATTTCTGCTTCGTCTTTCAAGCCGCGCACCAGCGCTTTTAATCCTTGTTCGCGAGGCGGAGCAGGCTCTTCGCGCGGAGAAGTACGCTGCCGCGCCGAAGACATCTCCACGAGCTCCCGCAGGCTGCCCTCGTCATCTTCAAGAATGACGTAACGTTTCACGAAATTCTCGAGCTCGCGCAAATTACCCGGCCACGGATAATTCACTGCCGCATCCAGCAGATGCTTCGACGGGCCCGCCGGCGTCTTCCCGAATTTCTCGCTGTACTGTTCGAGAAAATGCCGGAACAACAGCGGGATCTCGACCAGCCGCTCGCGCAACGGCGGCACCAAGATCGAAAGCACATTCAGCCTGTAGTACAAGTCTTCACGGAATCGGCCCGTCTTCATCGCTTCTTGTACGTCCACGTTCGTAGCCGCCAGCACCCGCACGTCGGTGTCGATCAGATGCCGCCCTCCGAGGCGCGAATATTGATGATCTTGCAGAACATGCAGCAGCTTGGCCTGCAGTGGCGTGGTCATCTCCGCGATTTCGTCGAGGAAGATCGTCCCTTTGTTCGCCATTTCAAATTTGCCCGGCTTGCTTCTTATGGCTCCTGTGAATGCCCCTTGCTCGAATCCAAACAATTCCGATTCCAGCAGTTCACCGGGCAGCGCCGCGCAATTCACTTTGACGAAAGGCTGGTTGCGGCGCTTCGAACGCAAGTGAATCATTCGCGCCACGACTTCTTTGCCAACCCCGCTCTCCCCACAGATAAATACGGGCACATCCACCGGCGCTATTTGTAATATCTGCTGGCGAATTCGCACCATCTGAGGGCTGGCCGCGAGAAAGCTCAGATCTTCCGTAACCTGGTCGCAGTAATCCCGCAGCGCCTGGTTTTCCGTGGTCAGCTGTTTTTTCTGGCGCGATTTCAGCATCGCCGCGTCCAGTTCGGTCTTCTCGAACGGCTTCGTCAGGTAATCATGCGCTCCAATGCGAATGGCCTCCACGACTGTGCCCACTTCATTCGAGCAGGAAAGCATGATGACGTTCAGGCTTCGGTCCGCCTGCATCAGCTCTTTCAAAGTCTCGATCCCATTTAGCTCCGGCATCAAAACGTCCAAGATGATGAAATCCGGCCGGTCTCCGCCGTTCACTTTGGCGATGGCTTCTCGCCCGGAACTGACCGTCTCGACCTCGAATCCATCCACTTCCAGCAAGGTCTGCAGATATTTTCGAATGCTCGGTTCATCATCCACGACCAATATTCTTTCTTTAGCGGACATCGAGTTCTCCCTTTGACCTTCCCCAAATTCCCAAAACTTATCCTTGATCCATCGGCAACAAAAATGTGAATCGGCTTCCGGACTTTGGTTCACTCTCCACCCAGATCTTGCCGCGATGCGCTTGAATCAAGCGCTTGGCGATCGCCAGACCCAGGCCCATCCCTGACGTGTTGCGGTCCACTCGCACGAAATCCTCGAAAATCTCCTGATGATGTTCCGCCGCGATCCCCGGCCCAGAGTCCGCCACGGAGACTTCCACGCTGTTTGGCCGCGGCAGCCGGAATCGGCGCCGTTCTTCCACCGGCGCAACCGCCGCCACGCGCCGCTCCCAAAAATGAGGAGCCGCTTTCAATGCCACGGTGCCGCCTGCTGGCGTGTGCTTCAGCGAATTGTCCAGCAAATTCGCCGCAGCTTGCTGCACTTTCTGGTAATCGAAGCGGAATGTCGGAATCGAAGGATCGAAGCTGGCTTCCAGCTTCACTCCCTTGCGTTGGAAAGCTTCCGACCAGCGTTTCGCCAACTCATCCAGGCAATCGCGCAGATCGTTCTCGCGAAGCTGCAGAACCAGCTTGCCGCTCTCCAGCGCCGAATAATTTAGGAACATCGAAACCAGCCGCACCAGCCGCTCGCAGCTCTCTTTCGATTCTTCCAGAATGTCCCGCTGCTTGTCCGTGAGGCGTCCTAATGATCCCGTCAGCATCAGGTCGTAGTAACCCTTGATTACGGCCAGCGGCGTTTTTAATTCATGCGCCGCGGACGCCAAAAAAACTGTCTTCTGCCGGTTCACTTCCTGCAATTTCAAGTACGCTGCCAGCAAGTTTCGATAAGTAATCTCTCGTTCCTGCAACAGCTCTTGAACGGTCAGTTGTGTCGCCGCATCGGGTACCGTCTCGCCCGCCGCTTCCACTTCCAATTGCACGATCAAGCATCCTGGCTCGGGGATCCATTGCATTCGCGCGCGAATTTTCTTTCCGCCGTTTTCTACTTCGACTTCAACCTCATGTTCTCCCGCGTCGATTTTTTGCCCGACCAGATTCGGTTCGATTTTCAGGAGGTCGCTAAGCAAATTTAATTGGCCAAAATTGCCGGCGTTCTCAGGGCCGAAGTATTGGCGGGCGCTCCCATTCGATAGCAGCACGCGGCCGCTTCTTTCCGTCACCCAGATTGGTGTTTTCGCAGCCTCAAGAAGCTTGCTCACAAATCGGAAAGGTAAAGCTAGGACCTTCCGTTGATCGACATCCGTGGAAGTGGCAATGATCCCTGGCATCTGCGGATTTCGCTTCTCCGATGTGATGGGAAAAATTTTTCCCTTGCGAGTTTCTCATGCTGGCAGAGGAGTTTCGGGCTGTCAATGGCAAAAGCGTTCCATTTGCACATTTACGGAAATCAAGTGGCAACGGCAAGAACTAGAATCGAAGAGCCAAAAATTGTCCATTGGAAAATTATTGTATTCGACTGAAAATGAAACACTTATCCACCAACCTTTAGTACTTGGAGTGGCACTCAATCTGCTCCTTCTCGTACTAGGTCCTCGGTACTAAGCGAGCTATTGTGCATACAGGTCTTCTCAAGGGTGGTCAGCGCGTGGGTCTCTCTAATTTACGACGATCCCCCCGCATTCGTCTGCAAATGCCCGTTTTCCTGCGCGCGGCAGACACTTCTGGAGCCGAATTCATTGAGCTCACGAAGACTCTGAATATTAGCGCCACAGGCGCCTGCGTCGCTTCCACGCACATTCTACGCCCCGATCAGATCGTCCATCTCACCATCCCTGCCCCCTCTTCGGCGTCCTCGGCAGTCGTGCCCAGCGAGACCCCTCCCATTACCGCAAAAGTCCTTCGCCAGGATATTGCGGGCGACGTCCGGCTGTTTGGGCTGGAATTCCTCAAACCACTTGAGTAAAGTATTGCCGCTTTCATGGACGTCTTGCCGAGAAATGGGTGGAAAAGTGACACCGATTTTGGCAGGTGGTCCGGTCGGTTTCAGGCGGTTGGCTCTATGTTCAACTTTCGTAAGGAGATAGACGCGAATCCAGGTTTCCAAGGTTAGTCCCGGAGTGGGCCGACCCCCTTACTTGAGTGGTCCTAAGCTTGCTCCCCATAGAAAGAGAAAGCCGTATGTGCTTTCCCCAAACCCCGCGGGGATAGGCTAAAGTCAGGTGTATACCGGATATGCCCAGCCCCGGCGCCCCTGCGCCCTCGCGCTTGCCGATTGAAGACTCTTACCTCGAGCTACTTGCGGACACGCTCGAAAGCCTGGATATACCTGCGCGTGGCCAGTTCCTCCAGCGCTATTTCCGCACGATTACCCACCTCGATCTTCGAGAATCTCAGTGCGTACAGCTTTGGGATGAGATGCTCACACGCCGCCGCGAACTTAGCGAGCATCTAGGACGTCAAATCGCCTTGAAAACTGCTCTGATGGATGTGCTCACTTCCGCCGGTCTTTTTCGCGTTCCCATCCTCATCGAATACGACGAACTGAAGAAGCTGCAGTTGAATGCCGTCACCGATCCGCTTACCGGTCTCTACAACCGGCGTCTCTTCGCCGAAGCATTCGAAAAAGAGCTCAATCGTGCCCGCCGCTACGGCCTCCCTCTCGGCCTCGTGATTCTAGACCTTCACCGCTTCAAGGAAGTCAACGACAAGCACGGCCATCCACGCGGCGACGAAGTCCTGCGCGCCGCTGCCACAACATTGAAAAAGGCTCTGCGTACCTCGGACTCCGCCTTCCGCATCGGCGGCGACGAATTCGCTCTTCTCCTCCCGCAAACTGATGCTGCGCAGGCTCTCGCCTTGAGCCGTCGCGTTGGCGTCGTTTTCGCTGAATCCATCTCGCACTTCCAAATGGGCGTCAGTGTCAGCATGGACCATGGCGTCGCCACTTTTCCTCAGGACGGCGAGCAAGCCGATCAATTGATTCACGTTGCGGATGAGCGCCTCTACCGCTTGAAGCACGCAAATCACGGCAAGACTCCCTCGGGCGGCTCCCGCACAGAGCTTGCTTCTGCCCCCGCCTCGGAACCTTCTGCTCCTCCCACTTCCGAGCGCCCGCCCACCACACCACGCACCATCCCTTTCGAATCCAAGCGCCCGCCGGAAAAATCCGAAACAAGCATCGCTCAGGCCGCTACCGCCAGCGCTTCGGAAATTTCCACCGGCCAGGCCTTGACCGTGCCTCCCCCCGCCCAAATCTATTCCGTTCCGCGCAAAGCCGAGCGCGTCTCGATGACCGGGACAAACGCCTACGCCGTTCTCGGGGAACAGGGTTTTCGTCGTGCTCGGGTCTTGGATCTTGGCTTCGGGGGAGTTGCTCTCGAATTGGAATCGCAGGAAGACGTTCCGGAAAACCTGCTGGCCGTCTTACATGTCCCGATTCTTCCGCCGGTGCGTGTCAACCTCAAGCCCGTTTGGTTCCAGCGTACGCCTCAAGGCGCCTATCGCATCGGCTGCGCTTTCGTTTCCTGAACGCCAGGCTCGTCTCTTCAAAGGCGTCGCCCTCTTAGCAATATCAGCCGTTCGCTTGCATCAAGTGCATCCGCAAATGTCGTGAAGTGAAAAGCAGCGCTTGTTGTATGTGCGCAAGTCCGAGGCCCCAACGAAGCAGTGCTTGCTCTGGCGAATCTCCTCTCGCCGCCAGTCTGATCCACAAGGTCATTTCATTTTGACTTGGCTTCTCTTGGCTTCCTGAAGTGCCTACCGAACCGTTTATTGCAGCGCTTCCCGATGTCAAATAAAGCGCCGCTTCCAAAAACTCCTGAGATCCCGCTTCCTTCAATAGCTCGAACAATGTCTGCAACAAAATAAGATGCATGCTCTTCTGCCGGCTATGCTCCGCTTGCCGGAACCCCAACACGATGTTGCCGGAATAAACGGTCCCGGAAAAAACGCGATCGTCCTTCGTTTCCTCCACCGATGGTCCGGTCAAGGGCTGCGCTGGGCAAAACAGCGAATCGTCGCTGTCGATTGCGGCTATAAAATTCTTAACGGCAAGGCTGACCGCCGCGTCCCCGCCAGTGGCGCCATTTCCGTCTGGCCGTCTCGCCATCTTTTCAACCACCGCAACGCGCATGTCTCTGAAACTACGCGAAGCAAATCCGCCCCGCAAGCGTTATCCCCACCGCTCCCAGGCCGTGTGGCCCTTCCCAATAATTCCGGCGGCTTCCTTCATCCTGCTAGAATCTCCGGGCCAGCCCGAAAGCTGTGGAGGCCTTCATGCATGAACCCACGCCAAGCCGTCCTTACTGGCCGGATTACGACGCTATGCCGAAGGACCCCGAAAAAGGCCTAAAACCCTGGACTTGGGCATTGGAGCGTCTCGAAAAATCCCATAATTATTGGATCGCTACCACGCGTCCCGACGGGCGTCCACATCTCATGTTGGTCTGGGGAATCTGGTGGGAAGATGCTTTCTGGTTCAGTACTGGCCCAAACACCCGCAAGGCAAAGAACCTCGCCCCGCATAAATATTGCTCGATCGGCACCGAGCGCGCCGACGAAGCCGTCATCCTCGAAGGCATCCCGCAACAAATCGCGGACCGTTCTGTGTGGAAACGCCTCGCCTCCGTCTATAACGCAAAATATGGCGGCGACGTTGAACCCATGCTCTTGGCCTCCGGCGGCAATGTCTATCGTGTCGAGCCCCAAACCGTCTTCGCTCAAGACGAACACGCCCCCAACTTCGCTGAATCCGTAACTCGTTGGCGCTTCTCAAAGCCCTAGATCTGCCAAATAGAGCGGCGTTTTCGTCGTCTCACCATAGTAAGCCCGAGGGATTTCCTTCGACCGGACACAAATCCAGACAAGAAGACAAATCCGGCGGCCTTGCACCCGGCTCTGAGTCCAACTTCGGCCCGCATTTGGAAATGTCACGATCTTCCCGTATAATTGGGGTTTCCTCGCGACCTAGCGACGCGGCTGTAGCTCACCTTCTTCGCGGTGAGGCTTTTTACCCCGAAATTCAGGGAGCCGTGCAGACCGGACGCGACAGAATGGAGCCTCATGAAACCCGGTATTCACCCCGATTATCACCCCGTAACGGTTCACTGCGCCTGCGGCCATAATTTTCAAACTCGCTCGACCATCAAAGGCGACCGCCTCAACGTCGAAATCTGCTCCAATTGCCACCCCTTCTTCACCGGCAAACAAAAGCTCATCGACACCGCCGGCCGCGTCGAACGCTTCACCAAAAAGTACGCCGACGCCGCCGCCAAGGTCGAAGCCTCCAAAACCGCCGCCGCAAAAAAGTAGTTGGCCCATTATCAGCGGTTAATTTTTCGTTTTTGTTCCCAACAGAGATGACGGCGAAGATCGCGGCCACTCAAGTGCCTGTTCACGATCGCTCGTGCAGGTCCGCCCTGGTCCACGTTCGCTTCCCGAGCGAGAATGTGACCTCCTTGAAGCTTCTTTCCAGGGCCCTCATCAGGTCTGGCGTCGCAGGTTGATTCGCAACCTCAGCAGTAAGCAGCTCAAGGTGCACGCGCACTAAGTCGTCCAGCGTCATACCGCGCTCGTCCGCGATCTGCCGCACCTTCCTGATCAATTCCTCGTTTAATTCAAGAGCGATCTTCATTGGCTCATTCTAACGTATTGTAAGGATCCAGCGTGTCTTGGACGCAATGGACCCCGTGCACCATGATTCTGCGAATGCGGCGCGCTTGATTCCACTCATTGTCCTGTGTTCTTGAACTTTGAACCTTCAACTTTTCAACTTCTGCGCTTCTCGCACCCGTGTACAATTGCTTCCCAACGTGGCCACACAATCCCGCATGTTCGAATCCGGCCGTCCCGGCGAACTGGTCGAAACCGCCCTTCCTCGCGTCACTCTCAGAAACTCTTTCGCCCATCCCTTTGACTCCGCCATCGCCGCCGCCCGCACCTGCTACGCCGACCATCTCATCACCCCCGAAGAAATCACCGACAAGCAGCGCCTCAACATTGGCGCGGCCACCTTTTACAGTGGCCACCACACCGTCTTTCAACACGCCACCTTCGAATTCGGCCTCGAAAACGTCAGCCGCCAATTCGTCTGGTCCTTTCTTCACGCTCATCCCTTCTATAATTCCGAGCAGCAAAGCCAGCGCTACGTTCGAATGGAGCGTGTCCAGGCCTACGTTCCGCCCGTCGATCTCTACTTCAGCGAAGCCTGCAAAGAAATCTACGAACAAGCGGTCGTCAAAGCCTGGGATTACTACCGTCAGCTCTCCACTTTCCTGATCGCCGACGCCCGCGCCATTCTCGCGGACATCTGGCAAGTCGGCCCGAATTCCAGCCCCAAGCACATCCAAAAAATCGAGCGCTCCGCCGAAAAACGCGCCATCGAAATCGCGCGTTACGTCCTCCCCGTAGCCGCTTTCACCACGATGGTCCACACCATCTCCGGCATCGTCCTCCATCGACTCTGGCGCATGAGCGCCGCCTCCGACACTCCCAGCGAATCTCGCGCCGTTGTCAAAGACATGGTCGAGGAAGTAAAAAAAATCGATCCACAATTTTTTGAGCGCTTCGGAACCGAGCCTCTCGAAGAACGCCCCGAGTGGGCCGCAGACGCAACCGACACGCAAGCCGGCGAAGACTTCGCCAAAGAATTCGACGCCAAGCTCCAAGGAAAAACGTCCAAGCTCCTCGACTATTCCCCCAACGCCCCCGCCGTCATGGCTGAAGCCTACCGCGCCGTCCTCGGCCTAACCGCCTCCCAATGCCCGGACTCCGAAGCCATCGACCGCCTCCTCAACCCCGCCCGCAATCCCTACCGCCTCGAAGTCCTCGACATCGGCGTCCACGCCCCCATGATGCGCGCGCTCCAGCACGCCAGTTACACCTTCGCCAAAAAAATCTCCCACACCGCCGACTCCCAGGACCAGCGCCATCGCATGGTCCCCGGCTCCCGCCCGCTCCTCACCCTCGCCGACACCCGCGACCCCGACTACATCACTCCCGCTCTCCTCACGCAAAATCCCCGCGCCAAAGAACTCTACGACCGCGCCATGCAAGACGCCTGGTCCGCCAAAAACAAACTCATCGACGCCGGCGTCAAGCCCGAAATCGCGCTCTACCTTCTCCCCAACGCCAAATCCATCCGCCTCGTCGAATCCGGTTCCCTCCTCCATCTCCTCCACAAATGGACCATGCGCACCTGCTTCAACGCCCAGGAAGAAATCTACGCCGCCAGCATGGACGAAGTCGCCCAACTCCGCCAAGTCCATCCCCAACTCGCCAAGCACATCGGCCCCCCCTGCCACCTCCGCGCCAACATCACCACCCCCATCTGCACCGAAGGCTCCCACTTCTGCGGCATAAAAGTCTGGCTCGACTTCCCCAACACTCCCCGCCGCATTTAGTTTTGTCGTTCGACAATCGCCCGCGCGGCAGACAGTTCTTCCCCGAAGACCCAGTCATGCCTACACCCGAATATGAGCCTGATTTCTGCTGGCGTCAGCCTGTCGCAAAAGAAGGGGCGAAATTTGCCATCTCCACTCTGATGATTGGTAAATTGATTCAAGCAGTCTTGTGCCGCTGCCTAAATGTATGTCCCGTGAAAAACAAGTTTTTCTCTCTGCAGAGTGGCGAGATCTGCTGATGTTGAATTACGAAGTAGATCCCAAGCTCTTAAGCGAATATGTCCCTTCTGGGACTACCCTGGATTCCTACGGCGGACGGACCTACGTCAGTCTCGTGGGTTTCCAGTTTCGCCGCACAAAGCTCTTCGGTCTTCTGCCTGTGCCCTTCCATGCTGATTTTGATGAGGCGAACCTCAGATTTTATGTCCGCCGCAAGCAGGGCAATGAGGAAAGAAGAGGCGTCGTGTTTATCGCCGAGATTGTTCCCAAGTGGGTCGTCGCGAAGATCGCTCGACTGGCCTATGAGGAAAATTATATTTGCCTTCCGATGAAGCACCGCATCGACACGAATGGCGTGGCAAAGGCTGTGCAGTATGAATGGCAACTCAACGGAGCCTGGTGCAAGCTCTACGCACGTGCTTCACTCGCTGCCGAACCCGCGGAAGAAGGCAGCCTTGAACAATTCATTACCGAGCACTATTGGGGCTATTCGAAGCAGCGAGGCGGGGACTCCCTCGAATATCAGGTCTCGCATGTCCCTTGGAATGTTTGGAAGAGCGAAGCGGCTGGATTTGATGGGGATGCAAGCCACATTTATGGCCGCGAACTCGGCGCGGTTCTTCAACGCAGCCCAGACTCCGGATTCATCGCAGATGGCTCGCAGGTCGTAGTATTTGCAGGAGAAAAGATCGAATGAGGGATTCGGCCCAGGAACCTGAATCAATCCTGAATTCTAGCACCCGCTCTTCGCCGAGCGGGTCCGTCTCTCCGACTCGTAGCTAGAAAGGCCTCGCGATAAAGCCCAGGAAAAGCCTTTTGCACAAGAAGGTCATCTTCGGGGAAATTTGACGCAAGCTCGCGAATCTTTGTGATTCGCTCTCTTCGATTGAGCGCGCGGAACCGTTGATCAATCGCGGCCACCAGCTGTTTCTGTGACATGCCCGGATTCTGCAACCCGGCCGCTTCTCCTGCGTCGAACTCCTGTTACACTTCCCCCACATACCCGTCGCCACTGGTCTGTCGAAGGAGCAATTAGCATGAACCGAAGACGGTACTTTATCCCCATCTTCGCCCTAGCCGGAGTGATTCGGGTTTTTGTTCAACATCTTGTTTCTCATCTCCTGGTGCCTTATGAAAAAGTCGGAGGCGTCCTCCGGCCCTCCGTCCCCGTAACGCTTCCTCGAATGTACGCTGCTAATCTAGTCGTCCCCGCTCTTTATCTCGGCGCCATCGCCCTTGGTCTGTGGTTCGCGCTGGGAACCCCCGTGCCCCAATGGACGCGCAAACGTTGGCCTTTGGCCATCGTCGCCTACTACCTTCTTCACATTCCTCTCGCGTTCTTCATTCCCTTTCCTCACTGGGGATTTCTCACTTACCTCGGCTTGAGCTACTTGGGATTCGCCTCGGCGCTTTGGATACTCTCGGGCAGGCTGCATCCAGTTTTCCCGTTAATCGTCCTTGTTCCGGTCGCCTTCCAATATTCCTATCGGCACCTACCTCTTTTGGTTCGCGTCGGTCTCTCACCCGCCGTCACTGTTCTGCTTTTGGCTCTGGCGGGCTGCTGGCTGGGTGACGCCGCAAACCGCTTCGATTTACCCGCTTCAGCCTCGTCCGCACCGGGAATCTCGACTGCTGCTTGAGGAGCCCTTGCCGGCCCTGAAACAAGCATCCTCCGCCGCGCGTCCAACGTGTAGGAGGGCCGCCCATGTACCCTCGTTTCCGTTCCTTCCTCGCCGTTCTCGCAACCTTTTTCTTGCTGCCTTCGCCCTCTTTCGCCTTTGAAACGCCGCTCTCCCCCGAAGCCGTCCGCGACGCCTATTTCCTCGGCCAGCACAACGACCAATCCACTCTCTCTTTCTTCTCCCAATACGTCAAAACTCTCCCGGCACCCGACAAGGGTCCCTACATCGCCGAAGTCGAGCTTTACACGCCCTACACCCAAATCGTCGAAGCTTCCCGCCGCCGCACCGGCAGCTATAGCGCCCAACAGGCCGAACTCGACTACCGCCATCACGGCGACAAGCTCTACGTCCGCGTTCGTATCGACTTCACCGATACCTACGGCCTCGAACTCTACCGCTCCGCCAAAGCCGACCAGCAGCTATCCGGCGAAGACCAGCCCCTCCCCGATTTCTATCGCGACTTCCGCGTAGGCCTTTCGCAGCGCTCCGGCCCCGACCGTGAAGAACGCTGGATCGAGCCTCTCCGCATCATCCTCCAGCCCTCCTTCGTCCAGAACTCTACCCATTACCCCTTCATCCCCGAAGACCTCAGCCTCTTTTCCTATGCCGCCACCAATGATGTATCCGGCTACGCGTATGCCTCCGTCAACGGCTACGCCTACCCCACCGGCTGGCTCGTCTGGCTTATCTACGACGCCGCTGACGTCGCCTCCGTCGAAGTCATCACCACCGACGGCCAGCACGTCTCCGTCCCCTTCGACCTCTCCAGCCTCCGCTAGCCACTTTCCCACTGGCGCTCAGAACCTCCGCCGCATCCGCCACGGGTCCGTCATCTTCTTACTGCGTGCGGTCACTCGTTCCAAGTTTCCCTGCCTGTTAAATTCTTAAGCCCCAGTCTTCTCAACAACTTCCGCGCCGATTCGAACAGTTACCAATAATTTACTTGACATCTGGTCTATATTTATCGTAAAATAACACATGTTTGGCGCTACAAATCCCTCTCGTCTCCGCCGCCTTTGCGGACTCTGTGTCAAGATAACCCCTCACGCCCGCCCAGGCTCACTCATCCCTCCCGCACAGACGTCCGCGCTCTCCGCTAACTCCCATCGAATGATATTCTTAGCACACCCCCACCACCTAACTCCCGTAGAATCATATTCTTGCAAGAACAGGAGGAGGGGGGTCGCTTTCTCTAGAGCCGTCAAGTGTGCAACACGCACAAACACCCGCAACCTCAACCGGCTCATAGACTTACTTCATGACTTCCGGACACCCCCGGGTGGGGGGTATCCCCCAGGCCAGTTACAAGCCGCACAACTCCAAGTCTGCTCGCCGCGTTTCGATTTTCGGGTTTCGATCTTCGGCCTTCTCAAGACCGCCAGCGCAATGTCACCGGCCCATTCATCGGATGCACCATCGCCGCACCCGTACGCCGCGACTCCAGCAAGTTCGCCTTCAGCCCGAAATACCATTTCGCTGGCCGGTCCGCGTCATCAATCAACATCGACCTTGGATTGTGCTTCAATCCCTCCGCTTGCAGGATCATCGTCTCCTGGTCCTGCCGCAAAAATTTCTTCGCAAAAATCCGAAATATCGCAACCGGCAAGAACAAATTCCAAGCCGCCACAAAATCAATCCGGCAAAGGTCTCTTCGTACCGGTGTCACCGTCGCCCGGCTCGAGAACCACAGCTTCCCGCTCCGAATCTCCTCCGTCCGGATATTCGGCAGCACAAAGTCGATCGTGGTCGTCACCGGCTCGCCCGTATATTTCTGCAGCATCCGGTATGGCGCGCTGTTCGAGCTCGGCGTGTGCGGGCTCATCCGGAACCCGTTCGGAATCGGCTCGAACTTTTTCTCTTTCTCGTGAATGCTATGCCGGCTCCGCCAGTACCACGATTGATGCACAAAAGGCCCATGCGCCGGATCCATCAATCCAATGATGCCCTGATCCACGTGCGAAGGCAGCTCGCAGCTCAAATGAGTAATCCGATATTTATCGCTGAACGTCGTCAACTTTGGCGCTTCGGGAAGCGTGTCCGGCAAGCGTGCGCCAGCTGCATTCATGTACACCCAAAAATATCCGTCGCGTTCTTCGCAAGGATAATGTCCCGCAAAAACCCGATCCACTTTCAATTTGTCCTGGCTGGTCAGCGAGGGAATTTCAACACACTGTCCCGAACAAGCCTCAAATTTCCACCCGTGATAACTGCACTCCACGCTCTTCCCATCAAATCGCCCGTAAGAAAGCGGTATTCCCCGGTGCGGGCAAGAGTCGCGCATCGCAAAAGCTTTCCCGTCGGCCGTGCGTCCCAGTACCAGCGGGACTTCCAGCAACATCGCCGTCGCCAGCCGCTTGCCCTTAATCTCAGAACTCCGAATCGCCGGATACCAGAAATCCCAAAGAAATCCCGCGTCGCTCTCCGGCGCAGCTTCTCGCCCTTGCGGTGTATTTTGCAAAATCGGTCGAACCGCTTCGCTCATTCGCTCTTTCCGTTGCCACTCCGCCGCAATCTTTCAAGGCGTGTCAAAGCCGCGCCAAGCCATTGTAGGGTCCGCCTTCCGGGGCGGACCGCTCAACGCCAACGGCATCGTAGTATACCGCCTCGCATCGCGGCAACGCCGCCGAGCATCCAATTGCGCGGACTCGAATTCTCGGATATTCTGGAACTAGAGCAAATCGATGTACGCCGCCTTCTATTAGCTGATCCCGCCCTGCTCGCCCTCGTCGCGAGCCCGTCTTTCATTCGCTACTCCCTATTCACTGCTTACTATTCACTTTCTTTTTCGAGGATGGCCATGGCCGTAATGACATTGTCAGACAAATTGGATCAGCTGGGCACGCGCTACGACGAGCTCACGCAACAGCTTTCGACGGCGGAAGTCGCCGCGGACTCTTCGCGCTTCCAGAAGATCGCCAAGCAGCACGCTGAGCTCGAAGCGATCGTCGCCAAGCACCGCGAGTTCAAGCAAATCGAAAAGGATCTTGCCGGCGCGCACCAGATGGTTCTCGAGAACGAAGACGCCGAGATGAAGCAGATGGCGCTGGAAGAAGAAAAACAGCTTGCCGCGCGCAAGCAGATCGTCGAGCGCGAGTTAAAGCTGCTCCTTCTGCCAAAAGATCCGAACGACGAGAAAAGCGTCATCGTGGAAATCCGCGCCGGAACCGGCGGCGACGAAGCCGCGCTCTTTGCCGCCGAATTGTTCCGCATGTATTCGCGGTACGCGGAAACGCTTGGCTGGAAAGTGGAAGTTCTCGAAAGCTCGCCCTCCACCCTCGGCGGCGTCAAGGAAATCGTCGCGGCCATCCAAGGGCACAAGGTCTATTCCAAGCTGAAATATGAAAGCGGCGTGCATCGCGTGCAGCGAGTGCCTGCCACGGAAACGCAGGGCCGCATTCACACTTCGGCCGCCACCGTAGCCGTGCTGCCCGAAGCCGACGACATCGACATCAAAATCGAAGCCAAGGATTTGCGCATCGATACGTTCTGCTCTTCCGGCCCCGGCGGCCAGTCGGTGAACACCACCTACTCCGCCGTGCGCATCACGCACATTCCTAGCGGCCTGGTCGTTTCGCAACAGGATGAAAAATCGCAAATCAAAAACCGCGCAAAAGCCATGCGCGTCCTGCGCGCCCGCCTCTACGAAATGGAACTCGAAAAGCAGCAAGCCGCCATCGGCGCCGAGCGCCGTGGCCAAATCAAAACGGGAGACCGCTCCGAAAAAATCCGCACCTACAATTTCCCGCAAAACCGCGTGACGGATCACCGCATCGGTCTCACGCTCCACCAATTGACGGACGTGGTGGACGGAAAGCTCGGCCCTCTCGTTGATGCTCTGGTGAGCCACTACGAAGCCGAGCGCCTCGAGCAAGAACTCGCCGGAGCGTAATTAGGTCATGGAAGTCCGCGCTGCACTAAAACAGGGCATCGCCCACTTGCGCGACGCCCATGTTTCGTCCTTCACGCTGGCTGCCGAGCTTCTTCTTCTTCATACTCTCGGCCGGGACCGCACTTGGCTCTACGCGCATCCCGAGGAAAGCATCTCTCAAGCTGACGAGAAGCGCTTTCAAGAACTGCTCATGCGCCGAGCCGCCGGCGAGCCCACGCAACATCTCACCGGCAAGCAGGAATTCTGGGGGCTGGAATTTGAAGTCACTCCAGACGTGCTAATTCCGCGCCCCGAGACGGAACACGTCATCGAAGTTGCCCTCGACCGCCTCGCGATCCACGAAATTCGCGCGGGGCGCAAACAAATTCTGACAGACGATGGTCTCCACATCGTCGACATCGGCACCGGCTCCGGTTGCATCGCTGTCGCTCTAGCGAAAGAACTTCCCGACGCGCGAATTATGGCAACCGACATTTCTCCCGCAGCCCTCGCTGTCGCTCGCCGCAACGCCGCCCGCCATTCCGTGAGCGGCCGCATCCATTTCGTAGAATCGAATTTGCTTGAAGCTGTCACTGTAGGGGCACGATATATCGTGCCCCTACAACCTCACCCGCAAAAAGATATTGAACGCCAGTCACCAGTCATAAATCACGAAACAATTTTCTTTGATTTGGCAGTGAGCAATCCGCCCTATATCGGGCGAAAAGAAAAAGAATCGCTGATGCGCGAGGTCCGCGATCACGAACCGGAAATCGCGCTGTATGGCGGTGAAGAAGGCTACGAACTTTATGCCGGCCTGATCGTGCAAGCCGCTCGCAGTTTGACGCAGGGCGGACTTCTTGTCCTGGAACTAGGCCACAACAGTCTCGCCGCCGTGCAGCCGCTTCTCGATTCGTCCCACTGGAAAAACGTCGGCGTAACAAAAGACTTGGCGGGGATCGATCGCGTCATCGCCGCGGAACGTGTCTGAGCGACGGCGAAGTTGTGGCGAAGATGGAAACGGGCGTAGGCTAGCGAAATGCCAGAGATGGCGCGATTTCGGGCGAAGCACGGGCCGCTGGACGACCGCGCAGCGGATGCGGTTGCGTCGATCCTGCATGTGGATATGGACGCGTTTTTCGTTTCCGTCGAGTTGCTCGAGCGGCCGGAGCTGCGCGGCAAACCCGTCGTTGTCGGAGGAAGGCCCGATCAGCGTGGCGTCGTGACGGCCGCGAGCTACGAGGCGCGCAAGTATGGCGTACATTCGGCGATGCCATTGCGAACCGCGGGCCGGCTTTGCCCGCAAGCTGTCTTCTTGGAAGGCCATCACGAAAAATACGGCGAATGGAGCGACCGCGTCGCGACGATTCTGGCGAAGTTTTCTCCTATCGTGGAAATGGTTTCGATTGACGAAGCTTATCTCGATTTGTCCGGAACAGAGCGGCTGCACGGGCCGCCGTTTGCCGCCGCGGACAAACTTCTGCGCACCATAACGCGAACGACGGAGCTGCCCTGCTCCGCGGGTCTGGCGACGACGCGCCTCGTCGCGAAAGTCGCTTCGGACCAGGCCAAGCCGCGCGGACTCGTGTGGGTTGCGCCAGGACAGGAAACGCGATTTCTTGCGCCGCTTCCGGTGCGAAAAATTCCTGGCATCGGGGAAGTCACGGAGCGCGCTCTTCGAGCACTGGGAATTGAAACCGTTGATCAACTCGCTGCAATCTCACAGGCAAAACTGGAGAGCATTTTCGGACAATGGGGGGATGCTCTTTACCGCAAAGCGCGCGGCGGCGACTCCTATGAATTCGTGATTGACGCCGAGCCAAAATCCATCTCCCATAACCACACTTTTGGAGAAGACACGAACGACACGGAAGCGCTGCACTCACTGCTCAGCCATCTTTCGCAAAAGGCGTGCAAACGGCTTCGCGAAGCGGGACTGGCAACGCGCACGCTCACGCTGACGATTCGTTACGCGGGCTTTGACACGCACACGCGCGCGAAAACTCTTTCAGAACCGACGCAGCTTGATGCGGACATCTTTCGCATCTTCCTAAAGCTATTTGCCGAGCATCGCGACATGAAACGAAAAGTCCGTTTGCTTGGCGTGAGCCTCGGCGGATTGACGCACGGCGCGGAGCAGCTCGACCTGTTGGATGCAGAGCGCCGCGAACGTCTCGAAAAATTGACACGCGCCACGGACAAATTGCGCGACCGCTTCGGATTCGGAAAAGTGCAGTTCGGCGGCTCGCTGCGCGCGGACGGCTCAAAGAACGAACGCGACGAACCGAGATTGTCTACCTTAGGAAGGGCAAACCTCAAGAGGTCCAGTGAGTCGTGAAGCCAGTCGCAACGAATCTGGCTGAATACCCTATACTTCTCACATGAACCCTGTGACACCTCCATCCGGTACGGCTACACCTCTGCGTTCCGACCGCGGAATTCGCGGCTTCTGGCACCGAATTAGCGAAGGCCGCCAACTGGATGAGCTGTGGTCGCAATTCACTGCCGACGCTCGCGCCAGCTACGGCTTCTACATCCGAGAGACGGATTCTGAGGAGTGGGACAAGCATAGAGGTTTTCGGCGCTGGTTTAGGATGGCCAAAGCGCTGTTTTGGGCGATGGCCATGAAGCTGACTCCAGCGCGCCGTGTGCTGCTGATTATCGCGTTGGTGCTTCTGGTTCTGTCCGGAATAAACCAGCCATCCGGGCACGATGCGAACAATTCATTCAATTTCGAACTTCTCGCCGCAGTCATCTTTCTCCTTTTGCTTTCCTTGGAGCTGGCCGACAAAATCACAATGAAGCGGGATCTGGAGATCGCCAGAGAAATTCAAATGTGGCTTGTTCCTTCGAAAGCGCCAGAGGTGGCGGGAGGGGACATTGCGTTTGCTTCGCGGCCGCAGAATTCCGTGGCGGGAGACTATTACGATGCGTTTTATCCCACCGCGAGCGCCGCAGAAAATGGGAGGTTGATGCTGGTGATTGCGGACGTGGCGGGGAAGAGCATTCCCGCGGCGTTGCTGATGGCCACGCTGCAAGCGAGCCTGCGGACGATTGCAGGCGAAGGCATGCCTTTGGGTGACCTGGTGGTGCGGTTGAATCATTATGCGAGCGCGCACAGCCTGGATGGACGCCGGTTTACCACGGCTGTTCTGGGCGAATACGATCCCGCGACGCGACATCTAACCTATGTGAATGCGGGCCACAATCCTCCGATTCTGCGACACACGAATGGAGAGATGCAAAAGCTAGAGGCTGGCGGATTGCCGTTCGGGATCGATGACAGCGCGGTCTATGAGGCGGGATCCGTTGACTTGAAGGCTGGCGACGCTCTGATTTTCTATACAGATGGCGTAATAGAAGCTTTCAATGAAAAAAGCGAAGAGTTCGGGAACGACCGCTGGCTCGATGCGATTCGCTCGTTGTCCAATTGGAATGCGCAAGAATCGCTGCAATTCTTGATGAAGCGCGTGGACGAGTTCGTGGGCGGCACGCGGCAGTCCGACGACATCACCTGCCTCATTTTCCGCTGCAAGGAATGAACTGAAACACTTCGCGATACAACTTCAGGAAGAAAATTCAGCCGGAAACCTTCCATCGCACATCTATCCCCTTTGACGCCGAGAGTGTCGCATAATCGCAGCGTGACCGCGCGCGAGCTTGCCAACTCGATCTGCAACATTCTGCAACGCAATGGTCACCAGGCGCTGCTGGTGGGCGGGTGTGTGCGCGACCTGTTGCTGGGCCGCGAACCTGCAGATTATGACGTGACGACCGACGCCACGCCCGAACGCGTGATGGAGTTATTTCCAGAGAGCATTGCGGTGGGAGCGCAGTTTGGGGTGGTGCTCGTCCCGCGCGACGGGCTGAAGGTGGAAGTCGCTACATTTCGCTCGGATGTGGGTTATTCCGATGGGCGGCATCCGGACCGCGTCGTTTACTCGAAGACGCCTGAGGAGGATGTGCAGCGGCGCGATTTCACGATCAATGGTTTGCTGATGCGGCATAACAGTTGCGAAGTTCTAGATTTTGTGGATGGCCAATCCGATCTGAGAGCCGGAGTGATTCGCGCAATCGGAGAACCGGATCGAAGATTTGAAGAAGACAAATTGCGCATGATGCGCGCGGTGCGCTTTGCGGCCCGTTTCGGCTTCGACATCGAGCATAAGACGTTTACCGCGATACGGCGTCATGCCGGAGCCGTTACGGATGTTTCCGCAGAGCGAATTCGCGATGAACTCACAAAGCTTTTGACGGAGGGCGCGGCACGGCGCGGGTTTGAACTGTTGGAAAAGGCGTGGTTGCTTTCGATCGTTCTGCCGGAAATCGCGGCGATGAAAGGAGTACCGCAGCCGCCGCAGTTTCATCCCGAAGGGGACGTGTGGATTCACACGCTTTTAATGATTGAAGGACTACGCTCTGGCAGTTCGCCGACGCTGGCATGGGGGGTGCTGTTGCACGATGTGGGAAAACCGCCGACGTATAAGCCTGCTTCGCAGACTGGAGACAGAATCCGGTTCGATCACCACGTCGACGTGGGAGTGCGCATGGCGGAAGCGATTTGCCGGCGGTATCACTTCTCGAACGAAGAGACGGAGCAAATTATTGCGCTAGTTGGCAATCACATGCGTTTCATGGCTGTGAACCAAATGCGAAAGTCGACATTGAAACGATTTGTCCGGCTGCCGCATTTCGAGAAACATCTGGAACTGCACCGATTGGATTGCCTATCCAGCCATCGCAATCTGGACTCTTACGAAGAGGTACAACGATTCCTGGCGGAGACACCTTCGGCGGAGGTTGATCCACAGCGTGTCCTAACCGGCAACGATTTGCGCCAAATGGGCTATATCCCTGGACCACTGTTTAGCGAAATACTGAGGGCAGTCGAGGACGCGCAGCTCGAAGGGCAGATTGCGACAAAGGAAGAAGCGGAGGATTTTGTCCGGAAGAGATTTGCTTCGAGAGGAACAAAGGCATGACGGAAAGAGCCTTCCGTGCCGATAGCGGGGTTAGCGCGGTGGAAGTAGGGGAAACGAGGCACTTTTATCTAAGTATCTGATAAAAATTGGGTTAATGGAAGATTTGCGAAACTGGGGAACGTGGGGTAGAATATGAGTTTAACATACTAAGATTTCATGCTTATTGGATTCGTATCTATTTGCACCATTTTGCTACAGCCTGCATCTAACCTTTTGTGCGTAGGAGATTCTTCCCTGCGCCCGGATTTAGGGGACACTCACAATGGCTGAAAAAAAGTATGCGGTGCCCGAGATTCTTCCGATCCTGCCGGTTAGGGATACGGTCCTGTTCCCAGGAGCGGTTCTGCCTTTGACGGTGGGGCGGGAGAGTTCCTTGGCGTTAGTTAACTCGCTGGAAGGCGAGGATAAATTGTTGGGGGTTGTAGCGCAACTGGACCCCCGGATCGAGGATCCTGCTGCCGCGGACCTGCACAAAGTCGGTACGCTGGCGAAGGTTCACAAGACCGTCAAAATGCCGAACGGGAATGTGGTGATTTTCCTGGAAGGCTTGGAGCGCGTGGACGTACTGGAACTCATCGGGCTGCGGCCCTTCTTGCGCGCGCGCGTGGAACGGCAGGCTGAAATTACGGGAGACGTGGATGCGGAGCTGGAAGCGCTGCAGCGCAACGCGCAAGACCTGTTCCGAGATGTGGTGAGCCACTCGCCGCAACTTTCGGACGACTTGCAGTCCGTCGCAATGAATATCGATGACCCTGGCCGTCTGGCGGACTTTATTGCTGGGACACTGCCGTCGCTTTCGACGCTGCTGCGCCAGGAACTGATCGAGACACCGAGCGTGCGCAAGCGGCTCGAGATGCTCATCCGCGAGCTCTCGAAAGAGCTGGAAGTGCTGGAGCTGCGCTCGAAAATTCACGAGCAGGTGCAAGAGCAAGTTGGCCAAAACCAGCGCGAGTACTTGTTGCGCGAACAGATGAAGGCCATCCAGAAGGAACTCGGCGAATCAGACGATTCGACGCAGGAAATCGACGAGCTCCGCAAAAAGATGGATGAAGCCGGAATGACGGCAGAGGCCAAGAAGGAGTGCGACCGCGAACTGAAGCGTCTGGCAAAAATGACGCCGGCTTCGGCGGAATACATGGTTTCGCGGACGTACCTTGAATGGATGACTTCTCTGCCGTGGGCAAAGTCTTCCGGAGTCAGCGAAATCGATATCGCCAAGGGCAAGCAGATTCTTGACGAAGATCATTACGATCTGGCGAAGGTCAAGGAACGGATTCTGGATTACCTGGCGGTTAAGAAATTGCAGCCGGGGATGAAAGGTCCAATACTGTGCTTCGTTGGGCCTCCCGGCGTCGGCAAAACTTCGCTGGGGAAGTCCATCGCAAGATCGTTGGGCCGCAAATTCGTGCGCATCGCTTTGGGCGGCATGCACGATGAAGCGGAAATCCGCGGGCATCGCCGGACTTATATCGGCGCGCTCCCTGGGCAGATCATTCAGGGACTGAAGCGGGCGGAATCGAACGATCCGGTGATGATGCTGGACGAAGTCGACAAATTGGGCCGCGATTTTCGGGGCGATCCGTCCTCGGCGTTAATGGAAGTGCTCGACCCGGAGCAGAACAACGCTTTCCGCGATCACTACCTGGACGTGCCGTTCGATCTATCGAAAGTGCTGTTCATCGCCACGGCGAACTGGATGGACCCCATACCGGAACCGCTGCGAGACCGCATGGAGATCATCGAGCTGCCGGGGTATACGGGCGAAGAGAAGATCCACATCGCGCACAAGTATCTGATTCCCAAGCAGGCCCAGGAACACGGGCTGAAAGTGGGCGAGCAGATTGAATTCTCGGACGAGGCGCTGCGGGAGATCATCCACAGCTTCACGCGAGAAGCAGGCGTGCGAAACCTTGAGCGGGAAATCGCGACCATAACGCGCAAACAGGCACGGAAGATCGCCGAAGGCAGCTTGGAGAAGATGCAGGTTAGTCCGGAAATCGTCCGCGAGTACCTGGGCGTTCCGAAGTTTCGGGCCGAAAAAGAGGTCGAGGAGCGCGTCAAAAAACCGGGCGTGGCTGTCGGGCTGGTGTGGACGCCGGTCGGCGGAGACATCGTGTTCATCGAGGCCAGCCGCATGCGCGGCGGGAAGCAGTTCACGATGACCGGCCACTTGGGCGAGGTCATGCAGGAGTCCATGACCGCAGCGCTGACGTGGACTCGAGCGAATGCGGAGCGGTACGGGATCGATCCGGACTTTTTCCGCAAGCAGGACATCCATATCCATGTGCCCTCGGGCGGCGTGCCGAAAGATGGCCCGTCGGCTGGTGCGGCAATGGTGACGGCGCTGATCAGCTTGCTCACGGGGCGGCCGGTGCGGGATCGGCTGGCAATGACGGGTGAGATGACTCTTTCCGGAGTCGTGCTGCCCATCGGAGGCGTGAAGGAAAAGGTGCTCGGCGCGAAACGCGCGGGGATCAAAGAAGTGTTGCTGCCGGCAGACAATGAGCCGAACGCGGTAGCAGATCTTCCGCCGGACATTCTCGGCGACATGAAGATCACCTACGTGCGGAATCTCGATGAGGTGCTGGAGCACGCACTATCCAAGGAAGCGGTGGCGCCGCCGATCGTGCCGCATCCGGAACCGAAGCCGAAGCGCGTTGGGCCAGAGAGTCCGCGGGCGATTCATTGAGAATGAAGTGAGTAGTGAACAGTGAGTGGTGAATAGCGAAAGACCCTCGTGGGGAGCCCACGCCAAAATGCAAATCGGGATAGGGGAGACGGTTGCCCGTCCGCCCCTCCCACACGACCGGACATGCGGGTCCGCATCCGGCGGTTCGGCGGGTTGAACTAACCATGAGCCGTGAGCTCGGGAAGTCCGAGCGAGGCGAAGTAAGCGTTAGACAGAGCGATGTTCATCT
>JBARJI010000006.1:0-1718 GCA_049800195.1 Candidatus Acidiferrum sp.
ATCGGGATAGGGGAGACGGTTGCCCGTCCTCCCCTCCCACACGACCGGACATGCGGGTCCGCATCCGGCGGTTCGGCGGGTTGAACTAACCATGAGCCGTGAGCTCGGGAAGTCCGAGCGAGGCGAAGTAAGCGTTAGACAGAGCGATGTTCATCTCTGGGGTTTTCGCGAGGTGCCACGGTCCATCGGAGCTGCCCGCAGTTTGTGCGGCCTCCTGTGCAGCGATGCCGCGTTTGCGGAGCTCTCGATATCTGGTAGTTCCTCGTTTCCACTGTTTCCAGACCATCGACCGAAGTCGACGTCGGAGCCATTGCCCCAGTTCCTCGAGCACGCTCGGGGTTTCGCATCGCCCAAAGTAGCCGATCCATCCGCGGAGATATTCCGCTAACTCCTGGACCATCTGGGCGAGACTTATCCCCCGTGTCCGACGCGTAAGTTCCCGAACTCGCCCTTTGAATCGCACCACCGCTTTCGGCGCCAAGCGCCTCTTCGGTTGCTTATGATTCGTGAAGCTGAATCCCAGGAATTTCCGTTCCCATGGTCGTGCCACCGCACTCTTCTCGCTGTTCACCCGCAGCTTGAGCTTCGTCGTGAGGAGTCGCGTCACGCTGCTCATCACTCGTTCGCCGGCTCGCCGACTGCGGACGTAAATGTTGCAGTCATCCGCATATCTGGTGAACCGATGTCCGCGTCGCTCCAGCTCCTGATCCAGTTCGTTGAGCACGATGTTCGATAGCACGGGCGAGAGAGGACCACCTTGCGGTGTTCCTTCCTCAGCCGGACTCACCAGCCCGTTCTCCATTACTCCGGCTCGCAAGAACGCACGAATTAGTTTCAGCAACCGCTTATCGCTGACCCTTTCGGCTATCTTCGCGAGCAATCGGTCGTGATTGACCCGGTCGAAAAATTTCTCGAGATCCAGATCCACCACCCAGCGGTAGCCTTCGGCTTGATATTGCTGTGCCTTCTCCACCGCCTGATGTGCCGATCGCTTGGGCCGAAACCCATAGCTGTGTACAGAGAACGTTCCATCCCAACTCCTCTGCAGTACCTGCATCACCGCCTGCTGGATGAACCGATCCAGCACTGTCGGAATGCCTAATTTGCGCACCCCGCCGTCCGGCTTCGGAATTTCTACTCGTCTTACCGGTTGCGGCGTGTAGGTTCCACTGAAAAGTTGTTCACGAATTGCTGGCCAGTGCTCTTTCAGGTGTCCCGGCAACTGCTCGACGGTCATCCCGTCGATGCCCGGACTCCCCTTGTTGGCTTTCACTCGTCGTAACGCCTGCTTGCAGTTTTCCCGCTCGCAGACCTCTTCCATCCACTGCTCGCTAGTCGGACTTTCTGCTTTGCGTTCCGCCAACTCCGATTCGGTCCCTCCCGCGAAGGCCCTCGGGGCTGCACCCCTACTCTCCTCCGGAAAGGCCAGACGGTACTGGCTTTTCTGCCGCTTGTCGGTGGTTGAGTCGCGCCGCGTACTCATCGCTCCCTTTATCCCCTTGCGGGGTCCGTTCGGGCCTTCGCTGCGTGCGCAGCTACTACGCCCTTTGCTGACTTCTGCCACCGGGTCAGAAACGATCTCTCGCCTCTCAGTCTCGAATTCGAGACCGGTAACAGATCTCCCGAGGTAAGTTCGACCGCCTTCGACGCGCAACCGCTGGATTTACATT
This sequence comes from Candidatus Acidiferrum sp., assembly GCA_049800195.1. Lineage (GTDB taxonomy): Bacteria > Acidobacteriota > Terriglobia > Acidiferrales > UBA7541 > Acidiferrum. Next base: position 1,671 of record JBARJI010000006.1, read on the forward strand.
CAGTGCCCTTGATGGATTAGGGCTTCGCTGCCATTGGCCAGCTCGCCC
>JBARJI010000007.1:0-78495 GCA_049800195.1 Candidatus Acidiferrum sp.
TTTGCACCCTTGCCCGATGAGGTTGTGGTGTAAACTCTCTCATTCGCCGTGGTACAAAAACTCGGGCTGGTCAACAGCTGGCCGTCCTCCTCGCGATGTGGATATGTACTTCGTGCTCCCCGTTCACGTGTATCACCGTTTTCAGGATCATCTATGGAATCGCCAGTCGGCTCTCCTCCAGGAGGTGAAGCGGATCCTCGGCGTTACTTATCCTGAAACAGACATGTCGGCCGATGGGCAAATTGTGCTGGTGCGGTTCGATAGTTACAACGTCGAGGTCGTGCCGGCTTTCGCGCTGACCAACGGGAGATACTGGATCTGTGAAACCAGCGGCGGTGGGGCCTACAACGAAGCCGATCCTTCGGCGGAACTTGCGTACATCGAAGCCGCCGACAACGCGACGAACCGGAATCTTCGACCGCTCGTGCGCATGTTGAAAGCGTGGCAGGACAACTGTTCCGTCCCGATCAAATCCTTCCATCTGGAGCTGGTCGCCAGCGAGTTCCTCCAGCAGTCTCCCTGGCGTTTTTATGACTACTTTTGGTTCGACTGGATCACCCGCGACTTTTTCCTCTACCTCTATTCGAAAGCCAATACCTGGCTTTCCGTGCCCGGCACGTTCGAACCCATGCAGCTTGCCAGCGAATGGAAGAGCCGCGCCGAGACGGCCTATGGCCGGGCCTATAAGGCCTGCCAGTTCGAATGGGAAAACCGCGTCTCCGATGCGGGCGAGGAATGGCAGAAAATCTTCGGTTTCCAAATTCCCCGGATGCTCTAATGGACCAAGCCACCCAGAATCTGATCGACGAATGCAAGCGCCAGCAAGAATCTTGTCTTTACACATCCACGACTCTGTTTGAGTGGCTCAAATGGCTGCGCTTCTGGAAGATCTGCTTCGTCGTCGCACCTATCCTCCTTGGCGCCATAGCCACCTGGCCGTTGCTCGCTCACGTCGACCAATATCGATGGCTGACGGGAGTCTGCGCCTTGCTCGCCGGTGTAACGCCCGCAGTCTACAAAGCGCTGGACTTCGACGTAAATCTGAACACCATCGCAAAGAATGCCAACGAGCTAAAAGGCTTACATGATCGCTTCCGGCAAGCCTGGAACGTGACAGCGTGCGGCGCCTTTGCCGATCTTAGGAAGGAATTCGATAGCTTGATGACGCGCCGTGACGCAGCGAGGGATTCGAGCTTCACGCCGCCCGAGCGCTTTTTCAAACAAGCGCGAGCGAAAATAGAAGCCGGCCACTATGATTTCGCTGTGGATGAAAAAGACAGCCCACAGCTGCAAGCGGGCAGACAGTCGTAAGCAAAACTAGTTATCGACACACGCTGTTTTGTGGCCAAGGTCACTGTCCTGTCGGTAAAGGCTTGTCAGTCCTGCGCTGATAATCTACAGTAACGTCAGTATTAATAGCATCAGATCACGTTCTTTCTGTTGCACCTACTGGCCTTGTGTGGCTTGCGGGTATTCCACGCTACGAGGAAATCGGTCACGCCCTTGACGGACCTACCAAACCTACCTCCGAACACCCCGTCAGCTGCCCCATCGCCAGACAAGGACATCCACTATCTCATCCTTAAGGCTGAACATTTCATCGTTTTCCTCGACAGCGACCTGGACGTCGACTGGGAGACTTCCGACGAATACGACCAAATCGGCCCCAAGGATTCACCGCAGCAAAATGACATTTTGAACCGAGCAGCGTCTCTGGAATGCACCCCCAATGACCAACACAAACGGAGCATTCGTCTGAATTTCAAGAGAATGATTGGCGAAGCCATTGCGCGGTCGCTCCACGGCGACTATGAAAACGCCAAGAAAATGCTCGAACAAGCCCGCCTGTACATCGCCGATCGTAACGTTGAGAAAGCTCGGTATTGGCAACTCCTTACTGCTTGTGTTCTCGGACTCGTCGCAGGTCTCGCCGGCGTGATCATGTGGGCCGTCCGGTCCTATCTATCACAGCTCTTGGGCGAGTCCGCCTATTTCCTCGCTCTTGCGGCGGTAGCCGGATCGCTCGGTGCCGTTCTCTCCATGATCTTTCGAATGGGGCGTAGTTTTCCAACCAGCGAAGCCCCAAGAGCTCTACACATTCTCGAAGCCACGTCGCGTATGGCCGCGGGATGTCTTTCCGGTCTGTTGGTAGCAGGGGCGGTCGGTATCGGTCTAATTTTGCCCGCCTTCAAGACCGGGGTACAATCGCACCTCGCAATGCTCCTGGCTGGCATGGTAGGAGGCGCCAGTGAGCGGTGGGCACCTTCGCTCATCGCACGTTTCGAAGGAACCCAAGAGAAGCTTGCAGTAAAGGGACAGAAATCGTGAACCGAAAGGCTCTGATCATCTCGAATCCCGGAGAACCCGGCGCTGAGACTTACTGTGCGGGTGTTTCAAAGGATGTAGCGAGCTATCATTCGTTCCTTTTGAGCCCCATTGGCGGCTTGTGGCAAGACTCTGAAATTACAAGAATGGATCGCCCGACGAAGTTCGACCTGAAACTTAAGCTGTTTGATTTCACGTATTGCGATTATGCCCTTGTGATTTTTGCGGGCCACGGCTTCCACTCCGTGCAAGACAACTCCACATTTATCGAGCTTCGCACTGGCCACGATTTCGATTCGAAGGATTTGCGACTCAAAGTAAAACAGACATTAATTCTTGATTGCTGCCGCCAACGCGTGGCTCTCCTCACCGAGGACAGAGCTCTTCGCGAAAAACTGGCCAAAGCCGGGCCGGTTCTGCACCCCGATGACTGTAGAAAATATTATGACGAGCGCATTACGAGCTGCGCCGATGAACTGGTTGTCATGTACGCGTGCAGCGTAGGACAATCCGCTGCCGACGATTCACGGACGGGAGGCGTCTATTCCTCAAACCTTCTTGACGCCAGCAAAGGCTGGACGCGCGAATCGAACATAGATACGAACTCCAAATACTCGATCCTGTCTGTGGTATCAGCACACGAAAAGGCCGTTTCCCTCGTTGAACGGAGCCGTGGCGGTCGTCAGACTCCGCACATTGAAAAACCACGGATCGATCCCTACTTTCCATTCTGCATTGTGGCCTAGAAGCTCAGAGCACACCGCATACAATGATGTCCCTCCATCGCAGCGCACGCGCGCACCCCTCACGTACTGCGACCACAATTTCATCGTCACGGCAGTCGGAGATCCCGAAGCCTACCAACATCACCTGAAGAACCTTGCTCCGACGGGAACCATACATTTCGTACTTTCGCCCATGCATTGGATTGATGCTGCCGAGGATCGCGATGTTTCACGCGCCACCGCCAAAGCCGATCTAATGGACGCCCTGCGTCCCCGTTGGCTCTTCGATCGGCGTAGCATCCAACGAAAAGAAGTCGCTTCTACGTTCTTTCTATACCTCGGCGTCCCCTCCGACGGGCCACAGATGACCGGCGACATCAGCGAAGTGATACTCGACCTCGTCGGGCAACACGCCGATCGAGGTAGCCGCGCATTTGTTAGCCATTTCCGAAGAATCGGAGAGAAGCACCCGCTGAATCAGAGTCTTCGGCGCGCACTCGAAACAAACAGGAAGAACATACTCCTGCGTCGAGCCCGCAAGTTCACCCCGGAAGTCGCCCGCAAGGTCGAACGGCTCTACGTCCAGTCGTTACTCCCCGATCGAACGCCTGCTGGCCTTGTGATTGACAACACTAGCCGCAATCAGTTTCTCGACCACTACCAAATCAACGACTTTCCGTCCATTGCCCTCGAGGACCGCGCAACGCGAGACAATTGGCGTCGAAAGCGCGAACTAAACCGAAACAATTTTATCGACCAGCAACATCTTATGGCGCTTCCCTTCGTGAGCTTCTTCCTTAGCGACGATCACAAATTGCGGGCGCAAGCCGCTCGAATCGTCGAAGGACTACCCTTCCCGGTCGGCCAGATGTTAACGAAAACCGAGTTCGACGCCCCGTACGCAAAATCATGAACCGCTTCGTTCAATCCGATTCGAGCGGCTTGGCTATTAGCGGTGGAAGAGTCCTGCTGCACGCAACCTCATGGCTTGCGAAATGTCTTCGCCTGAGCCGGCCGCCACAGCGCGAGTCCGACCGGAGACCCGAGCGGCGATCAACCGGACTTCCTCCATCAATTCCAGGACAACTTCGGGAGACGGCTGGATGGCTTCCAGAAGATTCTGGCACCCTTCGCAGGCTTCCGCGTGGCCGAGGCGATCAGCCGACAACAGGTTGCCGGACGCGCAGGCCTGCACCTCGTCGGTTGTGAGGCAGTCCGGTGTTGGGTAGCTGGAATTTCTAAGGCGCTCGGAATAGGTCGCCAGCAGTTGCTCGGTGGATATCCCTTTTTCGGCGCTTCGCATTTCCGCGGCCTTGATGTAAAAAGGTTTGTCTTCGGTGCGCGAATTGGTAGCATTCGTTCCCATAACTTCCTTGTACAGGGATTCCAGGTCTTCCTCGCGCGCCGGAGTGAGAAAGCGATTCCAAGATTGCTTCCGATCCATTTCCATCTCTGCCTCTCTTCGACAGGGTGTGCTCTGTACCTGCCCCTACACTCTCTATAACCGCCTTGGCCGGGGAATCTTTACAAGGAATGCTCCTCCTATAAGTCTTTATCTTGCATGTACTTGCGGAGCATTAGGCGGAGCCGATGTAGGCGCACTGCGGCGTTCGTGTAGGTCAGGTTTAGCCTGCTTGAGACCTCAGGGAGGGTATATCCCTCGATCAGGAGCTTAAAGAGTTGTTCGTCGGCTGGGTCGAGGGCTGCCAAAAGCTCTCGCTTCAATTGCTCGGCCCGTGCCAGCTCCTCCGGTGTGGCGGGCTTCTCGACTCTGGGCGAAGGCGTTTCGAGTTCCTCGAGAGGGACTTGTGCCGCTAGCTCCGGCGCAAAGCGCGTCAGAGCGTCACGTGCCACGTTTCGGCAGACGGCTCGGAAATACGATAGGAATGCATCGGGGTCCTGAAGCTCCTGGAAATTGCAATATTTGATCAGGCGTTGGAAGGCCTCTTGGGTAACGTCCTTCGCCAAGTCGATTTGTCCTCGTAGCGTACGGTTCGCGGCGCTCAGCCCGGTGCCCCAAGCTCCGAGAAAAAGGACACGCCACGAGTCCTGATGGTTGCGGTCCGTCGCGAGATGGCGAAGGGCGTCGGCCAGTTGAGTTTTGGTAACGATTTCCATCGTAGTCTATGGGAGCCTTTCGACGGCCCATTGAACTGCAGAACGTGGATCCAAGTATTCCATCATTTGATCGGTGGAGGGATCGTAGACGAGTTCTTCGTTCGAAAAAACGCGATGGCGTCTCCAATGGAACCCGATTTTCTGCGCCCAGGTAGTTTGTCGGGTTGCGAGTTGCGCCCTCAATCGTTCCTCGCGATTCAGTCTAGCCTGCGCAGCTAAATGAATCACCTGCCAGACTCCGCGGGCTGCCAGGGCTGTGAGTTGCTGTAATTCCTGGCCGGTCACATTCCTCTTGCTCGCGACCTCCTGCTCGACATATTGCGCAAAAGTCCCATTGCACCACCGCCAGTTTGACGCCAGGAGTTTATTCTCGACCTCAATCAGACGAGGGTCGACATGTCCTTGGGCCCGAGCGCCGGAACTCCAGGGACGCTCAAGTCCCGCAGCCAACTTGCAGGCAAGGCGGAACTGTTGATACTCGGCCGGCTCGATTCCCCACAGATACGGAAGCCAAAACGCTTCGGAGTATCCGCTGCCGACGAACGCGTCGCTATGGCCGAGATATTCCGACAGCATGTTATGGATTTTGGCGCAACACGCGCTGCCGTGAGGGCAGGGAAATCCGGGCGAAGAAAGAGTATGAACAAACGCTTCTTCGCCTTTGAAACCGCGAAGGCCGGCAACTCCCAGGCCACGAATGAGCCAGGACATCGCCCAGGCCGACCAGACCACGACATCTTTCCGGCCAACTTCATTTCGGACATCCAGGAAGCGATACCCTGTGCCCGACAGTGCCGTCAAGGTGCGCCACGGGAACGATCTCGGAAGGACGCAGCCCACCAGGATGATGCGCCCCAAGTGAATATTTGATCTCTTTCGCAGTGCAAGTCCCATCAGATACGTTCCAAGGCTGTGCGCGATGAGATGCGTTTCCGACTGGTCGTCGGCGACGGCATAACGGGTCACCTGCTTTAAAACATGGGTGAAGGCGCAGCTGCGGCGGGCATAACTTGCGAGATAGGCGACCAAGAACAGGGAAACAAACACGATCCAGCCCGTGCACGAAGAATATGTCCTCCAGAAGAGTACAATCGCGGCGATGGCCCCCAAGGCGAGGAAAACGTAAGGTTCTAGCAGCAACTTCAACGGACCAAGCCATCGATAGTGGGGATATTTGATGGTCTTGCAGGCGAAGTGAGGGGCAAAGGCACGCGCCACGTCCTCTTGCCAATCTCCGGATGTTTCAATGCCGTGAATCGTTAGAACACGCGGGCGAGCTGTTGGTTCCGGGGACAAGGGGCACGTTTGCGGTATTCTTATGGCGTTGCGTTATATTGTCAACACTACTACCAGAGCGAACTCGTTGATCTCAACGTCGGGGACCGGCCCGCCCGAGTGCTTGGCGAACACCTCAGGCGAGTGTCACGCTTCGTAAAGGATATCCACAAGCGATTGCGTTCATCTTCGGGAGTTGAAACTCACAGTTGCGTTCAGCTGAAAGCACCCACCCATCTACCAAATGCGCTTTCAGGGACGTCAGCCTCGAAAATCACACACTCGATTTTGCGCCGGACGGAACAACGGCAACATCCGTCCGACAGATTTGACCGCCTAGTGCGGCACCAGACGTCCGTTTCGCCAGCTCCCTGGCGAGTGAGCTCAGGGAGATTTCGCGGCCTATTCGTTATCAAGTCCACTGCGTGAGTACCACGCGCATGTCGCGAACTTCTTTCTTGAACAAACACGCGAAGTTCAGAAAGTCGAGTTCACACGTGGGCTAGTGTTTAGTATCACCAGAATTCCCGAGGTCGACGCAAGCATCGGTATAGCTGAACCTATCTTGACCGCTTACAGAACTGATCGGGAGCTCCAAAATACCGCGTTGGGAGTTGCGGTCCACTTGCACCGTGAATCACAGCTAAATACGAGCGATCGAGTGCCACGAGCATTAGCAGTTGACCGCTATCGTGGAGCATATTCAAGCTTCACCTTGGGGGCCGACGGCATCGCCGTCGCGCTGGGGCAATCCTGGTCTCACGAACAAATGGTGCGAGAACCGGAGGATCGAAAACTGCTCCGCCAGACACGAAGTTCCTTCAGTGGGTAATCCCCTGGCATCCGATGAGTTCTAGTTGACGGCGATATACTTCGCGAGTTCGGATTTCAATAGACTGTTCAAGCGGATGTGAACATGAACTCAGCGGTCAAGGATAGCCCACTCTTGGCGGATCAGGTACCCTTTGGTGGCTTCGCATTTTGAAGTCCTGTCAGCACAGCAAAGGCCAGAGATGCTATAGCGGCGGAATACGACAAGCCAAGGACCACCCGAGCCCTACTGATAGAGTCCTCAGTCCAAATCTCCGCTGTCTGACCAGCGAAGTCTCTAATGAGCTCTTCTCTTGTTTTTCCTGGATTTTTAGAAGTGTAGTCAACCCCTTTTGCGGTGTATACCGTCCCGCAAATGACCTGAGATTCACTGTATGTCGCGGTCAGACTCTGGTATTTCACGTAGTACAGCGCAGGGCAGACAATGGCAGGGACAATGGAAATCCAAAGGATCACTGAGCGCACATTATTTTTGACGTTCGCGATAAGGATGAAAGCGACCCCGGTCACGAGAGAAGCGTACCCCGGCCAGAACTTCAAGCTGTCCTCGGGTGGTGCAATCCGGCTATAGAAGCCCCCGAAAGCCGTAAGAAGCAGACTTCCAAACTGGCTGAGGGTGAGAATAAATCGCTTCATGGTCTGTTCGACTGCACGCACTCACTATAGAACATCTAGGTCGATATTCTTTGTCGGCTTGTAGTCATCTCCGGGGTTTACTGTGGACTTTGTCCCGTCCTGGCCATTGTGGTTCGCCCACATCTTGTACTGACCGACAGGAATCGATTGCGAAGTTGGAGAGCTAAACTGATCAAACCTTTTCCAATGTTGTTTATCGTCCTCCCAAGCAAGCGGAACGTACCACACTGTGCAATGTTGGACGACGGTTCCTGACCGACCAATGGTGCGTGCAGTCACACCAACTAGCGGGCTTGGCGAAGCCACTCCTCCTCCACTCGAAGAAAACCAATTGCTCTTGAAAGACAGGTCCTCAAGCCCGGCGCGGGCTCGATTTTGTTCTGTTTTGCTAGGAGACTTTCCATACTCGCTTACGGCAACCAGATCCGCGATTGACTGAATGTCATAACCTACAGACTCCTCGAATGCATCTGGCAAATCAGGAGCAAAAAGCTTTCTGTTTAGGCGTTCGCGTGACTTTGAAACCACCAAGAAGGCATTTTCTCCTCCAGTAAATGCGGTCAAGCGATCCGCTTTTGCGGAGTCTGCCCAGTAGTAGCGTCTGGATCCCCACTGGGGTCCACTAAACTTCCAAACGTCGGTTGTAGACTCGACCGGCCCGGAATGCCCTCGAAAAACTAGCAGGCCCGAGAAAGAGCGGTTTTCCAGATGGGGATCGTGAAGGTCACCAAGTGGGAGGACGGCAAAGTCCTCGTTCTCGAAGACGATGTGGGAAGCCTTCTCAAATTGTGCGGGGCTCGCGCCGCCCAGAACGGTAGTAAACATCCAAACTAACGTAACGACAGGGAAGGTGCGAGTTATTGAACGCAGAATTCGCAAAATTCACTCCGCCACTCTCTATGTAACGGGTTGAGCAAGACCACGGATCGGTACACAGGAGAAGTGTATCAGAACCTGCGCCAGCAAGTCTGCCGACTCTAGGAATGGCTTCCGGCTAGCCAAACGTAGAACTCAGTTCCACCAAAGGGACGGAACATTGGGTGGACTTGAATCAAAGTTTGAGCGAATAGAAATCGAAAAACCGTGTCACAGTTATGGCACAATTTCGCCAAAACTGTCTGCAAGTTATTGAAAAAGAGCGGGCGAGCCTGTAAGCCGGAAACTCCCCTCCGCGCTGATTCTACGTAAGTTATTGACGCTGCAAGGCGGGCCGTAGGCATTAGTGGCAACAGTGGCAGCGAAGGCCGGAATTTGTGGCACGAAAACGCCAAGATCGACAAAAGGTAACATTTTAGATGTTCGGTACTTTTGGAGATCGGAAACTCTGGCAGACTGGAAGCGCGGAAAATGAAAGGTATTGGTATGAACCCTGAGATCGAATCATTAAAGAAATCTGTTGGTCGCCGTCCGTTTGACTCCCGCTTGCGGCTGGACAGCGGCGGATTCTGCGCCTGCCCGTTTCATCTTGGGGACAGCGCCAAGTCAATGCACCTCTTTCGCTTGGACAGCGGCGCGTACGCCGTGAAGTGCTTTAGCACCTGCAACAAATCGTGGGACGCTATTGCTTTCGTCGCGGAGTTTGACAAGAAAAGCAAGGCTGAGGCAATGCAGATATTAGGGGGAAAAGTGAAAACAGAAAATGCAGGCACGCCAACTGCCGAAACTGGCAGCGCCCCGGCACCGAAAACTCCGCCGTTATCCGTAGCGGAGTATTCGACTTGGGGACGTGCACTAACACCAGAGGACATCGTCCGTTTTGAAAAAGGACGGCAAGCAAAAGGACATACAGCGGATTTCGAGACTTGGCGCGGCCTCGGCTGCCGCGTTAAAGGTGACTACCTCGGTTTCCCGTACATGCACCCTAGCGGCGAATTCCTGTACACGCTGAAAATGAGGCACCTAGATCGCAAAGAATTCATGGCGGAAAACGCAGCGTCCTCTGAGGGTTTTTTCAATCTCGATGGGATAAATCCGTTGGGGAGTCCTAGTCCGGTTTTCATCGTAGAGGGCGAGCCCGACGTAGCGGTACTCCAAGAGGCAGGTTACAACGCCGTGGGAATCCTCAGCTCCAGCCAGAAGAAATTCGACAAGCACGCAATCGAGTTGATCTCCGAAGCCTCGGAAATCTTTATCATTGGCGACCAGCATATACCCAAACGCGGCAAGGACCCGGACCCCGGACAAGCCACGATGGACGCTTTGGAAAAAGTGCTGGAAAGAGTAGCGTACAAAACCCACCGAATGCGCTTCGCGCTTGACGGTACGGAAAGGGAAAAGGAATTGAAAGACGTTAGCGCCCTCCGCGCGCACTACGGCGAGGCCGACTTCGAAAAACGCTTCGAGGAGTTACAGGCAAAAGCGCGGGAGTGGAATTGGATTGACGAAAACATACCGGAGATCGGAAAGGTTTCCGCAGAGGAGCAAGATTGGCTGGTACACAGGATGTGTGCCTACGGTTGCCTCTCGATTGTCTACGGTATGCCCGGCGCTATCAAAACAATGCTTGCGATACACCTTGCCTCTCAGATTTGCAAAACGTTTCCAGAGGAGTTTCTAGGGCGCAAGATTACCGGCAAGCCGCAAACGGGTATCCGCCTCGACGCCGATGGCAACTTTTCCGTTTTCAAAGAGGAAAAAACCGCGCCGGTTAAAGTCCTCTACATTGACAGGGAGAACCCTGAATCGGAGATCGGCAAGCGCAGAAAACGCCTCGGTATGTACGGCAATCCAAATTTTCGCTATTGGGGAGACTGGCTTTCGTTGAAACGCCCTGCGGAGGAGCCAATCGCCCTCACCCCGCCCGGTCCGGATGACCCTCGCGTCCTCAAATGGGCGATGAAAAACAAGGGACTGATTATCTTTGACAGCCTCCAACAGTTTACAGGCGATCTGGACGAAAACTCAGCGAAGGACATGGCACCGCTGATGAACAAATTCAAACGCCTTGCCCGGCAATGCGCGGGAGTCATAATCCTGCACCATACCGCCAAGCCCGGAGAACTAGGGGGACCCCGTAAGGACGGGCGCGGCAGCGGGGCGATAACCGCAATTCCCGATATGAGTTTCCTCCTCGAAAAACTCCTCGTGGACGGACAAGAGGTTTTCCGCCTCGGACCGGGGCGGTTTCGTTGCTGCGAAAACTGGCTGCTAACCTTTCGGGTAAACTGGAACTACAAGCTGGGAAACGACAACTACTACCAGTTTATTCCGATCTCAGACCAAACCGAGGGCGAGGCCGCCCGCGAGGAGAGGTTGGAAAAGGAAGCCAAGATCACGGCGGCACAGGAAAAGGAAGCCTCGGATATTCAGAAAGTGAATGCGATCTGCGAGGCAAACCCGGAAAACTCAGATCGTACATTAGCGGATAAGCTGAAAATGTCCCCTAAGCTAGTCAAGCGACTTATGGACTCGCAGGGCTGGACTCGCGGCGAAGATAAGGTACTCTTGAGATCGGCTATTCAAAAACCGCTTGGGGAAAGCCAAGACGAGCCTTATTAACGTACCTGCGCGTATGTACGTAAGCCCTACGCAAAAGGATACGTAAATCAAGCCAAAAGTTTACGTACGTATGGTTGCACCCCTAAAGGGAAAAAGCCATACGTACGTAAACCCCCTAAGACCCCCGCAGCGCAGCAAAGGCGGCTGCGCCGCACTGCGCGTACGCCCTTGGCGGGCTTCCGCTACGCGCGGCTTCGCCAACTTCGCTGCGTCTCGGACAAGGCGTCCCCGGAAAATTCAAAACCCGCAAAACTCTCCTCGTTTTCCGAATACCTACCTCGTAACAGCCCTCCGCCAGATTGCCGCGAGAGCGGCAGGCAAATTAGGCGATACCGGAAACACCAAACGATTTTCAACGATCTTCCCATAAACCGGAAGCCTATGCGCCGTTCGACCGACCGCCCCGGCTGGTTGGACGGCGCTTGCCTATTCCAAAACAATCGAGGTATACGCACATGGCAAGCGAAGCATTGCCCGTACTCAGTTTCAAAGAGAGAGCCGAGGCTCTTGCGCAGATCGTTTCCGTCCTCGCCAAGCAAAGCGATGAACTCATCGCCGAAACCGCAAACCGCCTCCTCGCGGGCGGGATAGACTCTCTGACCGTTGGCCGGTTTATCCAGCGAATCCTTGACGCCCAAAAACAGAAGGAAAATGCGGCCACAAGAACGCATAGGGCGTTGGCCCTCGGCGAACACAACGAGAGGATAAGCAAGGCATTCGATCTCCTCGTTAATGGGTTTGAGTCGCTGACAGCTACCACGGACCCCGAATTCCCTTCCGACCGGGTAGAACGCGCCCGCTTCTTGCTTGGGCTGGCGTTTCAGCAACTCAGGGACGAATTGAGTGTCAATGGAGCCGAACTCAAACGCCTCAAGGCGGCGTCTGGCGCTTCGGTACTCATTTCCCCGTTTCGCCGCACGCTGAGGCCGCACGCAGATCACCCCGACGCGTAAGAGTAGCGCGAAACGACAAGACCCTATTCGGAAAACGGAAAGAGAGGCACACGATGGCAAATGAGACCCAGCCCAAGAAGCAAACAGACAAGGAATTCGTCGGCATTACCGGCAACGGCCACGAGACGATAGCCGCCGATCTCCTCAGCCTCCCGGTGTCCCTCGAATTCCGGGCCGATGGCAGCCTCAAGGCGGTAGTCCTCGGAACCGATCTCGCCTCGCGCCGGTTTGCGGTATCGCGCTTGGCTTGCGCGCATTGCGGCAGATAAGGCAAGAGAGGCGCTAACCCTACGGCAGAGGCCGCATAAATAGGGCATGTTGAACCGCAACACAGCCACGGATGGATAAAGAGGCCAAGAGAAGCGGATGGACGCTACAACGGAGACTACAAGCAGTAAGGCCGCAACACTACAGCACTACAGAGAGGCAAGGCAGAACAATGACTATGGCACAACAGGCACGGTACCTCAAACGCTGGCTATGGAGGCGCGAGATCAACAATTGGCTGTACCGATGGTTTGGGAGGCCGTACAGCCTCGCAGCCCCTCGTTGGCTGGTTGAGTTTTTCTTACGGGACGCGGCGGCCAAAGGAAACCGCGAAACGGTAGTCCTCCTCCAGAATCGACTGTACGAGATGGCCGAGACAGGCGCAGATCGCAGCTTCTTTCTAAGCGACTACCCGCAGGCCGTAGAGGACAGGTACCTCGGTATATCGAATTGAACCGCAAGGTATCGCCGCTGTAACGCGGCCTCAGCGCCGGGCAAGACGAGGAGATCGCGGCGCTATTGCTTGGCTGATTGACTCGATTACGCGCTAGTAACCCATTAACTATCAGTAAGTTGAAAGCCGAAAAGGGGATGGGGGCTCGATTTCACCAAAACACCTCCCTCAATAAACCCCCGCGTAGGGGAAATTTTTACGCGCGATTGATTTTTCGTTTTTGGTTAGGAATGGGACCCAAATTTTGCACGTGACGGGAGAAAGTAAGCCAATGCCGCCTCTAAGTAAGCCAAAGCCAGTAGAAAGGACTCCGGACGGCCTCAAGCGAGAAATCGACGAAACTGTGTCCACGATTCAATCCTACCGGCTGGCTCTGCATCGCGCCATGTCCTCAGTCCGCGCTGAGGGTATCGAGATTTGGAAGGAAGTTTCGCACGGCGGCGTTACCCGGCGCGTAAAGCGCATCAACCCGGCCGTGAAGAAGACGCGGGAATGCGAAGCCTCCATGAGATCGCTGGGCCGTTATCTGGAGCGCCTCAAAAACGAACTGAAGGAACTGGAATTGTCCAGCGCCTCAACGCAAATCCCGGTTTGGGACAAAGACGACGAGTAATGAGGAGCGGCTACAGCCCGGAGGCCCAAGCCTACGTCGATGGAGTCCTCGACGGCTCGATACCGGCGTGCCTCTGGATACGCCTCGCCTGCAAGCGATCAATGGAGGATTTCGAGCGGTTTGCCGCACCGGATTCGCCGTACAGATTCGACCCGAAAAAGGCACGCCGGATTTGCAAATTCATAGGCCAGCTTCGGCACGTTAAAGATTCAATCGCGACGAAGGCCGGGGAACGCATCGTACTCCTCGGCTGGCAGCGATGGATTCTTGAAACGATCTTCGGATGGGTCCACCGGGATAACGGCCTGCGCCGGTTTCACCACGTTTACGTCGAATGCGCGAGAGGCAACGGAAAATCAACCCTAGCCTCCGCGATTGGCCTGTTTTGTTGTTTCGCCGAAAACGTGGGCGGCGCGCAAACCGCTTGCGCGGCCTCGCAGAAGGAACAGGCCGGTATCGTCTTGAACGACGCGCGCGAAATGCTTAATGCGGCCCCGGAAATTCGGGAGCAACTCGGCCTCGAAGTGCGCGTGCATGAAATCCGGCAGCCGCGAACAAACTCCCGCATGTGGGCTTTGCCCGCGAAAGCATCCAGCGTCGAAGGTTTATCCACAAATTGCGGAATCCTTGACGAGTTGCACGCTGCGCGCGGGCGGGCGTTGCATGACGTTCTGTCAACGGGCTGTACGAAACGCGAACAGTCCCTTTTTCTCATGGTGACTACTGCGGGGAATGACAGCTCCGGCGTTGCTTTTGAAATCCGATCTTTCCTCGAAAAGCTTCTCGATGGAGAGGATACCTCGGCATCCGCTGACGCCTTTTTCTGCGCTATGTATACGGTTGACGCGGAGGACCAATGGGATTCCCCTGACGCGCACCGCAAGGCCAACCCTTCGTGGGGAGTTTCGGTGGACCCGCGCCAGATCGCGGAAACGGCAGCACTCGCGCACCAGATGCCTTCGCGCCGCGCGGAGTTTCGTACTAAGCATCTATGCGAATGGATTCTGAACGGCGGCGATGAACCATTCCTTGACCCCGTAGCGGTACGCGCTTGCTACGACGCAAACCTCGACGAAAAAGAATTTCTCGGACAGACGTGCGCGCTTGGACTGGACTTGGCTACGCGCAAGGACATGACTGCCGCTGTCCGTGTTTTCATGCGCAAGATTGAGGGCAAACCGCACTACTACGCCTTCGCAAAAACTTGGTTGCCGGAAAAGACCATGAAGGACGCCGCGAATGCAAGCTATCGCGGCTGGGAGATCGGAGGACACATCAACGTGACGTCGGGGGCGCGCACGGACTTGGACATCGTAGAGGCTGAGATTCTTAGTGATGCGCAGCTATTCAAAATCCGCGACGTAACTTTCGATGCGCTGCAAGCCAATATGCTTGTCGGCCATCTGGAAAAAGCCGGTATCGTCTGCCCGGAAATGCCGCAGTTCGCAAAGTACATGACCATCGGGATGCGTTTCCTCGACGACATCGTAGCGGGCGGGCAACTGCATTTTCGTTCCCCTGTTTTGCGCTGGTGCCTCCTCAACTTGCAAGCGCGCACCGCTGGCGCTGCTTTGATTTGGCCGGTACGACCGAAAAACTTGGAATTGAAAATCGACGCGGGTGTCGCCCTACTTTTTGCATTGCGCAGCGCGGCGGTTTCACCCCTCGATGAAGCACCCGCAGATTGTGTTTATAACCACCGAGGGATTTTGCTCCTCGAAGATCTTCCGCTGGCTGAAAGAACGAAGTTCGAGTCTACGCGTCAGGAAATGGAGATTTGATGGACCGGACACGCGTATGCGCGATGGTTCCCTGCCCGAATTATGCCACGGGCGGCGAGAAATACTGCGCCAAACATTTGCAGGATAATACGAGGACTCGCGCGGATGCAGCGCGCCGTCAATCTCCGCATCGAAAACTCTACGCCGAAGCTGATTGGAAAGGGCCGCGCGGTTTGCGGCAATGGGTTCTCAAACGCGATGTGGTTTGTACCTGCCAAGAGAAAGATTGCCACGGCGAAGGCCGCTGCTACGCATGGAGCGACACCGTAGACCACGTCGTAGATCACGGCGGGGACCGTGCTCTTTTCTATTCGCGGGAAAACGTTGCTGGAAAATGCAAAGCCTGCCATGACCGCAGGACAGGAAGAGAACACGGATTCGGAGGAAAGCCATGAGCACCAATACCGACGGCGCAGTTGCCGCGATTCATTACGCGAAGGGGAGCGAAACCCTCCTACAGCCCACTGTTCTCGTTCTTGCCGCGAAAGGCCGGGACTTGGAGATATTTCCATACGTCGCTGTCAATGACAACGCCGACGTGTTCAAAACTGCTACCGATTATTTTTTCTGGCGAAACAAGCACGTGAAAGAGTTGCGCGCCTCTGTGTTCGATGGCGAAAAGGAAGTGGATAAAAAATGGAAAGGGGTGTCTGCATTGCATACCGACGCCCTCATCCGCTGGCTGGACGGCGCAGGCACACGCGATCTCATTGCAGTGCATTCAAACAAGGCGTTGGCGCTGGAAATTAAATCCACAACACTCAAATTGGGTTGGAAGGGCAAGGCCAAAGACACGGAGGCGGAGCTGCGCGAGGCGGGCAGCCTCTTCGTGAATTTTAATCCCGCTTTTGAATGGCTCCGCAGCGCAGACACGGACGGCCCCGCGCAAACATGCTACCTCCAAGCTATCTACTTGGCACAGCATTTCGGGCTTACCGATCTCTCTAGCGAGGAGCGGGAACAGCAATACATGGACCAGTTTTCTGACGGTCAGCTTTTTACTTTCAGGTGGTGAGGGGGACTCATGGCATGGACTGATTTTTTCTTCAACGTTACGTCGATAGGCAAAGTAGCGGCAGCGAAAGGCTGGACTCGGCACGTCGATGGAAATGGCAAAACAAGATTTTTCGAGTTCGCTTGTCCGAAATGCGGCACGAGTTTCAGGGAGTTCGCAAACGGTCGGACGTTGAGATTTTCGCATTGCGGGAAAACCCATTCTTTTACTTCCGCAGCGTTAGCGAAGCTCCCCATGCGGACAGTTCAAGCGGCTACGCATCACAATATGGTTTTTCTTGAGGACGGCCCTTTCAAAGCGAAAGACGCGGGCGCTTGGGCAATTTTCAAGCAGCCCCACCGATAGCACAGGGCCGTAGCAGCGTAGGGGAAATACCAGAGGAGTAACACAAATGTCAGCATCCATTATTCAGCGGAAATCAGCATTCGCCACTGTGGTTGGAAGTGGCAGCGTCGCGGTAACTCTCGATGACACAATCTCCGCAGGCAGCATTGTAGTTTTGGCAGCCGCGCTAGTACAAAGCAATGGCAGCGGCTCTTATGCCCCCGTTGTTAGCGTAGCGGACGATAAGTCCAATGACTACTCTCCATTTGGCTACGTCAGCTCCAGCAGCGGTTATTTTGCGAATGCCTATCAGGGCGCGATCAATCCGGCTACGGGCGCGAAAACTTATACCCTGAATTTCACCGCACCCTCCGGGCAGTCCACGTACACCTTTCTTGTCGGACTCGTCGCCTATGAATTGAGCGGAACGGCCTACGCTGCTACGGCTGAAAGTGCAAGTCAATCTCTAACCGGCTTCAAAGAAGTACCGAACCTCAGCGCCCAAATTTCCAGTTTGAGTGGCGGCACATACGGAAATTTTCTTTGCGCTATCGCCGCGCTGGAATTTGGCAGCGGCGATCTCACTGACGCTCAGCAAGTAGGCGCAGGGAGCGGTTGGAATCCGGACGGCGCAGATGCGATCAACGGCGCGTTCTCGCCAATGGCAATTTGTTTTGAAAGTCAGTTTGCTGGAACCTCAAGCAATCCCGCTGCTACGTTTTCCGGGGACGCCAACAACACGGAACTCGACGGGACAATCCTCGTTGCGGCCTACTCGCTAACTGCCGCGGTCTCAGGCGGAGGCGGCAGCTATTCAAGTACGGTGCCTTTCCTCGGCAGCGTAACCCTCGTAGATGAACCGCCCGCAGGTTACACGAATCCTTTCCTCGGAACGTACAAAGTCCTTGCCAGCGTGCCGCCCGGATTTTCGGAATACCCCTATCTCGGACGCGTTTATATCGGCACGCCGCAAGGCTCGCAGGTAAACAACAATCCGCACATGGGACAGATCGTAATTCTTGACTCTCCCCCGCCCCGCCCGTTTCCAGCCAACGGCGACCCTTTCCTCGGCACGATTGAAGAGGGATAAATCTATGAGTGAAATAGTTTTCAAACGCGCCGCTTCCGCTGGCCTGATAACGGTCACGAATTCATGGGTTGGACCTTTGCCGGGGGAACCTGAGAAAAAACCCTCTCAGTGGATTGACCGCGCGAGAATGGCATGGGGGAAAGATGTAAAGATCGTCGGGGATGGTCCGTTCTATTTTCTCTCGCGCTGTACGAAAACGGTTTCGCTCTTCGCCAGCGTCGCGGAGATGCGGGAATGCAAATGCTCCGCTGGTCTCAACTGCGACCCTTTGAGATTACATGAGAGAGGGAAAATCCGGCCCCTGCCACCGCTGAAAATTCCCGGAAGCTGGGAAAAATAACCGCAAAACATTCCCCTGCCTCTACGGAGGTGCCCGCTTGTATTCCATCCTCAAGCCAGTGAATTCTTGGCGATACGCGGCCCCGGCGTATGATTTGCACGCTTTCGCCGGTCAGCGCCCGCGCCCCGTTTCCGCTGGAACCGGTATCGCATGGGAGGACTACGCAAGAATGGCGGTCCAGTCCCATAAGCAGCGCGCCGAAAGGCGTCTGCCCACTCCTCTTTGGGCGCGGGATAACTCGAAACTCCTCCCTCTGTTTGTCCGTTTTATGGAACGTCGCGCAGCACTGCGCCCCGGCACTGGCACGTTTTCTGAACGCCTAGACCGCGCGGTGGCAGCAAGGAAACGCCAGATACCCGCACTGGAAAGGACGCTGCGGCGGCTGTGCAAGAGATACACGCGCAGGCGATCTGCGAACTGGCGGCGACGGCTCGCGCTACAAATTCAGGCACTCGATGCGTCCATCTGCCTCATAAAGAAGGGCGAGACTGCGGCGATCTGCGCGGCCGTCTATCTCTACTATCGCGCCGAGCTTGACTCGGTAGGTGTGGCTGAGGCGGTAGGAATCAGACCACCGGCTGTGAGACAAATCCTCTGGAAAATAAGCAAACTTTGGGAACGCGAATTTGCGTCGGATACCCCGGCTTTGCCGGACTCGCTGAGTGACCGGCCAAGCGCGAATCCCGTCCTTTAGGGCAATTAACTAACTACCTACAGTCCTAGTGACGAACACCGAAAGAACATTAGACAGTCAGATCAGACAGGTAAGGGCGGCGTCGTATAAGTGGAGACCTGACTAAGTAAAAGAGTTCGAACGAAATCTCGACAAGGAGTTTACCTTATGTCTGTGGACATTCGTCATCCCCTCAAAAAACTCATTCCAATTCTCTTGAAAGCGAAGGAAGAGAATCTGAATGAAGCGGACACCGTGCAGCGAATTATGATGGTTTTTCAAAATGTACTTGGATATGACCCACTGACTGAAATTACGCGCGAGATGCCAATTAAAACCAAATATGTGGACTTGGCGCTGAAGATAGACGGCGTCATCAAACTTCTTGTGGAGGCAAAAGCCGCAGGGTGCGACTTACGGGACCGGCATATTGAGCAGGCAAAGTCCTATGCGGCGGAGTCGAATCTTCGTTGGGTTGTTCTCACGAATGGAGTCAACTGGAACCTCTACCACCTTTCCTTTGAAGAAGGTATAGATACCGAACTCGTATTTTCACTCGATCTCGCCACAGACAACATGGATAAAGCCGCAGAATGCCTAGCTTTGCTACATGAACAGAACGTCCGAAAGGGAGAGCACGAAGACTTCTGGAAGAAGCGTACAGCACTTGACGCTCAGTCTTTGGGAAGGGCGCTGTATACAGATACCGTTTTGAGGCTTATTCGTCGCGAGATACGGAAGAGTGAAGGGCTTTTGCTTGACGAGGAAGACCTAGCGAAAGCCATTCACGACATGTTGTCTGAGGACGCGCGCGAAAAGATGGGTCCGATGAAAATCCGGCGCAAAAGACAACACATACCGAAAAAGACTGAAACTAATGTGCCCTCGGTCAACCAAGAAGAGACCCTCGTTCCTCAGACCGTGGGCGAGGCTTAGTGGCCCTATCGCGGAATCGTTGCAGTTTTGCCTTTCCGGGCACCGGATTCGCATTAACTGAATACGCCGTCCGCCTGCACTCCCGCGTAGTCTTCGGCTTCGCATGGCTGACTTTTCACTGAAAGCTAATATCCGTTTATTACTCATCGTCAGGGCAGAGAGTTACCGAACGAAACGCTATCTATCTGTCGGAGACAAACGAGCGCACTTCAAAGGCTGTTTGGTAGAAAAAGTGCCAGTAGAGAGGAGAGCGAAAAAAATGAAGATCGCAGCCACAACTCTCGTATTGATACTCGTCGCCGGTAGCGCCGCAGCACAAACACCAAAGCCAACAGAGATTCGCGGTATCCCGATGGGTTGGAGCTTCGCAGAGTTTGAAACCGCCACAAACATGCCTGCGGCTTGCGGTAAGGACAAGTCTTGTAAGAAAGAGATCGCCAACGCAGAGTCAGGCAAAGAAACGTGGTTTCAAGTAGACAAAGATTTCAAACTCTGTTTTGCTAACGGAGTCCTCGTGGAAATGCAGTTGGAGTACAAGAACTTTGACGAATTCGCTGTCGCTGCTACTGCGAAGTTTGGCAATCCCATGTTCAATCAGAAGCAAGTTTTACAGAACGGCTTCGGCGCGCAATTCGTCGCAGGACTGGCGCAATGGAACCTGCCTGACGGAACAGTTATCAGCGCCGACGAAATCGTTTCATACAATCAGTTTGGCGGCGGATATGATCGCTACACCAAAGTTTGGGTCCGAAACGCCGCCCGCTTTGCTGCCCTGCACACCGGAAATCAGGAGCCGAAACTCTAATGGACAACCACTCAATCTGCCCGGCTACCCTCACGGACTCCGGTGCGCTATCTAAACCTTAATGCGTTGGTTCTTGATTCAGCTTGACCACCACCCAATTTGCGAGCAAAATCTGCATTATCGATGGGACGGCGCGCCCTGCGCCGCGCAAACTTTCTTGGAGTGGAGATTCGCAATGGACCAAATAATTCTGAGGGTTGGCGACGAACTAGCCGCGCCGGGGCTTCCCGTTCACAAGATGGTGTACGTCGGTCCGATTGGACCATGCGGGGAGGACGTTGTTAACCCCGCAAAAGGACAGGCCGCCCACTTTGTCCACTTCGATTTGATTCCAAACAAAGAGCAGCTCCGTGTAGTGGCGCGCGGCCCGGAGGACTGGTATGCACAGTCGCGAGTGCAAGCACGCGCACGTAGAGTCGTGGGAAATGGTGTTGTTAATCGTACTCTCGGACCAAACTGCGAGCACATCTGCTCTTACATCAGAGGTGAAAGGCCGGAAAGCCCGCAATTGAAGTTTTGGGGCGGCGTCGCGGCTTTGATCGGACTGATCTTCTTGCTTTCTGATTAGACGGTTTAGTGCAGAACCGCAACGACCTAGACGGGCCGGGCCGAAAGGCTTACCGGCCTTTTCGGTTTTCAGATCGCAAGCTGATTGTTTCGTACCTCGCTAGAAATCCGCGCTTGCCCCTCCGCGCGCCCATTAAATGACTTTCGACGAAGAAGAAAAAGAGCCACCAGAGAATTCCTAGCGGCCCTCGAAAATCCCGCTTTTGCTGGGTTTATTTCGCTTTGTGGGTTAGTCGATTGACTTAGGGTTGGACTTAACTTTATCTGCCGCTGCCGCCTCACTTAATTTTGCCGCGTAATACGCGGGTGTCATAACTTCCAGTTTGTAGCTGCCCTCGCCGGTTTGCATAGAGAATTCAATGTGGTAGATCGGCGTCGTCCAAGAAATGATTTCTAGTGTCGATTGTGCGCCATAACCGTTTTCTAGCTGCCCTGTCTCCGCATGTGTAGGCTTGCCGAATTTTGCTTTTAACTTATCAAGCATCTCAAACGCGGCAGTTTGAAAAGAACCCTCGTCAACAAAAAGGACGTAGATGTCTGTGAGTTCCCCGGAGGTAAACTCAAAAAATGCGCTGCTAGTGGTTTTCAGTACGGCATCCTCTTCTCTAAAGCAATAAATTTCAGGATGCTTGTCAATGGGCTGGTTTGCGGCCCGGCCCTGCGGAGTAGCGAGAAACGTTGCAAGAGATTCACCGAGAGTCTGACCCTTGTAAACGGGGGCAGGCTGCGGCGCGACAGGACTCGCGGGGTGCGCTTTCTTTGCCTGCGCCCCTGCAATTGGTGCCAGAACCAAAGCTACTGCGAGAACCATCGTTTTCACTTTGCGTTTCTCCTCGGTGGGATCGGCGCGTTGGCCGGGTAGTGCTACAGATCGGATGATGCGGCGAGAAAGTGCGAGTTGCCATAGTACGCCGGTATGAATTTTCCAGATCGACAACAGAGGCAGCACAGAGCTGTGGAGTGCGATGAGACGGCTCAATTCGCCTTACGTTCGCTGCTTGATTTTTTGCCCCGGTACTGGTACGCTGTATCCAACGCCGGGACGCGCGGGCGTAGCTGGAGCAGAAGTTAAATACGCGCCTACCTCGCCAAACAGAGGCAACCCAAATTCCTGATATGAGGATAGGTGCGCCTCCATGCCGCCCGAATCGCTTTCCTTAGCTGAAATCTCCGCGCTGTTCAACATTCCTGAATCGCAGATACGCGAACGCCTTGCGCGCCGTAATGCGCCGCAAGCCTTCTTCTCAATTCAAGAGCTGGCAGATCGCTGGCGCTGTAGCCGGGGGACGGTGAGAAACCGCTTGCGAGCATCCGGAGCATCTATGCTAGATTTCGCCGGGCCGGGCAAGAAAGGCCGGAAGGCGATTGCGGCGGGCGCAGTTTTTCAACTCGAAAATCTGAAAATGAAAAAAATATGCTGAACCTCCGCAAAGCGGGAAAGGTTTATCGCGCTGAGGGTTTTGTGGGCGGGCGGCGAACGCGCTTCTCTCTAGGTACCCGCGACGGCGAGGCCGCGCGGCGCTTGCTGAATCGAATCGAGAGGGCGCTTTCTGAGGGCGCGGATTCCCTTCTCTGGCCGGAATTGCGCGGCGTATTGCCGCCCGGCCCGTTTGCTGCGCTGGCTGCGCTAGTAGGCTGGCGAGAGAAAATTGAGAAGCCGGAAGTAACTTGGGCCGATCTCCTCGCGGGTTTCGAGTTTGAAATGCGGCAGCGAATCGCGCTTGGAAAATTTGCAGCCAGTACCGCAGATCGCTACAGGCTTACGCTGCGCGAATTCTCCGCCTTTCTTTCAGAGAAGAGCGTTTCAAACTTGAAGGACATAACTCGCCCGCTGGTAGAGGCATTCAAAGTTTGGCGGAAAGATCGCATCGGCAAGAGGCGAGAAGCGCGCGGCGCTACAAGCATCGCTCTCGATGCTGCGGTCCTTCATCGCGCGTTCGGCTACGCTCTGGAAAATGAAATGATCGTTAAGAATCCTGTTCGCATGGAGGGCAAGCCCGGAGGAACGCCTACGCGGGGCGCGCAGCCGTTTACCGGCGAGGAGTTACAAAAACTGCGGGCGGCTGCCGGGGAGGACCGGCTCGCGTTTCTCTTGCTGCGGCATACCGGCTTTCGCGGTAGCGATGCTGTTGGGCTAACTTGGGGAGAGATTCGATTCGAGAAGAAAGAGATCGAACGGCTAACGCTGAAGCGCAAGAAGCTGGTGCAGATTCCCATTCATACAGAATTACTCTTCGCTCTTGAAACTGAATTTGCGCGGCGCAATCCGCAGCCCGGAGATCGCGTTTTGCAGGGGCCGAATGGAAACCCGCTGCGCCGCCCTCGGCTATATGGCCGTATGCTGGCGCTAGGGGCGCGCGCTGGCGTAGCTCAGGCGAATCCGCATAGGTTCAGGGATACGCTGGCGGTCGATCTACTCGCTGCCGGGGCGGGAATCTATGATGTCGCTTCTATGCTTGGGGATACTGTCGAAACGGTGGAGAGGCATTACGCGCCTTTTGTACCGGCGCTGCGCGAGAGGGTACGCCGGATAATGGAAAGCGGAGCAGGGCTTGAGAGTGGCATGATTTCGCCAAGCTCCTCAGCAAAACCTAGCTAAATCTATTAGAATCAGCGGGCGAGCCTGTAAGCCGGATTCTGTGCAACGCGCCATCCCGTAAAGGACGGTTCGCCGCGGCGATCATTCCTCTAGGCCGTGATTCGCACCACGGCTCCAGCAGCCTACCCGAGGGTTGCTCCCATCGATAGATTGCTCCATCGACGAGGAAAAACGCCCTCTACAGCCGCGACCGCGCGAAGCGGCCCTCGGACTGCTCATGCGTTCTCGGCGAGCCGGGCCGGCTCTCCCCTCCTATTTGGCCTTGCACCACGCGGGGTTTTCCCTGCCTCGTTTGTTGCCAAACGAGCGGTGGGCTCTTACCCCACCTTTTCACCCTTGCCTAACTGAGCGAGCGTTTCGAAGACGTCCCGCAGGTTTTCCTGCGCGATGCCACCGTGCTTCTCCCAGCCGGCGGTATTTTCTCTGTGGCACTTTCCGTGAACAGTAGCACAGGCTTCAGCCTGTGTGCTTTTCCCGATCCACGCAATTCACTTCCTCGTCCTGCGCAACCGAAAAATCACAGCCTCAAGTCTGTGCTACCGCTCCCCTGGCGTTACCAGGCGCGTTGCCCTATTTCGTCACCGGCTCTCTCGAGCCTACGACGACGGTGTCCGGACTTTCCTCCCGCCCAGCCATCTTACGATGACCAAGCCAGCGATCACCCGGCTCACCCGCCAACTTCATTATACCAGCCCACATCATCGAAAAACGGAGCATTGTTCTTGGCGCCCCGCTTGGCTAGAATCCGGCACATGCGCGTCCAACAAGCGAAGGACTTTCTGGTCCAACAGACCTCCGAGCAAGCAGCCTTGGACAATGTGCCGCTCTCTGACCTTGAGAAGAGAATGATGTACTTCACCGAAGGCAAGGGCGCTTCTGAAGACCCGGCTGCTCTGAACGAGGAATTCGAGGCGCAATATGACACGGCGAAATTTGAGAAGAAAATATCCCAGCTCCTGCGGCGCGCCCATAGCAGACTCAAAAAAGAAGACCCGCAAAAAGCGCTGCAATGGAATCAAGCGATTCGTTCCTTGCGCAGAAGCGATCACTACCTTCTTGTGCTTTGCGGCGAGCACCTAGCCCACGGCTCTCGCCTCTATTGGAAACTCGTCGCGGTGTTGTTCGTGCCCTGGGTACTTCTCTTCCTATTTAATCTTCTATTTTCTTTTCATGGTAGATCATCACCACAGCCTCCCCTTCTGCGCTCCCTTCCGCTTCCAGGTCCGCGTGCTACCAGAATCTTGCAGCTATTTTTTCTCGCATTGCTCATTACTGCCATGTTTTTCCCAAGGGCTTTCGAGCCAGCGAATAAGATTATCTCGCACTGCTTCGATTGGATAACGGGGCCAGACAGCAAAGAACAGCACGTCGAGAGGTAGTGAGATTCGTTATTTGAGACCGATCAGCTTCTCGAATTCGCCTTCCGTCAGGATCGTCACGCCAAGTTCCTTGGCCTTCTCGTATTTCGACCCGGGATCAGTGCCCACGACCACGTAGTCGGTTTTTTTGCTGACGGAGCTGGCCACTTTTCCGCCATTCTGTTGGACCAATTCCCCGGCTTCTTCGCGCGAACGATTGGCCAACCCACCCGTAAACACGAACGACTTTCCCGCAAACTTCTGGCTTTTGACCACGCGCTTTTCAGCGGTCGGATGCACGCCCACCTTGTGCAGCTTCTTGATCAGTTGCCGGTTCGCCGGCTCCGAAAAAAACTCGACAATCGCCTCCGCGACTTTCGGCCCGACTTCCGGCACCGCTTCAAGCTCCTCTTCCTTCGCCGCCGCCAATTCCTCGAGCGAAGAAAAATGTTCCGCCAGTAATTGCCCGGTCCGCTCCCCCACGAACCGCATCCCCAGCCCATAAATCAGCCGCGCCAAACTGTTTTTCTTGCTCCCCTCAATTTCCGTAACCAAATTCTGCGCCGATTTTTCCGCCATGCGCTCCAGTCCGGCGACCTCATCCTCCTTCAGCGCATAAAGATCAGCCACATCCTTCACCAACCCTTTGTCTACCAGTTGATCCACGATCTTGTCGCCAAGCCCGTCGATATCCATCGCGTGGCGTCCCGCAAAATGCAGCAGCGACTCCTTCCGCTTCGCCGGGCACGCCGCGTTCACGCAGCGGTAAGCCACTTCCCCTTCCACGTGGTGAATCGCGCTATCGCATTCCGGGCAGCGCTTCGGCATGCGAAAAGGCTTGCGGTTCTTCCCCTCCTTAACCACTCGCAGCACGTGTGGAATCACCTCGCCGGCGCGTTCAATCAGCACGGTATCGCCGATTTGCACGCCGAGCCTTTGAATTTCATCAAAATTATGGAGTGTGGAGCGGCTGACAGTGACGCCTCCCACTTGCACCGGCTCGAGCACCGCCACCGGCGTCAGCGCTCCCGTCCGCCCCACTTGCACAATAATGTCGTTGACGACTGTGGTCTCCTGCCGCGCGGGATATTTGTACGCAATCGCCCACCGCGGAGCGCGCGCCGTAAAGCCCAATTCGTTCTGAATTCCAATGGAATTGACCTTAATCACCACGCCATCGATGTCGTAAGCCAGCTTCTCCCGCTTCGTGTCCCAAGCGTCGCAATAGGCCAGCACTTCGTCGATGCCAGCGCAAAGTTTCCAATCATCGGAAGCGCGGAAGTGCAATTGCTTAAGAGCCATCAGGCTATCGGAATGTTTCGGAAACGGCACTTTTCCATCGACGAACAGGTAGTACGCGAAAAAATCCAGTCGCCGCGCCGCCGTAATCGAAGGATCGAGCACGCGCACGGCTCCGGCCGCCGAATTGCGCGCGTTCACAAAAATCTTTCCGCCGATCTCTTCCTGGTGCCGGTTCAAAGCCTCGAACGCTTTGCGCGTCATCATCGTTTCGCCGCGCACCTCGAAGGCCGAAGGCAGCTTCGCTTTTTTCAGCGCCGCGGCATCGACGCGCAGCGGAATCGAACGGATGGTTTTCACGTTGGGCGTAACGTCTTCGCCTGTCGTTCCATCGCCGCGTGTCACGCCGCGCACCAGCACGCCGTCCTCGTATTGCAGCGAAATGCTCAGCCCGTCGAACTTATGCTCAGCGATGTACTCGATTTTTTCCTGGCCGCTGCCTTCGCGCACGCGCCGGTCCCAATCGCGCAACGCGTCATAGGAGAACGCGTTGTCGAGGCTCAGCATCGGCCGCGCATGGCGCACCGTTTGAAAACCTTCGCGCGGCGCGCCGCCCACGCGCACGGTCGGCGAATCCGGCGTAACCAGTTCCGGATGCTGCGCCTCCAGCGCCTTCAGCTTCTCCATCAGCTTGTCGTAAGCCGCGTCCGATATTTCCGGGTCGTCGAGGACGTAATAGCGATACTCGTGGTAGCGCAGCTTCTCGCGCAGCCCTTCGATCTCTTTCTTGATGTTCGCAGGCGCGGCTTTGGCCATGAAACCCTCTTGAGAAGGAATAGCTCGATTTCGCCAGACATTATATAGAATGAATACGGCAAGAAACGACCCGAACGAGAGACCGCATCGAGACCGAACTGAGGATGACCACGGAAATCCATAACGCGCTGTTAATTCACAACCCCAACGCCGGAAACGGCGGCCACGGTCGCCGCAACCTGCTCGACGAAGCGCGCCGGATTTTCGCCGCTGGCGGCATTCACACCGAGCTCGCGGAAACCACCAAAGCCGGTGACGCCACGGAAATCGCGCAGCGCGCCAATGTGGAAGGCCGCCAGCTCGTCATCGCTTGCGGAGGCGATGGCACATTGAATGAAATCGTGAACGGCCTCGCTGGCCAAGCCAATGGCCATCGCGTGCCGCTCGCTCTTCTTCCCGGCGGCACGGCCAACGTCCTCGCCAAGGAGTTGGATCTGCCCTGGGACATTCCCAGCGCCGCGGAAAAGCTCGTCCGCGGAGAAGTGCGCGAAATCCCCCTGGGACTTGCGACTCCGCTGAACGAGCCCGCGAAGAAAAAATACTTTCTCAGTGTCGCCGGCGCGGGCGCCGATGGCATGATCGTGTATTCCATCGATCTCGATCTCAAGGCTCGCGTGGGAATTCTCGCCTACTGGTGGCAGGGCGCGCGTGAAGCTTTACGCTACAAATTCCAACATTTTCGCGTCAGGGCGGGCGGCAAGGAAATCGATTCGTCGCTCGTAGTGGTAGGCCGCACCAAACACTATGGCGGTCCGTTCAAAATCACCACGGACGCGGACTTGTACGAAGACCAATTTGAGCTGATGACGCTGACCACGCGCAGTGGCTTGCGTTATCTCAGTTATCTTCCGACGCTCTGGATGGGAAAGCTTCGCGGCACCGCAGGCGTTCACTTCTGGAAAGCGGATCAAGTGCTCTGCGAGCCGCTGGACAATAGCCCCATTTACGCGCAGGTGGACGGCGAGCCGCTCGCCCGTCTTCCCGTCGAGTTCAAAATTGTGCCCCGTGCTCTGAAACTGCTCGTGCCGCGCAACGGCCTCTCCACGCAATCTAAGCCGGCCGCGCAGACGTAATCGTGGACATTGTCACTCATGGACTGGCATCGCTGGCCGTCGCCCGCGGCTTTTTCCCTCGCGCGGGTAAAGCAGCCATCGCGAGCGCCGTTCTTGCCGGCTGTATTGCCGATATCGATTGGCTGAGCAACTACTTTAGCCCGTCCGCCTTTCTCACTTGGCACGGAACCTATACTCACTCGATTCTCGCAGCCGCTCTTATTTCAGCAGCCATCTCCGCGATTTTCTTGGGAAGGCTCCTCATAGGAAGCCTAAGCGTCAACGCAGAAATGCCGAAAGGCAATGCGATTTCCTTTGACCTGCATGCCCTGCGCGTGTTGATTTTTGGCGCATTCGTCGCGCCGCTCTGCGCAGCTCTGCTGCACATTGCCATGGACGCTTGCCAATCCGGTGGCGTGATGCTCTTCTGGCCGTTCAGTTCGCGGCGAGTCGCGCTGGACTGGCTCCCGGGCATCGATCCCTGGATTCTCACCATCCTCATTGGCGCGATTGCGATTCCCGAGTTGCTCCGCCTGGTCGGCTCCGAAATCGGCGCCAAATCAAAAAAGCCGCGTGGCCAGACCGGCGCTCTCATCGGCCTCGCTCTGGTCCTCGTTTACGTCGGCGCCCGCGCAACCTTACATTCGAATGCAGTCGCTTTGCTGGGATCGCGGACATTTCACGGCGAGACTTCACGGCGCGCATGGGCCTACCCCGAACCGCTCTCTCTCCTCACCTGGCATGGCGTCGTGGAAACCGAAAGCGCCTTGGACGAAATTGACATCACTCCCACAGCCGCCAGGGATTTCGATCCTGATTCCAGCGTGCGCATCTTCAAGCCCGAGCCTTCCTCCGCGCTCGCGGCCGCGCGAAACACCGTCGTAGCAAAGCGTTTTCTCGCCGCCGCGCGGATTCCCAAAGCCGGCGTCGAAAAAATCGAGGCGGGCTACATCGTCATTCTGCGCGATTTGTGTTATGCCGCGTCGGGCGACACCGAGCACGAAGTCGCCGCCTACATCGAACTCGATAGAAACAACCAAGTCACCACGCAAGAGCTGACCTGGGCGCGCGACTTGCGTCAATGATTCCCATGGACAGCGCTATTTTTTCGATTCTTGGGGCCGCTTGTTGCGAAGAATCCAGCGCGAGAGCCCGTAGCTTACGGCGACAAGCCCAATCGCCAGCACCGTCACTTGCAATTTGTGTGCGGCAAGATAAGGCATGGCGTCCGCGCCATAGCGCACGGCAAGATAGCCCTCGCCAAAATATCGAAACAATCGAGCCACGGTGATTGCTGACACAAACCCCGCAATCGGCGCTTCGAAAACGCCGGCGGCAAATACGAATATTTTGAATGGAGTCGGCGGCGGCAGCAGTGCCGCAACCAACATCCCTCCAAAGCCGTTGCGCTCGACCCAATCGCGAATCGCGTGAGCGCGCGCTCCGGCTTTCCGGTGAAAATACGCTTCCCCGCCCATGCGCGCCAAATAGTAAAGCAGCACGCAGCCAAGCACCGATCCCGCCGCGGCCATGAAAGCGTAGAGCGGCATCCGCGCTGGATGCTGGATAGCCAGCTCGATCAACAAGAAATCATTGATGATGGGAAACGAGAGCACCGAAGAATCCAGAAAAGAAATGAGGAAAAGGCCTGGAGCGCCCAGCCCACCCGCAAAGGCTACAATCTTTTTCTTCCAGCCGCTCAGATTCAAGGACAATCGCAACTCCCGCCGTCAGTCAATTTCCTCTTGCGCCACTGCAAGCGTTCTCCGCCTTATCCGCGCGCGAACCTTCATCGTAATTCGGATGATCAGTCTAGCAGACAGCGTATTTGTTCTGGAGCAACGGCAGGGCCAACGCGCGCGGCTATTGCGAAAATGCGGCGCGATCGAAATGATTCATGAAGATTTGCATCAAGGCAGTACGGTGCAGATTGGGAAGCCGGGGAATCTCTCCTATCACCCGGACGTGCCCAAATCGCTCGATGGTCTCGCGATTCTCGCGGTTCTGATCGCCAATCAAAACCACACCGTGTACCGGCAATTCCGCGGCGTGCAAAGCCGCCAGCGTCAGCAGCGTGTGATTGATCGTCCCGGCGCCGCTGCGCGCCGCAAGAATTACGGGAAGCTTGAACTTGACCATCATATCCAGCATGAATTGCTTTTGATTGATGGGCACCAGTACGCCGCCCAATCCCTCGACGACCAGCCAATCGTTCAGCAAACTCGTGGGCAAATTGATCCGCCCCAAATCGATTTCCACGCCCGCCCAGCGAGCCGCCAAATCGGGTGAAACCGGCGGAACAAACTTGTAGACCTCGTCCAGCGTGCGGTCCGTGCCAATTCCCGCAAGCCGCATCACGGTTACCCGGTCCGAGCCTTCCAGCGTCCCCGTCTGTATCGGCTTCCAATAAACAGCGTCCAGCGCGGCGCATAGCAGCGCCGAGAGTGTCGTCTTTCCGACGCCGGCATCCGTTCCGGTGATAAAGAAATGATTTCTCACGCGCGTCCCGCGGCTTGACCGTGGCGACCCCGCGCCGGCAACTTTTCCAGCGCTTGCGCCATTTCGTGCGGCATGCGGGCTTCTCTGCTATTTCGATTGTAGCGACCTGCAATGGTAGCCGCCGTGCGCCTTGCTGCTACCGGCGAAAAATCTGCAATCATGGGCCCCCGTCCAAACCGGGAAGTTTCCTGCTCTGGCAATACAGGCATGTTACCATCGCTTTGCAATTGTTTCTCTCTTCCGTGTTCGGCGCGGTACCGTCCTACTAACCTCTGCCGCCAGGCCCTCCCTACCGCCTCCCCGCCCCTGATTTCGCGCCCTCAAGAAGGCCTCCGCACAGTTTGACCCGCCAGTACGCTAAATGTTATAAATCAACGTTTTGTGTTAGCCCGTGCGCGCGCCCTACAGGGAACTGCCTCGCGTTGTTTCGGTGGCAGATAGGTTGGGCAAGCGTGCTGGCAACCCCGGTCCGGCCGGGGCCGCACAAAAAGCCAAGTTCCTGTCCTGCTTGAGGTGGGAGCCCTTTGAAATCCGGCGGGTATTCCCTCGGCGCTAACCTAAGAGCGCTCGGTTGAAATTGTGTGCCGGAAGTGAGTGTGCAGGGCCGCGGTTGCCCTGAATCCGATTTTTTTCATGGAGGATTTTTGATGCGCACCTGGCTTTCAAGTGCCTGGTCCTTGGGTTTCAGATTCGCAAAATGGAGTGCCGCAGCCGCTCTTTTGACCCTTTCTTCAGCCGCCGCGGCCATGGCTCAAGAAGCTGGTGGTGAGGCCAGCCTGAAGGTTCCTGATCTTTCGCAAGTCAATTTTCTTGGCATCGATGGCCACAAGCTGCTCCTCTTCGGCATCGTCTTTTGCGTCTTTGGCCTCATTTTCGGTCTGACCATTTATAGCCGCCTCAAAGGCATGCCCGTACACAAATCCATGCGTGAAATTTCCGAGCTCATCTACGAAACTTGCAAAACGTATCTCCTCACGCAGGGCAAATTCCTCATTCTTCTGTGGCTTTTCATCGCTGTAGTCATCGTTCTCTATTTCGGCGTTCTCGCTCCCGTCCATCCGACCGCGGTCACTTTGCCCATCATTCTCGTTTTCAGTGTTATCGGCATGGCGGGAAGTTATGGCGTGGCCTGGTTCGGCATTCGCGTGAACACCTTCGCCAACTCCCGCACCGCTTTTGCCGCCCTTCGCGGCAAGCCTTATCCCATCTATCACACTCCTCTCGAAGCCGGCATGAGCATCGGCATGATGCTAATTAGCGTCGAGCTGCTCATGATGCTCTTCATCCTGCTTTTTGTCCCCGGCGATTTCGCCGGTCCGTGTTTCATCGGCTTCGCCATCGGCGAATCTCTGGGCGCGGCCGTGTTGCGCATCGCGGGCGGCATTTTCACGAAAATCGCCGATATCGGCTCCGATCTGATGAAGATCGTCTTCAAAATCAAGGAGGACGACGCCCGCAATCCTGGAGTAATCGCCGATTGCACCGGCGATAACGCGGGGGATTCGGTTGGGCCGAGCGCGGACGGGTTTGAAACCTACGGCGTGACCGGCGTGGCGCTGATCACTTTTATTCTTCTCGGCGTGAAGGATCCCAAGGTCCAAGTCCAATTGCTCGTGTGGATTTTCGTGATGCGCGTCGTCATGCTGGTCGCCAGCGCCGCTGCCTATTTCCTGAACGGCTTCATCGCCAAAGCGAAATTCGGAAACGTGGACAAGATGAACTACGAAGCGCCTCTCACTTCGCTTGTCTGGATCACTTCGTTCGTTTCCATCGCCTTCACGTACGTGATCTCTTATCTGATAATTCCCGAGCTGGGCGGCGACTCCTCCCAGTGGTGGAAGCTGGCGACGATCATCTCCTGCGGCACACTGGCGGGCGCCATCATTCCGGAATTGGTGAAAGTGTTCACCTCGACGGAATCGCGGCACGTCAAAGAAGTGGTTTCTTCCTCGGAAGAGGGCGGCGCATCGCTCGGCATTCTTTCCGGTTTCGTCGCCGGCAATTTTTCCGCTTATTACATCGGCTTGGCGATGGTCGTCCTCATGGCTATCGGCTACCTTATCAGCACGCTTAACCTCGGCGCCATGATGCTCGCGCCGGCGGTGTTTGCTTTTGGTCTCGTGGCTTTCGGCTTTCTCGGCATGGGCCCGGTCACGATTGCGGTCGATTCTTACGGTCCGGTCACCGACAACGCGCAGTCCGTCTACGAGCTTTCGCTCATCGAACACGTTCCCGGCATCCAGCAGGAACTGAAAAAAGACTACAACATCGACGTCAACTTCGAGCGCGCCAAGGAAATGCTGGAAGCCAACGACGGCGCCGGCAACACGTTCAAAGCCACGGCCAAGCCGGTGCTCATCGGCACGGCCGTCGTGGGCGCCACCACCATGATTTTCTCGATCATCATGGCGCTTACCCACGGACTCACGGACAACGTGAATAGTCTTTCGCTCCTGCACGCGCCCTTCGTTCTCGGTCTCGTCACCGGCGGCGCGATGATTTACTGGTTCACCGGCGCGAGCACGCAAGCCGTCACCACCGGTGCTTACCGCGCGGTCGAATTCATCAAAGCCAATATCAAACTGGAAGGCGTCGAAAAAGCCAGCGTCGAGGACAGCAAGAAAGTCGTCGAAATTTGCACCAAATACGCGCAGAAGGGCATGCTCAATATTTTCATCGCCGTCTTCTTCGCGACGCTGGCCTTCGCATTCATCGAGCCCTTCTTTTTTATCGGCTACCTGTTCTCGATCGCCATCTTCGGTTTGTATCAAGCCATCTTCATGGCCAACGCCGGCGGCGCGTGGGACAACGCCAAGAAAATCGTCGAAGTCGAGCTCAAGCAAAAAGGCACGCCGTTGCATGACGCCACGGTCATCGGCGACACGGTTGGTGATCCTTTCAAGGACACCTCATCGGTCGCTCTCAACCCAGTCATCAAGTTCACGACGCTCTTCGGCCTGTTAGCCGTCGAGTTGGCCGTGCAGCTTACGGCCAGCCAGGGCAACGGTCTGACGCACATTTTGGCCGCCGCCTTCTTCGTCGTCTCTTTCTTCTTCGTTTACCGTTCGTTTTACGGCATGCGCATCCGCGGTTCCGCCGCCTGACCGGTGGGGTTGATGGAAGAGAATAGAGCGACGGTCTAAGAGTCGCTCTATTCTCTTGAGCCGACCTGAGGCGTATACTATCCGCCATGGACAAGTTTTCTTATCCGAGTCTGCAAACACTGCGGAAAGTGCATGCGCCGGTATCATCGCGCCAATATCCACATCTTGTGCCCTTCGGTCCTGTTGGCGGTGGCCAGTGGACTGGACATTTTATCGGGCTGTTTATTGCCGTTGGTTTTATTCTGATGGCGCTCGTCGGTGTCCCTGAATCGCGTCCTTTTTTCGCTATATCGCTCAGTCTCGGCACAGTTCTCGGATTCGTCCTTTGGCTCTGGCATCGTTCAAATAGCCGTTTCTAGCTACCGAAGCGTCTTCCCGCAACAACTCTGTATTCGCGGACAAATCGGAGTTAAAATCCTCGCGCACTAAAGTCGAGGACAAACTATGAAGATAATCCATCTCACCTTATTGGCAGCGGCTGTGATGGTTGCCAGCCCGAGCATCTTGCTCGGACAAGTCGATACGCGATGGAAACAACACGATATGAACCGCCCGGTGCCGCCGGTTGTCGATCCCGGCACGTCCAGCACGCAAGCCGACCCCGGACGCCCGCCCTCGGACGCCACAATCTTATTTGACGGAAAAGATCTCTCGAAGTGGCAGCACCAGGACGGCACTCCCGCGAACTGGAAAGTCGAGCACGGCTATTTCGAGGTCGTGCCCAAGACCGGCTACATTTACACCAAGCAAGCCTTTGGCGATTGCCAGTTGCACGTCGAGTTTCGCGAGCCCACGCCTCCCCACGGCGACAGCCAGGAGCGCGGCAACAGCGGCGTCTTCTTGATGGGTCTCTACGAAGTGCAGGTGCTCGATTCCTACAAAAACAAGACCTACGCCGACGGACAAGCCGCCGCGCTTTACGGGCAATATCCTCCGCTCGTCAACGCTTCGCGCCCGCCAGGCCAATGGCAATGGTATGACATCGTTTTTCACGGCCCGCGTTTCGATCGGAGCGGCAAACTGATCCGCAAGGCCCACGTCACCGTCTTTCACAACGGCGTCCTTGTGCAAGACAGCGTCGAGCTAACCGGCCCGACGGAAAACGGTGCGCGGCCGCCTTACAAAGCCCATCCGGAAAAGCTTCCGTTAGGGCTCCAGGATCATGGCGATCCTGTCCGCTTCAGAAATATTTGGATTCGCGAGCTTTAGACCGCCGAGTGATCCCCTTTTGCGGCAAAGGCTGGGCTCCCTAAGCCCAGTCTCAAGTCGGACGTATGTTCCCCGCGCGAGGCGAGGCATCCTGCTTAGGATTCGTCCAGAAATTTGTGAATCAGTTTCTGATCATCCGACGAAATAGAAAGGACGTTGACAACCTGAGCACCCGACAAATCAGCCGCAAGGACTGCCTCCGGCGTGCCGACAATCCGGGAGCCGGTCCGTCAATCACCACAAGCGCGTTCAGAAGGACAAACCGATAGCTTCCGGGTTGCCCGTCAACCAGTAGGAGTCCGCATCAAGAAGAACTAGTGCGGTCGCGCTCGTTTGGATGGGCGCTGATGGGTGCCCTGCCGGTTTGTCTTAGCGCAATCCCTCCACCAAATACAGTTGGCTCAGCCCGTTGAAGTAGGAATAGGCATAGTGCTGGCCGTCGGGAGTGAACAGCGCATCGATCAAGAGAACCCCTGCAGGATCGGATGGCCCGATTTTCTTGAACAACTCGCGGCGACCGCTGGCCAGATCCACGCGCATCACATCCACGGCGTAGCCATAGAGCAACCCAACCAGAGCAGTGCGTCCGTCAGGTGACACGGAAAAGATTGCCTCGCCGGGATGGATGCCGGGGACCGGGCGTGGCGGGCCGTGACCATCCACGGGATACAGAGCTACTGAATCTGAGAAACCGAATACGAATTTGCCGTCCGGGGTGGGGACAAATCCACTTACTCCTTCGGGAGAAATTGGACGCGCTGTGCCCGCGTCAATGGTTTGCACGTAGATGCGCGATTTGTGGCCGGGCTCCGTGCCGGTAAACACAACGTCCTTGCCATCCGGAAGGAAGCGGGCGCGGGCGCGGTCGATTAAATCATGCGTGATCTGCTTTGTCTCCCCGGTGCCAAGGGGAATCAGAAATAGCTGGCGGGGAATATGCAAGGTGAGAGATGACAGCACCCATTTCATGTCAGGCGAGAAATCGTAGCCAATGCCATCGCCTACCCGTACGGGCGCCGCGCCATCGCTTGCGCGCACATAAACGTCGTAATCAGGCCCGCTACCAGCCCCCTCGTCATTTAACAGCAGTCGGCCGTCGGGTGAAATCGACAAAACTTCACTCCAATTTTGAACGCTCACATCGTGTTCCTGATCCTGCCCAGGTCCACGCGCGTAGGTGAGAACTCTATTGATGCCTTGCCCAAGAAGAACGCGCCCATCACGGGCCACATCAAAGAGGGCCGGAGTACCTGGAATTCGGTCGACCGCGCGGGTATGACCCGAGAGATCGGAGGCCCGGAGCTGAAACTCGATCCCGACCACCGCACCGGTGAACCAGACTTCCTTGCCTGAGGGAGCCCAGTTCATGCCTTCAATGGCCGACTGCCGTGGGGATAGAGTGCGCTTGCGACCAGAAGAATCCACTATCGCCACATACCCCGAATCATCTCCGAGCGTGGGATGCTCGGCGAACGCTACCCAGTCTCCGTTAGGCGAAACGCGCACGTTGTTTACATAGCCGGCGCTGGGCTCATACAGAGCGTGGCCAATGGGGTACTCAATGCGAAAGTGTCCATCCACGTAGCGGGCGACTGCGATCTGGTTGTCCGGGCCCCAGTCGGCATTCGCGACGTCGTTCATCATGGGACGCGGAGCGGCGCCACCCAGCGGCGCTCGCGCCAGCAGGCCAACTTTGGCAACACGAACAAGAGAATGCCGCTGCTGGATCAGGAGCATCTCTCCGGTTGAAGAAATGGATTCGACATCCACATCTTTCAGCCCGAGGCTTACAGGGGCATGACTGTCGGGCGCCAGCGAGAAAAGCTCGGTCTGCGTTCCGACCCGCGCTGTGCCATAGATGATAGTTCGCTGGTCGGGAGCAAAACGCGCAGAAGCGATGGACTCGCGAGTGAACGTGAGCTGACGGTAGGAGGGCGGCTCGGGAGCAGGGGCGTTCACGCGAACGAAAAGCAACGCCACGGCCACAATAAGGACGGCGATAACTCCCAAGAGCGAAGGAACGAGCCAGGATTTTCGGGAGGGGGGAGCAGCGGTCGTATCGGCGGGCGTAGCTACAGCGCTGGCCGCAAACGATGAAACTGAGGACAGAGCCTCTAACGCGAAGGCGACGTCGCGCGCAGACTGAAAGCGCGCAGCCGGATCTTTTTCGAGGCAATGGTGAACAATGCGCTCGAGCATCGGCGGCACATCACGTCCGCTGGCGGATAAATCGGGAGGCTCCTCTTTGAGAATGGAGCTGATGGTGTCGGCCGTCGTGTCGCCACGAAAAGCGCGTTTGCCGCTGACCATTTCATAGAGCACCGCACCGAAACTGAAGATGTCGGAGCGCGCGTCGACAGCGGCTCCGCGGCATTGCTCTGGAGACATGTAACCGAGCGTTCCCAGCAGAACGCCGCGGCCGGTCACGGAATGGAGAGTCGCCTGTGCGGACAGGCCGGGCGCGCCCGGTTCCGGCATCGTCAGCTTGGCCAGGCCGAAGTCGAGAATCTTCACATGGCCGTCGCGCGTAATGAAGATATTCTCCGGTTTGAGGTCGCGATGGAAAATACCGTGATCGTGAGCGGCAGCAAGTCCGCGAGAGATCTGGAGCGCGTATTCGACTGCTTTGCGCACCGGCAGCGCGCCGCTATTCAGCCGCGCCCGCAGAGTTTCGCCGTCGAGCAGTTCGGAGACGATGTAGGGGGAATTGTCCTGGCTGCCAATGTCAAACACCGCGAGAATATTCGGATGATTGAGCGCGGCTGTAGCGCGCGCTTCCTGCTCGAAACGGCGTAGGCGTTCGGAATCGGGCGCAGAGCCAGAAGGCAGAACCTTGATCGCCACTTCGCGTCCCAAGCGCGGATCGCGCGCCCGGTAAACCTCACCCATCCCGCCCGCCCCTAGTTCGGAAAGGATTTCGTAAGGGCCGAGTTTGGTACCCGGGGCCAGAGTCATAAATGTGCGTGTCATTATAGGGCGTTTTCGCCGAATCGGATGGGCCGTTGGCGGATGGTCGGCAGACCGGAAGTAATCTTGATGCCAGGGGTAGCGGGATTAGTAATGGGAAGTCGGCTTGTAGGAAGTGATCGATTGCATCGGACTGCGTCTAGGCTCGCGACATCGAGATGTTGCGGCGGGCGAGTGTCAATTCGGATGGTTGCAGGGTGTTCGGAACCTATTGCGGCAGAATAGTTTCTGGTTGCACAGGCCTGCAACCATCCGAATTGTTTAGTGCTGCCTTCTAGCGTGGAACTGATCCGGCTCGCAGCATAGGCGGCACCGCGAAGGTCAACGGTCATGAGCGGGCGATTCCGTTCAACCGACCAGTCCGAACATTGGCCACGCCCGTCAATACAAGAGCGTTTTCGAGGACCGATGCTGGTGCAACAGCTCAGGCCGCCCTCAGTCAGCGCGTTGGCCTCTTATGGAATTGTGGATAAGCAGGGAGCCGGGCGCAGTTGTGTGGAGTACGTTCGTTTGTTAGTTTGACGTGTATGCCACAGAATGTTCCCGAAGAGCTCTGCAGAACCATAGAAACGCTTTACCGGTCCGAATCGGGCAGGATTCTTGCTACGCTGGCGCGCCTGCTCGGAGATCTGGATGTCGCCGAAGAGGCCATGCACGAGGCCTTTGCC
The DNA here is from genome assembly GCA_049800195.1 of Candidatus Acidiferrum sp. Taxonomy (GTDB): domain Bacteria; phylum Acidobacteriota; class Terriglobia; order Acidiferrales; family UBA7541; genus Acidiferrum. The sequence goes on from JBARJI010000007.1 coordinate 38,738, forward strand.
GCCGCTTTGGACACGTGGCCTCAGACCGGCGTACCGGATAAACCGCGCCCCTGGCTCATTTCAACCGCGCGCTTCAAAGCTATAGACGGAATGCGCCGGCGGGCGCGCTTCGACGGCGCACAGAAAGACCTCGCGCTCTACCTCGAGGCGCGCATCGGCGCAGCGCTCACAGGGGAGACGCCTCACGAGGATGAGGAAATCGAGGACGACCGCCTGCGTCTCATCTTTACCTGCTGCCATCCATCTCTAGCGCCGGAAGCGCACGTTGCGCTCACCTTGCGCGAGGTGTGCGGGCTGACAACTGAGGAGATAGCCAAGGCCTTCCTTACCACTCCGCGTACCCTGGCGCAGCGCATTGTGCGTGCAAAGGCAAAGATTCGAGAGACACGGATTCCGTATGAGGTGCCGACGCCGCAGGAATTGCCGGAGCGACTGGGCGCGGTGCTTCAGGTCGTCTACCTCGTCTTTAATGAGGGTTATTCGGCCGCGGCGGGAGCGGAGGTAACGCGGGCTGAGCTAACCGGTGAGGCCATTCGACTGGGCCGGTTGCTCATCGAACTCCAGCCGGAGCCGGAAGTGATGGGGCTGCTTTCCCTGATGTTGCTACATGAATCGCGCCACGCCGCGAGAACCTCTCCGGCGGGAGAGCTGATTCTGCTGGAGAACCAGGACCGCTCGCTCTGGAACCGGGAGCAAATCGCGGAGGGAGTGGCATTGCTGGAGAAAGCCCTGAAGTCCCGCCGCTTCGGCTCCTACACACTGCAGGCTGCGATTGCGGCCGTTCATGCGGAGGCGGAATCGGTCGCCGTGACCGACTGGCGGCAGATTGTTGCGCTTTACGAGCAATTGTTACGAATTCAGCCTTCGCCGGTTGTTCAGTTAAATCGTGCCGTGGCCATTGCCATGCGCGATGGTCCAGAGGCCGGTCTGGCGGAGATCGACGCGGTGTTGGAAAATGGCGAATTGGCGGATTATTATCTGGCGCATTCCGCCCGTGCCGATATGTACCGCAGGCTCGGCAGGACAGCGGAGGCTCGGTCCTCTTATGAGAAAGCCCTTGCCCTGACCCAACAGGAACCAGAGCGTCAATTCCTGCAGGAGCGGATCCGCCAGCTGAAATAGAGAAGTAAAATTTCTTCAACGGCTTGTCGAATTCCAGTCCGGCCGTTCGACTATGTAGTGAAGGCAGGCAACTGCCCAGCCCGTTCGACGCGTAAGTGGAGACAGACCCCGCGCCAGGCGCCCCGTAAAATTCGGTGCCCAGCGCAGTCCAAGCTCCTATATAAAAGTAGCGGCCCTGATACGGTGTCCGCACAACACTCAAGGAGAACACCATGCGTTTCATGATGATCATGTTTCCCGGCGACTATAAAACTGCAAAGCCCGGCACGGTGCCCGACCTCAAAGCCATGGAGGTAATGGGCAAGTACAATGAGGAACTAGGGAAAGCCGGCGTGCTGCTCGCGCTCGACGGGCTGACCCCGCCCGCGACGATGAGCGCGCGTGTCACCTTCAAAGGCGGAAAGTCGAAAGTCACCGACGGACCGTTTCCCGAAACGAAGGAAGTGGTCGGCGGCTTCTGGATTATTCAGGTGAAGTCTCGCGAAGAGGCGCTCGAATGGGCGTCACGCATCCCCGGCGGGGATAACGAAATGGTCGAAGTCCGCCGCTTGTTCGATATAACCGACTTCGATCCCGAGACCCAAAAGGAGATCCAAAAGAAGTTCGGCGACGACGTCGCCGCAGAGATGAGGCAGTAATAGCTTTGTAACTCGGTGAGACTCGCCTTCGAATACTTGGCGATGGGAATGTGGTCTTCACCGACGGGCCATACCTGGAGACCAAGGAGCACATAGGCGGTTTTTCGATTCTGGAAGCAGCTAATCTGGACGAGGCGCTGGCGTGGGCACGCAAGGGCGCAGTCGCCTGTCGGGCGCCGGTCGAGGTGCGCGAGATTTTATTCCGGCCCCCGCCTGAAGCAACTGTGGGATAGGGGCAAAACTTCCAGCGATGCCGGCCTGACGGGCACGGATACATAAAGGGGAGCTGCGAAATCAAATGAGAAAGCTGATTTTTGCAATCAACATTACCCTGGATGGCTGCGTCGACCACACCAAACAATTTGTCGATGAAGAAAAACTTGAATATTTTACTCACCTCACGCGAGAGGTTGACCTGCAGGTCTTTGGGCGTAAAACCTATCAATTGATGGTTCCCTATTGGCCTGAAGTCCTCAAAAACCAATCTGAGACAAAAGCAGATATCGAATTTGCTCGGGCGTTTGATTCCACCAACAAAATTGTTTTTTCGCGGTCACTAGCCACCGCTGAAGACAGAAATACCAGGATTGTTCGTACCAACCTTCGCGACGAAATACTTAAGTTGAAGCAAGAACAAGGCAAAAATATTTTGGTCGGTGGTGTAGATATTCCTTCACAACTTATGGAGCTTGGCCTGGTGGATGAATATCGTTTTGTCGTCGGGCCAACCCTTGCAGGGGCAGGGAGACGGCTGTTGGAGGGTGTTAGCCTGCCGGAGAAATTGCAATTAAAACTTGTTGAGTCAAAGTTTTTCAAATCAGGATGCGTTGCGCTTCATTATTCGAAACAGTGACAGAAAAGCCTGCTACAGGTGCCCTACTGGCTCCCACCAAGAAGACCAAGGGGAGAGGACAATGAAATACATCTGTTTGGGATACATCGAGCCAGGAAAAATCGAAGGGATGAGCGAGGACGAGCGACAGGCAATGTTCGACGAACGCTTTGAGTACAATGACCATCTGCGCGCCAACGGACATCTTGTTGCCGAAGTACCTCTTCAGCCTCCGGAAACCGCGTTGACCCTGTACTGGAAAAACGGCAAAGTCGCGACGACCGACGGCCCCTATGCGGAAACCAAGGAACAGCTTGGCGGCCTTCAAATCCTTGAGGCGCGAGACCTCAATCACGCCATCCAGCTTGTCTCACAGCTTCCAGGCTTTAAGTATGGACTTGGACCGGTTGAGATAAGGCCGGTTGTGGATTTGACCGAAATAATGAAGGAGAGCGAGCAGCGGCGACGAAAGAACACGGCACGTTGAGAGAGCGCCGTCGGAAGAATGACCAGGATCGTGGCGGCGCTCGCCTGCCGGCGGTCATGCTTTTCATTTGGCTTGGGCAAGCTGACGATTGGCGTAACTACAGGCCGCAACAACTTCCAATACTTGAGGAGGGAGGCACACATGCCAAAGCTTCGAGTTGCAGCATTTAGTGTTTCATTGGCGGCTTCGGTGATGGGAGCGAGCAGAGCCTGAGCGATCCGCTTGGTAAGCGGGGAGGCACTATTCGCCGATCTCAACCTGCCTGCGCTTGGATTTTCCGTGAGAGAGCAAGCGGCCACTGTCATCGATTCTGGACGGATTACGAGCCAACCGGGAGTCAACAGCTATGGTGTGAAGATCCTGCTTGACGGAGCCCAGCTCTTCATGTATAGCTAGTCTCGTAGAGAACTACGTTTTGACGGCGGGAGATTCCTCTCCCGCCTTTTTTCATTTCGGGGCACTTGCGGCCTCTGCCCTATCTGAGCCCTCCACGCCACTCCCCCAGCGCGCAGCGGAGCGTCCGGTGCTGAAGGCCAGGCGGCAACTTGCGCGGAACGAGCCTGCTCCAGCAATCGCGGCTCGCAAGACATGGCACGTCCGACTGCGGGATCGGCCCATCTACGGAAACCCAAGTCCGTTCGAGTGGCTGCGGCACGAACCAATGAACGAACAAGCAGTGGTGTTTCTGTTTGGGATGCTGGCGAAAGAACTGGGCTATTGGGTGCAAAACGTCCAGAAGGGATTTCCGGATTGCGAGGCGTTGCGACAAATCGCGCCGGGGCGCTGGCAGCGCGTTTCGATTGAATTTGAATTCGAGAGCAAGAATTTCCGGGAGCACGGCCATGCCGCTGACCGCTGTGACGTGATTGTGTGCTGGAGGCATAATTGGCCGGGTTGCCCAAAACATATCGAAGTCGTCGAACTCTCGCGCATGATCAAGTCCCCGGCGACCTCCGAGAACAAAGCGCTCGTGACTAGGCCTAGGTCGCCGTGGTAGCCGTCTTACGGCTTCCTGACCTGAGCAGATAATCAACTGAGTGCGCGTAAATCGGTTCGCAGCCGAGCGCCCTGGCCGTCCCGCAGAAGCCTTTCGACTGCCGCGTGCGTCTTTCTCCAAATCGGGACGGCACGTGCCAGCGCCTTCCGTCCCTTAGGGGTCAGCATCATTAGACGGCTGCGGCGGTCCGCCGGGTCCGCCAGCATGCGGACCAGCTTGCGGCGGCGCAAGGGCTTGAGGGCCGCGGTCAAGGTGCTGCGATCCATCGCCAGCAATGAGGCTACGGCGGTCATCCCCGCCGGTTTCGGACGGTTGAGCGACATCAGGAGCGAGAATTGCCCGTTGGTCAGGCCGACTGGGCGCAGCGCGTCGTCGAAGCGCCGCGCCAGCGCTCTTGCCGCGCGCTGTACGTGCAGGCAGAGACAGCAATCGCGGACCAGTAGGGTTGTCGCAAAGGACGGCTCCACAACGGTGGCCATAAGCAAATCATATGGATATCAACGTATATTGCCAAGCGGCCGCCGCGCATGATAGGTTGATATCAATATATATCGACCGAGCTCCGGCCGGTGCACCGCCCTCGAAGTCAGGAAAATCATGAGACAAAAAAGAGTTCCGAAAAAGGCTTTGGGCTGCATCGCGGCGTTTTTCGTGTTCGCGGCGGCGTGGCCACTGAAAGCTCAGGACGCCAAGACCCACTATCCGGCGATGGCGCCGCTCGAGCAATACCTGATGCCGGATCGCGACGAGGAGATAAAGCTGGCGCGCAGTGCCGCGCCGGCGTCTATCTCGGGCGACGCCGAAGTTTTGGTTCTCGGTAAACACGGGTATGAAACCGCGGTTCGGGGGAAGAACGGTTTCGTATGTCTGGTTGAGCGGTCCTGGACAGCTGGAATCAACGCGCCGGAATTTTGGAATCCCAAGATCCGCGGTCCGCTCTGCCTCAATCCTCCGGCGGTACGGACCTACCTTCCGCGCACGATCAAAAAGACCGAGATGGTGATCGCCGGACGGACGAAAGCGCAGATGTTCGGGGCTATCGGCGCGGCCATCGACAAGAAAGAGCTGCCCGCGCCGGAGCCTGGCGCGATGTCTTTTATGCTGTCGAAGCTGGGCTATCTGGGCGACGAGGCGGGCGGGCCCTGGCTTCCGCATCTCATGTTTTTCACTCCTGAAACCGATTCCAAGGTGTGGGGCGCGGATCTTCCTGGATCGCCCATTATCACGTTTCAAGACCTGGAAGAACACCTTACCGTGTTTCTGATTCCCGTGCGCCGCTGGTCGGACGGTACGCCCGGTCCACCTCCCGATGCGCACTAAGTTGCGACCTCGAGCGAGTTGAGACCATGAAAAGAAAGAGAATGGGAGACTGAATTGAGGAATCCCGCCAGAAGAGTAATTCTTTTCTCCGGCCATTGACGCAAACCCCACGAGTGGTCAGCTCTGTCGACGCATGCCCAACACCCGCGCAAGGAGCAGGGGGTTGTCACTGTAGTCCAGGCGAATCCGGCATCCTCCTGCCCCATCACTTGGCGTCCGTACATTGAACCCACTGCGAAATTTCACCGACTCATACCCACTCAACATCGCGGCAAACCCGCGTCAATTGTCATCCCTTCCGTGAGTGCGCAACTCCTCGCGCCAAACCCGGTGCCTTCTGCCAAGCGCCGCCAAGGCTGCCGAACTCGCCGGGGCAGCGCGAAGGACCTGTTTTCACGTGGTCGCGCTTAGTCGAGCGACTTCGCTGGGGGATGCTTCGCGGCCTGGGCGTCGTACTCAGCGCGGCGGAAAATTCGGAGGGCTCAATGCAAGGTAAAATCCCCACCCTCCGCGACGTTTCGCGAGGGGTGGGGAAGGTTGAATAAGGCGGCGAAGACGAACTGGCAATTACCTGTTGACCGGGCCGTGGCAAGTGCCGACGCTCTTGTCGCTATAAGTGGCCGGGCCGGTTGGCTGTGCAGGGTCCTTCAGCGCCGACTCGAAATCCCACGCGTAGCCGTTCTGATTGAGCGTCAGGCGCATTACGCCCCAGAACTGGCCGGTTGCCGCCTCGAGATTCTCTGCGTTGAAGTTCGGGTTGCCGCTAGGATCGGCAGTTGTTGTGTCGGTCGTGACGACCGTATCGAGTGTCTCGCCGCCGGTGCCCACGATGAATTCGCGTATGCCCTTCTTTGGATCGGAATTCCCGGAAGGGTCAAGCGGGCGGTAGCGAGCGTAGAGGTGGTCGTGTCCGTTTAGCACCAAGTCGGCTCCGTACTCGTAGAGCACTTGCCAAAAAGCCTGAGCGGTCGGGCCTTCTGGTACGGCGATGCTGTTGGCAGCGCTGAACGTGGGCTGGTGCCAGTACGCGGCTGTGCACGCGGAATGATTCGCGGCGAGATCGTTTTTCAGCCATGCAAGTTCGGCGGCAAACCAGGTGCCTGTGCAGCCGCCCGGCTGTGTCTCGCACTCTATATTGAGCGAGATAAGGTGCCACGCGCCCAGATTATAGGAATACCAGCCGTCTCCAACCCCGACCGGGCCACCCGCCGGTACTGTGTTTCCGAGTCCGCCAGACTGCTCGAAGTGCCCCGCCTGTCCATCCGAATTCGGCACGGGTTGGGTGAAGGTGCCGCCTGTGTCAGGGTTGTTCGCGATCGTAGTCATCTCAAGACTACCAGCGCTACTACCAGTGGTAATGAGATGGACGCCGTTGAAGTAGGAGAAGTAGCCGTAGCCCGCAACGCCGATCGCGCCGTGCTCGGTATAAAACTCGTGGTTGCCAGGCGCGGGCCGCGTGATAAATTTGAAAGCGCCATACGTCAAGTCGTACGAGTTCTCAAAGTCCGAATATTGGGCTACCTGGTATTGCTCATCTCCAACGAGCGCGATGAGGTCAGGCTTCATATTCTCAATCTGATTCGCAGTGGCCGCCTGGGATGCGTACAGATTCTGAGCGGTGTCCCCGTCGCAGTTTTCACCCGCCTTCTCACCTCCCGGCTCCGTCTCGCCTGGCTGGCAGGCGACGTCGCCCACCACGGCAAGCACGGGTGAGCGGCCGATCGTTGCGTAAGGCCACCTATTGTCCGGCGTCGGATTGGCGTACGGCCACGAATTCCCGTTGGAGCTTTGACCCTGTGAGTTTTGATTCTGTGCCCGTGTTCCAGCTGCGAATGCCAGCGCCAAGGCGGCCGCGCCAATCAGCGCTGCCGCTCGGAACCTTCTCCCGATCATCTTCATGCGGTTCCTCCCGTTTGAACTTGTGGTTGGATGGTTGCCGAAGGTGAGAGTTTTATCCCTCTAATATTTCGTATGTATGTCAGATGTATGAATAAGCCGTAACACGGACTATTGGAGAGGTCGCAGGCTTCGCAGAATCGCTACCCGCCCGTTTTGCACGCGATGCGGTGCTTAGGCGTAGCGAAACAGCGCCTTGAAACCAAAGTCCATGTGCTGCTGGATGTGGCAGTGAAACAGCGTCAGGCCCGGCTGGTCGGCAACCAGATCCACGGCGGCGCGTCCAAATGCGGGAACGGTCACCGTATCCTTCATGATGCCGGCAGTCGGCTTGCCGTTGAGCTCGACAAGCTCGAACAGGTGCCGATGGATGTGCAGCGGGTGAGAATCGTCACTGCGATTGTGAAACACCAGCCGGTAGCGGCGTCCCTGCCGGAAGACGAATTCCCGTTCATGCGGATATTCCTTGCCGTTGACGAGCCAGTGATTGATCCCGTGGGGCCCGCCGGGCACTTTTTCAAAGAGCATGTCGATGGTTTCGTCCGCCGCGGGATGCGGCGCGGTCTTGCCAAAGATTGTGTAGTCCCAGCGCGCCTTCGGAGGCCGAGTCCATCGCGCGCGCTGCTGCTGCTGATTAGCGTACTCCACCACGATTCCCATGCCGGATTGCCGCGCGACATCGCGCAGCTCACCTAAAATCCAGACGCCCGGCTGATTCATCTCCACAATCGCATCCACGCGCTCGCCTGGGGCGATTTCAATCACATCAACGGGCTGAGGCGTGGGTACGGGATTGCCGTCGAGAGCGATCACCTGAAAACGGTGACCGGAAAGAGCAATGCGATGAATTTGCGAAGCGCTGGCGTTCAGCAGGTGCATCAGGACGCGCTGACCCGGCTGCACGCGGAGGGGATCCCCCGCCCCGATAATTTTGTCGTTGATTGAATAAAGAGGAGCGCTGACTTCGAGTCCGTTCGCACGCTTGTCTGGAGTGGCGGGCTTTTCCGGCATGGGATCGTTGGGATCCGCCTGCTGCTCGTCCTGGTCCATCGTAGACAGAAAATATTCCCATTCACGCAGCGCTAGAAAGACCTCTTGATCATAGAGCCCAGGGTCATTCGCGGAATCGATCATGAGAAAACCGAACTGGCCCGTGTAGGCGCCGCGATGCAGATCCATCATGGCCGCAGTATGCGAGTGGTACCATCGCGAACCCGCCGGCTTGGCCACGAATTGATAGCGCCGGCGGCCATGTGGCGGGACCGGAGGTGTGCCTTCTTCCTCCACTCCATCCACGTCCGAGGGAACGAACAGACCGTGCCAGTGCACGTATTCCGGAACGTCCGTGTCGTTCACAACCTCTACGGTGACGGCCTGACCCTCTCGCACCCGCAGCAGGGGACCGGGGACCTTGTCGCCGTACCCGATCGTGCTGATTACAACCTGAGGGGCCAGCTCGACCATCATCGGTGCGATTCGCAGGGTGAAATCCGCCGCGCGCCCGGTGGCCTTCGGTTCCAAAGTCGCCATCATCGGATACGGCAGATGTCCCGGAACCTGTCGGACCGCCAGCGACTGCGCGTGCACAGGTCGTAGCTTGCCTGCCCCTGCCCCAATCATTGTGGCCCATCCAAGCCGCACAAAATCCCTTCGATTCATTTGATCCTCATCCCGCCCGCCATGCCAGCGCCGGCGCAACCGCCCCATGTGCAAGGCCGGTATGAAAATCCCTGGGCCGTCTTGCCATTCTTCGCCTTCAGCTTTTGGTTGAATGCTTGGCAAAAACAGACATTCTAACTGCTTTGACATTTCACGCACAGTCCCAACTAAATGCTTCACTACGTTGGTTGTTCTGTGTTGCCGTTAGGTACTTTCGTCATCGCGTTCGCAACTCTTACTTGGCAGGTTCGCGGGAACTCTCAGTAAGTCCTCATAAACGCGCTTGTGTCCATCCAATGGAGTAGTTCCCGGATTGTCGGCAATTCGGAAACAACCCAGGAACGACATTGAGACATTGAGCCGAGAATGTAAGGTCTTTCCAGGGATCTCCCGGCACCATCGACAGGAAATACAACACATTGTCAAACTACTTTCGTCACCAATCTCGCGCAAAGACCAAGGTGCCCAGGGCACCCACTGGAGAAACTGGACCCATACGGCGATTCGGTGCTGTTTCCAGCCCAAAAAGGCGATGCCACCGGTCCTAATTCTTCAGACGAGGAACTGATCGCTGCCGCGCGTGGAGCGCGGCCTCACGTTTTAGCGCAAGCCCAGAAGGAATTCCACAAAAGGAACCTGGTGCTTGACAGTGCATCATTTGCTGCTCAGATTTGGGAGAGCGTGCTCCGCTACGTCGCGAGGACGCACCACTGAAATAGCGATTACCGCCCGCCGATATCTGATCCAGAATCTTACCTCATCGGCGCTTTTCATCACCGATTCAACAGAACACCGCTGCGCGAACAGAGACGGCTTGAGACGATAGAGCTGGTTTCGTCGAGCTTCGATCACAAACGGATTGAAACCCCGCCGAAGCGCCGCCCTACGGACTACGCCTTGATGAGACCCGGGAATTTGTGCGCGTCGTTGTCGAAGCCCGGGAAAACCGGCGAGAGATCTTTCACGCCGATGTGGTTGGTGAGGATTTCGCCTACCACGCTGCGGAAGTCCGTGGTGAGGACTAAGTCGCGCCCCTCATTGAGCTGATGATCGTCGAGGCCGGGCCATTCCCCGTAGACGCGCCCGCCCTTCACGTCGCCGCCCATCACGAACATGCAGTTCGCGTGGCCATGGTCGGTGCCGCGATTGCCGTTTTCATGCGCGGTGCGGCCGAATTCGCTCATCGTCACAAAAACAATGTCCTGCATGCGGTCGCCCATATCCTGATGGAACGCAGCGAGCCCTTGCCCCAAATCTCTCAGCAAATTGGAAAGCTGCCCCTGCACGCCGCCTTCGTTCACGTGGTTGTCCCAGCCGCCGCAATCCACGAACAAGACTTCCACGCCGATTTTCGCTTTCAGTAGTTGCCCGATTTCCTGCAAGCTCTGTCCCAGCCGGTTCTTGGGGTACTCCGCGCCGTTCTCCGGCTGATATTTCGACGGATCGGCGTTTCGCAAAAGATCGATAGCCTCGAAAGTTTCCGTGCCCGTGCCGTGCAGCGCATGGTCGACGGTTTGCGCGTACATCGCCTCGAAGCCGCCTTCCACCAATTGCCCGGATCCCGCCGATTGCGCCATTACTTTAAATTGATTCAAATCTGGCAGCGCGATGGCGGGCGCGCTGCCGCGCAGCGTCAGCGGCAGGTTCGGCCCCATCGCCACGGCACGGAACGGCGAAGCTTCCTCCTCCGGGACGGCCTCCAGCATCCTGTTCAGCCAACCGTCATCGGTTGCCTTCACCCCCGGCGTTCCCGATTCCATGAAATCCTGCGCGTCGAAATGCGAGCGCGTCGGGTCCGGCGACCCTGCCGCGTGCACGATGGCCAATTGATTCTGGTGAAACAGCGGCGCCAGCGGCGCGAGGCTCGGGTGCAGCCCAAAAAATCCATCCAGATCGACCGCCGCATCGGCCCCGCCGCGCTGCGGCTGTGGAATCGCGATGCTCGGGCGCATGCGGTAATAATTCGGCTCGCCAAAAGGCACCACAATATTCAAACCGTCCGCGGCGCCGCGCTGAAACAGCACCACGAGCTGCTTTTTGTTCGGCATCGGCGTCGCCGCCACCGCGCGCTGCAAGAACGCGGGCATTGCGCTCAAGCCAACCAGGGCCACGCCGCCCTGCTTCAGAAAATACCGCCGCGAAAATTTCAATCCTCGAACGCCTTCGCAACATTCATTGCTCATGGCAACCTCGCCTGTTCCGGCCTTCTTCTCTCTCGTTCTCTTCTCTGTGTCCGCTGCGAACTCTGTGTTAAAAGCCGCCTTCCACTCTAACTCCGGTTCTACGCTGCGGCGCGTCCGGCCTATCGTCTTTGAAATTCCGGCGCACCCAAAACCAGCCCCGCGACGACTCCCAAGTCCACGTGCTTGACGGGATCGTCCAACCGCGCTTGCAGCACCTGCGGATTGTCGAGCTGCTTCTCCAGCGTCTCGACTGTCGTTGGCGCCGCTTGCCCATCCAAAAAGACCTGCACCGCGCGCTCCAGCGCCGCCTTGGCGTCCGCTGTCGATTCAACTCCCAATAACGAGCCAACATCCGTGCGCGACCCGCGCATCCTGTTTCCAGCAAGCGCCAACGAAAAATTCAGCCGGTTCAGCAGCGCGCCCGTATTTACCCAGGCGTCCGCTTTGTCCGCGTATCCGGTCGGCGGCTGGCACTGATAAAGCGGTTCGCCGATGCGCCCAACCCAGCCGACCAGTGGTTGCGGCATGTCAACATCCGTTCCCAGCGCGCGCGCCGTCGATACCACCAGCTCGAACGGCGTCTTGATCTTCGCCTGGTAAGCCTCGCGCGACCAGAATTCCGGCGAATAAATCATCGTGTGCATTACCGCTTTAATGTCGCCGTCGCTTTCCTCGAATGTCTTCGCCATCCGCGCCACTAGTTCCGGCGGCGGATTATCCGAAACGAACCGCCGCGCCAGTTTCGTCGAAATGAACTTCGCTGTATTCGGATTGTGCGCTAACAAGTTCAGCACTTCTTCGCCGTCCTTCATTCCGCCGGCATTGATTTTTTTGCCCAGGACGTATTTCGGTTCCGGATCGTGCAAACGATCGTCAAACTTGAATTCGGGATTCAGCCGCGGCTTATCGATGGTCCATCCCGTGAAGCAGCGCGCCACCTCCGTCACATCCTTCTGTGTGTAGCCGCCGTCGACGCTCAGCGTTTGCAGCTCCATCAACTCGCGGCCGTAATTTTCGTTCAGCCCGTGTTCGTTTCCTTTTTTCTGCTGCGCTTGCGCGGGGGGCAGCTGTCCAAAGCGCTCATATCTCATCTGCTGGCGCATGGCGCGTTCGGCCGCCAGCCGTTGCGCCGCGCGCGGATCGACGCTCAAATAATTATCCAGATAAAAGAGCATCGCCGGGCTTTTGGCCGTGGCCGTCAGCAAATCCTTGAATTTCCCCAGCGCGTGCGGCTGGATCACGTCGCGCTCATAAGAAGTCAGATACCAGAGGTCTTCGCCCTTCCGCGCGTACACGTTGAAATGATTGAACCAGAAATCGTCCATCACCTGCTGAAGCTGGCGCTCGCTGTAAATCGCGCGCGTCACTTTCGCCATTGCCAACTCCGCAATCACGCGCTGCGGCCGGTTGCTGTTTTCTCCGAAGGCACGCGCAAAATCGTTCGCATCGCCTCCGCGATTCTGCCGCCGTTTTCCAGTGTTTTGCGCGACTGGATTTTCCTGCGCCGGCTCTTCCTTCATGGGCGAGGGGGCGTTGGCGTCCGCGGAATCGGCTTGCGCCGCCGGTGCGGCTTGATTGGTCTCCGTGGAGGCGGGCGCTGTCGAGGACGCGCCCGGCATCATGTCCCTAGAAACGATCGCGGCAGCCGCGTCCGACCGCCTCTGGTCGTCCTGCTCCAACTGCGCCTGCGCGCGCTTCGAAGCCTGTTTTTCCACCTGCTTCGGCCGGGGATAATCCTCCTCCAAGTTCGCGGCGGACATCTTCAGCGTCGGAAAATCCTCCAGCCGCGCGTCCAGCGCCCGGTCATCGATGGAACTGGGATTCAATTGCTGGTCGATCCATTTCGCCAGCCCCATCTGCCGGATGCGCTCGACGTCGCCGGGACGCGGTCCATAGGCCAAGCGGTTCAGCGCGTGCAGAATCGCCTGATCCGCGGTCAATTCCGTGATGGGCAAGTCCTTGAGGGCGGGATCTTTTTTTGGCTTTTTGGTTTTCGCCGGCGAAGGCGCGGCCGAAAGCGCAGGCACATCGATGCCCAACGAGAAGATGCACGCGACCGAGAGAATGCCCGCTAAGAAGGACCTGGGGGTGGCCAAAATCGAAGCCGTCTGCTGGCTGGGGCCATGCTGCACGCTCATGACGCTCTCCTGCCGGGCGAAATGGTCCGCAAACACCTGGTGCTCCCTAGAATAACCCTCCCCAGGCCCAGAAGTTGCATGCCTCGAGCTCCAGTGTCGAAACCCTACTTTGCCCTTTCGTACAGGTTCGCCCTTCAAGAGCTTAGAAGGCTGAAACCCCAGTCAGTCTAACCCCGGGCCCTGGTATTGACGCCCTCGAACGCAGACCTTATTCTCTGTCTGCTTATCCCGGCAAATTGCGAGGGCCAATTGCTCGTTCGGAATTTCATCTTCTGGCTTTCCACAAAGCGCGGCGTTACGGACCGCATCGCCCGCCGCGGCATGCAAAACGGCTTCGCGCGACGTTTCGTGGCCGGCGAATCTCTCGACGAAGCACTCACGGCGAGCCAGGAACTCTGCGCCCAGGGCCGCAACGTCAGCCTCAACCATCTCGGCGAAAACGTCACCAGCGAAGCAGCCGCGCGCGAAGTCCGCTCCAGTTACATCCAGATGATCGAAGAGCTGCACGCCAAGAATCTTACCGGCAACATCTCGATCAAGCTCACTCAGCTCGGCCTGGACATTGACAAAGACCTTTGCCGCTCCATGGCCCGCGAAATTGCCGCTCGCGCCGCGGCTCTCGGCCGGACCATCGAAATGGATATGGAAGGCAGCGTCTACACCGATCCCACTCTGGACATCTTCGAAAGCGTGCAACGGGAGCTGGGCAATTGCGGGCTGGCCATACAGGCCTATCTTTACCGCACGGAAAAAGATCTGCAAAGGCTTGCGCCCATCAAGCCGAAAATTCGCCTGGTCAAAGGCGCGTACCGCGAGCCAAAAGACATCGCCTTCCAGAAAAAATCCGATGTGGACGCCAACTACAAGAAGTTGACCACTTTATTGCTCGAAGGCGCCAGTCAGGGCGTATTCCTGCCGGCCGTCGCCTCCCACGACTGGAACATGGTGGCGCACGCGCAAGCAGAAGCCGCCCGCCTTAAACTCGCAAAGAGCCAGTACGAATTTCAAATGATCTACGGGATTCGCCGCGACCTTCAGGAGCAAGTGCGCTCCGCCGGAGACACTCTGCAGGTTTACGTGCCTTTCGGCACCGACTGGTGCCCCTATTTTATGCGGCGTCTCTCGGAACGCCCCGCGAATTGCTGGTTTGTCCTGCGCAGTCTCTTCGCCGAATCGGGCAGCGCATCCCGCCAACCCGCCACCTAATCCGGTACCGCGATGTCAGGCGGTCACGCAGCGCCACGCTTCATTCCGTAACGTCGAAATCCACGATGCGATTCTTGGCGTGGTTCCCCTTCGCATCGATGGCCATCATCACGAGACGGTAACTCCCGGGAGCCACATCCTTTACATCGACTTTCAGCGCCACTGGCACCATCGGACTGCCCTTCTGAACGAACGTGTCCAAACGAATCGCGCCGGTTTTGAAAACGACTTTCTCGCTGGCCCGCTCCACAATCGCATAGCCCGCTGCAATCTCAGGCGGATTCGCCGACGAAAGCAGCGGCTCGTACACCTGCGTATAGGCAATCACCTCGTCCGTCTTCTTGAATCGATTGCTGGCCGAAGGATTCACCTGCATTCCTTTCACAACCAGTGGCGTCCGGTCCTCGAGCAACACCGAGTCGAGGCCCGTCGGAATATCCGAAAGACGCTGCAACGAATTCGAGAGCACCACGCCTCCCAGGCTGAATGCCTTGCCGTCGTAGGGATCGACCTGCAGAGGCGTCACATATTTCCCGAAGGCGTCGCCTCCCGAACTCACCACCACCGTCAATTTATAATCGCCCGGCCCCGCGTCGAATTGATTTTGGTAAAGATAAGGTTGGCTCGTAAATGCCTTCAGCTCGTCTTTCTCGAAATCGAGGTCCACCGTGTCGCTGAACTTTGCGCCGATCGAACCATCCGGCTTGTACGCTATGCCCAGGACATTCAGGCTCGCGTGATACTTGCCCTTCTCTTTTTCGAACTTCACCGTATTCGAGGGAATCTCCATCGACAGATTCACGCGCGCCACGTTTGGAGATGTGTAAAAATACGGCACCTCAAAGGAACCATTCATCGTGCCCGCCTGGTTGCCCGTTGCCCGCGCCTCAAGCTGTTTCTCCACCGGTGTCCCTTCCAGCACGTTCGTCGGTTTCGTGTTGCAATAGCCGCTACGCGACCTTACGTGCAGCCCGCCGCGTTCCATTTTCACTTTCAGCGTATGGCAGCTTCCCTCGGCGGTTTCCGGCGGCACGTAGCCCAAAATATAAAATTCATTCTGCTCGCGCCCGATCTTCTCGAGCCCGCCCAGCAAATCGTTGGTGTTGAAGATCGTGAACCCTCCCGTTCCTTCCGCAAGCGCCGCGAGAACTTGCTGATTGGTGGTAGCCGAGGGAGGAAATTGCGGAACGATGCTCCTCGGCTGCGAATAAATCGAATTCGGATTGTTTGTGTTCGGATTCACGGCGGTTCCTCCGCCGCTTCGCCCGGTCGTGCCTCCGCCTGTTCCCGGGGTCCCCGTGCCGCCCTTACCGCCAGTCCCACCCGTCCCCGTGCCGCCCGTGCCCGTTCCCGTGCCGCCGGTCCCCACAGGGTGTCCGCCAGTTCCACCCGTTCCGCCTCCTCCCACGGGATGTTGTGGCTCGAATATCCCGAAGGAGTAAGAAGCCAGCACCACGCGCGCTCCCTCGTCAACGTTCTTCTCGCCAGACCGCACAGCCGCCGCGCTCTCCACCTTATTTTGAAGTTGCAGCTGTGACCTCCCGCCGGGAGGCGTGGCCAGCAAGCCGCGCACATCGAGCGCGTATATCGCCACATTCGCCTTATTACAGGCGTCGATCGTGGCCGTCAACTCGGACTCGCTCTCCGAATCCAACGGGAACCCGGCGGAAAATAGCACCACCATTTTTCGTCCTGGAATGCCTCGCAGATTCTGGGCCAGACTACGCACCGAGAGCAGCATGCTCCGCGCCCCGAATTGCGCTTCGGCGTTGGACATCGAAGAAAATGGCGAGGAACTCATCGCTGGTCCACCCATGGGGCTGGCCGACGGAGAGAGTCCGCTCGACGCCACTTGCGCGTTGGGGTTGACCGCGGAGCCTTTCACTCCCCCCACCGCGGCGCGCAGCAGATCCGCGTTCGCCGTGAAATTCTGCACAATTTGTAGCGTTCCGCCGAACTCCACCACAGCCATGAGCCGGTCCGGGCCTGCATTGTCGTCGATGAATTTCTTCGCGGCGGCTCTCGCCTGAATCTGATCGGGCGCGGCCATCGTCGAGTTATCGAAAAAAAGGATCAGATATTTTCTCTGTTCCTGCGCCTGAATCGCCGGGTCCGCCCCGAACGAAAAACTTGCCACGCTTTGTTCCTTGTTGTCTTCATAAACCTTGAAATCGTTCTGCGTCAGGTCGTGGACGTAATCCCCCTTCTTGTCGGTCACGACCGCATCCACCAGGACCATGCGGGATTCCGCCTTGATCACCGCGCCCGGAGCTTGCACCACTCCCGCGGCCGGCGCCGGCGTCTGCGCGGGCGGCGTCTGCCCCGCAACACGCAGCAAAAACAAACACGAGGCCGCTGCCGCGAACGCGGCAAGCCATCCCCAAGTTTTCAGCCCATGGTTCTTTCTTGTGCTCATTTGCTCCCCCATCAATCCGGTATGACTACGGCGCCGTTACGCGCCGCTAGCTGTGCTCCCTCCGAGTCACGCACGACCTGTCTCACCAGATAACTGCCGGGCTTCACGTCGAAGCTGCTTTTCAAATTGAGGCCCGACCGCATCAGCCGGTCGTACGTTGGGTCCAAAAGCTTCATCTCTATGATTTTTTCTCCGCCTATGACGTAATTCCCGTTCTCATCGAAGATCGCCGTTGCCACTGTTAGGTCGTCTCGCGTGCGTCCTTCAGCTTTCCGGAAATGCACGCCTTTGATATCCACGTGCGTGATCACCGCCAGCCGCGCTTGCTCGCTGCTCATCTTGAAAAACTGCGTGTGAAAATCCACCGGCAGGTCGCGAATCTCGTCCTGAGAAAAAAGCGCTTCCTGAATTTCCTGCTTGGCCTCCTCGGCGGGGTCGGTGACGTGCCGCGGCGCGAAATACGCGTGCCTCGCCTGTATTTTATAATTGGTCTTGTGCACGAACGACACCTTCAAGGTGTGCAGGCTCCCGTCGAGCTTCAGGTTTTGCGGCGAGAATCCCAGCAGATAAGTCAACGCCGGTGCCGCTCCTGCCTCGCGCAAGCCCTCATCAATGTCGTTTCGGTTGTGAAAAAACGTTCCGCCAGTTCCGTCGGCCAGCTCCGCCATTACGATGTCCTGCGCCGATTGAGCAGCGAGACGGTACGAATTCTTGTAGGCTGCAATTTGAGGCGGGTCCCTATAGGGGTCGCCGATGTCTCCCATGTCCGGCGTGTACAATCCCCGCGCATCGATCGTATTGATAACGATGTTGGACTTGGTCGCGCGGTCCACCAAGTCGCTCACTTCCAGCTCCAACGTCGACAGTATGAACCCCGGCGAGACGAAAACCATGATCCGCTGTCCCGGCATCGTTGCCAGCCGCCTCATAACCTCTTCCATGTGCCGGTAAGCATATTCCGTCCACGAATCTTCTCGCCCAACCACCATCACCGCCGTCGACATCGCCATGGAGCGCGCTGCGGCCTGCTGCGTCTCGTCTCCTTGAAACGCGCATTGCACCGCGTCCTCCGTTCCGATAGCCAAAGCCTGCGTATCGTGTTCGTTCTGGATTAAGTCGGCCTGGTAGTAGCTGATGTCCGGACAATCGTGCGTGCCACCCGTGAGCGAGCGCGGGGTGATGCGCATCAGTGTCTTACGCAAGAGCTCGCGGTCGCTCGTGAACTCCTGCGTGGTTTGCCCTGACGTCGAGTAGATGCCTATTCGATCGGAAGCCGCCAGCGAGTCAAAAAATTTGCTTGCCGCGTTTCGCACAAACATGGCGTCGGACATGGTGAGGTGCTCATCGTCAAATACGACGGAGACAAACCGCTGCGGCAACGCGGCCGCGGCTGCTTTCACGGCCGTCGCATCGGGTCCAGCGTTTGCATCAGCTGCGGCCGTGGTCGCAATCAAATGCGATTCTGGCGTCTCCACACTGAATGTCGAGATCATCTGCGGCTTGCGGTTGTCGGTCAGCTGAAAATCTTCCTTGTGCAAATTCGGCACGACGCGCCCCTGCTGATCGCGCACCACCACCCGCACCAGCACAAGGTTTACGCGCACCTTGAATGTCGGAGCCGTATCGCGGCTTGTGAGTTCCGCGTTGTCGTCAGAACTTGGCGGTTGCGGTTTCGCTGGTTCCGCGGGCATTTGCGCGGCAGGACTCGCGGCCGGAGCGGCAGGCGGTGCCGGAGGCGGTGTTTGCGCCTGCGCCGGACCGCTCGCGCAATTCAGCCACACCAGCACGAGAGCACACATCGAGAGGCGCGCCAACGGGAACTCCGGTAGGTAGGACATCCCTTTCCTTGTCTGATCCGTATCCGCAGGCACCGCCGGCTCATTGGGCAGCCGGCACCACGAGGGAACCCAAGGACCGCACTTGCGAGATGACTATACGCTTTCGTTAATTTTTGTGTCAACGCGTTTGCCAGCCGCGCGGAACGCCGTCAAACTCCACACATCCTGCGCGTCTTCGTGCCGCAGAACGTAACGGTCTCCATTCTCCGCAAGCACGCGAAAGTAGGTCGCGCCCGGCGAGTACCAGCGGTCTTCCACCTCCGCAATGTCCAAGGTCTGCTCTTCGAACACGATGCGCACAGGCCGCTCCTCGGCCTTATGCCCCGAATAGCACTCCACGCGAACCAGTTGCTCAGTTTTGTTGCGCAACTACGTCCTCCAACAAAGGCCCCGCTTCCCGGCGGCTCTCTGCCAGCTCCGCGTTCCACGCTGCGCCCAAAAATACGATCACTGCGGAAAGCTGCATCCAAATCATCAATCCAATCACCGCCGCAAGCCCTCCATACACCACGCTATACGGCACGCGCCGCACATAAAATCCGAATATCACGTTCACCAGCCACCACAGCGACGTGGCCACCATCGCTCCGGGCAAAACGTTTCTCAAGCTTTCCTCGCTTGGACGCGCTACCCGGTAGATCACCGTCAGCGCCAGCATGGCCAACACGATCGCCGCGGCGGGAAAGAAAAAAGCCCACCATTCTTGTAAGTGTTCCCGCGAGCCGACTTCGTGGGCCAGCCAGTGCCGCAACGGCCGCCCAAGCACGCCCAGTATCGCCGCCGCGAGCAGCGGGGCAATCGTCAGCAGCAGCAACACCAATCCGCGAAGCTGGCGTTGCAGAAATCCCGGTTGCTGCTCGTCTCCGTAAATTCGATGGATTCCTTCCATCAGCAATCGCATCACTTGCGAACCTGCCAGCAGCGTTCCCGTCCATCCAACCAGCGCCAGTTTCCACGCCTCTGGCCCGCGCTTCACCAGGAATTCGGACACGATGTCCTTGCTCCCCGGCGGCAAAAACTCCGTAAGATCCCGGATCATATCGAACAGGTTCGTGCGCCCGCCGATGCTGCCCGTTGCAAAGCCCACCACGATAAGCAGAGTCGGGAAAAAAGCGAGGAACAAATTAAACGCGATGGCTTGCGAAACCATGCCGCAGCGCGGAAACACGCGCCTAAGCATCCGGAAAGTTCGCTTGGTATACGAGGTGTGCGAATCCATGCCGCGACATTATACGCAGGATACGCAGGCAATGCTGCGTCCCGCTTCCGCGCGCTCTTACCCTCAAGATTCCGGCTGCTTCCGGCCCGCGATTTACAATTGCCGGTACATCACCAGCGCATCCACTGCGCCCAGCGTGGGGTGCAAGAACGCTCCCGGAAGCCGGCCCACAATGTCAAATCCCATGCTCTGCCACAACCGCACCGCGCGTCCGTTGCTGCTCACCACGAAATTAAACTGCATCGCGCGAAACTCCCGCGCCTTGGCCCGCTCCAGCGAATGCTGGCACATGGCTCGCGCTACGCCGCGGCCCGTCGCCCACGGCGCCGTCACATAACCGCAATTCGCGACGTGCGCTCCCCCGCCCTTCTGATTCGCCCGCAAATAATACGTCCCGAGAATTTCCCCATTTTCTTCCGCCACAAATACCTCGTGCCCGGCCGACATCCAGTACGCAAGCGCATCCTCGCGGCTCATCTCCGTGGGCAAAGTGTACGCATCCCCGCCCCGAATCACCGGTTCAAGGATTCCCCAAATCATTTGGTGGTCGTTTGGGTTCGACGTTCGAATCGTCATTGCGGAATCATCAGTGCGCCTGGCCGGGCTGTGTTGCGCCTTCATCCTGCTGCAGCGCCCCATGCTTCAGTGCCCAGTCCACGAATCCTGCCGGCGCATTCTTTACCCCGAAAATATTTGCTTTGTTCAGATTTGCGATGTGTTCCCAATGAAACCCGTTCAGGTCCGCTCTGCTCAAATCCGCGTTCGCCAGGCTGGCATCCGTAAAGTCCGCTCCCGCCAGCTCCGCGTTGGTTAAATCGCTATTGTCTAGATTTGCTCCTTCGAACGAAGCTCGCGAAAGATCCCCTCGACGAAAATTAGTCCAGCGCAAATCCGAGAGCGTGAAGTCCGCCGCCATAAACTTGCCGTCGCGCACGTCCGCCGAAGAAAAATTCGCCCGCAATAGACGTGCTTTCTCCAGACGAATGCCCTGCAGGAACGCGCCGGAAACATCCACGCCCACGAGCGCGACCCGGTCCGCATTCAATTCCTGCAGCGCTTCGATTCTTCCGCCGCTTCCGCCTTTTCCTTGCGAAGTGTTCACCACTTGCCACGCTTGATAGTGCCTCTGCTTGACGCGGTCGCCGGATTCCGAAAAATAAAAAATCACGGCGATCAGCACGCTGAAGGTTTCCAGGTAATCCAGCACTTCCAAAAACGACCACCGGCTCAACGCGTACGCGACCCACTCCCACATGCACTCCAGCGCGACAAACGGCAGCATCCAGCGATATTTTGTCTCGCTCTTGCGGATTGCCCATGCGGTGGGCTTTTCTTTTCGGATGTTGATCCTCATATCTTCCTCTCCAAATAGAGCCTGCCGCATTTAACGGGAAATCCGCGCGCCGCGCAACCGCGCATGGTTTCGTCGCTTGCATTCCTCTTTACATGGTCAACACCACGCGAAATTCCGCTCCCGCCTTGGGAACCACTGCAATCTTCATGTTCGCCATCTCTCGTCTACACGCGTTGACGCGCATTCTCTTCTGAAACTCGTCGCTTTTGATGCAGAGTGAGACTAATGGGTTAGGACTCTGCTCGCGGACAGAGGAGCCATTCTCGCTCTGTATAGAACGAAGGTGACCTGTGCTTGCCGCGAGTTTCCCCGCATCGTACACTCGAACAGCGCAAATCTAACCTCTAGGAACCGCACATGACCACCCCCGCAAAGCCCATTCCATCGACGTCATCGCGCAGCGAAGAAATCGTCGCCAAGCACAAAAAATATATCTGGCCCTCTGTCACCAATTATTACCAGCATCCCCTCGTCGCCGATCACGCCGAGATGCAGCACGTCTGGGACATCGAAGGCCGCAAATATCTAGATTTTTTCGGCGGCATCCTGACCGTCTCCGTCGGCCACTGCAATCCCAAAGTCACGAGCAAGATCAACGCCCAAGTCAACAAGCTCCAGCATCTCTCCACGCTTTATCCCAATGAGCAAATCGTCGCGCTCGCTGAAAAAGTCGCGCAAATCACGCCTGGCAATTTGTCGTCGAGTTTCTTCACCAGCTCCGGCAGCGAAGCCGACGAAGCCGCCATCCTCATCGCACGCATGGCAACCGGCAGTTATGACATCGTTGCGCTGCGCCACGCTTATTCCGGCGGCTCTTCGCTCATGAAATCCGTCACCGCTCACGCGCCTTATCGCAAAGCCGCCGTGATCAGCGTCGGCATCTCGCACGCCATCAATCCCTATTGCTATCGCTGCCCGCTGCACCTCAAATATCCCGAATGCGAAGTGGCCTGCGCCGGCGACGTCGAAAACCTCATCCAAACGGGCACCAGCGGCAGCATCGCCGCCTTCATTGCCGAGCCCATCCAAGGCGTCGGCGGCTTCATCACCCCGCCCAAGGAATATTTCAAAATCGTTTTCAATATCGTCAAAAAATACGGCGGCCTCTTTATCTCCGACGAAGTACAGACCGGCTGGGGCCGCACCGGCAAAAAATGGTTCGGTATCGAGCAGTGGGAAGTCACGCCGGACATCATCACCAGCGCCAAAGGAATGGCTAACGGCGTTCCTGTGGGCCTGACCGTCACCACTCCCGAAATCGCCGCCGGCTTTCAAGGCCTGAACATCGCCACCTTCGGCGGCAATCCGGTTACCTGCGCCGCCGCTCGCGCCACCATCGAATTGATCGAAGAAGAAGATCTCCGCGAAAACGCTCACACCGTCGGCAACTACTTCCGCGCCAAGCTTGAAGAACTCCAACAAAAATACCCGCTCATCGGAGACGTCCGCGGCATGGGACTCATGCAAGCTCTCGAGCTGGTCAAAGACCGCAAAACCAAAGAGCCCGCTCCCTCGCAAACCACGCAAGTCATGGAACGCGCCCGCGACAACGGCCTCCTCATCGGCAAAGGCGGCCTCATGGGCAACGTCCTCCGCCTCGCTCCCATGCTCAACACCACCAAACCCGACGTCGATGAAGCCATCCGCCTCCTCGACAAATCCTTCAGCGAAGTACCCGCTTGACGCTCCTCGACTCGCAGACGGCGCAAGGGATTGCATCAACATGCTAGGCCGGTTGGCTACATTTGTTTTTCCTTACGTGGTGTTCGTTTTACAGGCAGGCGTTTTCTGCTGGGCGCTTCGCCGTTGGCTCCAGGCTTCACCTCGGATTTCTCCACCCGCTTGGCGCAGCTACACCGCGATCTGCGCGTTCTGCTTCGCTGTGGTTTCTTTTGTCCTGTGGCTGGTATTATTCGTCTGGGCGCGAGTAGTGGGAGGTTTCCCTTACTACGACCCATTCGTCCTCCGCTTCTATGGGTTCGGTCTTCTGACCGGGACGATGGGTTTGGTAGGCGGCCTGATTGGCAAGGGAAAATTGCGCTGGCCTGCGTGTGGGATGTCCGCGTTGATGGCCTTCCTTTGGCTTGCAGCGGCGTCGAGTGAGTAAATCGTGATGCGATTCTTCACCATGGTCTTGCTAACGGCTCTTAGCTCGACTTCGGTATTTGCGAATGCGACGGCCGAGAAGCTAACGTGGAAGCCCGTGCAATTCGCGATTGTGCGATTCAACGACGCGGAGCCGCAGGCGTGGAACATTTATCACGCCGAAAAACACAACGTGCTGCTGATAAAGCTTTGGAAGCGTTTTCTGGTGCTCGATATCAAGGAACAGGAAGTTTACGAAGTCGATCCGCAAACCGTAAAGCCGCAGGGCGACAACGTCGAATGGTCTCTTTCCGACTTGCCGAGCGACCCCATCGAAACCTCCGAATGGAAAGAACGCGACGCCGGCCTCGTCGAGCGCATTCGTTTCCGCTTCGGCAAAAACGGCCACTACCTCGACATTGAATTGCCGCTAAAGCCCAACGGCAAGATCGCCTACTGAATCGCTGGCAGATACTTTCCTGTGGCACAGGCTTGAGCCTGTGTTCTTCGCACCTGCCAGCGGCACAGCTTCAGCCCGGCTCTTTTTTGACGCTGCGATTCCGCGCTCACCGCCGGTACACCCCGTAATACCACGGAATCCCCAGCGCTCCCGGCTCGACCGCCACCATCACCGTGTCTCCATCCTGAAACCGGTCAAAATCATCCAAGTCCACCGCCAGTCGCTCGACCTTCTGCCCCGGCCTCCACGAACGCACCAGCAATCGCCGGCTCCCTCGCACAATCCCTTTCATGTTGAATTTACTGACGACCACGGTCGGGTGATACGTCAGGTTTTTCTGCGAATCGAGCCGTCCATTGACGAAAAGCGCCCCCGCGAGAATCCAGGGCAGCGGAATGAATCCGGCGTAGATACGCTTCAGCACCTCGAGATCCTTGTGCTGCCGCGCCCGGCTTTCCAGGATGACGGCCATCGTCAGCGCCAGAAAAAACAGCAACCCGAAGAAAACCAGCATCAAATCCAGATCCAGCGGAGGAAAAATCTGGCTCACGTAAGGAAACGCCAGCGAGCCAACAAGAAAGAACGCGGTTCGCGCCACTAACCGCCGCCTGAACAACAGCTCCGCGGCCAGCGAAGTCAGCCCGCACGAGGGACATTGGTCCGCCGTGCGCGGTGAACCGCAATCAACGCATCTGGTCATGCGACCTCAAACGCCCTTTCGAGCGCCTCGTCGTTCGCATCGAGAGGGCCAGCCACAATCTCGCAAAACACGCGGCCCGCACACCGGGCCCCGCCGCGGCAAGCATAGTATAAGACGAGCTTACGAACCTGTGTTGGAGAGAGAAGCAAGAAGATCTTGGTACCGTTGCTCGTGCTGCTCTTCGGAAAGCGTCACCGTGACGCCCATCCCGCGTCCCGGCTCGACGCGCTTGACGGAACAATTTACTTTGACCGGCCGCTCCAGCGCCAAATGCGCCGTGAATCCCGCTCCAATCCACAAAGGATCGGCCGACTCGATGAACATCCCGTTGGAGCTGATGTCGCGCGTTTTGGCGCGCAGAATTGCGGAACCCCATTCGATGTCGAGGTTGGCGCGAAACGAATAGCGCGGCGCACGTCGCCCGGGACGCCGCGACGACTGGTCCCCACTGCCCATGAACCTGGTGAACCCCCCTGCCAAGGATTCCAAGGTGCGGCGCCACGTCGATCTCGCCGCCAGATCGTTTTAAGCATACCCCTGCCGCGAGCACTCCCATACGACGCCGGAAACAAATGTTTTGTTCCCGCCAACGGGGATAATACGGGCCACGTTGAGAGTCCCGCCGCAACCAAATTTTTATTGCTTCTCGAAAACCAAACTGGTGAAGGACGCTGCTCAGTCCTGATCGGACGCGGAAGGTGGCTCAGCCGTATTTCCTTTTAGTCCTGCTTTCTCTCCCGCGCGAATCCTTCGTTGGACCTCCGCCTGAAGATACTTTCGCAAGCTCTCCGAAACGATTCCGGGCGAGGCCAACTCGCGCAAATCGGAAACCGTCAGCTCGGGCAAGTACGCGAGCACAGTGGCCAGCGGCGATGAAGGATGCCGCACCAGCGCCAGCCGCACATTGTAGGTGATCGACCACTTGCGATGTTGCGCGATGGAGCGCACCACTACCGGCGGAAGTTTCTCGCGCGCCAGCGCTCGCAACACTTGCGCTTCCGTCAAATACGCGTTGTCCAAAACGATGGCCACGACCTGCGCATGTCCTTCCGCCAGCAAGGCCCCCGCCAAACGGGCTGGGCCGCGCCGCGCCAGCGTGATTTTCTGTCCCAGCGGCAATTGCGGCAGCCGCGCAACCAATTGGTCCTCCGCATTCCGTTTTAGTTCCGTGGGAATTCCCGGCAAGAGCGTGAGCTGCACGAGATCCATCAGATAAAGATCTCGCAGCAGCCGCAGCGTGACCAGCCGCGGCGTGCGCGGGTGAAACGCCAGCGCGCGTTTGACGCGGTAATTTTTCAGCAGCGGCTTGCGCCCCGCCACCTCTTCGAGAATTTCCGCCGGGAGATTTTTCCGTTCCAGCAGGATGCAAAGCTGCGTTTCCTCGAGCGCAGGATTATCGAGCAGCGCCAGCAGGACTTCCGCGTCGGGATGATGCAGTAAAGCCGTCAGCTCATCGCCAGTCGCCGCCAGCGCGCGTTCCAGGTTTTTTCCCGCCTCCGCCATTTCATTTCTCCGCTGGGTTCCCGCCCGGCAAACCTTCGCCCGTTGCGCCGTCCGAACGGAGTATCTGCAATGCCAGCCGTGCCGCGGCTTCCGCGGGAGAAACACGCAGCACGCCAATTTCAGCCTGTGGAAACGAGATGCGCAGCAATTCGTCCAGCTCCGTCTCGAGGAACCTGCACCGCCCGATCATTCCGCCCGTCTTCGCAATGAAAAATGGTGTTCCGCGCAATTGCAATCGCTCCGCAAGATTTTGCGCCAGCGCCGCCAGGTCAAACGAAGCCGCGCGAAGGATGCCTTGCGCCGTCGAGTCATTGGTGTCCGCCAGCGTGGCCACCACCGAAAACAGTCGCGGAAAAACTTCGTCCGAAGCCGCCTGCGCCCGCGCTTGCACCTCGGGCCAGTTTGCACAACACAACTCGCGCAGCAGTCTCTGGCCAAGCAGCGCATCTGTCCCGGTGCGGTCGTATTCGTGCATCGCCGTGAGCACCGCGCGCCGTCCGATGTCGTACGCGCTGCCCTCATCTCCGATTTGCGAGCCATATCCGCCCGCGCGCGCCGTTTGGCCCGCCGCGTTCCGCCCGACGGCAAACGAACCCGTCCCTGCCAGCAGCACAATCGCCGGCCCGTCGCCCGCCGCTGCCAACGCGAGATCGAGATCGGTGCAAACCTGCAGCTTCGATTCCGGAAATTCCGCCGTCAGCAGCGCGCGAATTTTTTCCGCCGATTCGGCAGGCCCCGCTCCCGCAAGACCCGCGCAAAGCGCGCCCGCCGGCGAATTTCCGCCCACTTTGGCGAGCGCAATCGCCTGCCGCGCCGCTTCGCGAATCGAGGAAATCGCCGCGCCAAATCCCACGCGCAGCGGATTCGACGGCCCCGCCTGCGTTCGTGCCAGAATTTTCCCGGACTCGTCCATCAGGACGCAGTCGGTCTTTGTCCCGCCGCCATCAAACCCCAAAACAAAGCGCATCTAAAAAGCATAAGCGAGAAAGGCGATCAATGCATTTCCGGCCCGCAAAGAAGTGCGCAAAAGTGCGCCCCACCGTTAATATGGAAACTGGAACGTCCAAAGCGCCGGCCTCGCCCTCTCCCGTTGCGCTGATTTCCGCCGTCGCGTAGATTTCCGCCAACGCACTGATTTCTTGACCTGCGTCCGGCCTGCCACTATTCTCGGTTCACTTTTTGCGCGGTTCCGTGCGCGCAACGAGGATGCCATCTCGCATGAGCCGATCACAATGAAGCACGCAAACGAGCGCGCCCAGCAAATCCGCGGAGCCGCCGCAAACCACTAATGCGCATTCACCCGCTCGATCTGGCCATCGTCATCGCCTATCTTCTCGGCGTCACGGCCCTCGGCATGCGTTTCCGCCGCAGCAAAAAGGAACTTGCAGGCGCGGATCGCGAAGCCGTCAGCCTCGATTACTTTCTCGGCGGCAAAACCGCTCCGTGGTGGGCCCTCGCTCTCTCTATCGTCGCCACGGAAACCTCCACCCTCACCATTATCGGAACTCCCGCCATCGCCTACGGCGGCAACATGACTTTCGTTCAATTGGTCATCGGCTATTTGATCGGCCGCATCGTCATCGTTTTTCTTCTTCTTCCCGGCTACTTTCGCGGACAATTTCTCACCGCTTACGCGCTCATCGAAAAACGTTTCGGCCAAAGAATGCGCGCCGTCGCCGCCAGCACTTTTCTCATAACGCGCGCCATCGCGGAAGGCGTCCGCGTTTCCGCCATCGCTCTCGTCGTCAGCGTGGTCCTCGGAACCTCCGAGCATTTGGCCGTCGTCATCGTCATCGCCCTCACCATTCTTTACACGTTCGAAGGCGGCATGACCGCCGTCATCTGGACCGACGTTGCGCAACTCCTCCTCTATCTTTCCGGCAGCGCCATCACGTTTTGGATTCTGCTTCACCGCATTCCCGGCGGATGGACCGAAGTCGCGCAGGTCGCCGCCGCCTCCGGACACAAATTGCAGGTTTTCGATTTTACGTTTGACCTGACGACGAAATACACTTTCTGGTCCGGCTTGATCGGCGGCGCGTTCCTCACCATGGCCAGCCACGGCACCGATCAAACCATCGTGCAAAGGCTCCTCGCCGCCCGCAATGAAAAGGACAGCCGCCGCGCCCTCCTCGCCAGCGGCGTCATCATCCTCGTCCAATTCACCATTTTTCTTTTGGTCGGCGTTTTGCTCTACGTCTTTACGCGGCACACCCCGCTCCTCGCGCCGGGCGCTCGCACCGACAGCATCCTTCCCCTTTTTCTTGTCCGCGAAATGCCCACGGGCCTCGCAGGCCTTCTTCTCGCGTCCATCGTCGCCGTCGCCATGTCCAACGCCAGCGGCTCCCTCAATTCTCTGGCCGCATCCAGCGTCCTCGATTTTTCCAAATTGCGCGGGCGTTCCGCGGACTCCGTGAAATTCCTCCGCCTCTCGCGCCGCATGACGCTCGTCTGGGGCCTCATTCTCATGGCCTTCGGTTTTGTAAACTGGGGCCCGCTCCTCGAAGCCGGCCTCACCGTGGCTTCTCTGCCCTTCGGCAGTTTGCTCGGCCTTTTTCTTATCGGAACGCTCGACCGCAAAGCCACCGCCGCTGGCGCTCTAACGGGCATGTTCCTTGGCCTCGCCACCATCCTCTGCGTTTGGCGCTATACGGATGTGGCGTTTACGTGGTACGTCTTAATTGGCTCCGTCGTGACCTTCGCGGTCGGAAGCGTCGTGAGCCGCATGCTAAATAATGAAGCCGCGTCCACATGAAATTTTCACGCACGCGCTTGGCGCGCCACGGTATATCGTGCATGAACCTGTAGGGGCACCATATATCGTGCCCTTCTGTGCCAACGCTGAAGTTCGATCAGACTCTTGATCGGGGGATCATGCCAGAAAAACGACTAGACCTCGTCCGCGGCCTCGGCGCCTGGGCTTCCGGCGCCATCGTCGTCGGCACCATGATCGGCACGGGCATCTTCCTCAAGCCCGCCGAAATGGCCCGCGAAGGCCGCACCGTCTCCATCGTTTTTGCCGCGTGGATCGTCGGCGCCATCCTCTCTCTTTTCGGCGCGCTTTCTTTTGCGGAACTTGGCGCCGCCATTCCCGAAGCCGGCGGCGAGTACGCCTATCTCCGCCGCGCTTTCGGCCCTGCGTGGGGATTTCTCTTCGGCTGGATGCACGCCATCGTCGGCCGCCCCAGTTCCCTCTCCTCCATTGCCGCCGGTCTGATGCGCTTCATGAGTTTTCTTCTCCCCGTCGTCGCCGTCCCGATTTTCACGCTTCACATCGCCATTCCCGGTTTAACCGGTTGGATCAAGCCCTACGATTTCGTTTTCACCTGGGCGCAGCCGCTCGCCGTTCTTTGGATCGTGGCCGTGACCGCCATCAATTATCTTGGCGTGCGCCTCGGCGGCGCGGTCCAGGTTTTTCTGACCGCCATCAAAATTATCTCCGTGGTGATTGTGATTGCCGTGGCGTTCTTCGCGCCTGCGGGCCCGCCGCGCGCTCCCGATCCTCTTTGGCCGCATGCGCTGAACGGCGGCGTCCTCAGCGCGTTTCTAGCCGCGCTCGCCGCCGCTCTCTGGGCTTATGACGGATGGGAAGATCTGAATCTCGTAGGCTCGGAAGTAAAAGATCCGCAGCGCAATTTTCCGCGCGCCATGGTTGGCGGCGTCGCTCTCGTCGCCATCATCTATCTTCTGTTTAGCGCCGCGTGCCTCAAGGTACTTCCCTTTTCGGCGGTGGCCGTTTCGCCGCACATCGCTTCGGACGTAGTCATGCACATCGCCGGTCCCATCGCTGCCGCGTGGATCACTGTCGCCATGGTCATCAGCGCGCTCGGCTCGATGAACTCCTCGGTTTTGAGCGGCGCACGCCCCGCCTATGCCATGGCCCGCGACGGCATCTTCTTCAAAATCGTCGACGGCGTTCATCCCAAATACCGCACGCCCGCACGCTCGCTGATTTTTCAATGCGTCTTGGCAAGCCTCATGGCGCTCACGGGCACGTTCGAAGAACTCACCAATCTTTTCATCTTCGCCGGCTGGATTTTTTACGGCTTCGCCGTAGTCGCCCTCTTCCGCCTGCGCTACACCGAACCCAATATGCCCCGCCCCTATCGCTGCTGGGGCTATCCCTGGGTTCCCGCCCTCTTCGTAGCCGGCGCCCTCGCCCTCACCTTCAACATTTGGCTCGACCGCCCCGGCCGCTCCTCCCTCGGCCTTCTCCTGATCCTCGCCGGCCTCCCCTTCTATCGCCATTGGAGCCGGAAAAATTCAGCGGCTGGCGATGCGGCGAGAGGCTAGACCGCGCATAAGCAGAAGTTGCGCAGGCAGGCCACCCGCAAGAAGAGCCGCTATCGGAATCAAGACCAACCGAGCAGAGCCAATACCAGAGCCATCGGCGCAATGCTGTGCGCGATATAGTGGTCGAAGATCAAGCTGACAGGGAGGACCACCACGATCGATGCAAGAAACGGCAGAGCAGAAAAAATCGTCGAGAGAAAGATCGCTCGCCCGGAACCGCCCGCGTGATAGGAAAGATAGGCGCCCACCGCTCCGACAAAGGGTAAGCAAAACAGCCAGGGAATATAAATTAATTCGACAGGAGGATGGCCCCAGGAAATAATCCAGGGCTTGGGACCGTAAATCTCAGTCACCGCGAGAAGCATCGTCGACAAGAATAAGGTCGCCATCCCCGGAAGCCAAATCTGCCTGACGCGATCCGACATGATGTTCTCCTTCCTTCTTGCAGTCTGAATTTTCCGCCGAAGGTCTTGCCAATCCTTCACCTGCAACAGAGTGCGGGCGACGGCGGCCTCTTCCGCCAATCCTTGCCGGCGTAACTCCTCAAAACTTTCCTCCAGATGAGCCGCGAGTTCCGCGATGACTTCGCCCCTCTCATCCTGGTTAAGATAAAGTCCAGCGAGCTGTTCGCGGACGAGTGCGTTCCAATCAGGCATGCGACACCTTGGTGAGCCGCTTCAACGCGCGAAAAAGTTCCGCCCACTCTGCACGAATCGGCGAAAGTTTTTTCCTCCCTTGCGATGTAAGCCGGTAGCAGCGCCGTCGCCGCCCCGTCTGGCTCGTTTCCCACGCGCCGCGCACCCAGCCGCGCTTTTCCAGCCGGTAAAGCAGCGGATACAACGACGCCAGCGTAAACCGCAGCGAGCCCTGCGTTTGCTCTTCGATGCGCCGCGCCATTTCATAGCCGTGTAGCGGTCCTTCTTCGAGCACGCTCAGCACCGCCAGTTCCGCCGTCCCGCGCTTGATTCCTGGAGCGATCATAATCCGTCTCCCTATGTATAGGATTCTTATATATAAACACGAGAGATGTCAACTGTTCTGAAGAACAGGCGTGCGTGTTGCGAGAGTCTAGCAGCCTGTCCGGCCCGAGATGCTGTCGCTTTACTCGCTTGGTGACGATTGTGAGCGCTATTCGCCGAGCGGAGCGGCAATGCCCAGAAAGACCAGCACCGCGCGATTCAGACGGAGCATATCCTTGTTCGCAAGCCGGCCAACGCGGGTCCCAAGTTTTGTTTTCGGAACCGTGGTGACCTTATCGACCATCAACCGGCATTCCGCTCGTAATCCGTTGCTTTCGCTCGGCTTGATCAGGAGCCGGAACAGCGGCGCCTCCGTCGGGTCCGTCGTGAACGCGCACACAGTAACAGAGTCCGTCCGGTCGAAACGGTCGTCTTGCAGGATTACCACCGGCCGCGGCTTCCCGGAATAATCCGCGCCGCCTGCGACTGTCCAAACCTCTCCCCGTTTCATGCCGCGTCCGGATCGGAGATCTCGTCGATAAAGTCCTGGTCCCGCTTGGCGTGAGGGCTCTTGGCGACGGCGAGGGACTGTCTGCGGGCCTCCGCCGCAAATACCGGCGAACGCGGATCGGGCACCCAAATCTGTATCGGCCGAAAACCTTGCTTGCGCAAGCGGCGACGATGCGCCCTTACCTTATCGCGTGACGAGTTCGGCCGATTCTTTGTTCCCATGTTGGCCCGCCTCACGGGTTACATGTAACTTACCACAACTTCCGCGTCGCCCTCCACGGGGCGTGATCAAGAATTGCCTTATGACAAATCGATGCGGCGAGCAGCACGGGATTCAGAGCCCACGCAGGCCGGGACGCTTTTACGCCGAGGCGCGAAGAGACGAAGAAATAGTCGTGACTGGCGAAGCGATGGGTATGGCAACGCCGTCCGCCTCCGGACTGACAGAAACGCCCGGATGCAGGATTTTGGCCAGCGCTTCGATTCCGGCGACGAGGCGCGGACCGGGACGCGAAAAATAGCCGCTGGCATCCATCGCATACACTTGCCCGTTGCGCACGGCGGGAATCGCGGTCCATTCTTCCGGGAAAGTCATGGCGCAGTATTCATCCCGGGCCTGCTTGGCGCTGTAGCCGCACTGCGCAATCAAGAGAATTTCCGGAGCGGCATCGATCACGTCCTCGGCGGAAACGCGGAACGATGGCGTCCGCTTCCGCCCCAGCACATCTTTTCCGCCTGCAATCTCGATCATTTCCGGCACCCAATGCCCCGCCACATAAAACGGCTGGAGCCATTCAAGAATCGCAACGCGCGGGCGATGCTCAACACCTTCAAGCTGGCCCTCGAGTTCGCCGATTCGCGCACCGATTTTCTTCAGCAGAGTTTCCGCTTCATGTCCCCGGCAAGTCGCTTCGCCAACCCACAAAATGTCCCGCCATACGTCGCCGAGGTCCTGTGGATTCAGGCAAAGCACTTCCGGTGGCTCCGGGAAACGCGCAAGCGTCGCCGCCAGATCGTCCGGCGAAGCCGCGCAAACCTGGCACAAATCCTGCGTGATGATTAAATCCGGCGCCAATTCCAGTAGCGCCTCGGCGTCCACCGCATACAGGCTTTCGCCACGCGACACATATTCGCGCACGAGTCGATCGATCTCCGCGGGAGCCGCATCATGCGGCAGCCGCGAATGAATCACCACGCGCTTCGTGCGCGCCTGCGGCGGAAAATCGCACTCATGGCTCACGCCGACGACTTCTTTGCCGAAGCCCAGCGCAAACAAAATTTCCGTCGCCGAAGGCAGCAAAGATACGATTCGCATGCGGTGACTCTAGCACAACTTCTTCTAGCGATGGAACGCAAGCCTCTGACCGACACCCCGGGACAATGAATGACGGATGTCGCGCGCACGCGTTTTCTTCGATTCCTCTTTTTTTACCCATTCTGTGAACAGCTGCTGAAACTCATTCTCTCGGTAAGCGCCTTTTTGAATGAGCAAGGTGTTCATCGCGTAGACTGTCGCCTTGAAGGCTTCGTCCCTGGACGCCTGCTTAATCGCCTCTTTGTAAGACATAAGTTCCCACCCTCGTCACTATCTAGCCGCAAACAATCATCCTCGCCACATAGTATCGCCGTTTGCGGCTGACCAGCATCGTTCTTGCGCCCGGTGTTCGTTTCCCATTTGTAAAGAATATATATTCGCTGCGTCTGACGGGATAGTTCGGCTGGCCCTAAACATCAATCGCCTTGCTGATACCACACAAAGGATTTTCCGTTCCAATAGATTAGGCCGCTGGCGCTTTCTCTCTTCCCAGCCAGGATCGCCTCGCCGATCAAACGCGGAGGTGGACCAGAGGCTACGCCTTGTTCGACGGGCCTCCTCGGGTACACCTGCCACGTGTTCAGAACTTTTAAATTAGTCGCGGCTTGCCCGGAAACCTTGAACGGGATTCCGGCGCCAAGAACGACGATCTTTTTTCGGCTGCTTAACCATATCGCAAACCCCAACTCTCCGCCGCGCTTCGATTTGATTCGGATGGCATAATCCGCTTTGCCGTCACCATCAAAATCGCCTCTCAAGTAGAAGGGATTCACGGACCCGTCGATGCTGTACGATTGCGCGAACGGGCCGAGTTCCATGGCCATACCGATTTCGCTGGGGACATTCTCATCGTCAATTTCTTGCGCGTGGCTCGGGAGAGTATTCCAGACGAACAAAACAAATGCGAGTGCGAACAAACTTTTTACCGTCATGGGCAGACTCCATCCTCGCTCTACTTGTACAGAAAATATTTGCGGCGCGTCTCGTCGTAACTCGCGAGAGAGGCGGACCAACTCTCGACGATTTGTTCCGGGGGGACGCCGGCTTCGAGCTGCTTCACCGTGTCCTCGTTGCCGAGCAGGGTGATCAACTTTTCCGTATGGAATTGCGTGGGATAAACCTTGTGCAAAATCGTGGCGATCTCCAGGCCCACGCGCATCGAGCGAACCGTGGCGCGGTCCGTGACGCGCACGCCGACGCCACCGCATCGCTTGCCCGCGTACAGGCCGGAAACCGGAATAAATGGCTGATCCGCAAAACGCACACCTGGAAGATGCCGCGCGTTCAACTGGTCGGCGACTTCAGTGCCGTCGATCCACGGCGCGCCAAATTCCTCGAAAGGCGTTTCCGTTCCGCGCCCCACGGACACTCCCGCGCTTTGCAGAATTTCAATGCCCGGATAGAGAATCGAGCCTTTCACCGTGAGCAGATTCGGAGAAGGAGGCACCCAGCGAATCCCGGTGCTCTCAAAAAAATAGTTGCGATGCCAGTTTTTCATG
Organism: Candidatus Acidiferrum sp.; assembly: GCA_049800195.1. GTDB lineage: Bacteria > Acidobacteriota > Terriglobia > Acidiferrales > UBA7541 > Acidiferrum. The sequence goes on from JBARJI010000007.1 coordinate 73,367, forward strand.
AGGACGACGTGCAAATCGCAGCCGATGTGATTTTCACCGTTGAAATACTGCGCGAGCTCGCCGATGGTGAGCGCGTAGCGAACGGGGATCGGATAATATCCGACGAAGTTCGTTTTGTCGGAATCAAGCATGGGGCCTTCGATGATGTCGCCGCCGAGAAGATTGGGCCGGTCCAGAACGTAGAATGCGATGTGGCGCTTGGCGGCTTCTTCCATCGCATACGCCATGGTGGCGGTGTAGGTGTAGAAGCGCACGCCGGCATCTTGAATATCGAAAACGAGCGTATCGATGCCGGAAAGCATTTCGTCGGTGGGGCGCAGCGATTCGCCGTATAAGCTGTAGGTCGGAAGGCCGGTGGTCGGGTCCTTCGAGGAGGAGACTTTTTCGTCGGCGCGTCCGGAGATGCCGTGCTCGGGGCTGAAGAGCGCCACGAGTTGCACGCCGGGCGCGTGAAACAAAACTTCGATCGTCGAGCGGCCCTGAGCGTCGAGGCCGGTGTGATTCGTGATCAAGCCGACATGTTTGCCGCGAAAAGGCGCGAATCTTTCGGCTTCGAGGACGTCGAGCCCCGTTTGCACGCGCGCGACGCGTCGCGAGTGTCTGGAATGTCTTACGGTTGCGTGCGCGGAAAGACAAAGAATGAATGACAAACAAATCGAAACCACGATTCTTCCAGCGAGACCGCCGCGAATTTTGGGCAAGCTTTTCCTCCCGTTGTGCGTCACCAATGATATTCTGGAACGCTCCGTGCGGCGCTGCGTTGTGAGCGTGAAGTGCGTGTGTTATATACAGGCGCAGCATCCGGGCGGCAACCGGGAGACCCACAATTGATGAAAGGACGCGGTACCAGCGTTCGGCTGCTCATTCCTTTTTGTTTTTTCCTTCTGCTTATGGCCCACACGACGCGCAGTCAGAGCAAGACTTCCTCGAACTCTTCGACGAAAGAAGCGGCCGGCGCCAAGAAAAATGCGGCAGCCGCGCATCCCCTGCAAAAACTATCTCCAGCGGCGGCGCGATGGGTGGCGGCGACGCTTCGCAAAATGACGCTCGACGAAAAAGTCGGACAGATTCTTTTTACCACGGTTCACGGAAGCTTCACGCCCACCGACGCACCCGCCTATGCAGAGATGATGCGCGACGTGGAAACGTTGCACGTCGGTGGATTCATCAACATCACGGAGAGTTCGCCGCTGGGAATTGTGAAAAGCCAGGCGTATCCGACGGCGGTTCTCACCAACCAACTGCAAACAAAATCGCAGCTGCCTCTTTTGTTCGGCGCGGATTTCGAACGCGGCACGGCCATGCGTTTGGATGAAGGAACGTCGTTTCCGACGGCGATGGCGCTGGCCGCCGCCGGAAATCCGAAGGATGCTTACACGATGGGAAAAATCACGGCGCTCGAAGCCCGCGCCGTGGGTATTCAGTGGATTTACGCGCCAGATTCCGATGTGAACAACAATCCGAACAATCCGATTATCAACACACGTTCGTACGGCGAGGATCCGCAGAAGGTGGCCGAGTACGTGGCAGAGTTTGTGCGCGGCGTGCAGGAAAACGGCTGCCTGGCGACGGCGAAACATTTTCCGGGGCACGGAGATACGGCCGCAGATTCGCATATCAATCTGCCGGTGATTCACGCGGACCGCGAGCGGCTCGAGCACCTCGAGCTGGTTCCCTTTCGCGCGGCGATTGCCGCCGGCGCGGACAGCATCATGACCGGGCATCTTTCTATTCCGGCGCTGGAGCCCGATCCGAACACGCCAGCAACGCTTTCCTCGAATATTTTGACGGGACTTTTGCGCGACGAGCTTGGCTATCAGGGACTCGTCATCACCGACGCGATGGACATGGGTGGAATCACGGTGCGCTACGCGCCGGGCGACGCGGCGGTGCGGGCGTTTGCCGCGGGAGCGGATGCGCTGCTTATGCCGCCGGTTCCGGACGCGGCGTTCGACGCGCTGAAGGACGCGGTGAAGTCGGGACGCATTTCGCGCGCGCGGCTCGACGCATCAGTGCGGCGGATTCTGGAGGCCAAAGCGCGCCTGGGCCTTTACAAAGAGCGGCTCGTGGATGTAAACGCGCTGAACAAAAAGTTTGGCCTGGTGGAGTGGCAAAAAGAAGCGCAGGGAATTTCGGACCGCGGCGTTACGCTGCTGCGAGACACGCAGCATCGCTTGCCGCTGGATGGAACGAAGCCTACGCGGGCGCTGCTGGTTGCACTGTACGCCGATCCGGAACCGTATCCGGCCGCGGATCTGGAGCGCGAGCTGCGATCGCGCGTGGATACGCTGACGACTTTACGCGCGGATACTCGGTTCGTAAATGCGGACAGTCTGAAACTGCCCGCGCCGGACACGTACGACATCGCGATTCTCGCGTTCTTTGTGCGCGTGAGCGACCGCAAAGGCAACGTGGATGTTCCTGCGGAGCAAGCAGCGTTCGCGGACAAAGTTTACAAGAACGGGAAGCCGGTGATCACGGTGGGATTTGGCAGCCCTTACGTTGTCGAACACTTTCCGCAAGCGGAGACTTGGCTTGCGGCGTTTGGCATCAGCGACGTGGCGCAGATTTCCGTGGCGCGCGCGCTCTTCGGCGAAATTCCAGTGCGGGGGCGCTTGCCCGTGACAATTCCGGGCGCGGATTTGAACGCGGGATTTGGTATCGAAGTGCCGGCCGATCCGATGACGCTCGAGCCGATGGAAGTGCGAGCGGAGGCGAAGCTCCAGCCTGCTTATGACGTCATCGAGAAGGCGATCGCGGACAAAGCGTTTCCCGGCGCGACGTTGGCGGTGGGCTACAAAGACAAAGTGGCGCTGCACGCTTTTGGAAACTTGAGCTACGACGCGAAATCGCCGCAGGTGAAATTAGGCACGATGTACGACCTGGCGTCGCTGACCAAAGTGATTGTTACGACGACGCTGGCGGAAAAACTCGTCGAGGGAGATTTTGCTTCTCCACTGCAACTGGACGCGCCCATTGAACGATACTTGCCGGAGTGGGCCAGCGGCCCACAGCCGGAATGGCGCCACATGGTGACGGTGCGGCATCTGCTGACGCACACGTCGGGGCTGCCGCCATTCAAAGAGTATTGGCGCAACTCGAAAGGCAAGGACGATACCTTGCGCATGATTTTTGCGGAGCCGCTGGAATCCGAGCCGGGCACGAAGATGGTGTACTCCGATCTCGGAATCATTCTAATGGGCGAAATCATCGAGCGCTTGACGGGACAGACGCTCGACGAACTCGCGAAAGAATACACTTTCACGCCACTCGGAATGAATAACACGATGTACAAGCCGCCGAAGAAACTTTGGCCGTCGATTGCGCCCACGGAGTTTGATGCGAGGTTTCGCCACAGGCTGATTCAGGGCGAAGTACACGATGAAAATGCGTACGCCATGGGCGGTGTTTCCGGACACGCGGGGTTGTTCAGCACGGCGCCGGATTTGGCGGCGTTTTGCCAGATGCTGCTGAATGGCGGCGTGTATGGGCACCAGAGGATTTTGCGGCGCGCGACGATCGCGCAGTTTACCGCGCCAGAGGAGCTTGCAAAGGATACGCGCACGCTCGGCTGGGTGGTGCCAACCGAGGGGAGTTCGAGCGGACACTACTTTTCCCCACATAGTTTTGGACACACGGGTTTTACGGGCACCTCGATTTGGATCGATCCGGACCGGCAGGTGTTTGTCGTGCTGCTGACGAACCGCGTGAATCCGACGCGCGAGAACCACAAAATAGCCGAAGTGCGGCCGGCGTTACACGATGCCGTGATGCAAGCGCTGGGGTTCGCGACGGCGGCACCGGCCTCGAAATAATCTCTAAGAGCGATGACTGCAGGACAATTCTTCGGCTACCCACCCCCTGGTTTTTTGTAAGCGTTGCAGATAAAGGACTTACGGGGGAAATAAGCAATTTAGATTCATGCGGTTACGGGTGCGGCTGCATGTGTTGATTTTGTTGGGTTTAGGATGGATGACGGGAGGTGGCTTCGGAAGCGGTCCTCCTCGGAAGGATGACCCTACACGGGCGCTTACCAGGGTTTGCCGTCGATTATGAGGCGGTATTCGGGGCCGTAATGGACGGCGTAGGGGTCGCGGGTTGGGGCGCCTGGTTGAGAGCGTGGACGGGGAGTGGCAGGCGGAGTTTGGTTGTCGGGTGGAGATGATTGTGTTGTGGCGGGGTTGGGGGAGGAGGGTGGTTGGGCCGTGAGTGTGGCGGGAGTTGGTGCGGGCGCGGGGGAGTGTTGCGGCGGGGGCGGTTCCGGCGCGGAAGCGACGGGTTGTGGCGAGGGCGGTTGGGAATGGACGGATTGAGGCGGGGTTGATTGGGCGGGTTGGCAGGGGGGCGGGGTGGGAGGCGCGGGTTGGCCGGGTTCGGCGTCGTCGGAATCGCCGGAATCGTCGGGGTCGGATTCGGCATCATCGGGGGAGAGGTAGTCGCGGTTGGAGTTGACGGAGTTGCGGACGGTTTTGCGCCAGCCGTCGGTGCCGAAGGCGTTGACGAATTCGTCTTGGGAGAGATGGATGGATTGGAGGAGAGTTTGGAACAGGTAGGCGACGGTGCGGGCGAGTTTAGGTTTGACTTGGCCGCGGATGACGGCGGGGATGAGGCGAGAGAGGGCGGTGCTGAGATCGCAGGCGGAGAGATAGTTGCCGGAGAAGAAGTAGGCGAGGTCATCGCCAAGAGAGGCGGTGGCTTGGACCTGGGCTTCTTTTTGGGCGTGGTAGAAGCAGAAGTGAGGATGGCTGGGGATGCGCGGGGTGCGGCAGCGGCGGCCATCTTCGTAGGTGAATAGACAGAGGGATAGGCGGTCCTTGGCATTAAGCGAGGACATAGATTTCTCCTTAGATTTAGATTTGAGCTAGTTTTGAGAATTGGACAGACGGAAAAAGAAAGAGCCGGGCTGAAGCCCGGCGCCTACAACTGAGACTAAAAGCGAGAACACAGCCAGGATTCATCGCATGCGGAGTCCGCATGCGATGGAAATGCGTTGGGCTGTGCGAATCGGGATAGGGGAGACGGTTGCCCGTCCTCCCCTCCCACACGACCGGACATGCGGGTCCGCATCCGGCGGTTCGGCGGGTTGAACTAACCATGAGCCGTGAGCTCGGGAAGTCCGAGCGAGGCGA
>JBARJI010000008.1:0-2335 GCA_049800195.1 Candidatus Acidiferrum sp.
GCCTACGGCTCCCTGCGAGCCGCCATTTGCACCCTTGCCCGATGAGGTTGTGGTGTAAACTCTCTCATTCGCCGTGGTACAAAAACTCGGGCTGGTCAAGTTGGCGCCCATCCGGAGCGCAGTAGCGGCGCGATGCTTTACCTTGCGCGTTTTACAGGACAGCATCTTGCCACCGCTGACTCGTTTTTCCGGGCAGAGGCCAAGCCATGAGGCGAAGGCAGAGGCGTGGCGGAACCGGCTGAATCCGTGCCGATCTCGGTAAGGATAACTTGCGCGGTGGCTGCACTAACTCCGGGAATGTCGGTGAGATCGACGCCGGCAATGCGGTAAAGCTCACTGCGCAGGTCAAACTGAGGATCGTTGCCCTGCCGGTGATAGGCCGTAGCCTTGGTGCGTGGTGGCATCGGATGCTCGATGGCGCTGGGAAGAGCCTGCATCAGACGTGCCGTCTCCTGATCCAACTCCAGGATCAGCTTCTGGTAATAGCGGTATCCCGCCAGTGACTGCTTCAGGGTGAACAGATGCTCCGGCCGGTAGTCCCCAACGAGGGCCTGCGCCACTTTGTCCCGCGAGCTTTTCACCCGACTGTGACAGAGTTGCGCCAGTTCGACAGGATCGCGCTTGCCCGAAAGTATGGCATCGAGAATCGCTTGGCTACTGGTTCCGGTAATATCGTTGAGCACATGGTGGAGTTGCAGGTTCATCTGACTGAGCGCCTTCTGCATGTGCAGAATGTGCTCGGCGGCCATCTCGAGAAGGCTGCCACGGTGCCTCCACAGGGTACGAATGGCACAGATCGCATCGGGTGGACGGAAGCTTGCCCGCAGCAAGCCTACCGAGTGCAGATATTGGATCCACTGGCAGTCGGATACGTCGCTCTTGCGTCCGGGCACACTCTTCAGATAGTGCGCATTGACCAAATAAACTTTGAACCCGCGCTCCTCCAGTATCTGAAACAGTGGGATCCAGTACACCCCCGTCGACTCCATCGCCACGGTCTGAATCCGGCACCGGTCGAGCCAATCGGCAAGTGCATGCAGGTCGCGGGTGAAGCTGCTGAATCTGCGCGTCGACTCCTCATCACGATCCGGTGGTACCGCGACGAAAATCTCCTCTGCGCCGATATCGATGCCAGCCGCATCCGGCTGCAATACCATCGATCTGCGCTCTCGCTTCTCCGCTCGCTTCGCCATGGTTTCCTCCTTGTAGCCGGAGAACGCGGCCCGAGGCGCGAATTCTTGCAGTTTCCTGATCGAGATCGCTGCGCTGCTGCGCAGACGTCATCACTGACCTATCCGCAACCTCAGACCCATGCTTGTAGACGGGCTCATCAAGCACCAATGCCGACTTCGGGCCGTAGCTTGCCGCAGTCCCCAGCACACATATCATCGCTCAACCCAAGTTCCTTCCGTTCCTATCTGAACGAAGCTCAGTCCATTGCTTGTAGGAAGTGATCTCCGCGCTTGATATCGACTCTGGATGGATTGCGGGCAACTCGAAAGTTAATCCAGATGCCTGATAAACAGCGGAAACCCGAAAAGTGGGTCCCGGTACCCAAGTTACCGGTAAGACGACTTATCAGGCGCTGTCTCGTTTTAGTCTTGCCCTGACAAAATCGATCGCGAGCATGGTAAGTCCAACCAAGCCCAGTATGACGGCAAGAGTGTCCAATATTGCGCCGACAATAAAGAGGTCTTCTTTGACGAAGGAGTCAAGTTCGATCTGAACTCTCGGCGGCGGTATCCCCACGTTATCAGCATTTCTCTCAAATTTGAGTGTGACCTCATATCGATGATTCTTCTGGGCGGGAAATGCGACTATCGCCACTTGGGTCACGCCATCTCTCGTCAAGACGGTTCCCGTGTTCGCGGATGACCCGCTCCCGCCAGTCTGACCGTCTCGACGCAGTTCCCAAGAAAACTTGAGCGCGGGTGTGATATTGCTGCAATCCAGATCGGGGTAACGGTCGGATTTCGTTGCGCCTAACAGACACCTGGCCGTCGTCTCGGAAACAGCACTTCCGAAGTGAACCCTCATCTCGTAAAGCGGTCCGTCATGGTCAACCGAAAAGTTTCGGCTAACCGTCTCGGCATACATAGGCATTGGAAAATCCGCCAAGATTTCGCGGGTTGTCTTAAGCCAGATGGCAACGCCTAAGAGCGTGACCGCCCCAGCTGTCAGTAGGAATACGCCAACCTTCGATGCCCGCGAGAGCTTCATACTCTTGAGATTAACAACCCCCGCGTGACCAGCCCGAGTTTTTGTACCACGGCGAATGAGAGAGTTTACACCACAACCTCATCGGGCAAGGGTGCAAATGGCGGCTCGCAGGGAG
>JBARJI010000009.1:0-50980 GCA_049800195.1 Candidatus Acidiferrum sp.
CGATTACGGCACGAACCTTGGTCGCGAGGAAGAAAAAGATTCTTATAAGTGAAGAGAAAACACTTCGCAGGAAGTGCCCGGAGAGGTTTGTCTTGACAGGACCGACGTCGTTATAGACAGGATGACACTGCCTTAGCCAGGATCCGTGGCGGCTATTGCGTTCGATGCCGACCGCGGCCAGATTCACTCGTCACGGAGCGTGCGAATGGGCTCGACGCGAGTGGAGCGGAACGCGGGAATTGCGGTGGCGAGAACGCCGACAGCGACGAGAAGAACGGCGACGGTTGCAATGGTAAGCGGATCGGTGGGATGCACAACGTAGATGAGGGAAGACACGACGCGGCCTAAGGCCGGGGCTGCGGCGAGGCTGATACAGACGCCAAACAGAACAGGTCTTAGGCCGTTGGTGACATGCCAGGGAGACGGACGAAACGGCAAAAGGTTCTGGGGATTTTGGCGAGGCTGGGCGTGCCGGATACCACAAGGCGGGATTGCGCTTTTTTTGCGGGTCTTGGCAGCGCGGTATATAGTGGAATAAGGGCGCGCGCCTCTCGCATCGCACGTGGCCCGCACAGATTTTCTAGTCAGCCGACAGGCACAGCAAAGGCAACCCGGACGAATGGCCGCAGACGTCAGCAAGCATTTGGACCGCGCCAAGCGATTCCTCGAGAAGAATCGCGTCGAGGACGCTATCGAAGCCTATCTGGCCGTGCTCGATGAGGCGCCACAACACCAGGAAGCGACGCAAGCGCTGGGTGATCTTTACGCGCGAATGGAGCAGCCGGACCGCGCCGCCGTTTATTACGGGCTTCTTTTTGATTTGTTGATCGATCCACGCGACGAAACCAAAGCGCTGGCGATTTACAACCGTTTTCTGCGAACCAGTTCCACCGCCCAGCCTCCGGAACGCATCGCGCGGTACGCATTCCTGCAACAGAAACAGAATCATCCCGAAGAAGCCATCGATCAGTACAGCAAAGCCGGAGAGCTCTTCACGAGCGCGGGGCGGCACGAGGACGCGCTCTTTTGCTGGGAACGCATCGCGCAACTCGATCCGGAAAATCTCAGCCGTCAGCTTCGGCTGGCGGAAGCGGCGGAGCAAATCGGAAAGAACGCGCTGGCGGCGCGGACATTTCTGCGAGCGGGGCAGCTTGCCTCGGCGGGCGGCGCTAACGTCGACGCACTCAAGCTGCTCGGCAGGGCGCACAAACTTGCGCCGCAGGAACGGAGCGTCGCGCTTCTATACGCCCAGGCGAAATTGCGCAGCAACGAAGCAGCGGAGGCGGCCGCGCTGCTTGAACCATTTGCCGCTACGGAAGGCGACACGCCTTTTCTTGAGACGTACGCCGACGCACTAATACGAGGCGGGAATCTGGACCGGGCGCGCGAGGTCCTGGAAAAGCTGCTGCGTGAAAAAAACGCGGGCGTGGAGCGGCTTTTCGAACTGGCCGACGCCTATACGGCTTCCGCGCAGACGACCAAAGGCGTGGATGTGCTGCAGACGGTCAAGCGAAGGATGTTCGCGGACAAGCGTCAAAATGATTTTGCGACACAGTTGGACGCCATTGCCGCGAAGCACCCGCACTCGCAAGGCATGCTGGAATTTTGGGCCGCGGTATACAACGAGCTGAACCGGGAGACGCAGTATTTCGAGATTTTGGTGAAGCTCTTCGATGTGTATTTCAACGCGGGCGATTTTCGGAAGGCTTGCGATTCGCTAGAGCGACTTGTGGACATCGACGCATACGACTACAGGAATCAAGAGCGGATGGAAAAGCTGCGCGGGCACGTGGACGAAGCGTTCTTGAAACGAGTGGGCGGCAGGCTGGCGAAGTCGATGAACACGGCACCGCCTCCGCCATCGAACCCCGGCACTGGAGCGGGGGTCGCGGGGGCGCAACCGAACACCGAGGAGGGGCGGCACGCGCAAGCGCTCGAAGACCTGATTGTGCAAACGGAGATTTTTTTGCAGTATTCGTTGCAGAGCAAAGCGCTCGAACGGCTGCAAAAAATCGCGGGGATGTTTCCCGGGGAGGAAGCGCGCAATGCACGTTTGCAAAATCTCTACCAGATGGCGAATTGGTGGCCTGCCGGGGCAGCCAAACCCAAGCAAGAACCTGCCCCGCCCGCGGCGGCTCCAGCGGCGCCCGTGGTAGAAGCGCAGCCGATTACGCCTACCACGCGGACCGGCGTGTACAGCGCGGAGACGCTGCGCGATCTTTCGAAAATTTCGGAAATCAATCAGAAAATTTTCCGGCAGCAAACGCCGCGTGCAATGTTGAACACGGCGGTGAGCGAAGTGGGATCGCACTTGCGAGCCGCGCGTTGTATCGCAGTGGTCGGCGCACCGGGCCGGCCTCCGGAGATGTCCGCGGAATTTTGCGCGCCGACCAGCAAGCCGGCGCCGGGAGCGCAAATCGTGCTGCTGCTTGCGGAGATGGAGAAAGCGGAACCGGACGAACTGGGCGGGTTAGTGGTCGACGCCGTAGAAGGCTCGATTCTCACCGAACTGGGGCTTGCCACAGCGCTGGGCGTGATGATTACAGACAAAGAGACGCAGGCACCCGCGGGCATGTTAATCGTGGGGCATGCCGAACCGCACAAATGGAAGCCGAATGAGGCCTATTTTTTGCAGGCTATCGGCGACCAGATGCTGATGAGCGTTACGCACACACGGCTGCGCTCGCTGGTGAGGCGCATGGGAGTTTCGGATGAGCGAACGGGGTTGCTGAGCCGCAGCTCGTATCAAAGTTGCTTGCTGACGGAAGCGGACCGGGCGAGGACGCAGGGAACGCCGCTGGCGCTGACGATTTTGCAGATCGATCGTGGCGCGGAAATTTTGCGGCAGCAGGGGGAATCGCCGCTGGAAAGATTTTTGGAGCAACTGGCGCGGTCGCTACAGCCAATTGTGCGGCAGAACGACGTGGCGGTGAAATATACGTCGTGGTCGTTGGCGTTTATTTTGCCGGATACGACGCTGGCGGGAGCGCAGAATCTTGCGGACAAGCTGCGGAGGGCGGCTTCTGGATTGCGGCCGCCATGGGATACGACGTCCATTACGCTGAGCGCGGGAATTGTCGAGGCGGTGGCCAAGCACGAGTTCGATAGCGAAGATATTGTGACGGATTTGATCAATCGCGCGGAATTTAGCGTGGAAGAAGCACGAAAAAAAGGCGGGGATACAGTGGTGACGCTGGAGACGCCGAAGGTTTGAAACTCCTCAATTAGTGGCCCCAAGCTGAGAGACGGCCGCTTCTATCTCAGAACCAATGAAACAAATCAGTCGTGAAATATTTGAGCAACAAAGACGCCCGCGTTTTGGCAATGCCAACCCGGAGCGGATGCAGTGCGCTTTCTGGGAGTGGATGATAAGGGGCGATGAAAACGCGCGTGTCCAAGTGAAAGGGGGACCCGCTGCGGCTGGACTGATGATGAGGGAGGGAAAGCTCAAGTCAGTGTACGGCCCGTATCGGGCTCGTGATTACTTCGAGGTGCCGATGAATCGCGAGGATGGGCCGATCTGGACTTTTGAACGGTATGGGGCCACACGTAGTGAGTTACCGGATGGACGAGTGATTTGTATCGGCGGTGAGCATGAAGATTCTTACGACCCCGACTTCCATATTTACAATGATGTAGTGGCTTTTGGACCTGAAGGAGAAATTGAAATTTACGGCTATCCGGAAGAGGTTTTTCCGCCGACTGATTTTCACACTGCGACTCTCGTGGGAGACGAGATCATTGTTATTGGGTGCTTGGGAAACGTGAAGGATCGGCGACCCGGGTTCACTCCGGTCTATTCGATCAACACGAAAAGCTATCGTGTCTCTGAATTGTCTACTTCCGGTAAGGCGCCGGGATGGATCTTCAAGCACGCTGCGGAGTTGTCGGCCGACCATCTCGTCAGCATTCGCGGTGGGCAGTGGGTCGAACTCAGGAACGGAAAACAGTGGTTCAAATCAAACAACGAAGAATTTTCGCTGGATATCAGGACCGGGGCTTGGACACAGACTTCGAGCAGAGACTGGCCGCAATGGTCTATCGGGCAGGAAGATGGAGGAGTCTTTGTGTTAGATCACGAAGTCCGAGTGCGTGATCTTGTTCCGCTGGGAGTTGAGCAAATTTCCGTGGCAGAAGATAGTCTCGATGAGGCGAAATTTCTTTTGCGAGGAGTCCCGATTCGAGTCATCGCGGGTATCCGATCGATTGAGATCATTGCCGAGGGTGACCTACCGGAGCAGTTGCGACGTGAGATACCGGCAGTATTTCGAGCAAGGGTCGAAGCGCTCTGCAAGAAGAAATGTTTGGTGGAGTGAAGCGTCAATCCTTCTTCTGCCACCACGACGCCTTTAGACGCTGTCGGATTCGTCTGCGAACGGACTTAGCGTCGGCGGGGTGGCCGTCGGACAGAGCGCCAACATAACGTTCGGCGGCGGCGTGCAGCTTTTGTTGAGTTTCGTCTGCGACAACGCTTGCAGCGCGCTTATTTAGCCATTTGCGAGCAGCGGCATCCGGCTCGTGCGAACTATGGGATTTGCATGAGCGCGCTCGGCTATAGAGGTAGGACTTGCGTTTGCGCGGCATGAACTGATTATACGCCAGATCGATGGTCGCAGCGTGCTGCGCCACTACAAGGGAATTGGTAGACTGGACATGCGCAATTTTGAAAGTGAGGCAGGTATGTTTCCAACGAATGTGGTGATTGTGACGGGGGCGCGGACGCCGATGGCGCGGTATACGGGAGCTTTTTCGGAGGTGAGCGCGATTGATTTGGCGGCGGTGGCGTCGAAAGAGGCGATACGGAGGTCGGGCGTGGACCCGGCGGAATTCGATCACGCGATCTTTGGGAACGTGATGCAGACTAGCGCGGACGCGATTTATGGCGCGCGGCACGTGGGGTTGAAAGCGGGATTGAAGGTGGAGACGCCGGCGGTGACGGTGAACCGGCTGTGCGGGTCGGGGATTGAGGCGGTGTCGCAGGCGGCACAGCGGCTCTTGCTTGGCGAAGCGGCAATGGTGCTGGCGGGCGGCATGGAGAATATGACGCAGGCGCCGTTTGTGATTCGCGGCGCGCGGACGGGATTGAAGCTGGGCGGCGGGGTGCTGGAGGATTCGCTGTTTGTGGGGTTGACGGACAGCTATTGCGGATTGCCGATGGCGATGACGGCGGAAAAATTGGCGGAGCAGAACGGAATTACGCGGCGAGACGCGGACGCGTATGCGCTGCGCAGCCAGCAGGCGGCGGATGCGGCGTACAAGGCGTGCCGGATCCGCGAAGAACTTGTGTCCGTGGAAGTGAAGCAGGGGAAGAAGACGATTATGGTGAGCGAAGACGATCACCGACGGCCAGAGACGACGATGGAGACGCTCGAAAAATTGCCGCCTTCGTTCAAGAAAGATGGAATTGTGACGGCGGGAAACGCGAGCGGGATTGTGGATGGAGCGGCGGCGGTGGTGGTCACGCACGAGGCGACAGCGAAAGAGCGCGGGTTGAAACCGATCGGAAGAATTGTGGCGTGGGCGACGGCGGGAGTCGATCCGAGCATAATGGGAATTGGGCCCGTGCCTTCGACGCAAAAAGCGCTGAAACTGGCGGGGCTGAAGCTGGAGCAGATGGACCGCGTGGAAGTAAATGAAGCGTTTGCCGCGCAGTATTTGGCGGTGGAGAAAGTGCTGGGGTTGAATCGTGACAAGACGAACGTGAATGGCGGAGCGATTGCGCTGGGGCATCCGCTGGCGGCTAGCGGGACACGGCTGCTGATTACGATTTTGAATGAATTGCGACGGAATAATTTGCGGTATGGGTTGACGACGGCTTGTATTGGAGGCGGGCAGGGGATTGCGATGATTGTGGAGGCGCTGTAAAACTAAGACTCTTTATAATCGCGGACGCGTAACAGCGCGATAAGAATGATGGCTAGCCTGTTCGCGAGTTTTGCGAGTTGCTTATGCCAATTGTGGACATCAGCCAGCTGAAAGTGACCGAACGCTTGCCGGGCTGGTATGGGCGCTACTTCCACTCGGCGAGTATGACCTTCGCGCACTACGACTTTAAGCGCGGCGCGTCGATTCACGAGCACTTTCATCCAGAGGAAGAGGTCTACGAAGTGATTGAGGGCGAACTGGAGCTGACCATCGATGGGGTGGCCGAGGCCGTAAGGCCTGGGCTTGTTGCGATCGTTCCCAGCAACGCGCGGCATTCTGTCAGAGCTCTCAGCGATGGACGCGCGATCATTGTTGATTTTCCTGCGAGGCGCGAATTCCAATAGGTCGGTCCGCCCATTACCTGGATTACGCGGAGTCCGACGAAACACTTTCGCCGGGAATCGGGGAACCGCATCGTAGGTGATACACTTCTAGCTGTCTTTGCCGTGTGGACGCGGCGATCCGGGGATTCCGAACCAAATTTCAAAAGAGGCCGAGCATGGCGATTCAAAAAGTAGGAGTTGTGGGGTGTGGGTTGATGGGGGCGGGGATCGCGCAGGTGTGTGCAGCGGCGGGATTTACGACGGTCGTGCGGGAGGTGTCGCCGGAGATTGTCGAGAAAGGGTTGAAGGGGATTGAGAAGAATTTGACGCGGCTGGTGGAGAAGGGAACGATTACGGCGGCGGCGCAGAGCGAGATTCGGGAGCGATTGAAGGGGACGACCTCGCTGGCCGACTTGAAGGATTGCGATTTGATTGTCGAGGCGATCATCGAGCAGTTGCCGGCGAAGCGGGAACTTTTTTCGGGGCTCGATGCACTGTGTCCGCCTGCCACGATTTTTGCGAGCAATACTTCTTCGTTGACGATTACGGAAATTGCCACGGCGACGAAGCGGCCGCAGCGGTTTGTGGGATTGCACTTTTTCAATCCGGTGCCGGTGATGAAGTTGGTGGAAGTGGTACGGACGATCGCGACGGATTCGGATGTGTATGAAGAGATGGTGGCCTTTGGGACGAAGCTGGGGAAAACGGCGGTGCGGGCGCACGATTCGACGGGATTCATAGTGAACCGGCTGCTGGTGCCGTACTTGCTGGATGCGATCCGCGCGCTGGAAGAGGGTGTGGGGTCAATCGAGGACATTGATAATTCGATGAAACTGGGGTGCGGGCATCCTATGGGGCCGCTGACGTTGCTGGATTTCGTGGGATTGGATACGACGTATTTCATTTCACAGATCATGTTCGAGGAGTTTCATGAAAAAAGATTTGCTTCGCCGCCGCTTTTGAGACGGATGGTTTTGGCGGGCTGGAATGGACGGAAGGCGGGGCGGGGATTTTATGATTATGCGGATCCGGCGAAACCGAGGGCGATGAAGTTCTAGAGGATAGAGATTTGAGGTTGGAGGTTGGAAGAAAAGAAATGGAATTTACACTGAGGGCGCAGAGTACACAGAGAGCACAGAGAAGAGGGAGTTGGCTTAGAAATGCAAACGGGGAAGATTGAGGGCGGGTTGAACGCGACGGGATTGCGAATTGGGATTGCTGTGAGCCGGTTCAACAGTTTTATTACGGAGAGGCTGTTGGCGGCGGCTGTGGATGCGCTGGAGCGCGCTGGGGCGGCGAGCAAAGATGTGGATGTGGTGCGCGTGCCGGGGTCATTCGAATTGCCGCTGACGGCGAAAAAACTGGCGTTGACAGGGCGGCATGACGCGCTGATTGCGATTGGATGCGTGATTCGCGGCGAAACTTCGCACTACGATTATGTTTGTTCGGAGACGGCGCGGGGATTGCAGCTTGCGCAGATGGATACGGGAGTACCGGTGATTTTCTGCGTGCTGACATGCGACACGCTGGAGCAGGCGATTGATCGCGCGGGGCTGAAGGGCGGCAACAAGGGGTTTGAAGCGGGACTCGCGGCGATTGAAATGGCGCATCTGTCGCGCAAGCTGCGCGGCGCGCAGGCGAAGCCGTCCGGCAGCGGAAAGCCGCGCCGCAAATAACGTGTCGCTGCGCACCAAATCCCGGGAATTCGCGATGCAAATGCTGTTTCAGTGGGACATGAGCGAGCAGGAGCCCGCGAAACTGGAAGCAAAATTCTGGCGGGCAGCAAAAGCTTCGGATTCGACACGGGCTTTTGCGAACAGCTTGTTTGAAGGGGCCGTGAAGGATACGGCGGCGATCGACGAACTCATCGTCAAGCAGGCGGAGAATTGGAAGCTCGAGCGGCTCGCAGTGATCGACCGCGCGATTTTGCGGCTGGCGATTTACGAACTGCGAACCGCGGACACGCCGCCGAAGGTAATCCTGAATGAAGCGGTCGAGCTGGCGAAGAAATTTTCGTCGGAAGAGGCGGGCTCGTTCGTGAACGGCATTCTCGACGCCGTGCTCAAATCGTTGCCGGAAAAATAGCTTTAGTTTTCGTTGCGCTAGTTTGCGGCCACCTGAAGTTGCCCAGTCAGGGTGGTGTTCGAGCTGGAACCCACAAAAATATCGAAGATGCCTGGTTCGACGACTTTCTGCATTTGGTCGTCATAGATAGACAGGTCGTCAGGTGACAATGTGAACGCGACGGAGGTTTTTTCGCCGGGCTGAAGATGAACGCGCTGGAATCCGCGAAGCGCGAGGACGGGGCGGGTGACGGAGCTGACTCGCTGGTGAATGTAAAGCTGCGGCACTTCGTCGCCTTCGCGGCCTCCGGTGTTGGTGACGTCCACGGTGACTTTAACGGAGCCGCCGGGAAGAATCGTTTCTGGCGAGACGCGCAAATTATCAAGCTTGAAGGTGGTGTAGCTCAAGCCGAGGCCGAAAGCAAAAAGCGGCGCGCGCGAAGTAAAGATGTAGCTGCGATTTCGCGAAGGCTTGTGATTGTAGTAGTCCGGCAACTGGCCAACGGAGCGCGGAAAAGTAATGGGCAGTTTACCGCCCGGATTTACATCACCAAAAATGACGCGAGCGGCGGCGGTTCCGCCTTCCTGGCCGAGATACCAACCTTCGAGAATGGCCGGGACATGCTCGGCGATGTAATTGACGGAGAGCGGGCGGCCATTGATCAGCAGAACGACGGTGGGAACGCCAGTCTCGACGACGGATTGCACGAGCTGATTTTGCGCGCCGAGAAGGTCGAGCGAATCGCGGTCGCCGAGATGATTTTCGGACCAGGCTTCGCGGTTGGTGGCTTCCGTCTCGCCGACAACGAGAATCGCGACTTGGGATTTTTTGGCGATTTCGACGGCTTGGCGAATGCTTTCTTGCTGGGTGGCGGGATCGGCTAGTTGGGAATTGTTCTCGTACCAGCCGGCCCAGCCTTGTTTTCCCGTGGTGATCTTGCAGCCTTCGGCGTAGAGCACGTTCACTTCCGAGCCGAGGCGTTTGCGAATGCCGTCGAGAACGCTGACGCCGTGGCCGGGGTCGCGGGCGTAGCCGCCGAGATGAACGTCGGAGGCGTCAGGGCCGATCACGGCGATCGTTTTCAATTTCTTAGGATCGAGCGGAAGCAAGGCTCCTTCGTTTTTCAAAAGAACGATTTCCTTTTCGGCAGTTTTCAGAGCGAGAGCCCGATGCTGGGGACTGTTGGTGATTTTTTCCGCGTACGCAGGATCGACGAAGGGATTATCGAAAAGGCCGAGGCGGAATTTTGCGGCGAGTACGCGGCTGACGGCGCGGTCGAGTTGCCATTGCGGAATGCGGCCGTCTTTGACCTGATCGAGCACGGTGCGGTAGACGGAGCCGTCGGAGAGATCGAAGTCCACGCCGGCGGCGAGGGCTTTGCGCGCGGCGTCGGCTGGGCCAGAGGCGACGCCGTGAACTTTGTAGAGCATTTGGAGGCCTTCGCCGTCGGACGTCACGTAACCGTCGAAGCCCCATTCCTGGCGCAGGACGCGGTCGAGCAGCCAATGATTGACGTGCGAAGGGATGCCGTCGATTTCGTTGTAAGAAGCCATGACGCTGCCGACGCGGGCTTCGCGGACGGCAGCTTCAAACGCGTACATATAAAATTCGCGCAGCTCTCGTTCAGAAAAATTTGCGGGGGCGGTGTTCGTGCCGCTTTCGGGCTGGCCATGCGCCGTAAAATGTTTGGCAGTGGCCAGAACGTGGTGGTGATCGATTAAAAAAAGATCGCCTTGCAAACCTTCGATGGCGGCCACGCCGATTCTGGCACCGAGATAGGGATCCTCTCCGTAGGTTTCTTCCGTGCGGCCCCAGCGGGGGTCGCGAGCCAAATCAAGAACCGGGCTGAAGGTCTGATTCGTGCCGGTAGAGCCCATTTCATCCGCAGCCGCGGTAAAAATATCCTTCACAAGAGCGGGATCCCAGGTACTGGCGAGACCGAGAGCTTGCGGAAAACTTGTGCTGCCATAAGCCATGAGACCGTGCAGCGCTTCGCCTTGAAAAATGGCGGGAATGCCCAGCTGGGTTTTCTCGAGCTGATAGCGCTGAATGGCGTTATGCGCCAGCGCGCGTGTGCGCGGGGTCATTTTGTTATTGATGTCGTACGATTCCTTGAAGAATTCCGCGGGCGTCTTGTAAGGGAGCTCGCCGCTGGTATCCAGAAGGCCCACGTCCTCGCCGTGGCCGCCGGTAATCTGCGCGACTTTTTCTTCGAGAGTCATGCGGGAGAGCAAGTCAGCGACGCGATCCTCTATCGCCAGATTCTTGTTTTTGTAGGGAGGCGATTGCTGGGCGTACAAAGAAACGGCAGATATTGAAAGAATGAAGCAGGTTTTAACGAATTTCATGGTGGCTTCCCTGGGATGTAGAAACGCTACCTTATATCACAAACCAACGGAGCAAGTTTGCCGCGGCGAGCAGACCGATGACCGAATTCGCGAGTGAGGACCGAGGAGAAGGCACGACACGAAGACTGGAAAAACAGTCAGACGCGGATCGTGCCTTCGAAAACTTTGACGGCCGCGCCGCTTACGCGCGGGACAAGTTTTTTGCCGCTTTGCGTGACTTCCACTTCGATGTGGCTGGGACGGCCCATCTCTTCGCCTTGCAAAATATTGAGAGTGTGGCCAGCCGCGAGTTTGCCATGCTTGACGAGATACGCGCCGAGGGAGCCGGCAGCCGAGCCTGTCGCAGGATCTTCGTAAATTTCCCAGGGGAGCATCCCGCGCGAGAAGACCTTGCCGTTGCCGCCGAACGCAAAACAGTACGCCATGGTGGCACTTTTGCCGAGCAGCTTGCGCAGCTCAAACATGTTCATGGCGATTTTCCCGAGCGCGGCTCGATTCCTGAGGGGCACCATCAGATTGAAGATGCCGGTTGAAACGCACTCGGGCTCGAGATGCGGATCAAGATCTTTCGGGTTCAAGCCTAGCGATTTGGCCAAAACCGCTTTTTTGAACTTGATAGGACGGAACGCCGCTTCCGTTTGCGTCATGGTGACGCGCTGCGGGCGCCCGTCCTTGAATCGAATCTCGACGGGAAGAACGCCGGCGCCTGTTTCCTGCATCACGTGAACGCCGCCTTCCTGAGCGGGGACGACGCCCAATTCCGCCAGAAGAAACCATGTACCGACGACGGGATGGCCGGCGAGCTTCAACTCTTCGCGCGTGGTAAAGATGCGCAGCCGAGCCAAAGCGCGTTCATCGGTTGGCTTTTGAACGAAGACGGTTTCGGCGAGATTCATCTCGCGCGCGATGGCTTGCATTTGATCGTCCGAAAGGCTATCGCCATCCGTGAAGACCGCGAGGGGATTGCCCTCGAAGCGCGAGTTGGTGAAAACGTCGAGTGTATAGAAGCGATGTTCCATTGGATTTTTAGCGGTGGCCGTAGCACGTACGCGACAATCAGATGCGCTCGAGCTGGGCGACAGTCCTTTCATTGGTGATATTTCCGGTGTTGAGCGTGGACTTGGGCTCAAGCAAGACAAGGTGTACTTCTTCGTCCGCAACGGGGCAATGCTCGACGCCGCGAGGAACGATGATGAACTCGCCTTCGCGAACGAGTGCTTCGCGGTCGCGGAATTTCATACGCAGGGTGCCGTGGGTAACGAGAAAGAGTTCATCTTCGTTGTCGTGGTGATGCCAGACGAACTCGCCTTTGAGTTTGACGGCTTTGACGTGGCAGTCGTTCAACTCGCCGATGATGCGGGGATTCCAGTGGTCCGAGATGAGACTGAATTTGTTCTTGAGATTGATGGTTTCCATGGCGCACCTATAGTTTCTGGACGATCTGCGTTACGGCCGAAAGGACTCGGCGAGTAGTTTCGGGCTTCGATGTTTCGGAATAGACGCGCAGGACGTTTTCCGTCCCCGAGGCGCGTACCATCACCCAGCCGATTTCGCCGAGATAGACTTTGCTTCCGTCCATATTTTCGCGCTTCACAATGGGCCAGTCGAGCAGTGATTCGAGGTGGCCGTTGGAAAAATGCGCGACCGCTTTTTGTTTTTGAGATTGCGTAACGTCGAGGTCAACGCGGCCGTAGTGGTATTCGCCGAATTCGGCGTGCAACGCGGCCAGCAATTCGCCGAGGGATTTTCCGTGCCAGGCCATCAATTCGGCAAGAAAGAGCGCGGAAACGGTGGCGTCGCGCTCGGGCAGATATAGGCTTGTGCCGATGCCGCCGCTTTCTTCGCCGCCGATCAGAATGTTTTGTTCGAGCATCAGCTCACAAATGTATTTGAAGCCGATGGGAACTTCATGTAGCTTGCGGCTGAATTTGACGGCGAGCTTGTCAATCAGTTTGGTGACGCTGAAGGTTTTGGCGATGTCGCCAGGCAGGTTTCGTGTGCCTACGAGGTGCCAGACGAGAAGCGCGAAAATTTGATGCGGGTTGACGAACGAGCCGTCGCTATCGATGGCGCCGATGCGGTCGCCATCGCCGTCGGCGCAGAAGCCGGCGTCGTATTTTCCGACGAGAACGGCTTTGCGCAAGGCGTCAATGTGCGGCTCGATGGGTTCAGGATGCACGCCGCCAAAGAGTGGGTCGCGGGTGCCACGAATTTCTTCGCACGCGATTCCGTTGCGTTTGAAGAGTTCAAGAAGAATGCCGGCGGCCGAGCCGTGCATAACGTCCGATACGAATCGCAATTTGGCTTTCTTCAGGCGATCCCAATCGACTAGTTTTTCGAGCGCATCGACATACGGCGCACGCGGCTCGAGCGTTTGAATTAATTCCTTGCGTTGAGGCAGGGACGGAACATCGCTGTTTTGAACTTCGGCAAGCTCTTTTTCAATTTGTGAGACGACGGATGACAGAGCGCTGCTACCGTAGCTCGCTTTGTATTTGATCCCGTTCCATTGATAAGGATTATGGCTGGCGGTGACCACAATTCCTCCAGCAGCGCCTCGTTGGCGAACGAGGAGGCTGATGGCTGGAGTGGGACAAGGTTTGTCGGCGAGCCAGACCGGCGTGCCGGTTGAACTTATGACCTCTGCCACAGCCGCGGCGACAAGGTCGGAAGCGTAGCGATGGTCGTAGCCGATCAGCAGACCGTTGCGTGCATCTTCGCCGCGCACGACGTATCGGGCGATGGCTTGCGCAACGATGCGCACGTTTGCAAACGTGAAGTCTTCCGCGATCACGCCGCGCCAACCGTCGGTTCCAAATTTAATGGCAGGCATAAGGGACAAAAAGAAGTATACGCGAAGCGATATATCCGCCAAACAGCCGCATTGGACTGGGACGGTTTGCGAACCTTGTTACAACAGTTTCTTAAGTTTTCGCTCTTCGAGAGATTTAACGATTTTCGCGACGTCCTGGGCGCGGTCACGGGGAACGATGAGCAGAGCGTCAGGAGCTTCGACGACGACGAGGTCACGTACGCCGATTGCCGCGACGAATTTCGTCGGGCTGTAGAGGAAATTCCCCGAGGCGTCGAGTGCGAGTCCGCGGCCGGCCAGGACATTGTCGCCAGGTTGCTTGGCGAGGAGTTCGTAGATGGCGGACCAGGAGCCGAGGTCGCTCCAGCCGATTTCGGCGGGGATGACGTAGGCCTGCGGCGGAACCTCCTGACGCGTGGCGTTTTCGAGAATGGCGTAGTCCACCGAAATGTTTTCAAGCTTTGGATAGATGGAGCGGAGACGGCGCGCGTAAGTTTTTTTGCCGATCGTTTCGGCCAGGGATTCGAGAGCTTCGTACGTTTTCGGGAGAAACTTCTTCAGATTGGCGAGAAATGTAGAGACGCGCCAGAAAAACATTCCGGCGTTCCAGTGATAGTTCCCGGACGCGACATATTGCTGGGCGAGATCAAGCGCTGGCTTTTCGGTGAAGCGGCGAACTGCGTAAACAGGGAATCCGAGCGAGTGGAAAGCGTCTCCCATGAGCTCGATGTAGCCGAAACCGGTTTCCGGCCGCGTCGGCGGAATACCAAGGACGACCATGCGGCCGGGCTCGCGCGCGACTTCAAGAGCCGCGCGAACGACGCGGTGATATTTTTCCGTGTCGGCGACGAATTGATCGGAAGGAAGGACGGCGAGGAGGGCATCGCTTTTTGCCGCGTGGCGAACGTGGAAAGCCGCGAGTGCGATGGCGGCGGCAGTGTTGCGGCCGACAGATTCGGTCAAAACGCGTTTGCGTGAAGCGGCGGGAAGTTGTTTCTTGACGGCGGCGGCTTGCTCCGAATTGGTGACGGTCCAGATGTGCAGCGGGGGCACAAGATGAAGCATGCGTTCGACCGTTTGTTGAAGCATCGATTCCTTGCCAGCGATATTCAGAAGCTGTTTCGGCGTGCGCGTGCGGCTGCGCGGCCAAAAGCGTGTGCCGCGGCCTCCGGCTAGAATCACGGCGTGTATGGGCAGTTTTTCGTCGGACATGTGCACAGAAGGAATTTAACACAGAGGACAAAGGGAGCGCTGTGAATGCAGAGCTAAAAAGGAGTTAGCCCGAAGGGCTTTCAACTAAAGACAGATTGAGAAATGACGGATGCGGGAATGCCGGCGTCTCCGAGGCGTTGAGGTAGCGAGGCGATATCTGGGACGTAAGCGCGGAGTACGGCAGTGAGTTGCTGTGGATGGAGCGCCGCTAGATTTAGTGACGCGGGCAGAAGCCAGCATTCGCCGGCATGGTAGCGGGCAGTCCCGGAGGGCCAGCTCAGATTGCCGCGCCCCGCGAGGATGGCGAGCAATTGAAAATGCGCGGGGTCCGCAGGGAATTCGCGGCGCTCGGAAAAATCCAGCCGTTCCGCGGTGAAATAGGGGCAAGCGCAGAGAAGTCTTGCATGCTGCCCGGCAGCGCCGAGATCGAGCGGGGGAACTTTGCAGCCTAGAGAAACACCGAACCGGATAACCTCGAGCGCTTTTTCAATGTGGAGCTCGCGAGGTTTTCCTTGCGAGTCAACGCGGCCGTAGTCGTAGACGCGGTACGTAAGATCCGAATATTCCTGGACTTCGAAGACGACCATGTCTGCGCCGATGGAGTGAGGGGTGCCGGCTGGGATGAAGAAGGTGTCTCCCGCATGGACCGGATGGGCTTGAAGGAGATCCTCAAGTATGTTCCCAGCCAGACTTTCCAGAAATGATTCTTTTGTGACGCCTGGTTTGAGTCCGGCGAGCAACTGAGCGCCTGGCTCAGCCGAGACGATATGCCACATCTCCGTTTTACCATGCCCGCCCGCAGCCTTCTCGTGGACAGACGCGTAGGCGTCATCGGGATGAACCTGGATCGAAAGTTTATCCGTGGGAAAGATGAATTTTACGAGAAGCGGAAAATCGGGTGCTGAAGCAAATCTGGCCCCCCGCCATGCAGCGGGCATTTCTTGCCAGGCTTGACCCAGGGTTTTCCCGGCCAAGGGACCGTTGGCGATGCGGCAATCGACGCCGCTCAGCCAGGCTTCGCCGATTGGCTCCACAAGATTCGATTTTTCAGGGAAAAGGGGCGCAAGAGATTTGGCGCCCCAAATGCGCGGACTGAAAACTGGCTCGAGGCGAAATGGTTCTGGATTTGCCGAAAAACCAGCCACGGTTTAGGCCGCGGCTTCAACGCGGGTGAAGAAGCGCTCGATGCGGCGCAAGCCTTCGTCGATGCGTTCGATGGACGTAGCGTAGGAAAGGCGCAAATATCCTGGCGCGCCAAATCCTTCACCAGCGACCAGTGCAACGCGTGCTTGATCGAGCAGCAACTTGGCAAGCTCCGCTGAGTCCTTCGCGATGGCTCGACCGCTCGAGCAGCTCGAGAGATGCGCTGCAACATTGGGAAACGCGTAGAATGCGCCGCCGGGCATTTCGCACTTCACGCCGGGAATAGCGTTCAAGCCTTCGACGATGCGCTTCCGCCTGCGGTCGTACTCCGCGAGCATCACGGGGACCGAGTCCATCGAGCCGCGCATGGCTTCCAGGGCTGCGTACTGCGCGATGGAAGTGGGATTCGATGTCGACTGGCTCTGCAATTTGGTCAAGGCCTGAATCAGTTCCGCGGGCGCCAGCGTGTAGCCAATGCGCCAGCCGGTCATCGCGAACGTTTTGGAAACCGAGCCGATGATAATCACGTTGTTCTTCGAGTCTGGCGCGCTGGCAATCGAAAACGGCTTGTGCGAGTCGTACGTAAAATGCGAGTAACACTCGTCGCCCATTAACCAGACATTGTGTTTTTTGCAGACAGCCAGAATGCGCAAGTACTCGTCTGGCGGAACGACGCCGCCCGTCGGATTGCTTGGCGAATTGAGGATCAAGAGTTTCGTTTTCGGCGTGATGGCCTTTTCAATCGCGGCGGCTTTCACGCTGAAGCCGTCTTCGGGGCGCGTTTGCACGTAAACTGGCGTGCCGCCCGCATACTTGACGATGTCCGGAAAACTTACCCAATACGGCGCGGGGATGATGACTTCGTCGCCCGTTTGCACCAGCACGCTCATCACATTGAAGATGCCGTGCTTTCCACCGACTGTGACGATGCACTCTTTCGGCGCGTAATCCGAGGCAAGTTCGCGTTTGTGCCACGCGCAAATCGCTTCGCGCAGCGGCAGGATACCGCCCGTCGGCGTGTACTTGGTCTTGTTTTCTTCGATCGCCTTAATCGCCGCTTTTTTAATGTGGTCGGGAGTCGGGAAGTCCGGTTCGCCTGGACCGAAATCGGCGATATCCACGCCCTGCGATTTCAGCCGGTCGGCTTCGGCGATGACCGCGGAGGTCGGCGAGATTTGTATGCGGTTGATGCGTTCGGTGAGTTGCACGCTTTCTCCTAGTGGGACAGGCTTTTGCCTGTCTCTTTCTCTTTTGCCTGCCTCTTCGCGCCAAGCCAGGCGTAAAAAAATCTCTACGAAACCTTGGCCCGCAGCCGCTCTTCCACGATCGGCGGCACCAGCCCATTCAACGACGCTCCCAATTGCGCGATTTCTCGCACCAGCTTCGAGCTGAGATAACTATAAGAAAGCCCCGGCAGCATGAAAACCGTTTCGAGGCGCGGCTCGAGTTTGCGGTTCATTAGCGCCATCTGCAATTCGTACTCATAGTCGGAAACGGCGCGAATGCCGCGCAAAATTACGCCAGCGCCGCGCTTGCGCGCATAATCAACGAGCAAGCCGTCGAAAACGTCCACTTCCACGGCCGACCATTGCTTGGTGACTTCGCGGAGCATTTCGACGCGTTCTTGAACCGAAAAAAGCGGCTGCTTTTCCGCGTTACGCAGTACCGCGACGATGAGCAAATCAAACATTTTCTCGCCGCGCTCGATCAAATCGAGATGGCCGTTTGTGACCGGGTCAAACGACCCGGGATAGATGGCGATGGATGTTTTCATAGGCGCCGCATGGAATTTCCTATTCTAACTCACCGTAGGAAATTCGTGCGCCGTAATGTTTGTTAACCCCGCCCGCCAGCTTTTGAAGAGCCAGATTTTCTCTTCGCGCCGGACGGCGACTATGACAGTATCCTCTTTGCCGCCCTGTGACCGCGGCGATCTAGGATTGGTCTCGCTTGCGATTTCCGAAGGAGTGCTGAAAACATGGCTGTTGTCTACTCGAGGAGAGGTCTTGGTTTGCTTGTGTTGGGTGTTTTGATGATTTCTCCGTCGGCTCGACCGCAGGAGCAGCATCCTCTCAATCTCATGCCGGTTCCGTCGAGCGTCCAAATTGGCTGGGGCCATCTCGTGGTGGATGCCTCGTTCAGCGTGGGATTTACCGGATATACGGAACCGCGATTGGACCGTGCGGCGCAGCGCTTCCTCGTACAGCTCTCCCGAGAGACGGGCATCCCTCTGGTTCTAAAACCCGGTGCTGCGTCAAAAGCCGTTCTCGTCATTCACACGGACCACGCCAGCAAGGAGATCCAGGAGTTGGGCGAAGATGAGTCTTACACCCTCGAAGTTGGCGCCACCGGCGCGAACCTCAGTGCCCAGACTCCGCTCGGCACCTTGCACGGCTTGCAAACTTTTCTCCAGCTTGTGAATGTCTCGCCCGATGGTTTCGCCGCTCCAGCCGTCGCTATCCATGACCAACCGCGGTTTCCTTGGCGAGGGCTGATGATCGATTCGGCTCGCCATTTCACGCCTCTGGATGTAATCAAAAGAAATATCGACGGTCTCGAAGCCGTGAAAATGAATGTGTTTCACTGGCATCTGTCCGACAATCAAGGTTTCCGCGTCGAGAGCAAGAGGTTCCCAAAGCTACAAGAAATGGGTTCCGACGGTCTCTACTACACTCAAGATGAAGTGCGGGACTTGATTGCCTATGCGCGCGACCGCGGAATCCGGGTAGTTCCAGAATTCGATGTGCCCGGTCATAGTACGGCTTGGTTTGTTGGCTACCCCGAGCTTGCCAGTTCCCCAGGCCCTTTTGAGATCGAAAGAAAGTGGAGCATCTTCGATCCCGCGTTCGACCCCACAAACGAAAAAACCTACAAATTTCTCGACCAACTATTTGGCGAAATGGCCAAACTTTTCCCCGACCATTTTTTCCATGTTGGCGGCGATGAGGTGAACGGGAAGGCGTGGGACGCCAGCCCGAAAATCCAGGAATTCATGAAGGCCCACGGGCTGAAGAGCAATCAGGAACTGCAAGCCTATTTCAACAAGCGGCTCGAGCCGATTGTCGCCAAGCACGGCAAGAGCATGGTCGGTTGGGACGAGGTGCTCGATCCATCGCTTCCCAAGGACATCGTTATCCAGTCCTGGCGCGGGCCGGACGCGCTTGCCGAGGCCGCGAAGCAGGGCTTTCGTGGCATCCTTTCGAACGGGTATTACCTCGATCTCGGCTGGCCCGCGGCGCGCCACTACGCGGTGGACCCGCTGAGCGGCTCGGCGGCGAATCTCACACCGGCAGAACAAGCGCGAATCCTCGGCGGCGAATCATGCATGTGGTCGGAATACGTCGATGCAGAGAACATTGATTCGCGGATCTGGCCGCGGAACGCCGCGATCGCGGAGCGCTTGTGGTCTCCGCAGGGAACCACGGACGTCGGCTCCATGTACACGCGTATGGAAGCCGAGAGCCAGCGCCTCGAGTGGCTTGGCCTGACCCATCGCACCTACTACCGGCAAATGCTTCAGCGAATTGCGGCCCCAGGAGCCAATCCAGAGCAGTTCGCAGCATTGAAGACTCTGGCCGATGTGGTCGAGCCCGTGAAAGACTACACACGTGAAGAAACGGCCTCTGCCGAGCCAACGAGCACTACGCCTTTGAATCGCGTCGTCGACGCCGTGCACCCCGAAAGCGCCCCTGCCCGCCATTTCGGAGAATTGGTCGACAAGTTCATCGCGGCTTCTTGCCATAGTCCCGCCGAAGATGCTCTCCTCCGCGCACAATTCATCGCTTGGCGCGACAACGACGCCATTCTCCAGACCCTGGCTCAACAATCGTTCTTGGTGCGCGAGGTTTCCCCTACTTCGCAGGATCTTTCGGCGTTGGGAGCCGTGGGCCTCGCGGCTTTGGATTTTGTTGCCACGGGAAAACCAGCACCGCAGGATTGGAAAGCGCGACAGTTAGCGTTCTTTCAGCTGGCGCAAAAGCCAAAAGGCCAGGTCCTGCTCGTGCCGCTGACTGCCGTTCAGAAACTGGTTGACGCGGCTGCTTCTGGCGGACCTTGTTCCTTACCCAAGTAGCTGTCGCAGTTCAGACGCGGGCTCGAATCGGTTCGGGGCGGTTTTCTGCTCTTTCCCTCCCGTGATGCTGGTCACATTTTTGCCAATGAGACTCCCGCAGCAGACACAATCGCCGCTGCACATACCGTTCGGACCTCAAAAATGACCATTCATTGCTGTATGTGACCGTTGGCCACAAATTGCTGGCAAATCCGACTAATTTGGTCTTATTATAAGCTGCACGAAATAAAGGATTTGGCGGCCTCTACTAGGTTTGCTAGTTTGACTTGGAGCGCGGAACAGAGTATCCTCTAGAGTGCGACTGAAATAGTCGCATATCCTGCGGGGGCAGGAACCAGAGTGAGAAATGTTTAAGCTATCCAAGAAAGCCGATTACGGGCTAATAGCCGTCAAGCATTTAGCCATGCACCGCCAAGAACACGCGTGCAGCGCGAACGAAATCGCGGAAGAGTATGGTATTTCGATCACGCTGATGGCCAAGGTGCTGCAACGTTTGGCTCGCGAAGGGGTGGTTGTCGCGAAACATGGGTCTACGGGCGGTTATCAGCTTGCGAAAGACCCCACGCAGGTAAGCGCGCTCGACGTGATTTCGGCCATTGACGGCCCAGTGCTCATCACCTCCTGCGTGACAAGCCATGGGAATTGTGAAACCACGGAAAGATGCTCGGTGCGCGAGCCGCTCCGTAAGGTGAACGAAAGTATTTTGGGAGTATTGGGTACGGTAACAATAGCGCAACTCAGCGAGGACCCCAACGAGCCTGTGCTTGTGGGATTGTCGGGCTCCATGCGTTCGGGTTCGCACATGAGTTCGAGTTAGGAGACAAAGGAAATGGCCGTCAAGCTGCCGATTTACATGGATAATCACGCGACCACACCGGTTGATCCGCGCGTTGTGGAAGCGATGTTGCCGTATTTCACGGAAAAATTTGGGAATGCCGCGAGCCGCAATCATAGCTTTGGCTGGGCTGGCGAGGAAGCCGTCGAAACTGCGCGCCAGCAGATTGCTTCGCTGATTGGCGCCACTCCAAAAGAGATTATTTTCACCAGCGGTGCGACGGAATCCGACAACCTGATGATCAAAGGCATTGCGGAGATGTTCCGCGAAAAGGGCAATCACATCATCACGCAGTCGATCGAGCACAAAGCCGTGCTGGATACCTGCAAACGCCTGGAAAAAGAAGGCTTTGAAGTCACCTATTTGCCGGTGCAGAAGGATGGTCGCGTCAATCTGGATGAGCTGAAAGCCGCCATTCGCCCGACGACGATCTTGATCACCATCATGTATGCCAACAACGAAATTGGCGTGATCAATCCGATCCCGGAAATCGGCAAAATTGCCAAGGAACATGGCATTTTCTTCGCCGTGGACGGCGTGCAAGCCGTGGGTAAAATTCCGGTCGACGTGCAGAAAGACAACATCGACCTTTTGGCGATTAGCGCCCACAAAATATATGGCCCCAAGGGTGTCGGAGCTCTCTATGTTCGCCGCCGCAATCCCCGCGTCCAGCTTTCCGCCATTATCGATGGCGGCGGCCACGAGCGTGGCATGCGTTCGGGGACGCTAAACGTTCCTGGCATCGTCGGCCTGGGCAAAGCCTGCGAGCTATGCCAGCAGGAGATGTCGCAAGAGGCCGCCCGGTTGGGGGCTCTCCGGGATCGGCTAAAGAAGGGTCTCGAAGCGAAGCTCGACGAGGTTTATATCAACGGCTCGCTCGAACATCGTCTACCCAACAACCTGAACATGAGCTTTGCCTACGTCGAAGGCGAATCGCTCTTGATGGGCATCAACGACATTGCGGTATCGAGCGGTTCCGCGTGTACTTCGGCTACGTTGGAACCCAGTTACGTGCTCAAGGCGCTGGGGGTTGGAGAAGACCTGGCGCACACCTCGATCCGCTTCGGTCTCGGCCGCTTTAACACGCAAGAGGAAGTCGACTATGTCATCGACAAAATGGTCCAGGTCGTCACCAAGTTGCGTGAGCTGTCGCCGCTTTACGAGATGGCCAAGGAAGGCATCGACATCTCCAAGATGAAGTGGCACACCGCCTAGAACCCGCATCTAATGGGTTAGGCAGGAGATAAGACTTAAGGTCTTTAGAAAAAGAGGAATACAATGGCCAGCGAAGGAACAATCCGAATCCACCGCTCGATTGGCGGCACAGGAGCCGCTTTTCGGGTGACATTTGTACCCTATGAAGAAGGCGAAGAGGCTCCCGCCGCAGGCGAGCGCTCTTTCCACGAACTCCAGCAGGTCCGTGCCTTTCTGAAGATGATTGGTGTCGGCGCGGAGTTCATCAAGGACGCGCTTCGGCAGCTTACCGCGGGCCGTTCGGCTTCCGTGCCGAACGTTTCGCTCTCGGAAAAAGCCGTGAAGAGCGCAGGCTTTGGAAATCTCGTCAATTTGGCAAGGAGCAACAGCTAATGGCATACAGCGATAAGGTCGTTGACCACTACAACAATCCCCGCAACGTCGGAAGCATGCCGAAGGAAGACCCCAATGTCGGAACGGGGCTCGTCGGCGCTCCCGAGTGCGGCGACGTGATGAAGCTGCAAATGAAGATCAATCCCGAGACGCAGGTCATCGAAGAGGCTAAGTTCAAGACCTTCGGCTGCGGCTCGGCAATTGCCAGCTCCTCGCTCGCTACGGAATGGGTCAAGGGCAAGACGGTCGAGGAAGCGCTCTCGATCAAGAACACGGACATCGTGCGCGAGCTCTCGCTTCCGCCGGTAAAGATTCATTGCTCCGTGCTTGCCGAAGACGCCATCAAGGCCGCCATCGGTGACTGGAAGAAGAAGCATGGTGTAGAAGTGCCCGTAGCCGAAAAGGCCGCGCACTAAAATCGTCCTTGCCGGCCGGGCCGCGGTTCTTCCTGTTTTTTGTAGGGGTACGATACCTCGTGCCCGTCCGCTGCGGTAAGCTCGGCGAAATTTGATATGTCTGGTTCCTTGGAGCATTTGATCATGGCAACAGAAGTCGCCAATCCGACGACGACCATCGCGGGCATCCACCTCAGCGAGCGAGCCGCGAAAAAAATCCGCGAACTCCTCGAAAAGGAAGGCGTTTCGCCGGAAGTTGGCGGCCTGCGCGTGGGCGTGCAAGGCGGGGGCTGTTCCGGGTTGTCCTACGCCATGCGCCTGGACACGCAAGCTCGCGATCGCGACAAAATCTTCGAAGAATTTGGCGCGCGCCTCTTCGTCGATCCAAAAAGCTTTCTCTATCTGAATGGCACGACGCTCGAATACGAAGAAACGCTGATGCGCCAGGGTTTCGTGTTCCAGAATCCCAACGCCGCGAGAAATTGCGGCTGCGGCAGTTCCTTTACGGCGTAGGCAGGGCAGGCCTCGGGCTGTGGCCGCTGGTTTTTTGTTTCGATTTTCGGCTCTGGATAATAATTCGATTTGTTCCGGCGGGGGAATTCAAAAGGCGAGTCAGACAAGTGGTTGGCAGCCGCACCCGCCAGCCACTTTTTTTTGTGCTTCTAAACGATTCGGACTAGTCTTGTCGGATATCAAAAATGACGCAAGCGATGCCAGCGACGAATCCACCATTAGTTTGCTGGAATTGCCACGAACGGACCCAGGGCACGCATTTCTGCTCAAGCTGCGGCAAGCTTCAGCAGGTGCCTTCCGGCGAGGATTATTTTTCGCTCTTTGAGATGCCGCGCAAGTTGTGGTTCGAGATGGACGGGCTCGAGCAGAAGTTTCTGAAACTCAGCTGGAAGTTGCACCCGGATAATTTTGTCAATGCAACCGAGCAAGAGCGCGAGCTTTCCCTGAGGCGCAGCTCGGAGCTGAACGATGCTTACCGCACGCTGCGCGATCCGCTCGCGCGCGTCGAATATCTGCTTGGCATCGAAAACCTGCGCAAGGAAGGCGAGCACAAGCAACTAGCTCCGCCCGAACTGCTCGAGGAAGTGTTCGAGCTGAACGAATCGCTCGACGAATTGCGCGAAGCCAAGTCTGCCGGCGATGACCTTGCCGTGCTGAAATCGCGCCTCGAATCCGCCGAAAAGAATTTCGGCGCAAAACTTGCCGAGGTCGATGCGCAGCTTCAAGAAGCGGCCCGCGATTGGGACGCCGCCGTCGATGCAAGCGCGAACGAGGACACTCGCAGGAAGTTGATGACGCGAATGAACGAGCTACTGAATCGCCGCTCGTATATTCGGAATCTCGTCACGAATGTCGCGAAGGAATTGGGAGAAGTTTGAGCTAGAGCATGGGACGCATCGTTGGAATTGACCTTGGGACGACCAACAGCCTCGTCGCGTACATCGATCCGCAGACGGGCCAGCCGAAGTGTATCCCTGGCCCTTACGGCAGCACGCTCTGTCCGTCAGTCGTCAGTCTCGATTCCGACGGCAGTATCATCGTCGGTGAAGCTGCGCGAAACCGCCTGCTTACTCAGCCCGAGCGCACCATCTACTCCGTCAAGCGCCTGATGGGCCGCGGACCTGCCGACGTGCAAAGCGAACTGAAACTGTTTCCGTTCCGCATCGACTCCGCAAACAAAAACGTCATCCGCGTAATGCTCGGCGAAAGAGTCTTCACTCCGCCGGAAATTTCAGCCTTCATTTTGCGCGAATTGAAGAGCTGGGCAGAAAACTTTTTCAGCGAAGCGGTCGACCGTGCCGTCATCACTGTCCCCGCGTATTTCAACGACGCCCAGCGCCAAGCCACTAAAGACGCTGGCAAAATCGCGGGCCTCGAAGTCCTGCGCCTCGTCAATGAGCCGACTGCCGCAGCGCTCGCCTATGGCTTACACGAAAAGCAGCGCGGACACGTCGCGGTTTACGATCTCGGTGGCGGCACGTTCGATATTTCTGTCCTTAAGCTTATCTCCACTGCCGAAGGCGACATCTATCAAGTTCTTTCCACTAACGGCGATACCCATCTCGGCGGCGACGACATCGATAACTTGCTCCAGGCTTTCGTCCACGAGCAGATTCTTCAACAGGACGAAATTGACTTCTCCCCTCATGGTGAACTCGCGCAGGAGCTGCGCAAATCCCTGATCGCCATCAAACATCACCTTTCGGAAGCAGAGTCCGCTAGCCTGCGTTTCCCCCTGCCGAACGGGGCGGTCTTCGTTCACGAATTCACTCGCGGCGCTTTGGAGGCGCTGATCCACCCGGTCGTTGACCGCACCATGGGTCCGGTGAAGCAAGCTCTGGCGGACGCGAAGCTGAAGCCGGCAGAAATCGAAGAAGTAGTCCTCGTCGGTGGCGCCACGCGCACGCCCCTGATTCGCCGCACCGTTCAGGAATTCTTCGACCGCAAGCCGCACACGGAGCAGAATCCCGACGAAGTTGTCGCTCTCGGCGCTGCTGTCCAGGCGAATATTCTCGACCGCGGCGTCACCAACATGCTGCTGCTCGACGTCACACCGCTTTCGCTCGGCATTGAAACCTATGGCGGCGCCGTGGCAAAGATTATTCCGCGCAATTCGACGATCCCGGCGAGCGCGCAAGAGCTTTACACCACCGGCGTCGACAATCAAACCGGCATCGACATTCACGTCCTGCAAGGCGAGCGCGAACTCGCGAAAGACTGCCGTTCGCTCGCCCGCTTCACTCTGAAAACGCCGCCCGCTCCCGCGGGCCTGCCGCGCATCGAAGTGAAATTCCTGATCGACGCCAACGGCATTCTGCAAGTGGCCGCGAAGGATCTTCGCACCGGCGAACACCGCTCCATCGAAGTTCAACCAAGCTACGGCATCAACGATAACGAGATCGAGCGCATGCTCGAGGAATCCATCGAGTACGCCGAGCAGGATTTCGCCGAGCGCCAGGTCATCGAAGCGCGCACTGAATCCGAATCGATACTCGCCGCGACAACGAAAGCGCTGGCCAACGAGCAATCCGCGAATCTGCCGTCCGAAGAACGCGCTGCCATCGATGCCGCAATGGCAGCGTTGAAAGAAGCGGCCGCAGGCACGGATTACAAATTGATTCGCAAGCGCATCGATGAGCTGAATCACGCAACGGAGCATCTCGCGGAATTGCTAATGAACAGTGCCGTCACGAGCGCGCTGCAAGGCAAAAATCTGGCTGAGGTCTAACAACGTAGTGGCACGATATATCGTGCCCCTACTCGGCAAAATTTGAACGATTGGCAATCGCTACGGGGGGTAAACGAATTATGGGCGGCAGCAATCCGTACATCGAAGAAGTCAAATACACGCCCGCGACGAAGAAATATAAAGTCACGTTTCTTCCCAGCGGCAAAACCATCGAAGTCGACCCCGAGAAAATTCCGTACGGCCACAACGGTCTTCCTGGCAGCATTCTCGATATTTCCGAGGGCATCAAAGCTGGCCTCGACCACGCCTGCGGCGGCGTCTGCGCCTGCTCGACGTGCCACGTCATCGTCAGGCAGGGCCTCGAATCCTGCAACGAAGCCACCGACGCCGAACTCGACGAACTGGACATGGCGCCCGGCATCACGCAAAAGTCCCGCCTCGGCTGCCAAACCGTTCCCGACGGCACCACGGACATTGTCGTCGAAATTCCCGAGTGGAACAAAAATTACGCCAAGGAAGCCGATCACTGAGGAGCGACATGCCGCCGACATTCGGTTGGGAAAACCTTGAAGAGATCGCCATCGGACTGACCGACAAGTTTCCCGACACAGATCCGCTTACGATTCGCTTCACGGATATGCACAAATGGATCACCGAGCTTCCTGGCTTTTCCGGCGATCCTGCGGCCTCGAATGAAAGCAAGCTCGAAGCCATTCAAATGGCTTGGCACGAAGAATTTCAAGATCGCCAGGCTTGAGCGAAATTGGATGCTCAACTCGTTTTTGCGGCGCGATTCCGCGAATTTCGATTTTCGCGGATTGAGTTTCGCCCATATCGGCCGCTTGTCCATTCCACGGATTTCTCTTATTCTAGATAGGTTCCACACCCCGCAAAAAGTGGCGCTATGGTGCAACGGTTAGCACGCGGCCCTTTCAAGGCCGAAATACGGGTTCGATTCCCGTTAGCGCTACCAAATAATCCGTCGATGATCGCCTTTCGAACTTATGTTCTGCATCTGTCAGGTCGCGGTTATAATTCGTGCGAGCATTCTCAGAAGCGAAGTTCACCGCTCGTTTATGAGGTAACGTGTTGAGTTACATCGAGAAACATCTGATCCCCGGCGAAACGTTGCAATATCAGACGAAGCTGCACTGGGTCGTCATGCTCGGGCACGCCGGCCTCGCGGCGTTTTTCGTTGCGGCGGGCGTCGCGCTTCTCGTGTTTTCCTGGAATACAAGGCACAACACTGAATCTCATTCCAATATATTGATCTGGCTCGCGCTGGCGGCGTTCGTCGTCGCGGCCGTTCTTTTCGGAATTGGCCTCGTCAAGCGCGGCGCTACGGTAATGGCGCTCACCAACAAACGAGTCATCGTAAAGACCGGCTTGGCGAGCCGCCGCACGCTGGAAATCCTCTTGTCGCGAATTGAAAGCGTTGTCGTCGAAGAGTCGGCCGTGGGTCGAGTGCTCGGCTACGGCTCCGTGATTATTCGAGGCACGGGCGGCACTCCCGAAGTGTTCGACCAAATCGCGCACCCGCTGGAGTTCAGAGCGCAAGTCCAAGGCCAAATCTCCGATGGGCAAAAACCGGCTTGATCGCAATATTAGGGCCGCCGCCCGCAGTTTGGATTTGTGGATTGAGGCAGCGTAAACTCGAGGCTGCACCTCGTGGAGGCCGTCCATGGCAGGTATGATGCGCACGTCTAATCCCGCGCTAAATGAAAAAGCGTTCCAGGGGCAGGTAGCCTTTGGTGACGCGATGACATTGCAAGGCACCGTCAACAAAACGGGTCTGCTCCTGCTCTTCTTGGTTGTCGCCGCCGCATGGACCTGGGGCATTGGCCACTCGGAAACGCCGGGAGCTGCCGTCCCATGGATGATGGGCGGGCTGATTGGCGGATTTGTCGTGGCCGTCGTCACGGTGTTCCGAAAGAATTGGGCGCCCATTACCGCCCCACTTTATGCGTTGCTCGAAGGCTTGGTCCTCGGCGGCGTCTCCGCCGTTTTCGAGAAAATGTATCACGGCATCGCTCTCCAGGCCGTGGGGCTGACGCTCGGCACGCTTTTCGTGATGCTCCTCGCATATAAAAGCGGCATGATTCGCGCCACACAAGGCTTCAAAATCGGCGTCATCGCGGCTACCGGTGGCATTGCCGTTTTTTATCTGGTTGAGATGGTTCTGAGCTTCTTCTTCCATTTTCAATTTTCGGCGATCAACGGCAGCGGCTTTTGGGGCATTGGGTTCAGCATATTCGTTGTCATCATCGCGGCCCTGAATCTCGTTCTCGATTTCGACATGATCGAGACCGGCGTGCGCGGCGGTGCTCCCAAATACATGGAATGGTACGGCGCTTTTGGCCTGATGATCACGCTGGTTTGGCTGTATCTGGAAATACTCCGTTTGCTCGCCAAGACGCGCCGCCAATAGCACGCGGTCTTTCCTGAGAATGCGCTATAGACGCAAGGAAACATAAGTTCTCGCATCCCGCCTTCGTTAGAAATTTGTCTGCAGGCGAACATCGTAGCTGCGCGAAGGCCCAATCGCGTTTCCCGAAAACAATCCGGCAAAATCGATCACGTTGAGACGATTGTTGAGATTGGTGACGTCCGTTTGCAGTCGCACACTTAGTTTTTCTGATTTCCACAGGTCCGCGCCCAGCGATGCATCGATCGAAAGAGACGGCCGCACCCGGCCTTTATTGAAATTCACGCGGTCCACGACAGCCGGTCCATATTCGGCCAGCGCTTCCGCTTCCGTGCCGGAAAATTCAAAAGGCAGCCCCGAGCCATATTCCCCGCCGATGCCTGCCCAGAAACGTTTTGTGAGTTCGTATCGGATTCGAGTGCGAACGGTGTTGCGCTGATCTTGCGAATCCCAAAAACGCCCGTTCGTTTGGCTCAAGGCGTTCGTGGCATCGTCGCCCAAGAAAAGGCCGCCCGTCACCGGCAAATACGCCGACCCGACAATGTAGGAATAGCTGAGAAAACCGCTGAAGCGATTCCAGTGAGGGAGCTCCAGTTTTCCCTCGGCTCCGTAAATGTAAGCCTTGGCGAAGGCGATAGGAAAGCTCGCGGCCGTGTTCAACAGCTGATCGTCGTCGGCATAGTTGTTCACGCGCCGATCGAAGACGTTGGCGTCGAATCGCAACTGGCCAAAAAAATCCTTGGTCAGACCAATTTCATAATAGTTCCCGTGCGAGGGCTCAACAGGCAGGCGCAATACGAGGGGATTGAGAGACGTCACTTCGGGCGAGCTGGATAACAGAATATTCTCGAACGACGGCGTTTGAAAAATCCGGTCGTAGGACGCATGCGCCACGATGCCCAATTTTGGAAAATAACGAGCCACGCTCAACCGCGGACTTACGGCGTTCTGATTCACCAACAATTGGTAGTGATCCCAGCGAACCCCAGCATCCACCGTCCATTTACCGAGCCGGATCTGATCCTGGACAAACGCGGCTTGCTCGAGGTCCGGACGGTTTCCGGTGAAGCTGAATGTGCCCGGCGTTCCCGGATCGAATTGCGTGAAGTCCGTAATGACGTCGCTGAAATTCTCGTGAAGAAACATCGCATCGGATTCCACCCCGGCTTTCCATTCCTGTCTACCGTGATGGACCGAAACGCTTCCCTTGAAATAACCTTCGTGAAAATAGTTATGCTGAAACGCGATGATCGGCGTGGCATTTTGGTTCGACAACAAATTGTTCGAGTCGTCCCTTGCCATGCCGCGAAAATCCGCCACGACATTCGGGCTAAAAATGTGCTCGTACCAGGCGATGCCCATCGTCTCAAAATTGTCCGCGTTTTGCAGCTGGCCGGCAGCTTCCTGCACCTGTTCATTGGGAATTTCGTAGCGCGAAAGTTCGTGGCGAACCGAGACGCTGAGCCGGTCATGACTGGTCAAATCTCTTTCATAGCGCATGGAAAAATCGCCGGTGGTGCCCGAATTCGTGTAGTTTTCTGGAACCACGGGATTCAGATAGTGGCTCGTCATGTCTCCGCTCCCGCTGACGGCCAGCGTATTCTTGCCCCACACATATTGTCCCAGGACGTAGGAGCCAGCCGTGGCAAAGCTGCCTCCGTACAGCACGACTTCGCCGTGAAACCCTTCTCGATCGTCCCTTGCCGTATTCAGTTCGACGACACCACCCATCTTTCGCCCGTATTCGGCGGGGAAGCCTGCTGTATAGATGCTGATGGAATCCACGTCATCGGCTTCGATTTCCGGGCCAAAGCTCGGTGAACGATTGTCAGTCAGAGGAATTCCATCGACCACAAATTGCGTCTGGTATTCCGAGCCGCGTGGGTGCAAGACGGCGTTACCCTCATAAAGCCAGCCCGGTTGAGAATTGACCAAATCCTGCAACGAGCGCCCGGGAAGGGATCCCACACGATTTTCGATCATGTCCGACCCGATGTGATTAATCGTTCCGGCGCCGTAGGGATCGATCAGCGTGTCCGAATCCTTTACCACGACGGACGAGTTCGCGATGGCAATGCTAAGCTTGGCAGTGAACGCGAGAGGAATCTCGGAACGAATCTCTATGGAATGCGAGAATTCCGCGAAACCGGGATGATTGACCCGAAGTTGGTAGACCCCGAATGGCAATCGCTTTGCCACAAGATTGCCGTTGTCGTCTGTATCGAAGTTCTCTTGGAACTGATTCGCTTCGCAAACTAGCTCGACCCAGCTCTTCACGCCCAAGCCGGAAGGATCCGTCACGTTTAGGCGCAATTCTCCCGTGTTGCTCTGCGCAGGAAGTGAACAAGCGCCCAAAAGAAAAAGGAGAAGAAATCTTCTCATCGTTGAGAGGCCCCAAAGACAAAATGTCCTGTCTCGCTGTGCGAAGCGCCGGGCGGCTAGATCCTCTAGAAGCATGACACATTTGCGTCGAGGCTGCCCTCCGCGTGCTCACCTAAATATTATTTTTCCGCCTTTGCCGTTCAATGGTTTTTCGTTGCCTGCAAACTTTGCCAAGAATGCGACTCTGCTAGGGTAACCCTTTCCAAATTTGCGCTCTGCTTGCCGCATCCGCTTGCTTTCGGCAGAATACGAAGTGTTTATATCAGCCTCTCCCCATGACCAATCCACGCACACACTCGGACGGTGTCTTCACCATCGGCCATTCGAGCCGGGATTTGGGCGATTTCGTCGCTGCTCTCGCGGGCCACGAAGTCAAAATCGTCTGCGATGTGCGCAGCCGTCCGGGCAGTTTCCGGTTCCCGCAATTCAATCGCGAGCCGCTCGAAGCTTGTCTTGCTTCCGCTAAAATCCGATACGAATTTCTGGGAGAAGCTCTCGGCGGGCGGCCTTCCGATCCTCGCGCCTATCACGCCGACGGTGTGGTGAACTACGAAGAACGGCGCAAGGCTGCGGACTTTCGCGCTGGAATCGATCGAGCGTTCGAACTAAGCCGCGCTTCGAAAATCGCGCTTGTGTGCGCGGAGGAAGATCCTTTGCAGTGCCACCGCTTTCTGATGATCTGCCCGGCTCTACTCGATCGCGGCGTGACGCTCGCGCACATCCGCCGGGGCGGCGAGCTGGAATCACAGCGGGAAGCCGAGGACCGCCTCTTGAAATTGCACGGCCTCACGGCCTTTGACAGCGGCTCGCTTTTTGTCTCCGAGCGTGACGAGGCCCTGCGAGACGCGCTGCGGCGCCAAGCCAAGGAATTTGCTTTCCGCGTTTCCGCCGAAGCCATCGAGTATTTTTGATTTTATGCAGCTTCTTCTTTGCACCATCGGTTTTGCGGGAAAGACGGCCGAGGAATTCTTCAGCCTTCTACATGCGGCGGGTGTGGAAAAGCTCATCGACATTCGCCAGCGCCGCGGAGGCCAGCTTTCCGGATTTGCCAAGCATCCGGACCTCGCCTATTTTCTGAAGACGATTGACGGCATTAGCTATTTGCACGAGCCGCAGCTCGCCCCCACTCCCGAGCTGCTGAAGAAATATCGTGAAACCAAGGATTGGCCTGCGTATGAAGCTGGTTTTCTATCCTTGATGCAAGAGCGAGGAATCCCGCACCTGCTCGATACCGGCGACTGGCCACCCAAAATAGCACTGCTTTGTTCCGAGCCCGGTCCTGAAAAATGTCACCGCCGTCTTGTCGCTGACCTGCTCGTTGCGCACTGGCGAACGCAAGGGCACGACGTCGAGATACGCCATCTGGTCGCCGCTCGCGCGAAATCCGCAAAAACCCGCCGCGCCAAGCCGCTCTCACTACCATGACCAAGCTGCTCATCACGGAAATCACCCGCATGGGGCCGGCGTTCTGCGTCATCGGTTTGCAGCGGGAGAAGGAGAAGATCCGCTCTGTTCGTCCGGTTTCCGCGACGGCCAATAGCTGGCTCCATTTTCCCTTTCATCGCGGCGACGTGCTGCAATGCGAGCTTGCTCCCTTTTCCGGCGCCAAGCCCCACGTCGAAGATCGCGTCTCAACCACCGGCTTTCAGAAAGAAAGCGCCGTTCCCGAGACGGAAGTCGTTACCTATCTGCGCAAGGCAGAAACCGCGGATTCGCTTCCCGAACTATTCGGCTGCGCTCTCCACGAAAACAAGAACGGCAGCGGATTATTCGCCATGCCCCTCGAAGCAAAACGCTCCGTTTGTGGATCGCAGACGCAAAATCTCCGCCTCGAGCTTTGCGCCAACGAACTTCGCGCCACCCTGGCGCTTTCGTCCGGCGAAGTGCTGCGCGATCTTCCCGTTGTCGATCGCGATTGGCGCAGTTTCATCGAAGCCGCGCTGGCCGAGGGGAGAGGGGCAAACCGCGTCGCGCGCCTCGACCGCTTTCTGAACTCTCAATTCCACTACAAGATTTTGTCTTGCCCCCATCACTTTATCCGGCTCGGGCTTACGCGGCCTTATCATGATCTCTGCTGGCTTATGCTGGATACGCTGTTTCCGCTTCCAAAACAGGAGTGGCTCGAGGAGTTTTGATGGCTTCGATCGAGGATCAAGATCGCTGGAAGCGCCTTGTTGAGGTTTGCTTCCGTTTGGAAGCTGGCCCACAAGCGTCGATCCCTGATCCCGCTCAGGATCTCATCGAAACTGGTGCGCTGGACTCCATGGGATGGGTCAGTTTTCTGCGTGCATTGGAATCTGCTAGCGGCCTGAGCGATCTGGGCTCGTTGCTAACGGAACGCACACCGTCTCTCGATAGTATTTTCCAGGCATTCAAGGAGGCCCAAGCTGAGAACACCTCTCTTGCCCTTGGCTCTTCCCGAGTGAGGCCAGCCGAGAGACAAACCCCTGTAATTATTGTGAGCTCCCACGCTGTCGTCGGTTCGCGAACCATTCCTTCTGAGGATGTCGACCGCGCCTTCGGCATGCATCCCGGAAAACTTCGCCTACGCGCTGGGATCGAGTCGCTTGCTTACGTGGCGGAAGGGGAAGACGAGCTCACCCTCGGCACGCGCGCCGCGCAGCAAGCTCTGCATTCGGCGGCTTGCGGCGCGCAGGAACTCGATTGGATCATCGCGACCAGCGAAACGCATCATGGCTACCCCTCTCTCGCCGCGCAGCTTCATTCCCGTCTTCTCGCCCGAGAAACCTGTGGCGCGCTCGACGTCGGTGGCGCATGCCTTGGTTTGCTAAATGGTTTTGCTGTCGCTCAAGGGCTCTTCGCCTCGGGACAAGCTCGCGCCATTCTGATTGTTACTTCCGATGTTCACAGTCGCATCCTTGCTCCTGGCCGCGTAGACGGGGAATTCGGCGGCTTATTCGGCGACGGTGCCAGTGCGTTTCTCCTGCGCGCGGGTGCCAACTCGACGCCGCAACACTCCTACGCGCTCGGAGAGTTTTTCTTCGGATGCGCCGGCCAGTATGCTGGAGCGATTCGCGTCGTCCAAGAAGCGGGTGAGAGCCTTAACGTGTACTTTAATGGCGAGGCCCTCTCCCGCGCGGCCATCACCAGGATCGAGAAGGTTCTCCGAGAAGTGGAACTACGCAGCGGGATTCCCGTATCGTCGTTGCATGGTCTGGCCACTCATCAGCCCAATCCACGAATTGTTAAGGTTCTTGCCAAACAGTTAGACTTGGCCGAGGAGAAGTTTCCCCCCGTAGCCCAAAAATTTGGGAATCTCGGCTCTTCCACCTGTGGAGTAGCTCTCGATGCTCTTTTGCAAGCTACTTGGAGCAGCGAAGCCCCAACGCATAGTCCAATATTTCTGGCCTCACTCGGGCCGGGACTACTTTTCGGGGGTGGGTGGTTGATTACGGCCTGAATCCCGCGCTGTTTCAAAGGTAGCGTCCTGTAACATTTCGTTACATTCTTTCGGCTGGCAAAGTCTTGTCCGCATCGAGAATTCCCCTAAACTACACAAAATAAGACTTTTATCTCAATCTCTGTCCTGGTGGGGGACGTGCTGTCTCTAAGGCACCTGGCATGTGGCCGGATGGAATCCGAGGAGTTCGGGGATGACGAAGCGCACGAAGAAGATGGAGAGAGGATTTTCTCTGCTGGAGATGGTGGTCGTAGTCCTGCTTGCTTTCATTGTGATGGCATTCGCGATCATCCACGGCAAGAGCATTACGCAAAATGCTCGGGCCAATGCCGCCATGGACGCGCTCGTAGCTACACTTCGCGAGGGGCGTGAAATGGCAATCGCCAAGCGCCGCAACGTGGAAGTGCAAATCACGACGCCTAACGAGATACAGCTCACGGTCTTGACCTTGCCTGGTGAGGCGGTTGCGCCAACGATTACGCCGACCTATCTGAATGACAACGTAGGCGGCGGCTCGACTTTCATCTTGTTTTCCGGTCTTCCAGACACGCCCATGGCTTTCGGCGATTCTACTCCGATCAGCTTGCAACAGCCGGCCGGCGGCGGGGCGTGGACCGTGATGTTCACAACTTCCGGCGCGTTTGTCGGTACTTCACAATCGGCCGCAACCCTCTATCAGGTGACCAACAACAATCCTGTGAACGCCTCGATTTTCATGGGTGTTACAGGGGAGACAAACACCGCGCGTGCCGTAACAATTTTCGGGGCAACGGGCCGTGTGCGGTCCTATTACTGGAATGGCGCCAGCTGGCTGGAATAAGGGGATAGATTCTATGAAACAACAACGCAAAATCTCTCGGCATCCAGCCGGCTTCACGCTCATAGAAGCGATGATTTCGATCGTCATCCTTTCCTTCGGCGTGCTTTCACTGGCCGCCGTCTACACGCAGGGCATCATGTACGCCAGCCTGACGCAATACGACTACATCGCGGAAAAGAAGGCGGAAGAGGCCGTGGAAACGATCTTCACTGCCCGCGATACCAAAGTTCTTACTTGGGCGCAGATCGCAAATATATCCCAAGGCGGAGTGTTCAAAAACGGCCCCCAGCCTTTGCTTGACCCTGGCCCGGACGGGCTGGTTGGCACCGCGGACGACAATGCGAACTTGCCGGATACCATCATTCTGGGGCCCGGCCCGGACGGAATCTTGGGCACTGCCGACGACCAGGTTGCCAATCTGAATCCCTGGATGACGCGGACAATCGCGATCGCGGCTGTCCCGAACGAGACCAATCTTCAACAGGTCACTGTCACCATCAACTACACGGTTTGCGGTATTCCACGGGTTTACACGCTCATTAGTTACATCTCGGCCTTTGCGTGAGGATGGCGGGAGAAAATTTTCATGAAGAAACAGTCAGGATTCACCCTTATCGAGTTCATGGTGGCCATGGGAATCACCATCGTCGCCCTGGCTGCGACCATCCTCGCGTTCAAGGACGCCACGACTTCGAACCAGAGCGTCACTCTCAAGTCCGACATCTCGGATAACCTCCGCGCCGGAGTGAACCTGATCGAACAGGACCTCATTCAGGCCGGCACGGGGATACCGACAGGCGGCATTCCCATTCCTTACACGCCCGGGCCCGCAACTTGTCCCGGGAGCGGCGGCGCGCCAATCAACCGTCCAAATCTGACGGGCGGGCTGACTTTTCCGGTATGCAACGTGACCCTTAATCCCGTGGAACCTGGCTGGGAGCTTGGCCCCCCCATCACCAGCCCGGACTCCAAGCCGGGGGTAAACACAGACATCATCGACGTGCTTTACGCGGACAACACGTTGGCCCTGAACTCCAAAATGATCAATGAGCCGGCGTCGGGTTCCACTCCCGGCTGCCCCAACGGGTCCATCACCAGCAATGGACTAACCGTGACCTTTGATCCCAATTGCATCCAGTTTTCATCGACAGGTGTGCAAGTCAATCCCGGGGATCTGATCATGTTCAGCAACTCCGTGGGCAATGCCATTCAAGAAGTAACTGCCGTAAGCGGGCAGGTGCTCACCTTCGCCAAAGGGGATGGACTGAACCTCAATGGCCGTTCGGACCCCGACGGAACGATGACCCAGCTAGAAAATACGAATACCAGCGGGACGCCCAACGGCACTTTTCCTCCGACAACGGCCACGCGAATTTGGATGATCTCCTACTACCTCGACGATGTTACCGACCCGCAGAATGTGCGCCTAATTCGCCGCGTCAACGACAACCCGGGCCAGCCCGTCGGCGAAACCATCGAGAATCTCCAGTTCAAGTACAACTTCGTGGACGGTGTCACAAATCCTTCCGGCCAGCCCAGCATCCCCACTGGCGAGACGGAGGGCGAGATTCGCGCTGTGGATGTCATCATGTGGGCGCGCTCCACCACCGCCTGGCTGCAAAACCATACTTATCTCCGAAATAATTTCATGACGCAGGTCAGCCTCCGCAGCATGGCCTACGTAAACCGTTATAACTGACGAGGAGTGCAACCATGAACGCCGTGAAAAAACTGATGCGACGCGATTCGGGCATCGCCCTTATTACGACTTTGTTGCTCATGATGCTGATGTCCAGCTTGTTGGTGGGCTTCATCCTCCTGATCACCTCGGGTCAGAAGCTGAACGGAACCAACAACGATTACAGCCGCGCCTTCTACGGCGCGGAAGCCGGCATGGAGAAGATTACGGCGGACCTGGGCACACTGTTTGACACTAACTATGCCCCCAGCGCGGCGGAGATTAACGCCATTGCCACGGCGCCCCCGAGCATTCCCGGGATTCAATACATCCAGTACAACGGAGCTTCCGGCTATCAGATCAATTACGCCACCGACTCGAGCGGAAATCCTCTCGCCACTGTAACCCAGATTCAATCGGGCGCTTATCAGGGCATGAGCGCTTTGGCCACGCAATACACGCTGCTGGTGACCGCTCATACCGGGCTCGGCAACGAAGTGAAGTTGCAGCGGACTACGCAAACGGTCGGCATTCCGATGTTTCAATTCGGCATTTTCTCTAGTACCGACCTTAGCTTCTTTCCCGGCCCATCCTTCAGCTTTGGTGGCCGGACTGCCACCAACGGCAACCTGTTTCTGGCCACCT
This sequence comes from Candidatus Acidiferrum sp., assembly GCA_049800195.1. GTDB lineage: Bacteria > Acidobacteriota > Terriglobia > Acidiferrales > UBA7541 > Acidiferrum. The sequence continues at coordinate 37,290 of JBARJI010000009.1, forward strand.
CCGGCGGTCCGTTAACCCTTTCCGATCCTGTCACCGCGGTCGATAACGTGATTCGCACGAACCTCTCGAACGGCTACGCCACGGCGAGTTCCTATAACGGGACCGTAGACGTCTTTAATGGCAGCGGCACGCGCGCCCTGGCGTTGACAGAGGGCAGCCTGGTCGGCACCATCGGTTCGGCTGTTAACCCCAATTGGACGACGATCTCTCTGGGCGCAGCCGACTACGCTGGCAATTTGCGCAACGGCGCTACCGGAGCGACCGCGTTGAACCTCGGCATCGTGCTGCTCGGGAATGGCACGACCCAGCCTATAGACTTGATTCGTCGTCCGGTGAATACGAGCGAGAGCCCCTCCGTGACGGAGCTCCGCTATTTTGCCGAGGCCAGCGTCCAGATTCTGCTTTCGGATAACCCGACGGATATCATGTCGCTTCCCTGCGTGGACCAGGGCACGCAACCGGTTAATCTGGCCCAACTTGCTTCGCCAGTTTCAACCTGGACGGCACTTGGAGGTAACCCGGCGGCGCTCTATACAAAGATGAACACCAACAACACAGCGGGATACAACACGCCGCCCGTTCCGCTGGCGGCCTCCGGCGCAGTATCTGCGGCAACAGCGTATAACAGCACAAACGGCTACTGGCTGACGACCCCGAGCGGCGCTGGCTTCTCTCTCGCTTCAGGCCTACCCATCATCAAGGGTTATATCAAAATTGAAGTGCAAACAGCCTATGGCAGTCCTTGCGGTACTTGGAAAGACGTGACCCTCGAAGTGCTGGGTTACGGTTATGCTGGCCGGAACCTCAACCCTAACCCTACAGGTGCCAACCTGACCGCAACCCAATATGGGACTTCCGAGCCACTCCTTACCCTGACGGCGACTGAGGTGGCTGCCCCCACCCTCACTGGCACTGCAGCAACCCCTTGCGAGGACGTTCATCCAAACGCGATCATCCGTCTGGAACGCGTTCGTGATAACCCCTCGAACTATGCCATCACCAGCGCCTATACCAAATGCGGCGTAACCAACAGTGCTACGCCGGCTAGCCAGAAATATCCCACCTACCCGGCCGATTACTGGCCGAATGCGCTCTTCGACACGCGCGAGGGCAATGCACGCGACATCGTCCCCGCGGGCACTTTGGGCACCATCAACTATTCGCAGATGGTTACTCCGGGCGGCGTCATGCAGTATATCGAAGTGGATGCCAAGAACCTGGCGGCTTATTTGGCGGGCACGGGAGTCTACGCAGGGGGCTCCGGCCACTTGTCCTATGACTCCGTGAATGCTCCGAACGATTACACCGTATACATCTCCGACCGCCGCGGCAACTATACGTCAGGCGCGCTTACAAATGCCTGGCCCCCTGTCTCTCCCAGCGGTCACGAGACCGGGGAGTTCGGGTGGGATGACTTCGTAAACCCCGCCAGCGCGTATGGCTGCCCCAATGGCACGCAGGACACTGGAGAAGACCTCGACGGCCTGGGCGCGACCGGCTTCTACACCTATGGGGCGAACCCGACCTACGTCATGGACGCCGGCGCCATCACCGCCACCTGGCCCTTGACCACGGTGAACACGACCCTGAGCTACGGACAATACGGAATGTTTAGTTTGGCTGCTCCCGGAAATCTGTATGGTGCGGCCGTCACGAATGCCATAGCCAAGAATCCAAACTGCACGGTCACATCGCCTTCTACCATTTGGGCCTGGGACTACATTATCCACGCCAATGAAGCGCGCGAAAATCCCAGCCCCTTCTTCCGCCGGGCGGTCAAGATTATGGACGGCGGTTTGTTGACGGCAGTCGGCACATGCCCTGGCTCCGTGCCTTGCGGCCTGGCGATCGCCACCGAGAATCCCGCGTACATCCAGGGCGACTTCAACGCGAATTCCGCGGGCAACGGCTTCAGCGACCCGAACGTAGCCGTCTCCATCAACGCGGATGCCGTGACGCTTCTCTCCGACGACTTCAACGACGTGAATAGCTTTGCGTTTCCCTACGTAACCTCGAGTACCCAGCGCTACGCCACCACTACCTATTACAGGGCTGCCGTGATGGCCGGAAAGGGAGTGTCTTTCCCACAGCCCACGACTTGCGGAACCGTGGCCTGCTACGCGGACTATGGCACCGATGGTGGCGTCCACAACTTCCTGCGCTATCTCGAAGACTGGGGCAATGGCTCCACGTTGTACTACCGCGGTTCGATCATCAGCATGTATACCGACCGCCAGGCCGTTGGCACATACAAGGACGGCCTCTCCAATACGGTTTATCAACCGCCGTCACGCGGCTACACCTTTGATACGGAGTTCTTGACTCCTTCTTTGTTGCCGCCGCGCACGCCGCTTTTCCGCGACGTGAATACGACCGGCTTCTCGCAGCTTCTTCTGCCAACGCAGTAAACGCAGCCTGCGGCTGCACCCGCGACCGGCCCCGGATGTTCTCCCGGGGCCGGTCGTTTTTTCCGGCATGTTTTTAATGGATTCCCTGGACGGGAGAGGAGCATTGCGCGTTGCGCCAATGGTTTACGATCCCGGGCGGGTTCGCGTGGTGAAGCTAGTGTCCACAGCAGGCACGACGCAGGCTTGCAAAGGCGGCCAGCCCGCATCCGTGGTGGGATTGCGGCAAAGTGTTGTTATGGCGGGGCTGATCAGCGAGGGATAGACGGTATCGTCGAGAGGCTCCGCATAAACTTCGTAGCTGTGACCCAAGGGCAAATGGCTGATTTCGTAGGTGCCATAGAATTGCGCGGGTCCCGGCGCAACACAGCTCCAGCCTCCGAGCGTCGCCCCAAACACCGCACCGCTTGCGGCGTCCACAGCGACCACGTGCGCGCCGAAGATTCCCGTCACACCGGGAGGCGAGGCGGGCAGCGAGAGCGGATTGGCGGGCAGGATGTGTCCGCTGATGGAGCCCACGTTGACCGTGTCGGTGGGATTTGGGTATAAGACGCGCAGCCCCGTAATATCGTCGTTTCCCAGGGGGGCGTCAGGTTGCTGGGTGGTCGGCCGGGTTCCCGTATATGTTCCGGGAGCGGGGGCAAACGGGTACATCATCGCGCTGAGGACCGCGGAGTGGCTGAAGCCCAGGGTGTGCCCTAGCTCGTGGATCAGCAAGGATTCGAGATCATAAGCAGTCGGAGTCGTTGCCAGCGCCGCTGGCGTTGCAAAAGTGATCTCCGAATTGCCGGGATCGAAATAGATGTCGGCATCGAGAATCTGTCCAACCTGAGTCGCCGGCGCGCCGGTTCCCACCTGAACGCCGATGACGTCCGCCGTGATTACACGCGTGAAGGCAAGAATTCCCGGTGTAAACGCCCCGTCGGCCTGATCGAAGCAAATTGAGTTCACTCCATCGGATGCGCACGCGTCTTGCGTGGCCGTGCGCGTGATGGGCGCGAAAGTTCCAGGCAGGATTGTGGTGCCGCTGACTCCGGTCCACACCGTCATCGCTTGCGTGATGGTCTGTTCGATCTCATTTAGACTTCCCGCGGCCGTCTGGTCCTGCGTCAGGATGGTCACGGGATCCGTTCCCAGAACCGTGCTCCATTGTTCGGCAATAGAGCTTGGCGCAATCAGTTCGTGCGCTGCCACGGGGCAAGCCGAACCTCCGGAGACGCTTGCCGGCTGCCGCACGTCCGGAACGATTTCGTCAAACGCATATCCGCTCGCGCCGGGTATACCACAAACGCCATAGAAGAGCGCAAGCAGCGCCGCCACACACCTCCGCATCAATCTCTGAATGCTTGGACGTCTTTCCCGGATCATGACTTGTCTCCTCCCTTGCTTTACTGGTTTTCCTGCCGCAGCGCCTTCTGCAATTTCGCCCGGAAAATGGACACCGGCAGATTTCGGATTCCGCCGCGCCGGAACGCCCGGGTTTGTAGATCAAAGATGGGCGTGGCCGCGGAATCCTGTGTGACCATCTCCAGGCCGGACTGCCGGTTGCGCGCAATGCGAAATGTTCCTTGCGACCACCCCAAAACTTGATACGGCTCACCTTCGCGGCTCCAAAGAAAGAGATAGACTTCCTCGCCCGGTTGGAACGCGGGGACTTCCTCGACGTGCGAGCGAAGGTGCCCTACGTTTCCTCCCAGCAGGCGAACCGTGACGATTCCCGGCAGAGCGCCTTTTTCGCGCTGAACGACTTGAAAGCGCGTCTCCGTCCAAATCTCTCCCTGCTCCCATTGGCTTGTGGAGCCGAGACAGCGCAGGCGCGCCACTGCCGTTGACTCCTGAGCCAGATCTTGAAACTTCAGCCGTGACATGGTGGTGGCGTTTGCCGCTACGGCGAGGAGCGCGAGCCCTCCGAGGAAGAGAATCCACAAGAATCGGCGTCTTTGTACGTAGCTCATCTTCATTTACCTCGCAGTCTTCACTGGATCACCAGCGCGCCGGTGGCGGTGGTCTTGTCCAAATTTGTGCTTTGAATGAAAAGCGTGCGCGCGCCTGGCAAAGCGCTCGATGGGATCTGAAGGGTCAGATGGATGATCCCAAGCCCGGCGGGCTGCGCCTCGATCACGGTCACGTCGCCAGGCCCAGAGACCGTGTAGGTCATGCTGGTGTCCAGTCCGCTATCGGAGAACACGCAAAAATCGAAGGTCGCATTGCCGCTGGCCGGCGGTTGAATTGGCAGCGGATTGCCGGATAGGGAACAGGAATTAGTCGAGGCGGAAAACATGCCGAGGGCGGCAACGTTCAGGTCTTCGTCGTCGCCTTGGGCCGTCACGCCCGCGGTGGTCGGGTCTACAACGACGATGTCCTCCCCCGTGGCTGTTGGAGCGGCGCTGCTGAGGGAAATCACTTCGTCTGACGCGTTCGGAGGAGCCACCACCAAGGAGACGGCATTGGATGCCGTCCCACCGGGATTCTGGACCTGCACGGAAACATTTCCGGCTACGGAGACATCGGCGGCCGTGACCGGAGCCGTACAGGCCGTTGCCGTCGCGCAGGTGGTTGTTCGGGCTGTCCCGCCGATCATGAGAATCGGGCCAGGTCCGGGACTCGACGCTGTGAAGCCGCTTCCCTCAACCAGTAGGGTGAAGCCATCGGCCGCGCCGACATACACGCTCGCGGGATACATGGAAAGAATGTTGGCACCCGTGGAGATCGTGACGTTCGCCGTTCCAGACTGGGTTGTGTCCTCCGAACTGATGGCCACGACTTCGAGGGCGTCGGGACTAGGAGCCGAGCCTGGAGCGGTGTAGTTGCCGTTTGCGTCGATCGTGCCGCACGGGCCACTGGTCGAGCAGGCCGTGCCCTGAATTTGCCAAACCACGCTTTGGTCGCTCGTTCCCAAAACCGTGGCAGTAAACCCTTCGACGGCCAGGGGCGCGAGCGTGATGCTCGCGGGCTGCACGGAGACGAGCACGTGATTGATCACAGTAATTTGCGATGATGCGGATTGTGCTGCGTTTGCGGCGCTTGTCGCTGTCACGCTTACCGGATTTGGCTGCGGAATCGTTCCGGGCGCGACATAGTCCACTTGGAGCGCCGTCCCACTGGTCACGCTTTGGCACGGGTTTGAAGCCACGACGCAGATTTGGCCGAGGGTGGTGTTTCCGCCGGAGATTCCATTCACGGCCCAGTTCACTCCCGTGTTTGTGGTTCCGAAGACTTGCGCGGTCAAAGTAACGCGTTGGTTTGCGGCTAACGTCGCGGTCGGAGGAGAAAGGCTGACGCTTACGCCGGCCTGGACGGCCATCGTGGCTTGCGCTGCTTTCGCGGGATTAGCCTGCGGAGTGACGCTGACGGTGACGGTGTCGGGATTCGGCGGCGTAGTTGGGGCCGTGTAGGTGGCGGTGTCGGCGGTGACTGTTCCGCCTGATCCCTGCGTGGTCACTACTGTCAGCGTTCCACAGGTGGTCGAGCTGCAGCCTGGGCCGGAGAGCGACCAGGAAAGAATTGTGCTGGGGTTGGAGCCTGGAACGGGAGTCATGGTCGCGACGATAGAGGCAGTTCCTCCCGCGGGCACGCTTTGCGGCGCGGTGACTTGAAGAGTGAATGTACTCGTGATGGTGATGGGGGCCGATGCCTGCTTCGATGGATCGGCGACGCTCTGCGCGGTGAGCATGGCCGCTGCGGGAGAGGGCAGTATTCCCGGTGCGGTGTAGTTGCCGCTCAGGTCTACGCTGCCGCACGCAGTGGGGCACGTTGCGCCGCTGACGCTCCAGCGCACCGTGGTGTCGGGTCGCCCAGCGCTGGCGATAGCCGCATGAAAGGCCTGAGTCGCGCCGAGCTCGACGCTGGCACTCGGCGGCGTCAGCGTGATCGCGATGTCGCTGGTAATCGTAAGTAGCGCGGTCGCGGATTTCGTCGAGTCCGCCAGGCTTGTCGCTGTAACTTGAACGGCTGTTGAGGAAGGCAAATCGGTCGGAGCGGTGTAGACCCCGCCTGCCGTGATCGTTCCGCTGGAAGCGCTCCCGCCCGCGACGCCGTTCACACTCCAACTCACGCTTGTGTTGGTGGCGTTCGTCACTGTTGCTGTGAATGGCTGCGAGTTTCCCAGCAGGATTGAAGCGCTTGCCGGGCTGACCGTCACTGTGATGGACGGAGGAGGTGGAGGCGGGGGATTCGTTCCCGTGCCTATGCCTCCTCCCCCACAACCGAGGATCCATGCGCAGGCGGGCAGGACAAGGAGAAATAGAAGCGCGAGGATGGCTTTATGGGCGAGGGTTGCAATGCGGCCACTCGTTTCGGATCGGATTTGCGAGAGAGGAGACCGCATGCTGGTCGGAATGCAGGCGAAGGGCCAGCGAAAGAGGGAGACGAGTCTTGGACTTAAGAACGCGGACATGATTTCGGATTGCCTTTCTTAATTGCTGAAAATGAAGCAATTACATTCCGGCGAGGGAAGCCGGCAAATTCTTGCGGCGGCGTGCGGACGCTGCTGGGGCCTTGCGAGGCAGAGTCGCTTCTCCCCATTTGGAACTGCGGAGCCGAACGACTGTTCCAGAACGGGAGACGCCTTCGTTGGAGCGTCCGATGCTGCTTTCTAAAACGCTTTGTGTTTAACTGCCTGGTTAAATGAACCAATCCGCCAGCGACGGCGTCTGGCAGGTGTACGGGGAGGGCGAGTGCCTTCGGCTCGCATGAGCGACCCAATGCAGGAGCTGGTTCTGATCCAGCAAGGCCGTACCGCCGAGAAAGAGTTCGCGCAGGAGGCGGCCGCGGCAGCGCTTCGCCGCGAGTTCGAGGAGCGCCTCGCGGAATGCGGACCACTGGCGTATCGCGTCGCGCGCGGCGTGCTGCGCAACAACGCGGATGCGGAAGACGTCGCTCAGGAAGCATTGCTGCGCGCTTACCGGCGTTTTGACCGTTTGCGCGATCGTGGGCGGTTTCGGGCTTGGCTGGTGCGAATTACTTTTCGCCTCGCACTCGACCGCGCACGCTCTTCAAAGCGGCGCGAAGTGCGCGAAACGCAATGGTCGCAATCCGCGCCGCGAGTTTCGACGGAGGATTTAGCCGCTGCAAGCGAATTTCAGAAGCATCTCGACCGCGCCATGGACGAACTTCCGGATAAGCACCGGCTCGTCCTGCTGCTCGCGGCCATGCAAGGCCACTCGCTCGGGGAAGTGGCAGAGATGCTTGGCCTGCCCGTTGGGACCGTGAAATCGAGATTATTTTTTGCCCGAAAGCAGTTAGCGGAGAAATTGCGATGCCATGCGAAAACTATAGAGAAGCGCTGATCGACGCCGCGGCTGCGAACTCTGCGCCGACGCGCGAACTGCGTTCGCATTTGGATGCTTGTGCATCCTGCCGTGCCGCGTTTGCCGAAGAACAGCAACTTTTTGCGGCGATCGACACCAGCCTGCTCACTGTCGCCCACGCCGAAGTGCCTGCTTCCTTTCTGCCTCGCGTTGGCGCTCATATCGAGGAGGCATTGGCTTCTCCGCGGCGTCGGAGACCGTCTTTGATCCTTGCGGTTGCAGGTGCGGCGGCTGTGGTGGCAGTTTTCATCGGCGTGGGGCCACATCATCCAGTGATTGATAATCAGACCCGTCAGATCGCTGCGATGAACGCTCCCAAGAAATTGGCAACGCCAACGCGCCGTGAAACTCCCGAGTCACCGCTGGTCGTGGCCTTAGCCCGCGCGCACTCTGTTCAGCGGATAGGACACTTCAAAACACCGAGTTCCGCGTCGTCCGGAACGTTTGAAGTCATAGTTCCTCCGGAGGAGCGCGAAGCGTTAGCTCGCTTTGTCAACGCGCAGCAAAAGCAAAGCGACGTGGTCATCGCGGTCGTGGCCCCGGCCGGGGGCCAGGAGTATGCACCACTAAGCGTCGAGCCCCTGGTGATCGCCAGGCTTAGGATTACGGCACTCGAACAGCTCGAGAGCGGCGCGCCAGATAGCACCCAGGAAGAGCAGTAGCGAATGGTCGAACTAAACCAGGTCTAAATGGAGGACGGAATGAGAATTAGAACAGTTCAAGCGGCGTCAGTTCTATTGCTCGGTATGCTTTCGCCAATCGTCCTGGCTCAGGACAAACCAAAGCCAGATGACAAACCAAAGGCTGAAGTGCAATCGACTTCCATAAAACTGCAAATCGTCTTTGCAGAATTCGACGGCGACAAGAAAGTAAAGAGCCTCCCATACTTGATGTACATGAACGCTCCCGACGCGGCCGATCTAAAATCAGGATGGGACAAGCTGCGCATTGGAAGCCGCATACCTCTTTACGCGGGAAACAGTCAAATGCAGTACGTGGACGTTGGCACCAACATCGATGCCCGCTCCGCGTACGCTGACGACGGCCACCTTCTGCTGCAGCTCGATCTTGAGCGCTCTTGGGTGGAAGGCGGCGTTTCGGTTCCGATAGCCAAGGCAGATGCTGCTTCGTCCGATACGGCCAACGGCCGCTTTCAAGAACCGATCATCCGCGCCTTCAAATCGGAACTCTCTGTGAAATTGCGCGAAGGACAGCCCGTCGAGAGCACGGTGGCTACGGATCCTATCAGCGGCAAAGTGGTTAAAGTTGAGATTAGTTTTTCCGTTGTGAAATAGATCTTTCCATGGCTCAGTTTTGATTCAGAGCATTTTTAAGTGCCGCGCTCAGGTCCGGGTGGTGGAAGGTGTAGCCGAGGCTTTCCAGCTTTTGTGGGAGGACACGCTGGCTGGAGAGGAGCAGGGCGTCGGCCATTTCACCGAGGGCTATTCGTAAGGCGAACGCTGGGGCAGGGAAGAGGGCGGGGCGATGCATGACGCTCGCCAGAGTCTTCGTGAATACCGCGTTTCGGACCGGTTGCGGAGAAATCAGGTTGATTGGGCCGCGGATATTTCCGTTTTCAATCGCGAGGCGCAGGATTTCAACTGCGTCTTCCATGGTGATCCAGGACATCCACTGTTGGCCCGAGCCGATTTTCCCGCCGACAAAGAAGCGGAAGGGCAGCATCATTTTCGGGAGCGCGCCGCCTTCGCGCGCGAGCACGATTCCGAAGCGTGCCAGGACCACGCGAATGCCCAGCGCTTCAGCTTTCAGCGCTTCAGTTTCCCAGGCTTTGGCGAGGCTGGAGATGAAATCATTGCCCGGCTGGCTTTCTTCGGTGAGCAATTCATCGCCGCGATTGCCGTAAAAACCGGTTGCCGACGAGGAGACGAGGACTCGAGGCCGCGCGTTCATTTTCGCGAGAGCGGCGACAAGCGCGCGCGTGGCATCGATGCGGCTTGCGCGTAACTCTGCTTTGCGCTCGTTGGTCCAGCGTTTACCGGCGATGGACGCGCCCGCCAGATTGACGACGGCATCCGCGCCGACCGCCGCGCCACCGAGTTCTCCAGTCGCGGGATTCCAGGCGACTTGAAAACCCTCGTTCTCCACATCTTTCGTGACGGTCCCCGGCCTTACGAGTCGGCAGACGGTGTGACCCGCCTTTACCAGCGCGGGGACAAGCGCGCTTCCCACCAAACCGCTCGAGCCAGTCACAAGAATTTTCATTGCGATTCTACTCGATTCTTTTTGAACGCCGCTCAAATACGGGATGTCAAAACGCTACGCAAGCCGCGCCTAGCGGTCAAGCAATAGAAAACTTCAAAGCGACTTTCTCTGATGAAAAAATGGAATCCCCAGAACTGCGCCCGGCTATTGGCGCAAAGCGCTCAGGCTATAGCTCCCTGCTGTCCCGCAGGTTACAATTCTCTTGTGACGACCCCTTCAGAAACAGCGCGCGTCAAAGTGCTTTTTTTCGGGCGGCTCAAAGAAATTGTCGGCCACGGCGAAGATTCCGTGGAGCTCCCCGACGGCGCACCGATCGAGGCGCTTTTTTCGCGCTATGGCGCAAGCCATCCGGAACTCGTGCGCTTCCGCAGTTCGCTGGTGGCCTCGCGCAATCAGGAATTTGCGGCGTGGAGCACCCCGCTGCATTCCGGCGACGAAGTGGCTTTTCTTCCGCCCGTCAGCGGCGGATAGAGCGTCGGTCCATGAACAAATCCCTACAACCCGATCTGCTTGCGCTGGTGCGCGACCCCATCGACCATGGCGCCCTGATTCGGCATGTCCGGGCCACCGAGGACGGCGCCGTCGTCACGTTCGACGGTTGCGTGCGCAATCACTCTCATGGGCGCAGCACGCTTTATCTCGACTATGAAGCTTACGAAGCCATGGCGCTGGCAAAAATTCGGGAAATCGCAGTGCAGATCCACGAGAAATTCCCAATCCACTTGGTGGCTATCGCCCATCGGCTGGGACGGCTCGAAATCGGCGAGACGAGTGTTTTCATAGCCGTCAGTTCCGCTCACCGGCCGGCCGCATTCGACGCTTGCCGCTTCGCCATCGATACGCTCAAGAAGACCGTGCCGATCTGGAAGAAGGAGTACTTCGAGGACGGCGCCGTCTGGGCGGACGGCGAAATGCCACCGGCGCCCGCGGAGACACGGGCCGCGAAACCCGCATCTTAATGAATCAATGATCTACCCATTCCCTCGCGCGCTTGCCGCAGCTGGTGCTTGTCTGGCTGCACTTTTTGTGGCCGGGATCGCTCTCTCTCAGGACAAGCCTGACCGGCCGCCGTGGGCGCAGCCCAAACCCAATCTGCCTGCCAATTCTTCTTCCACCAATGTCACAGCTCCCGTACCACCGTCGCTGCCCTCGCCTCCGCCGCCAGGCAGCATTGTGCCGACACCTGAGCCGCCGCTCAGGCCGCCGGAAGACGTCGATGCCCAGCGTGGGAAGATAAAGGTCAAAGTGGAACTCGTCAACATTTTGGCGAGCGTTCTGGATGAGCACAACCGGCCCGCACCGGATTTGCCTATCGAAGCCTTTCAGGTCTACGAAGAAGGCGTGCGGCAGAAGATCGCCGTGTTTGAATCCGAAACCAAGCTACCTCTGGACCTCGCCCTGATGATCGATGCGAGCCTGAGCGCGAACATGGATATAGGATTCGAGAAAGAGGCCGCGGCGCACTTCATTCGGCAAGTGTTGCGACCCGGCGACCGGCTGTCGGTTTTTGCGTTCGACGAAAACGTTACCCAGTTTCCGCCAGACTTTTCGGACAACGTCGCCGCTTTGCAGACGGCAGTGCGAAAGATTCCACCTGGTTCGGGTACGTCGATCTACGACGCAGTGGTTCTCGGTGCTAAGGCGTTGGAGCACCGCGGGGAAGAGCGCCGCCGGGTGATCATTTTGGTTACAGACGCGGGCGAAACCACCAGCCGGTACGACTTTGACGCTACACGCAAAGAAGCGGTTCGCTCGGACGCTTTGTTGTACACCATCGTCATTCGCCCGGTTAAAAACGAGAGTGGCCGCAACACCGCTGGCGAGCATGCCCTCGAAACCATTACCGAGACCACCGGCGGCGACATGTTCTACCCTGACACGCCGCAGGACCTCGACGTGATCTTTGACATCATCGACCGCGAACTGCGCACGCAGTACCGCCTCGGATACTATCCGAATCCGCTTGGCCCTCCCAATACGTACCGGAATGTGGAGGTAAAAGTATTGAATGGCGACTACCACGTGCGGTCGAGGACGACTTACCTAACCGGGCCGCAGTGACGTAGTGATGGTTAAGAAGGGCTGCGATAGGAGGCGTTCCCCCTCTTTTTTAAGCACTGATTCTAAAGGAGTTAACGCAAAATTAACTCATTTAGAATGAGTGGCTTGCGCTTATTCTGTAAGTGTTGATTCTAAAAGACTTATTTTGTGGCATCTTCGAGGCGACTAGGACTTTTCGCAGATATTGCAAACGCGGCGATAAGAGCAGAAAAGCGGTCCTGAAAAACAAAAAACGCCAATCAAAAGACTGGCGTTCGAGGATACAAGCCACAAGATTACCTGAATAGCAAGATACGCTCGGAGAACTTTCTTGTCAAGGGAAAACTAACGGAATGTCGTTAGCACATGATATGTCCGCTTTATTAGCATGTGAAATGTCCGCTTTTCAGAGGCGGCCTGGGGTAGACCGGATTCCGGGAGGTTGCCGGGATGAGGTACACCAGGGCCGGGATGGAGCGGGCGATGAAGGTGCAGGAAGTGATTTTGCGGGCGATCAGCAAGCAGATCCGTTGGTTTGAAGCGGCCCAGATTTTGGGGTTGAGCGGACGGCAGCTGCGGCGGCTGTACTACCGCTATCGTACCTATGGGTATGACGGGCTCTACGATCGGCGGAAGGGCAAGCCTTCGCCGCGGCGAGTTCCGCTGGCGGTGGCGGAGAGGATTTTTGCTTTGTACCGGGAGAAGTATTTTGATTTTAGCGTGCGGCATTTTCACGAAAAGCTGTGGGGCGAGCACGGCATTCTGGTGAGCTACAGTTGGGTGAAGCAGGCGTTGCAAGGGGCGGGGCTGGTGGCCCAGGAGCGGCAGCGGGGTGTGCATCGGCGGAAGAGGGAGCGGCGTCCGATGGTGGGGATGATGTTGCACATCGACGGGAGCCGGCATGAGTGGCTGGGCGAGGGACAGTGGCACGACCTGATCGTGGTGCTGGATGATGCGACGAGCGAGATTTATTACGCGCAGTTGGTGGAGGAGGAATCGACAGCCACGGTGATGGCGGCATTGCGCGAGGTGGTGGAGCAGCGGGGTATTTTTTGTTCGTTGTACAGTGATCGCGCCAGCCACTTCTGGTTGACGCCGAAAAGCGGAGAGCGGGTGGACCGGCAGCGGATGACGCAAGTGGGGCGAGCGCTGCGGGATCTGGGCATCGAGATGATTCCGGCGTATTCGCCGCAAGCGCGCGGGCGGAGCGAGCGGAACTTCGGGACGTGGCAGCGGCGGCTGCCGCAGGAGTTGCGGATGAGAGGGATTACGAAGAAGGAAGAAGCCAACCGATTTTTGCGGGAGAGCTATATCGGAGAGATGAGCCAGAGATTCGGAGTGCAGGCGGCGCAGGTGGAGAGTGCGTTTGTGCCGGTGAGCGGGAAAGATTTGGAGCGCATCTTCTCGCTGCAGCACGAGCGGGTGGTAAACGGCGATAACACGGTGAGCTTCGCGAAGCGCGTATTGCAGATCGGGCGCGTGGGCTGGAGAGGCACGTTGTCAGGTCTTCGGGTGGTGGTGAGCGAACACCTGGATGGCTCGTTGAGCGTGTATTACGGACCGCACCAAGTGGGACGATTTGCGAATCGGGAAGAGGCCCGCGGTGGGCCAGACTGTGGAAAAGACGCGGAGAGCAAACCCCTGAACAACGGGGTTTGCCCTCCGCTTGGAAATCCCGCCGAGAACGCGGGATTCCCACTTTCCCACAGTCTCA
>JBARJI010000010.1:0-15456 GCA_049800195.1 Candidatus Acidiferrum sp.
GTTTTGGTTCTCACCCATTGGGTTCATACCTCCGGGGCGTCTTCACCACGTTCGCACCCTCATAAACATTGACGATTATCACGCTCCGAGGTTTCAGAATTATGAATCAAAAAGGAAATGCGGGTTACTTCCAACTCGGAATTTGTTGGAAGTAGCTTGAGTATCTTCGTGCCCGTCAATCGATTACGGTCGTTCTGCGGAATTCGCTCAATATCGATGGCCGATGATTTGAGTGAAATCACGTCGGTATTTCGACAGGACTTCGACGCCGCTCTTGAACACACGATGCGAGATTCTTGGGAAGGAAAGCATGCCCTTGGCTAACAAATGGAACACGCGGTTCAGAACAATCCAAGGCGAGAGACAGTCTGGCAGTGAGACAGCGACGGAGCACGAGCTCCCATGTGGGTGGGTTATCGCGGAGGCGGACGTGAAATCGAAGTAGGGCCGGTGGCGGATCTAAGCGCGCGGACGTGTTGAAACGCGACGCGCTCGGACAACAAACCGGTTCGGAGCAGCCCCAACATAAAAAAAGGGATAACACGTAATCAGGGTCAATGTGGGCTTAGAGGTGTTTTCGAGTACTTCTGTGTAGCTCGGTTCGACCACTTCTGTGGATTCCACCCGGTAGAGGGAGGTGCTTTCCACGGAAGACAGCATGATAATATCGTTTTTGCGTATATTGCGTAACGGGCGAAAAAACGTGTTGCGATGGGCCGCAATCGCAACATTTCCCTCCTCGCCCGGCAAAGACGTACCTGGGATGTGGCCCGCTCCGCGCCGTAGTGTACGTTGGTCATCACCCTCTAGGACGATCACGGAAATGCCAAGGCGGGGAATCTCAATGCGCCCGATTGCAGACCCCGTGCTAGCGATTGAGTTGAGTCTCTCTCTGCCTTGTGCCGCCGACACCATCGAAACTCGTGAATCGAACTGTCGACTGCAGAGTCGCTGGTAAATACTGGCGTCCGCCGAAAGATACGCGTAAACGCTTAGCGCGAGGCCGCCTCCAGAGAAACAAACCAGCGCGCACCTGTGAAGAAGCAGCTTTGCGGACCCACCTCGCTTCATTTTGCGAATCATGGATTCTGCCCTGTAGCAGAAGACTGCGTTGATGGTAGTGTTTTGGCGGGCAGGAAGTAGCCGGCCCGCGTGCGCACGAACAGTTTTCCATGACCGGGCGCGGTCGCGCTGACGTGGATTTTCCGGTAGCCGGGTCGTGCGCTTTCCGCTGGACTATAGCCGACCGTATATTGGTGACGGATGTCCGTAGCAATCACCCGGCAAACGTTTAGCACCTCGACGAAGGAGTTCGGAAAGTACGCTTCGCCGCCCGTCGTGGCGGCAAGTTTCTGGAGGACCTTGGGGTTCTGATCCGCGTTGTGTTCATCCAGCAGGCCGATGGCGTAAATTACCACTCCTGTGGTCTGCGCCATACGAAGTACGTCCGCGAAGTGAGACCTGCTTGCGCTGTCTCCGCCGTCGCTAATCAGGATTAGAACTTTTTTTTCGCGATCGTCCTCTTGAAGATGCTTAATCGCGGCCAAAACGGCATCGTACAGGGCGGTCCGTCCAGTCGCGTAGGGTGTCGATAGGGCGTCTCGCAGTATGTTTGCATCGTTTGTGAATGCCACGTTTGTAGGAAGACCAAATGCAACTGTCTCTCCGAAGTTAATGACGAACTCTCTGTCCTGTCCGTTGCTGGCTTGCACAAAAGCCTGTGCGCCCTCAATCACCTCGAGCTGCCTGGCCGCCATGCTGCCGCTATGGTCGACAACCAATCCGACGGTTACGGGAATGTCTTCGTCTCGAAACAGAGTGATGGTTTGCGGACGACCGTTTTCCCGAACTTGAAAGTTTGACACCTTCAGCCCCGATACGAAACGGCCCCGCCGGTCGCTGACGACGACCGGCAGGGCGACTAGGTTGACTTCCCGGGTGATGACGTACGGAGCAGATTTGTCTTGAAGCCGATACCCGGCCAGCTCCGAGCAGGACAAAGAATGTACGCAGACTGTTAGGGGCAGAGCAAGTAATAGAGCGAGTATCCACGAAATAGACCTGCTCTCTGCCGTCCTTTCTGCGAACATTGTTCGTCCCACGTTGCCTTGCAGCAAACTTCGAGAGACCGCTCCTGCTCCAATTCGCAATCAGGCTGGGCGCCGAAAAGCCACCCGCTTGGAAAGCATCCAGAGAAACGCTCCCGCGATCATCAGCGCAAATCCGGAGAGCCACAGAAGAGGCATCAGACTAGCCGTCTTCGGTAGCTGGCGTGCTGCGACTTCGTCTGCGTCAGTATTCACACTATGCGGGGTCGGATGGAAGGTAGCATCATCGGCCGCAGGTACGGCAACGATAAAGACCTCAGCAACCTCAACTTCGTCACCACTGGGCTTTTCCGCCATGATCGGGGCCTCCTTCATCGCAGTAACGCCGCTATCCGATGAACTCTGTGTCGGCTGCATGATGTTCGAAGCTAGATTGTTGGGCATCGATGGGACGGACTGATTCGAGGCCTTTGCCAACTCCATGGCGCGTTTCTTTGGATAGACGAATTCCCAGCCGATGGTTTCTCCCGGGTAGAACCATTCCTTTATGGCCTTTGGGCCTCCAGTGGTCGTTTCTGAAAACTTGATAATGGTCTTGTTGCTGGGTTGAGGAGTGTAATCTGGGATGGCGAGGATCGTTGCGAACAGCTTCCTCTGGTCCTTATCGAAGACCTGCACGATGCTCCGATCGGCTATGCTGTCAAGCAATTTGAATGCGTAAGTACCGGCTGGCAAAGTAACACCCGGCAGCTCCACTGGCTGGCTAAAAGTGAAGATGGTTAGCTTGTCTGACACGCTGGACCTGGCGACAGACCCGGCAATCAACAACAGAATCAACACAAAGAGAAACTGCCCTAGTCTCAGTAAATTCTTCATTGTCTCAGCCTCCCTTTTTGGCGTTGGACGCAAGTGGTAGAGCATCTTTCGTTCCAGCACGGGACTTGCACTCGCACTACTGGCTATCATCTTGGAGGTGCGCTAGTTAGTGGCGAGAGCACGGCCGCCGTCTCCCCATTGAAAGTGAGATCCGCACCAGAAGGAACGACGGTAATCCGACACATGCCGATAGCAACGCCCGTCGCCAACATCGTGAACTTCACAAGACATTTAAGCTTTGTTCTTTACCAGTCAATCACCGTGAGCCCCGGTGCCAATCTTCAGTTCACGCCGCTCATGGTCGAGAGGGACTCCGCCTAAACGCCGAAGCGCCAGCAATTTCTGTGATCGATGACGATGAGACTATCGGTGGCGCCGACTGGGATTTCACAGCGAACCAGGACACCAACGGAACGACAGCCGAGATCCGCTGCGCCCCCCAGGTGAAAACCCGTTCTCAGCTCTTTCCGGGTTATTACTCCTAGCCGAACGGTTCAATATACCTGCCAAAAGGATTAGAACTCCGTCCAAGCGGGTGATTGCCTCCTAATTTGCAGCGGCAATAGACTGGGTGCAACGTAATCGTTTGCGGAGGAGTCAAGTATGGGGCCAACAGCCAATTCGCATGGCGTAGTGGGAATCGTGGATGACGATCAGGCAGTCCGGGACGCATTGTGCAACCTGCTCGCATCGGTGGGACTCGACGCGACGGCGTTCAGTTCGGCGGAGGAGTTGATCGAATCCAGTCAGTCAACGAAATTGGACTGCCTCATCCTGGACGTGAAGCTGCCGGGTATGAGTGGACCTGACCTACAACGCCGACTGATGGAAGACAGAAATGTTGTTCCGGTAATTTTCATAACCGCGAACTCTGATCAGGGCCTTCGCGAGCGTGCCTTGCAACAGGGTGCGGCGGGCTTCTTTTATAAGCCGATTCATAGCGACGCTCTCTTGGAGGCGCTTCGCACAGCCCTGCGTTAGGGCAGCCAGACTCTTCCCGGGACGCAGCCTTGGTGTCTTCAAATGATGATATCGAGAAACCGGTTTACGCCTATCTCCTTAGAAACTCCGTGGATGGAATAGTCGCCGTATAGAACAAAGAGTTTAGCCAGGCCGAGAATAGAATCGAGGACACCATGTCTGAAAACATTGACATAATTCCGAATCGGGAAAGCTTCGTGGCGGACGAGGCGACCCGGAGACTAACGATGCTCGGGGAGGAGGAAGTTGACTTTGCCAAGGAAATGATAGGCGAAAGCCCGAGCCTGAAGCGCGTGCTGCAGCAAGCGATAACCGTGGCCGCAACGAACTCGGCCGTGCTCATTCTAGGTGAAACGGGTACTGGGAAAGAGTTGGTAGCCAAGACCATCCATCGGCTGAGTTCGCGACGCAACCGTAATTTTGTTGGCACCAACTGTGCTTCCCTTCCAGCTGGATTGCTCGAAAGCGAACTTTTCGGACATGAGCGGGGTGCGTTTACCGGAGCCATTACTCAGAATCTCGGCCGTTTCGAACAGGCGGACAAAGGAACTCTGTTTCTAGACGAAATAGGAGACTTTCCAATCGAGCTCCAGCCTAAACTCTTGCGAGCTCTACAAGAGCAGGAATTTGAAAGGCTTGGCGGCCGCCGGACAATTCATGTGGACTTTCGGTTGGTGGCCGCTACGAACCGGGACCTCGGCCAGATGGTGGAGCAGGGCCGGTTTCGCAACGATCTCTACTACCGGATTAATGTCTTTCCGATTCAAATTCCTCCGCTTCGGCACCGCTCCGCGGATATTCCTAAACTTGCTTGGCATTTCGCCAAAATGTATGCGAAGCGCATGAACAAACGAATCGAGAAAATACGCGCGGAAGACATGGCTGTGCTAGCTGGCTATTCGTGGCCAGGCAACATACGCGAACTTCAGAATTTCATCGAGCGCTCCGTCATTCTGTCAACGAATACGATCCTCTATATTCCGATCGAAGAATTCAATCGCGCCAAATCGCCCGCAAAAGCTGGAATGCGAACGCTTGCAGAGGCTGAACGTGAACACATCTTGCAGACGCTTCGGGAAACGGAGTGGGTCGTCGGCGGTCCGCACGGCGCCTCGACCATACTCGACGTCAAGCGCACGACGCTCCTGGACAAGATGCGACGGCTCGGTATCTCTCGGCCAGCTCGCTGACGGGCGACTGTCGGCATTTTGTCAAACTTTGCAACCTGTTTGGCCCAGTCTGAAGTACGTCAATCTGCCTCAGCATGCTAACTGTTTCAGCCTCAAACATGTATCGGCTTGCCATTCATTCAACCATGTTTGGACCGGCGCATGCCCTTAAGTTTATCGCGCGGCTCACGGTAGCTTTGACGTGGCCCGGGACAGAGGCGCTATGCAATTTGACTCTAACTGTCAAACGAAACGAGGAACACAGCCGCAAGTTTATTTGAACATGCACAAGTCGAAGTCGATTCGTTTGACTACGCGAAACTCCGAAGAGAGATACCCGATAGTCGAGAAAGCGAACTCCGTAGTTCCTTCGCATGGAGCGTATTCGCTGCTTTCGGTCGAGGATCTGGCCAAAGCAGCCTCCTTGCCCCCCAAGCGTGTTGAGAAATTCGTCGGTTTCGGCTTAATCGAACCGGCCATCAGAACTTGGTCCGGCCCGATGTTTCCACGATCGTCTCTGGAACGCTTGCGACGCATTGTTCGCTTGAGCCGTGACCTGGGTATCAATCTGGCGGGAATCGCCGCAGTCCTAGACATGCGCGAGCGCATCGAGAGCCTACAGAAGGAAGTCGAACGGCTCCGCGGGCGGCTACGACCCGTGGACTAAGGAGTGCCAGTAGCCATCATGAACGGCTCGCTCTGTGGTTCATCCATTCAGAGATCAAAGTGAAGCTATGAGACTCTCGAGGCGCTGCCCGGGGTCAACGACTTGGTTGAATCCGAGACCCGTTTGAATCACATCCTGCCGCGATATAGAGACGTAGTGGTGTCCACCCACGATGGCAGCAAGTTCAATGCTGGACAGGTGATGCACGTCGTGAGAACGCACCCGATGGTGATCATTGGAGGGTTGTTATACGAAACCCATTTTTTGTGCCACCCGACAAATTTCTTGTCGAATTGCGCCAACGGCGAGCCGACCGACACGCACAGCTTCCTAGTTCATGAAAAGGTCAGGAGGCCAAATCACCGGCTCGCAGAAAAATCAGTTTGGCAATCCCAGCTTGGCAGCCATTCGGACGAGTTCCGGGACGGACTCAGCCAGCATCTTGTGCATCACTTGGCCGCGCTGCAGCTTGATTGTCGTCTCGCTGGTACCAAGTTTCGCCCCGATCTGTTTGTTGAGCAAGCCGGTCACGACGAACTGCATGACTTCGCGCTCGCGTGGCGTCAGAGAACTGAAACGCTCATGCAGCTGACTTACCTCTGCATACTCGTTCCTCCGAACACGGTCGCGCGCGATCGCTTGCTGAATCGCGTCCAGCAGTTCCTGGTCACGAAACGGCTTGATGAGAAATTCCACGGCGCCTGCTTTCATCACTCGCACCGCCATGGGGACATCCCCGTGACCCGAGATGAAAATGATGGCGATCGGATTATCCAGTTTGAGCAATTCGCTCTGGAGATCGATGCCGCTCCTTCCTGGCATTCGTACGTCGAGGATCAGGCAGCCCGGAACACTTGGCAGCTTCGTGCGCAGAAATTCATCGGCGGAGACGAATGTACGCACTTTCAGACCCACGGAGCGAATGAGGCTATCCATGGCGTTCCGGACGGCGGAATCGTCGTCCACGATGTACACGATTGGCTCTTGTTCTGCCATGTCAGGCGGCCCCAAGTGCCGCTATAGAAAACTGGAAAGTCGCACCAATTCCTTCGTTGGATGTCGCCCACAAACGGCCGCCTTGCGCTTCAATAATAGACCGGCTGATGGCTAGTCCCATGCCAATCCCACCAGGTTTGGTCGTGAAGAAGGGACGGAACAACTGATCCATGTCCTGGGGGGCAACGCCCTTTCCGGAATCATGGACCGCGATCACGATTTCGTTTATCCCTCGGCGTTGGGACGTCAGAACCACCTCACGAGCGCCATCCATTTTCACACTCGTAGCCTCGATCGCATTGAGAATAAGATTCACCAGCACTTGCTGTAGCTGCACGGGATCGCCTGAAATGGAGGGAATGTCGGACGCCAGTTCGACCCTCATGGTGATGCCGTGCTCCGCCACTTGCTGACGCGTTAGGACGAGCACGTCCTCGATCAATTGATTCGCGTCTAAGGTCGAGAGGTTCGGCGGGGCTTTCCTTATTAGGCCCCGAATTCTACCGATCACATCGCTGGCGCGATGGCCTTGAACCACCATTTCTTTCATCGCGTTTCGCGCCTCATCCGTGTTCGGCGGGACTTGGCTGAGCCACCGGACACCAGCATCGCCATTGGCTACGATGGCCGTTAGAGGCTGATTTACCTCGTGGGCGATAGACGCGGCAAGTTCCCCCATTGTGCTCACCCGCGCCATGTGCGCCAGTTCGGCGTGGGCCGCTCGCAGCGCTTCCTCCGAACGCTTACGTTCGGTAATGTCCTGAACAAGTCCTACGAAATAGTCAACAGAACCGTCGGCGCGCCGCAGGCATTTGGCCGACATGATCGTGTCAATGACGCGGCCATCTTTGCGAATCCATTTTTTGTCCAGGGTATAGCCATCCGTCTCACCGGCTAAGACACAGTTGAACTGCACAACGTCGGCGGCGAGATCGTCGGGATGCGTCATCTCCGCCCAGCTCTTTTTCAGCAACTCACTCCTCCCATAGCCCAGAATGCTGCAGAGCTCGTCGTTGACTTCGAGAATCCTTTTGGTCGGCGAGGTCATTGCCATCCCGATCAAACCCAGTTCGAAGTAACTCCGGAAGCGTTCCTCGTTCTCGCGCAATGTCTCCTCGGCTCGTTTGCGTTCGGTCATGTCCTGGGTCACCTTCACAAAACCCTGGGGTTTGCCGGATTCATCTTTCACGGCCGTCATGATGACATTGGCCCAGAATCGAGATCCATCCTTCCGCACGCGCCAACCCTCTTCTTCAAAGCGGCCTGCGACCGCAGCCTCCTTGAGTGCCCGTTCAGGTTTGCCCAACGCAACGTCCCGTGATTCATAAAAGCAGGAGAAATGACGGCCAAGGATTTCCTGGTTCGAATAGTTCTTCATGCGCTCAGCGCCGACGTTCCACGCAATCACACGCCCGTCGAGGTCCAGCATGTAGATGGCGTAATCCTTTATGCCCTCGACCATGTGGCGGAAGCGTTCCTCGCTCGCGCGTAGCGCCGCCTCGGCCCGTTGGCGCTCAATCAGCTCTGCCACCAGTCGCGCATAGAGATCGGTAAATCGCAATTCCCGCTCGGACGGACGATGGGGTTGGCGGAAGTGTGTGGATATCATGCCCAGCGGTTCGCCGCTACGGCTGAACAACGGCGTGGACTGCACGGCACGAAAGCCCGCGGATGCGGCGATCTGACGGTGCGGCTCAAAGTCGGGATCGGCCAGAACGTCCTCGATGATAACTCGGTCTCGCCGTTGTAAGCTCCGGCCACACGCGGCTCCGGTCCCACTCACACTGCTGAAATAATCCAGAAAGTTTTGTTGAAAGCCACGATGGGCAACAATCTCTAACGCCTTAGTGTCTGGGTTGTAAAGCTGAACGTTGCCGAAGTCCGCGTTTTGCAGCACGATAGTGGCTCTCAGAGCTTCCTCTAGGAGTTCCGTGAGTTCAGCCTTCGACAGCAAACGAGTGCTGAACTCGTGGAGACGAGCCATGGCCACTAGCTCGGTGGCCAGTTCATCCTTCAAAGCCACCGATTCCTTCTCCGCCCGCTTACGCTCGGTAATGTCGGTGGCAATACCGCCTATTGCATATATTTTCCCTTCGGCGTCCAGCAGCGGAAACTTGTGGACAAAGCTCGTGTGCGGCCCGTCGTCCTGCAAGGCGACCTCCTCGAATTCCGCCGGAACTCCCGTCCGGATGACTCGCAGGTCATTGGCTCGAAATGCCGTGGCATGCTCCGCGGGGAAAACCTGCTCATCCTTCTTTCCTCTTATCTCCTCTTGGGTCACCCCAAACGTTTTTTCGAATTCTTTGTTGATCAGCAGGTAGCGCCCTTCCCCGTCTTTGAGAAAGATTAGAGCCGGACTGTTATCCAGAATCGCGTGAATCAGCCTCTCTCGTTCTCGTAGAGCGTCCTCCGCCTGCTTGCGCTGCGCGATCTCGGCGACCAGTTCTTCATTAGCTCTCCTCAGTTCCGCTGTCCGCTCTAATACCCGAAGTTCCAGTTCGTCCTTGGTCCGATGTAGTGCCTCCTGTGCACGTTCGCGTTCGGCGATCTCAAGCTTCATTGCTTCCGTGCTGGGGAGCGCCAGCGCCCGAGGGACCAAGTGGACCAGCAATATTGCTGTAGGGACCGAGGCCATGGCCGTGACGGCTTTGATCGCACCGGACAGCCAGTACGTGCCATGCCAAAGTGTCCACACCTCCATGATGTGCGTCGTGCCGCAGGCCAGTATGAACATTCCAAAACTGACGAACATCCAATTGAAAGGCAGGTCTCGCCTCTTGCGGATGAAATATATAAGGGTCACTGGAATGGAAAAATAAGCAAGTGCAATCAGGGAATCCGAGACCGCGTGGAGCCAGATCAGGCCCGGCTTCCATAAATAGCAATAGCCGTGGGGCATGAAATCGATGGAGAGAAAAAGGCTATCGAGGAATTTCATAGTAAATCTCCAAGTGAGGGCTCGTTAATTGAGTTGAATGGTCCGCGAGCCGCGCGACGTTTCTCTGCTGGCCTGCCGCATGTATTTTCCGTTGCGACCGGGTCGCATCCGGATATGAAAGGGACCAGTTTCTGATTCGAAGGGAGCCGCCCGCACGAGGCGATTAGTGGTGGCAGACTTCTTTAAATTCTCAAGGTAACTTCTGGTGGTAGAGAACTTCTTGCCGAGGAATTTTGCTAGGAAGGCGTAGTTATATCCAACGGGCCAGTTCGTGTCGTGGCCTAGAGAATCAATTACAACTGTTGTCTTCGGCCAGGCTGGCAGAAATACATTGATTGCATCAGAAACTTCTTCTGGGCAGCGCGGGAAGGGGAAGTTTTTTGCCAAGGAGTTCTCCGCTCTGAGTCCCACTATCCGAGGATTTGTTCAGCCCTCCCCTCTAACTTCATCTATCGGGCCCGGGCCTATGGTGCCTCGAAGAATCCACTGCGCCGGACCGCACCGGGATTGTTCCATGGTTATGACGAGGAGTATAGACAATAATGCAATACTAGAACTCCACAGACTTTGCCATCGTGTCATTGGCGTAAATTGAGATAGGATAAACTCCTTAGAGTAACTGAGAAACTTTACAGTAACCCTAATGAAATGAAGCGATACGGATCGCCTCGAAGAAGTGCCCCATCACAAGAACAGATGAAACGGCTCTGCGCTTGCTGAAAACCTTGCGTGCTGAATCCACGGCCTTTGAAACATTCGCCATGATGGATAAACCTCTCGGAAGGTGTATACATACTCCGAGGATTTTATCCACCACTAAAGGGTCCCGCCCTTACATTCCTGGCCTGGGAATGTCCTGGAGCTTCAAAATGTTATTGAGCGATGCGTGATTCTGTCGTCAGACCGAGTTCTTCACGCGCCTGAATTTCCTGACGCGAAGCGCGTTGGGAAAGAGGCCCCGTCGAAACCTCGATCATCGGCGGAGGCCGAACGCGAGCATCTATTGCAAGCTCTGCGGAATACAGAGTGGGTAATCGGAGGCCCTCACGGTGCCGCGGCGCAACTCGCAGTGAGACGGACGACGTTGCTTTACAAGATGCACCGGCTTGGCATCTCACGCCCCACAATTGACGGGTCACTGTCAGCGGGGTGACACCGAATGGCTTCTTTCAGCGCGTTCGTGGCTCCTCCTAGCCTGCAAATCTCATTAACCGTTTTGTGCATGAACACTTACCGCCC
The DNA here is from genome assembly GCA_049800195.1 of Candidatus Acidiferrum sp. Taxonomy (GTDB): domain Bacteria; phylum Acidobacteriota; class Terriglobia; order Acidiferrales; family UBA7541; genus Acidiferrum. The sequence continues at coordinate 10,915 of JBARJI010000010.1, forward strand.
TCCCGCAAATTCTGTCCGATTTGGAGCGATAGATGCCAAGAACTGCACTTAGCAATCCGCCACCTGCTCTTAGAGGAGGAACAGTATGAAGTCAGACCAGTGTCGTGTGCCGGCAAATGACGCCCTCGCGAGTCGCGCGCACCTCGTCACGGGTCCCAAATTTCACCGCGATTCGATTTGCACAATTCCATTCGCGAAGCTCTTCCTCCTCCTCTCGCTCACGGCGCTTCTCGCATTTCGAGCAACGGCGCAGAACGCGCCGCCCCCGCCTCCTCCACCGGTGCCGGCCGCTCCCGAGCCTGCGCCGCCTGGCCCGCCGCTCACCGAGAAACAGTTGGAAAATCTTGTTAGTCGCATCGCGCTGTATCCCGATCCGCTGCTTGCACAAATCCTGACGGCATCCACCTATGGGAACGAGATTCCCGAGGCCGCCGCGTGGGCCGACGAGCACAGCAACCTTAAAGGCGAAGTGCTTGCCAACGCGATTCGTGAAGATAATTTGCAGTGGGACCCGAGCGTACTCGCGTTGATCCCGTTTCCGTCGGTGCTTGACATGATGGCGAAAGATCCGGCGTGGACCGAGCAGCTCGGCAACGCCGTGCTCGTGCAGCGCGGGGACGTCATGGACGCCGTGCAGCGTCTGCGCAAGCAGGCGCGCAAGTACGGCTACTTGCAGACGAATCCGTATTGTAACGTCGTCGAAACCGACGGCTATGTGGAGATCTTGCCGGTCAATCCGGCATACATCTATGTGCCCTATTACGACCCGTTTGTGGTGTTTGGTCCGCCCGCCCCGGGATTTTTCGTCGGCGGAGCGATTCGGTGGGGGCCGGCGGTGATCATCACCGCGGGATTTTTCCCGTTTGGATGGGTGCATCCGTATTTTCTGTGGGGCGCGCATACCATCTATTTCGATCGCACCCCGTGGAGTCGTGTTTGGGTGAATCGCGGCTACTACCGTCAACCGTACGCACATCCGTGGGTCCCACGGCCAGGGCCTCGCGTCGAAGTGCATCCTGGCCTCCACCGGAGGTAGATTGCCCGGCTCTCGGCAATTAGAAGTCTTTTGCCGGTAAGATGCGCGCGCCTGCTGCCAAACATGCTCGTGCCCTTGCTCTCGCAGCCTGACCGGACCTTGGTGCAGCCGGGCCTGCGGTATGCCAGCCGAAAAAAACAAATGATTATGCCGTGCCGCTCGATGCGGGACTCAAGAGCCGAATGGTTCCACACCTTCGGGTCTGTCCGGCTTTCGACCTACGGCCCCACCGGCTTGGTCGTTAAACGCAAACCGGCGGCCCGCGCTTATGGGCATCACAATGCCGTTTTGTCTGATTCTTCATTTGTATTGGACGGAATGAGGCAAGCCCCCCGTGAATCATAAATCGTGGTTGTTCGAACGAATTAATGGATCCGGTAGTCTCACTTCGCCCTGGAGCGGCAGACGAGGCGTGACGGCGGCTCGATGAATGCTTTCCTAACAGAAGCTGTTTCGCTTTCACTCCTCGGCAAGTGCGTTGCAGCAGTTGTCGGAATCCTGTTCATCCACGCCACGTTTCGGGTGCTCGAACAAACGCTGCCCAGGCGCTTTGGCCGGGCCGATGCGCGTTACAGGGTCCGCAAGTTCGTGGTCTTTTGCGGATACCTTGCGATTCTACTTTTCCTCGCCCTCCTCTTTGAAGATCGCTTGGGCCGTCTGAGCTTTGCCCTGGGTGTCGCTGGCGCGGGTGTGGCCGTGGCCTTGCAGGACGTGCTGGCCAGCATTGCCGGCGCTTTCTCGATCGGCTTTTCAAAGTTATATGCCGTGGGCGACAGAGTTCAGATCGGTGATATTCGAGGTGACGTGATCGATATCGGACTCCTGCGAACCACGTTGATGGAAACGGGGAACTGGGTCAGCAAGGACTTATACAACGGCCGGATCGCTCGCATCCCCAACAGCACCGTCTTGAAGGGGTCCGTCTTCAACTACTCGCAGGGATTCCGGTTTATCTGGGACGAGATTAAGGTTGTGCTTACAGGCACCAGCGACTCCCAACTTGCCAGGACGATGCTTTTGAGGGTAGCCAAAGAGGCGATTGGTGAGTACCTATTCGAGGCGCAGTCCTCCTGGAAAACTATAAGCGAAAATTATCAAAGCCAAAATCCTCCGTTAGAACCTACCGTCGCGCTGGTCGTAAACTCTGGATCGCTCGAATTCACCGTCAGCTATGTTGTGGACTATACGAAGCGGACTGCCATGCAAGATCAGTTGTTCACGAAAATCGCGGAGGAAGTGGCGGGTAGCGTTGGACGGCTCAAATGGGCATCATCGGCAATTACTGTCATAAGCCAGCCAGCGACTCCCGACCCGATCCAAGCGCACCGGACATCGTCGAACCTCAGCGCGGGCGAGGCGGCGGGTTCCGTAAATCGTGATCGATGAGAAAGTGCTTGTGGGATGTGACGAGAACAGGTGCCGCGACCACCGGTCGTCAGATTAAAAGTGTACAACTTGTGTACAAGAAGCCGGTCTTGAAGGGCCTGAAATTGGACCTAAGCAACGCAGAATCAACAACAGACTCTTGAGCTACAGGCCCATTACTTGCAAGCTTACGGCACTGATTCGCAACTGCACGCAGTGTTTGAAATGTACCGCGCGTTTCCAGCCAACGCGCAATTCAACGTTGCGCAACGCGGTCCCAATGACGTGCCGTTGTTTTTTGGTACGGGAGCCGCATCTCCTTTTGCGAAGTTGATCCTTAAGGTTGCCGAAGGTCTCCGAGCGAACGGATACACTCATGTCGCAACGGGTCTGATCCCCGGCAGCGTGCACTACTTCGTTGAGGATCAGCCGGAAACAGTGGCCGATCTCATAGAGCGATATGCATCTTTGCATTCGGAGTGAGGTAGGCCATTTCATTTGGATGTATGGTCGCTAACCGGAAGCTATCCGGCTTCCACGGCGGCATCAGTCCTGTGAAGCCCGCTTGTGGCAAGTGATCTCCGCGCTTTGCATCGATCACGGACGGATTACGGGCTATCGCGGAAGTAGTCAGTTATGACAGCTTGGGGCTCTCTTTGGGAAGGCTATTTGGTGCACACTTGGTGCACAAGACTCTGCAAATGGGGTGCTTCCGTGCAACTGAGCTCACTCTAAGTGATTCAAAACAAATGAAACGTGGTGTGTACGAACAGGGCAGGGAAAATTAGCAGACCGCCACCTTCAAAAATCCCACCGTCAGACTAGAAGTGTGGACCAAGCATTCGGTCGTTTCCCGAAAACCCCGCAGTCATCATTTCAGTTTTCCCCGAAGACTTCTCTGCCGGGAAAGAGATCGGTCTGTCACCCAAGACCAAGTAAAACGATTCCCCATCGGAGCGTGAGATCAGGGGGCCAGCTTCATTGAGCCGTTCGACGAGAGCGGGTCTACCTTTCTTTTCACAGTGCTGACAAATTTCAAAATTCCTCCGAAGAGGTTTCGGCGTTTTCGAAGCTCGCTCTGATTGGTCAGTGCCAGAGAATTCCAGCGTCTCTGCGATCCCGGCCTCAGCCCAAAACTGAATCGCTGGCCCAACGCCCTCGCTCGAATTGCTCGGGAGGCTCGCAAGAGGATTACAAGTACCGATGGCTGGTTTGTTTCGTGACGGCGAGCACATGCCGATCGCAACGGTAAGAACGAATGCGATACAGATCGTTCCGGCGAGGCAGGCAATCCTGCACCGAGAACTATTTGCGTATCTTGCTAGGATGCCTCAGCGAAGAAGGAAGCCGCTAATCAAACTGGCGCGTCATTTTGCCAACGGGGGGATAAGTTGACCTGGGCTCTCTGGGGCTTAGCCTTCCCTACTCGATCCGAATTTGCTTTGGATCGTCAGCAATGATCTCCGGCAAGCCGTCATAGGCCGTGATCTTTCCAGTCACGCAAATCTTTTTGTCTTTGTAATCAGCCTCGGGAGTCCCGAATTTCACTCGATTGCTGCCCCAAATCAGGACGGGGAACACTTGATCGGGGTATGGTTTGTCGAGGTTGAGGAAAGTTGGTTTTCCTTTGGACGAAGCTGCGTACCGCGTGCTGACAACTTCACCGCAGACGCTCGCATTCTCGCCATAGCGCTCCTTAGCTTCCGTCGCACTTACCTTTTTCTGCGCTTGAACCGGCGACAAAAGCAAGGTTCCGACCAAGAGCAACATCCGAGAAGTGAGACGGCCCGGATACTCTCGCGAGCGTCCAGGCCGCCGTGCTTTGTGGAATCGCAAAATACCCTTACGTTCTGTAGCCCAATTAGTAGCCCAACTTGCAGAGGTGTTTGCACTGTTAAGAGACGCCGATTCAACGATTTAGTTGAGATGAAGGCGTGCTTGCAAAGCACGTTCTCTGCGAGACTAACCGCGCGGCTGTCCGAGTGCTGGTTTTTTCGATGAGTGGACGGGTGCGAATGATGACCTGCTCTTTCGGCAGGTGCTCCACGCACAGTGGGTTGGCGAATCCCACCATCAGATGAGCATGGCCCTCGTGAGCAGGGGCTCCGTCGGAGTTAGCGAAACCGTTGGTTCAAATCAAG
>JBARJI010000011.1:0-147503 GCA_049800195.1 Candidatus Acidiferrum sp.
CCTCGCTCGGACTTCCCGAGCTCACGGCTCATGGTTAGTTCAACCCGCCGAACCGCCGGATGCGGACCCGCATGTCCGGTCGTGTGGGAGGGGAGGACGGGCAACCGTCTCCCCTATCCCGATCGATCCACGTTTGAGCCTTTCCCCACGCAACAATGCAACAGACCAGCGGCACACCATTCCTCTCAAGCCGAAATAGCTAGTTGCAACCTTCCGGGACGGTGCCCCCAATGCATCCTTCCGGGTAATGAAGACCTGCTAAACTAAGCCCATGTCATGTTTTGTGAGCTTGATTTTGGGCGTCTATTCGCTTGGTTCTGCCGCAGCGCTGGACACGCATCAGCTCGTTAAGTTGTTGGAAGCGCGCTATCGAGGCGCGCAAACGCTGCAAGCCACTTTTCTAGAACGCTACTTGGAGAATGACCGTGTGGCCCGCTCGGAGGCGGGCGTAGCCTATTTTCAGCGCCCGGGGAGAATGCGCTGGGAATACGAGTCTCCAGAGAGGAACCTTTTTTTGGTGGATGGCAAAATGGCGTGGTTCTACGTGCCCGAGGATCACACCGTTACACGCGTCCCGGAAAAGCAGAGCACGGATTGGCGGACGCCCTTGGCGCTCCTCGCCGGTGAGATGAAGTTGTCGCGAATTTGCGCAAGAGTTGAGTTAGCTCCTGCCGAGAAGCCGTCCACCGCAGGCGACGTCGTGTTGTATTGCCCGTTGCGCGGGACTAAGGACAAGCAGCAGATCGGCAGCGGCGAGGCGCCGGAAATGCAGGACGAGGGTCCGGAGCAGACTGTCTACCTCGAGGTTGTGCCCGGGACGGGCGATCTAGCCCGAATTCTCGTTCGTGAAAGGGGAGGAGTCGAAATCGAGTTCAAATTTGTCGATTGGCGCATTAATCCTCCGATTCCAGTTTCCCTTTTCCGCTTTGATGTTCCACCGGGGGTAGCCATCGTCGATGGCGAATCGCCAGCCGAATCAAGGCCTTAAAGTTAATTCCACGTTAAAATACATGGACGTTTCCCGAAAAGAACAGCCAACCATCAAGGGCGCACTCGCATATTAGCTAGTTGAGGTAAACTGAGGGTCTATGGGGGAATTTGTTTGCCGCGTGGCGGACGCGAACGGCCGGGTTTTCTCGCACGTCGAGGCTGCGGGGTCATTGGCCGAAGCGCGCCAGAAGCTGGCTGAACGGGGCCTGTTTGTCTATTCCGTCCAGACTCGCAATAACCTTCTTAGCGCTCTTATAAAGCGGAAGAGCGATCGCCAGATCGGCGGCTCGGACTTCCTCATCCTTAACCAGCAATTCAACACTTTGATTAAGGCCGGTCTGCCGATTCTCCGTGCATTGGACCTACTTGCGGACCGGGCTACCTCCCCCAAACTGCGCCCAATCCTCTCCAAGGTTCGCGACCGCGTTCGGGAAGGGAGGTCACTCTCCGAGGCTATCGCTGAGGCGGGCGTGTTCTCCAAGGTCTACGCGACGGCTATTCTTGCCGGCGAGAAGAGCGGAAACCTTTCTGGAGTTTTGGACTATTACATCGCGTACCAGCGGGTCAGTACCGGAGTTAAGAAGAAAATTCTCGCTACCTTGGTTTATCCAGTTCTCCTCATCACCGTCGCGTCCGTTATTGTCACGTATCTGGTGACCTTCGTAATCCCCAAATTTGCCCTGTTGTATCGCGATTTGAACGTGGAATTGCCGAAACCCACGCAAGTCTTGATCGCCATTACGGTCGATTATCGTTACGTGGTCATCGGCGCCATCGCATCGCTATTTCTTGCGGCTTTTGGCGTTTTTCTTTGGTCGAGAACGGAGGAAGGCGGCGAAGCGTTTGACCGTCTGAAGTTCCGTATCCCGATCATTGGAGACACTCTTCTGAAGTTTCAAGTCGCTCAATTTTCGCGCACGCTCGCGACGCTCCTGACGGGCGGCACTCCTCTGGTCGCCGGCCTACAAACGGCGGCCGACGCCATCAGCAGCAAACTGGTCCGTTCCACGGTTACTCAAGCCACACAGATGGTCCGCGAAGGCGAATCGCTGCACAGCGCTTTAGCGATGAAAGGAACCATGCCCGAGCTTGCTTTGGACATGATCGAGGTTGGCGAATCCAGCGGCGCTCTTGCCCCCATGCTTACGAGCGTGGCTGAATTTTATGAAGAGGAAGTGGGCGTCCGGCTTTCCGCTCTGGTCGCCATCATCGAACCCGTTATTCTTGTATTTATGGGTTTGCTGGTAGCCTTTATTTTGATTTCACTCTATCTGCCCATCTTCTCGTTCTCTCTTACGGGCACGACGCCAGTTAAGTAGGCAAAAGGAAAAAGTGGCTACACCAGAGCACAATTGGACTCCCGGCGACGGCGCTGACGCCGTCCACGAGAATGAATACGCGCGCAAGCTCGCGCACAGATACCGCTGCGCCTTCGTCGATCTCAGCGAACAGCGCATCGACCCCGAGCTCTTCCGCACCATTCCCGCGGACTTGATGTTCCGTTATAACTTCGTCCCACTCGAGCTCCAGAACCATTCGCTTTCCATCGCCGTCGCCGATCCTAGCCTGGTGCTGCTGAGCGACGAGCTGCCCTTGCTGCTCGGGAAGAAACTGGCTATCAAGGTGGCCACCGCGCGGCAGATTGGCGACTTGCTCAAACGCACCGAACAGTCGCAGCGCGTTCTCGAACAAGCCACCGAGGCCTTTACGCTCCAAGTCTCGAAGGAAGAAGAAGAGAGCGAAGAGACCATATCGGGCGACCGCCTGACGCGCGGCGATACCACCGTCAGCCCGGTCGTGCGCCTGGTCGAAACGATCATCTTCACCGCCTTGGAACGGCGCGCCAGTGACATCCACATCGAGGCCCGTGACGCCGAAGTGGCCGTCAAGTACCGCATTGACGGCGTCCTGCAACACGCCATGCAACCCATCGCCAAGGAGTGGCATTCGACCGTTCTTTCGCGCATTAAAGTGCTCAGCGATTTGGACATTGCAGAACGCCGCGTGCCTCAAGACGGCCGTTTCCGCGTGAAGTACAAAGGCCGTTTCATTGACTTGCGCGTCTCCATCATGCCGGCAAGTCACGGCGAAGACGCCGTTCTTCGCGTGTTGGATAAGGAGACTCTTTCCGAAAAATTCCAAAGCCTCAGCTTGGACGTGGTCGGTTTTTCCGATCTCGAAGTCAAACGTTTCCGCCGCTATATTCAAGAGCCTTACGGCATGGTGTTGGTTACGGGCCCGACCGGCTCTGGCAAAACCACCACGCTCTATGCCGCAATCAACGAGATCAAGACGGACGAGGACAAGATCGTTACCATCGAAGATCCCGTCGAATACCAGCTCAAGGGCATCACGCAAATCCCCGTCAACGAGAAAAAAGGCCTCACATTTGCGCGCGGCTTGCGTTCCATCCTGCGCCATGACCCCGACAAAATCATGGTCGGCGAAATCCGCGACCAGGAAACCGCCCAGATTGCCATTCAGTCGGCGCTGACCGGGCACCTGGTTTTCACCACCGTACACGCCAACAACGTCACCGACGTCATCGGACGCTTCATCAACATGGGCGTCGAGCCTTACAATTTCGTTTCCGCCCTGAACTGCATCATGGCGCAGCGTCTCGTGCGCGTCATCTGCCCCAATTGCAAACGTCAAAAGAGCTTCTCGCAGGCCGAATTAAAGGAAGCTGGCCTCGACCCCGCCACCTGGTCGTCCGTTGTGCTTTCCGAGGGTGCGGGCTGCCTCGAGTGCTCCGGTACCGGCTATCACGGGCGCACGGCGATCTGCGAATTGCTGGACCTGACCGACCGCATCCGGGAAATGATTGTGGACCGCCGTCCGACTTCCGAGATCAAGCGCATGGCTCGAGAGGAAGGGATGATCACTTTGCGCGAAAGCGGCTTGGCCAAGATCCGAGCGGGGCTTACAACGGTCAAGGAAATCAATAAGGTGACCTTCGTTGAGTAGCACAGCCACATTCCGCCAAGGAATTTATAAGAGTGAGCTCGTACGTCGGGTGGCGCGTTGGCTGGACGCGGCGCCGCATCCAGCTCTGGCGATCGAAATAGGTCTGGACCGCGTGGCTGGCGCGCGGTGGGCGAGGACCGGCGGTTTGGACGGCTTTGCAGTCGAGATTCTTCCTCCCGGCGCGCTTGTGCCCTCCGCCGTCGAAACGAATATTGTGGATGCGGCTGCACTGAAGACCGCCTTTACGGCCGTATGCTCCACCTTGCGCGCCAAGGACGAAACCGTCGCTTTGATTTTGCCGGACCCGGTTATCCGCGTCTTCGTCCAGCATTTCGATGATTTTCCCCGTTCGCGCGAGGAAGCCGAACCGATGCTGCGGTGGAAGCTGAAGAAGAGTGTGCCGTTTGAAGTCGACGAAACGCTCATCTCCTACATGCGGCAGGCGGCTCGTGAATCCGGTGTCGACGTCGTCACCGCACTCGCCCGCTTGCGCATCATTCGGGAATATGAGTCTCTGGCAGAGGCTGCGGGCCTGCACCCCGGCGTCGTCCTCAGTTCCGCTCTTGCCGCCGTCGCGCTGGTCGATCAGGGCCGTCCCACGCTTCTAGCGCGCGTTTCCGGCGCCGCTTTAACGACCGCGATCGTCCGCGAAGGCGTGCTTTGCGGTTACCGCTGCACCGAATTGCCGGCGCAGGGCGCCGATCTCACGCCCCATATGCTGCTCGAAGATATTTATCCCGTGGCCGCATATTACCAGGACACCTGGCAGGAAGGCATTCAAGCTGTTCGCCTTGCGGGAATGGGCGCGCGCTTGCCCGAGTTCGTGAAGCCGTTGGAAGAGGAGTTTCACTGCGAGGTGCGTTCGCTCCTCCACACCGCGGTTTCGGATGGGCGCATTCCGGCGGATGCGCGTTCGCTTGCCGACCGCGAACTGGAAGGGCTGGTCGGCTGGATGGCACATCGAGGTTAAAATAGTTCGAGACCCTTATTGATCGGCAATGCCGTGGGAGAAAAATGAAGGTTCGGCTCAATTTAGCGACAAAGCCTCTTCAAGCGCACCGGAAATTTATCGCTGGCTCGAGTCTTCTGGGGGCGGTTGCGGTTATCGTTTTCCTTAGCTTGGGCTGGCATGTGTACCTCGCGCGCAAAGCCAACGCGGAAATGCGCGCCAAGTCGGCGGCAATCGTTCAACAAGTAGCCGAGCTGGAACAGCAGCGCGCCTCTTTGGCCCTGTTTTTCGGCCTCGAAGCGAACGCCAAGCTGCATGATCGCGCCGCCTTCATCAACAACCTCATCGACGCTCGAAGCTTCAACTGGACCCTCATGTTCATGGACCTCGAGAGAGTGCTTCCCGCGGGGGTGCGCGTCGTCAGCATTGAGCCTAATCAGGATAAGGGGGTCGTCGAAGTGAAATTTATCATCGGCGCCGCCAGCGACGATGCCAAACTCAAATTCTTGAAGGCTCTCGAGGATTCCAAAACCTTCACGCACATCGAACTGGTTGCCGAACACCGTCCCTCACAGCGCGCTAGCGAGGACCAGATTGTTCTGGAGCTGACTGCGGAGTATTCGAGGACCTAATGCAGCGGAACTTTGCACTCCAAAAACGCGTAATTCATGTCGTGCTCGGCCTGCTCTTGGCGGCCGACCTCGGCTTGGCCATTTACAGTTGGCAACTCGCTTCCGCGCCGCGCACGCCGCAACAGGAATTCGACGCGCAAAACATGCGTCTCAAGGTACTCAAGGGCGACATCAAATCGGCGCAGGATATCAAAGACAATCTGCCTGCCACGCTGAGGGATTGCGACAAATTCGAACAGGCACTTCCCCCCGTAAGTACGGGCTACTCTTCCATCACCGCTGAACTCGATGATGTCGCCAACAAAGCCGGCCTGCAGATTGTAACCCGCACTTACAAACAGAAGGATATCCCGGCCCGTGGCATGGCCGAAGTGCTGCTGGATGCCACGGTGGATGGCGATTATGGCAGTGTGGTCCGTTTCGTAAACGGTCTGCAGCGCTCGCAGACATTTTATATCGTCGACGGTTTGGCTCTCGTTTCGGACCCTCAGAATCGCGCCCCCACGGGAACCATTCGCGTCGGACTTCACTTGCGGACCTATTTTCGGGAAGCATCATGACACAAAAACGACAAGTCATCGTGCTCGGTGCCCTGGTCCTCGTCGCGGCGCTCGTTTGGAGTTTCGAGTGGAGGAAGCAAACGCCCAGCGTGGAAACGATGGACTCCATTCAGAATTACAAAGTCTTGGCGGTTGAGAATCCTCAAATTCGCTGGCCCGAATTGGAGCGCGCGCGGAAGACCGAATACAAGAGCAACGGCCGCAATCCCTTTAGCACCATCGCCCCGCCAACTCCTCAAGAACAGGAAGCCAAGCTGAAATTAGCTGCCGAAGCCAAGAATCTCGCTCCCGCGCCTCCGCCAGCCCCGACCGAAGCGAAATTGCCGGCCAATTTTAAATACTTTGGTTACGGCATGGTCCCAACTGGAACGGCAAGGCGTGCTTTCATCACGGACGGCGAGGACGTTTACATCGTGATCGAAGGCGATACGCTCCTCGGCCGCTATCGCATTCTCAAAGTCGGCAATTCCGATCTCGAATTTCAAGAAATATCGAGCGGGCTGCACGGCAGTGCCCCGCTGGAAGAGCAGCAGCCAGGTTAACCGTGGGCATGAGACAACGTCTTTCACGTATGGACCAGCGGAAGAAGCAAGGCGGCTATGCCTTGCTGATTGTCCTATTCCTGACGACTGTGATCCTGCTTGCCACCATGTCTATCGGACTGCGCATCCTCACCGAGGGCCGCCGGGAAAAAGAGCAGGAAATGATTTGGCGCGGCAAGCAATATATTCGCGGCATCAAGCTTTATTACGCCAAGTTCGGCCATTTTCCCACATCTCTCGATCAGCTGACCAAACCCTCCGTCGGCAACATCCGATTTATGCGGCAGGCCTATCTGGATCCCATGAACAAGGAAGATGGCTCCTGGCGGCTGATTTACGTTGGCCCTGCCGGACAGCTGATCGGTAGCCTCAAGCCGCCCCAGAACCCACTTCAGATTCCGGGTGCGCCGGGACAAAGCCCCGCGCAGCCGGGCGCCTCGCAGGGCATCTTCGGTTCACAACAGTCGGGCGGCTTCGGTTCGCAGCCTGGCTCTTTCGGCTTTGGTACCTCCCCAGGTACCACGCCAGGGGCTTCTGCTCCTGGAGTGGGCGGAATGGGAACGGGCACGGGCTTTCAAAGTAGCGATGCAAATAATGCGGGAACGGGGACCGGCGCCTCCGATACGGATGCGGCTGGCACAGGAACGGATTCTCAAAACGTTCCTATGGGTGATACGCCTACCATCGTCGGCGGCAACATCATAGGTATAGGCAGCAAGATCAATCATGCCTCTGTGATTGTGTATGAAAAGGCCAAGAATTATCGCTTGTTTGAATTCGTCTGGGATCCGTCCAAAGACATGGGCATTGTGAGCTCTACGGGCACGCCTCCCGGCAACTCTCCCGGCACCTCCACGGGAACCCCAGGTCAGAATCCGCTCGGTTCGCAGCCCAATTCCTCGAACCCGCCGTCCACTCCGTCTTCTCCAAATCCCAATCCGAACCAGAATCCAAACCCGAATCAGCAGCAACAGTAGTTCTGCATTTATTTCCTTGCCTGTCCAAAGGATGTGTTGAAGAGATTTATTTCTTCTTCATACGCTGTACGCAACGCGTCGCGGCGCATTCAGTTCGAAGCGTTTAGCTGTAAGCTAGCCGCGCCTGCCGGACCGTTTTGCCCAGTGGCGGGCGAGTTTTTCGAGCTGAGAGGCTTTGCTACAGGCGCAAGGGATACGCCCGATTTGCTCTTCTCGTAGTCTCGCTTCACGCGGAGAATATAGGAAACCGTCTCGGCATAAGGCGGCACGCTTCCAAACTGCTGCACCCGCTCCGGCCCTGCATTGTAGGCAGCCAAAGCCAGCGCCAAATCATTCTTGTAACGCTGCAGCAGGTCGCGCAGATAGTGCGTGCCCGCGTCGATATTCTCTTGTGGATCGAAAATGTTTTTCACGCCGAAGCGCGCCGCCGTTTCCGGCAAAAGCTGCATCAGCCCGCGCGCATTGCGTTTCGAAACGGCTTTGGGATCGAAATTCGATTCCGCGGCAATCACGCTCGAGATCAAGTCTGCATCCACGCTGTAGCGCGCCGCGGCGGCCTTCACGATTTCAAGGAAGGGCGCCGTCGCAGCCGCCGGTCGAGGCACCGGAGCAAAATCGTCCTCCGGATCAATCGCCACGACTTCCTCCGCCGGAACTTCCACGATCCCGCCATCCACCTGCAAACGGTATTCGCTCCCAACAAGCTGATAACTCGTCACGTGCAGCCGCTGGCCGCTGCGCAGATCGATGTACTCCGCGCGCAAAGCCGGCGCTGCTGCGAGCAAGAGCGCGCACGGGAGCAGGAGTCGGGTTAGGCGCACGGAGCCGCCTCTCGCAATGCAAAATGCTCGATGGCCGCGGCCACGCCGCCCTCGTCATTGCTGGCGGTTTCGTGCCATCCAAATCCCTTCAATTCGGCTACGCCGTTCCCCATCACTACCGGAATCCCCGCGAACGCCAGCATTTCCAAATCATTGTGGTTGTCGCCGATCGCCAGAACCTCTTCGCGCGCCACGCCACGCAACGCCGCCCATTCCGCCAGCGCCGCGCCTTTCGAACAAACAGGATTGAGCACGTCGATCATCGCAAAATCTCTCGTTTCGTAAACGGTCGCACCAATCGCAAAATCCTGCGCAAACGCTGCGCCCCGTAGCGCCGCTTCAGCTTCCCGCATCCTTGCCACGTCTCCGCTCAGCACCACCTGGAGGGGATCCTCCGTCAGGCAGCTTTCGAGGGGCTCCGCCAACCCCAAAAACTCGCGATTGCGCGTGTAGTAGGCCGTACGGATAGGATTGTCTGAATTCATGGCCTCGACCACGATCTGATTTTCGCGCCTCCGGTCAAAGACAACCCCCGCGCAATCACGCCAGGGCCGGGTGAGTTCGAGAACGCGCTCCGCCGTTCCTCTCGCCAGCAAATGCCGCAAATGCGTCTCGCCGTCGTGCGTCCGAATGATGGCTCCGTTGCTGACAATCATGGTCAGCGGCGCCTCGATTTGCCGCGCTATGGGCAGCGCAAAGTCGTATCGCCGGCCCGTCACCAGCGCCACTTCAATGCCTCGCCGCGTTGCTGCCGCAATGGCCGCCCGATTAGCCTCCGGGAGTTGCCAGCGGCTGTCCAGAAGCGTGCCATCGATATCCAAGGCGATCAAGCGAACGCTCATCCCCCAATTATACCGTGAATGTAGGATGCTTCGGGGCCTGCAGGAGGTCTCCTGCCGCGAAAGACGAACAAGTGGATTCACCCTCTCTGAACCACACCTCATAGCTCCACTCCAGGATACCTGCGTGCCGCACGTAAGAACTCTTTGGCGGCCGAATGAACACTTTCTCCGTCCGCAATCGATGGTAGTCATCCGCGCAATCCGCGTGTTCTAATGAGCAGTCGAGCCAGCCAAATCACGATATTTCGGAGAGTTATCTCTGTCCATACCCATCGAAGACTACGCAATGATCGGTGATTGCCACACGGCCGCCCTGGTATCCAAAGGTGGCTCGATCGACTGGCTTTGTGTTCCGCACTTTGATTCCCCTGCTTGCTTCGCCTCGCTGCTCGGAACCTCTGACAACGGACATTGGTCCATCTCGCCTGCGGAACCGATCCGTGCCATTCGCCGGCGCTATCGCGAAGGAACCCTCATCCTCGAAACAGAATTTGAGACCGACAATGGCTCCGTCACTCTGCTCGATTGCATGACGCCACGCGATGATTTGCCCCACCTTCTGCGGGTGGCCGTCGGCACGAGGGGCCGGGTCCAGATGAACCTCGAACTGGTGATTCGATTCGACTATGGTTCGGTGGTTCCCTGGGTGCGGCGCAATGACCGGGGCATTTCAGCAATCGCCGGTCCCGATAAACTTGTTCTACGCACGGAAGTGCCGCTTCGCGGAGAGAATTTCAAGACGGTCGCAACGTTTAAAGTTGCGCAAGGGGAGCGAGTACCTTTTGAACTTGCCTGGCATCCCTCGAACCGCGATGAACCATCCGCGCTGGACGTCGAGCCGGCCATCCAATCCACGGAAAAGTGGTGGCGGGAGTGGTCGGATCGCTGCGTCTATCAGGGCAAATGGCGTGATGCGGTTCTGCGCTCGCTGATCACGCTCAAAGCTCTTACATTCTTGCCGACGGGCGGAATCGTGGCAGCGCCGACAACATCCTTGCCGGAATGGCTCGGCGGAGCGCGGAATTGGGACTATCGATTTTGTTGGGTGCGTGATGCCTCGCTTACTCTTCACTCCCTGCTCGACGCCGGATATCAAGACGAAGCTCGAGAATGGCGTGAATGGCTTCTGCGCGCCGTCGCTGGAAGCCCGTCGGAACTCAATATCCTCTACGGCCTCCACGGCGAACGAAGACTTACCGAACTCGAACTGCCGTGGCTCCCAGGCTACGCAAAATCCGCTCCGGTGCGGACCGGCAATGCCGCGCACAAGCAATTTCAATTGGATATCTATGGAGAGATTTCCAACACTCTTTTTCAGTGCCGCCAAGCAGGACTAGAACCGCCGAAGGGCGAGGGCGAAGATGTGGCTCAGGCCCTTTTGGAATTCCTCGAGACCGCTTGGAAGCAGCCCGATGATGGCATTTGGGAAGTCCGCGGCCCCCGGCGGCATTTTGTTCACTCCAAGGTCATGGCATGGGTCGCCGTCGATCGCGCAATCAAGTCCGCAGAGCAGGGCTGGTTCTCCGGGGATATCGCGCGATGGAAGGCCCTTCGGAGTGCCATTCACGAGCAGGTTTGCCAGCAAGGTTTTGACGCCGGCCTGAATAGTTTTGTGCAGTATTACGGCTCCAAACACCTTGATGCCAGCCTCCTTATGCTGCCTTTATTCGGATTTCTCCCTCCTGTTGATCCTCGCGTTATCGGCACGGTGAAAGCCATCGAAACACAACTCCTGGAAAATGGATTTGTCGCGCGGTACGCCCAAGACTCCGCCGTCGACGGCATGCCCCCCGGAGAGGGAAAGTTTCTCGCTTGCTCATTTTGGTTGGCGGACAATTATGTCTTGCAGAACAGGAGAGACGTCGCCATCCGCATGTTCGAACGCCTGCTCTCCATTCGCAATGACGTGGGCCTGCTTTCGGAAGAATACGATCCAGTGGCAAAGTGCTTGTTGGGCAATTTCCCTCAAGCGTTTTCCCATGTGGGATTGGTGAACACAGCTTTCTATTTAAGCGACACTGCTCTTGAGCAAGCCTCCGGCGAAAAGGCCGCAGTCGCCCTCCGTTGATTGTCGCGAGCCTGTCCTGCTTCTTTCGTTCGGGCAGCGCTCGTCAATTCAACCAATTTCTGGCACTCTCTTCCTCCGGCAAATGACCGAAAACGCCTGTGATAGAATTTTGCCCGATGACAAAGCAAACGAACATCTTGGAATTGGAATGCTCAGCCTGCGGGAAGAAGTACGACCCATCCCTGGAACAACATCTTTGCACCTGCGGTAAGCCGCTCTTCGCCAAATATGACCTGAAACGCGCCGCGGCCTCGCTGACCCTGGAAAGTCTGAAGTCACGTCCGAACACCCTCTGGCGTTATGCGGAAGTGCTGCCAAATGACCCTCCCGTGACGCTTGGGGAGGGTATGACGGCGTTAATTCCTGCCAAGAGGCTCGGAGCCTCCCTCGGTGTATTTAACCTCTTGGTTAAGGACGAAGGCCTAAATCCCACTGGATCCTTTAAGGCTAGGGGCATGACCGCGGCCGTAACCCGCGCCAAGCAATTGGGGGCAAAGGCTTTAGCTACTCCAACGGCAGGCAACGCCGGGGGTGCCCTGGCAGCCTACGCCGCCGCTGCGGGGATTCCGGCCGTCATCGTGATGCCGGCGGACACTCCCTCGGCCAACGTCATGGAATGCCAGGCATTTGGCGCTAACGTTTTCAAACTAAACGGCTTAATCTCCGACTGCGGCAAGTACGTAGCCGAGCGCAAAGAGCGCGAAGGCTGGTACGACGTTTCCACCCTCAAGGAGCCGTACCGTGTCGAAGGCAAGAAGACGATGGGCTATGAGCTTTGGGAACAGCTCGGCGGCAAGCTGCCGGACGTGATTCTCTATCCTACGGGCGGCGGTGTCGGCCTGATTGGCATGTGTAAGGCGTTTGACGAAATGGAAGAGATGGGCTGGATCGGCACTGAGCGGCCTCGCATGGTTGCGGTGCAAGCCGAGGGCTGCGCCCCCATTGTCCGAGCATGGGAGGAGCAGCGCGCAACCTCGGAATTCTTCCAAAATGCCGCGACTCTGGCTTCAGGACTTCGCGTCCCCGGACCGCTTGGCGATTTCCTCATCCTGCGCATGCTTCGCCAAACGCACGGAACAGCTCTGACAGTGAGCGACGACGAAATGTTGCAAGCAGCGAAGGAACTAGCCTCGCTCGAAGGAATTTTCGCCGCACCGGAGGGTGCCGCCACCGTCAGCGCCACGCGCAAGCTCGCCGCTTCTGGCTGGATCAAGCCGCACGAAACAATCGTGCTCTTCAATACTGGCACGGGTTACAAGTATTCGGAAGCCTGGCAGCGAGCGCTGCAAGCCTGAATTTTGTGTCCACGTTATGACCACACGCCGCCTCTACTACGACGACGCCTTCCAACGTGAATTCACGGCGCGGGTCGTCCATTGCGACCTCCTGCCGCCCGACCTCAATTCCGGAATCACAGCTCAAGCCTTGGGATTGATTCTCGATCGCACGGCTTTCTATCCCACCTCCGGTGGGCAGCCCCACGATTTGGGCAAAATCGGAGACGCCAACGTCCTGGATGTTCGCGACGAAGGCGACGAAATCATTCACGTTGTGGACCGCCGCCCCGGCAGCCCGGACGTTCTCGGTTGCATCAACTGGCTCCGCCGCTTCGATCACATGCAGCAACACACAGGCCAGCACCTTCTCTCGGCCATGTTTCAAGAGCGATTTGGAAGGCCAACGGTCTCCTTCCATCTCGGAGCGGACATCTCCACTATTGATCTGCGGGGCCCGGAGCCTTCGGACGAGATTCTCGAAGGCGCGGAACGCGCCGCCAACACTATCATCTTTGAAGACCGGCCTGTGACCGTTCGCTATGGCACGGCTGAAGATCTGGCCGAGCTGGGAGTGCGCAAAAAAGTCGACCGCGCAGGAATCTTACGAGCCATTGAAATCGAGGGCGCGGACCTTCAGCCTTGCGGCGGCACACACGTCAAGAGCACCGGCCAGATCGGAGTGCTTCTCATACGGCGTTGCACGAAAATGCGGCAAGACTGGCGAGTGGAGTTCGTTTGCGGCGCCCGCGCCGAGCGTGCCGCGCGCCAAGATTTTCTGCGCATTCGCGCGGCCTCGGAAAAGTTAGGTTGCGCGCCCGAAGAACTGGATGCCGCGGCCACGCGCGCCCTCTCCGAACGCGACGCTAATTTCAAGAGAACGCGTGCTCTTCTTCAGCGTCTTGCGGAAATCGAGGCGCGCCAGGCCGTGCGCGAAGGCGCCGCGGGCACAAACGGGCTTCGCATCTTGCCTCGCGTCTTCGTGGAAGCCGAACCCGAATTCTTGGGGTTCTTCGCGACCGAAGCGGCAAAAACCGAAAAATGCGTCGTGTTGCTGGCAAGTTCAGGAAGCGGCCACTTGCTCTTTGCGCAGCATCCCACGGCAGGCCAAGACATGAACGCGCTGCTCAAACAGGTTTTGTCGAAAGTCGGAGGCAAAGGCGGCGGCACGTGCGATTTCGCCCGCGGACGCCTTGACGACGCCACCCAAGCCGAGAAAGCCATAACCTTGGCAAACGGTTTGTTGGCTGGAACTGGCGGTTAGTATTCCGCAAATCACGACTGAAGTAAAAACTAGAAAAGCCGCGTGCGAACGCGATCGGGAATGCGCTGCAAATCGATCAGTGTAAGAAAATCGATGGTCTTGAATTTGCGATCGATCGCGGGCGGGCCGCAGAGCCGCGCCGACACGTCCAGGTAAGCCTTAAATAGACGCGGCAGTTTAGGTGCCGTCGCTGTAGTATTGCCTTCGCGGCATTGAAACTGGGGTCTGGGTTTGGTGCGAAACGCTGGTTCGATCAGATATTTCCCGCCCAATTCCTCGAAGAGCGCCATCCCTCCATCCTCGCTTTGCGAGCTGATGGAGCTGCAGCCGAACAAGTACCGCGCGCCGCAGTTCGAAGCGTATCGCGCTATTCCTTTCCACAGCATGTGTAGTACCGCCGTATTGCGGTATTCTGTGTGTACGCACGCTCTTCCCAATTCGAGCACTTCCGAACGAATCCTCTCAAATGGCGCGAAATCGAAAAACTGTTCGCTGTAATATCCAAGATTCCCCTTTGCGCGAAAGCCGCTCTGCATCCGATACGTACCCACCAGTTTGCCCGAACTGGCATCGCGTACCATCAAATGATCGCAAATGAAATCGTAACGGTCGCGGTCGAGCCCGATGCGCGCGGAGCTTTCGAGTCCCTCGCCCAGTTCGCAGTTGAAGACCAGATAGCGCAAACGCTGGCAATCGATCAGGTCTTCCAGCGTTCCCGCCATGCCCGCTCGAAACTGATTTGTGGATGCGAGCGGATTCTCGCACCCGTGCTCTGGGACCGCCGTCGGTGGCATGCCCCAGTGTCGGACAGGCCAAATTACAGCAGTGTTTCAGCAGTGTGATTTGCGGGTTTCTCGCAGGTAACGAGTGCGATACACGGCGCCCTGGCCCGCAAGAAGGGAATTCGCGTATCTCTTTCGACGGGGAACGAACGATCGCGCTTTAGACCGCCGTTTTTCGATATTCGCCCCGAAAATCGTTCAGAGCCAGGTTGCGAGAAGTTCTGGCCAGTCAGGTCCCGGCGCTCTACCGTATCTGCTCCGGAGAAAAACCCGCTGGAACCTCGGCCTCAAGAAATTTTCCTCTCGTTGGTTTGCGGCGGCCACGCGCGGCTTGTAGTCTTCGCTTGCGTCGTTCCATCGCGTCGCCCCAGCACGCCCAAAACACGGCCCACTGCAAACGCGTCTCAGGCAGCCGGACCCACCGAAGAATCAAAATCAACGCGACAAGACTCGCCAACAGAAAGGTGTAAGCAAGCGGAGATAGGGACTCAGCGCACGGGCAGGGTGACATAGGGGTTCTCTTGCATGGCTTGCTTCCGCATGCTGGGGAGGAGGTAGTGGAAAAGACCGCCACATTCCTTTCGCGAAACGGGTAGTTCGAGTCTCATGGCTTTCACTCGGTTTAACCTACAGATTACTCTCGACAAAAGTATTACGGCACCGTTACGCATCCATGAAAACGGAAGCGCTCATTTCTAACCGCATGGATCTTGCGACATCCTTAAAAATTGGAACAATTCTTGGTGTTTTGGTGGACGTGACAGGGATCGAACCTGCGACCTCGTCGTTGCGAACGACGCGCTCTCCCAGCTGAGCTACACGCCCACGAGCAGCCACAAAATCTTAGCAGACGCTCGTACCCTTGCCAACTCTAGCTATCCGTGGGATTTTCAACGAAGCAAAAAGGAAAACTAATTTTCGCTGACGCAAACTCCAAAGCAAGTCGCCACGCTATGCCAGTTCCTGTCGTAATCCAAATAGGACTCGAAATTGCCAGTCAGCGTTACGGCTGATCGAGAGTGCCGCCCGCCGCCGCCGCTCGCTGCGCCACGATCTTACGCGCGTTCTCGTAGAGCGCTCGTGCCTGCGGAATGGCTTCCTCGGCCCTCTGTACTTGAGGATCCGCTTCAAGCTGAACCTTCAGCTCATCCTGCATGCCAAAGGTCGAGAAGAACACTTCTTCCTTGATCTTCCGCTTGACCCAATCCAGGTTTTCGGTCATGTCCGGTTCGGTGTAGCGCACATTGTGTTTGGCGAGGTAGTCGCGAAAGGTCTTCATAATGGCGTCATCGGCTTCAAATTCTTTTGTGACCGTGGGTCTAGTTCCCATGTAGTACCGCGTGAATCCGCCCACGCCGCCTGGGAAGGGATAGAAAATATCCGCGCGAAACATTTCCTCTTGGAAATGGTTGAATTTCGGCGCAGCCACGACGATATCCGGAGTGATGCCTCCTCCTCCAGTTACTTGCCGACCGCTGTCCGTGAGCTTGATTTCCGTTGGATGCTCCGGAACCTTGCGTTCGTAGTGGTATTCGTAGAGCGAAACGGACTTGTAATCGCGTTGAATCAGGCGCCCGCTCGGCGTGTAGTAGCGCGCCGTGGTCAGCGCCAGCCCGGTATTTTCGCTGAGCGGCTGAACGGTCTGGACCAAACCCTTTCCAAACGTCGTTTCTCCAACAATCATTCCGCGATCGTGATCCTGCACCGCGCCCGACACAATCTCCGTGGCGGATGCGGAATTGTTGTTCACCAGAATGACCAACGGAGTGGTCATGCCCTGGTTGCCGCGCAGCGCATAGTAGCGCCGCTCCGGTGAAGAGCGCCCATGGTGCGATACGATCAGTTGATTCTTATCCAGAAGCATGTCGCCAACGGCGACCGCCTCATTCAGCAGCCCGCCAGGATTCCCGCGCATGTCGAGAATCAATCCGTCCAGGCTCGAAGCGTGCAGTTCGTTCAAAGCGTCCGAGAGTTCGCGGTCCGTCGTTTCGTTGAAGCCCGAGAGACTGATATAGCCGATTCCAGGTTTGAGCATGAACGCAACGTCCACGGAATGCCGCGGAATTTCATCGCGTGTCACGGTAAAGACCAGCGGCTGCGCATAACCTTCGCGGCTCATGGTGATCTTCACGACCGTCCCTTTGGGCCCTTTCAGCAAATCGGCGACTTCGGTCGTGGTAAGCCCGTCGGTCGACTTGTCATCCACCTTCATGATCACGTCGCCAGGCCGGATTCCCGCCTTAAAAGCGGGCGC
This sequence comes from Candidatus Acidiferrum sp., assembly GCA_049800195.1. GTDB lineage: Bacteria > Acidobacteriota > Terriglobia > Acidiferrales > UBA7541 > Acidiferrum. Next base: position 16,923 of record JBARJI010000011.1, read on the forward strand.
TCCCACATACGGCTGCATCACGATGGTTCTGTTTTCTTTAGGGGCGACGATCATGCCCACGCCGTAATACCTTCCGCGCTGGTCTTCGCGCAGCAAAGCAAACTGTCGCGCATCAAAGAAATTCGAGTGAGGGTCCAGCACGCGCAGCATTCCGGGAATAGCGCCTTGATAGACGGCTTTGTCCACGTCGATGGGCTCGGCGTAGTTCGCTTGGACGACATCCAGCACATTCGTGAATTGCCTCAGCGCTGTGCTCTCATCCTCGGCCGAGGACGTCGTTGCTCGCACGTTGGGGCCGTAAATCGCCCCCAAAACGGCGGATATGAGAATAACGGTAACCACCAAAAACAGCCCACGGCGTTCAGATCTCATCCTGCCCTCGCGTATCCACTGCAACCAAAATTATAGCACACCCTAAAGTGTGGTTTGACACCGTAGGACGCCCTTTCTATGATGCCAACAGGCCGTCTTGCGGCTACCTAACGCCATGCTCAGCATGACTCACATGATCGTCGTTTTCATTGTCGTTCTGGTCGTTTTCGGGCCACAGAAGCTCCCCGAACTCGCCCGCGGCCTGGGCAAACTGATGGCGGAATTTCGCAAAGCCTCCACCGACTTTAAGAGTGCCTTCGAACAGGAAATGCGCGATATCGAGCGGCAAGCCCTGCAAGCCGAACGGAAGAAAGCCGCAGAAGCTGCAGCCGCCCCCTCCGCCTCGGCTGGACAGCCCGCCACTCTGGCCACACCGTCTGGCGCCGAAACCACCACCCCCAGCTTAGACGCAGACACTCACGCTACGGAAGCGCTGGTCGTCACTCCGGTTCCCGAATCGGTGCCGCGCTCGAACGGGGAGGCGTCTCAAGTGGTCGCGGAATCGGTGCCGCACTCGGAGGTCCCTCCCGCTCCATCGGCCGACGCGCCTCCTGTCGAAGCAATCTCTGAGACCTCTCAAGTCCCCTCTCATGACCAACAGCAGCCAGTCTGATTCCCCCATCGTCCCCCGCGAGGAAGAGCCCGGCGCGCAGATGACTTTTTTTGAGCATCTTGTCGAGCTCCGTAAACGCATCATCAATTCGCTCGTCTCCATCCTAATTGGCGCCGGGATCGGCTGGTTCGTGGCGCCTCATTTTGTCAACATGATGGTGCGGCCCATGGTCGAGGCCCTAAAGTCTGCCCATCTCAATCCCCAACTGGTCTACTCTCATCCCGCCGGGTACTTAAACCTCCTGATTACCGTTAGCATTTACTTGGGGATCGTAATCGCCTCGCCCTGGGTCCTTTACCAAATCTGGCTTTTCGTCGCTCCGGCCCTCTATAAGCACGAGCGCAGCGCCATCACAGGCTTTCTTTTTTCGACCGTCTTTCTCTTTCTTGCCGGTATCGCCTTCGGCTACTTCGTGTCACTGCCTTACGTCCTGAAATTCTTGATCAGTTTCCAAGGGCCGGTCGTCCCGCTCATCAACATCGATGAATATTTCGATTTGATCCTCCTGATTCTTCTTGGCCTGGGGCTCGTTTTTGAACTGCCGATCCTGATCTTTTTTCTTTCGCTGTTCGGCATCGTGACGCCCCAGTTCCTGATCAAGAATTTTCGCTACGCCCTTTTGGTCATTGCTATCCTTGCCGCCGTCCTGACGCCGACCCCCGACGCCACCACCATGGTTCTCTTCATGCTGGTTTTGGTGGCTTTGTACTTTCTCGGCGTGAGCGTGTCCTGGTTGGTCGTGCGCAAGCGAAAACGGCGCCTTGCCGAAGCCGCGGAGGCTCACTAAGTGAATTTCTCGCTCAAGAATAGATTGTGCGCTTCCATTTGCCTCTCCACTCTTTTTCTCACTCTCGCGGGATGCAAAGCCAAAGCGGACAGCTCCCAACCCGCCGCGAAAGACGCGCCCTTCATGAGCGCCGTCACGACCGCCGCGCCTCAAGCGGCCGCCGAAGCCCCTCCGCCCGACAAAATGGATGGTTTTGATGGCAACCGCGCCTTTGCTGATGTCGCCAAGCAGGTTTCCTTTGGGCCGCGTCCTTCCGGCTCGCCTGCCATCGCCGAAACCCAAGACTACATCCTCTCCGAACTCAAGAGCTACGGCTGCACCACTGATGTCGATTCCTTCAGCTCCGATACTCCCGCTGGCCGCATCGCCATGAAAAACATTCTCGTCAAAATTTCGGGCGAAAGGCCTGGCATCATTTTGCTTGGCACGCACTACGACACAAAACGTTTGCCAAACTTTGTCGGCGCCGACGACGCTGGCTCTTCGACCGGTGTAATGCTCGAGCTGGCTCGCCTCCTCTGCTCGCATCGCGGCCGCTACAACGTTTGGATCGCCTTCTTCGACGGCGAAGAAGCCGTGCGCCCGGAATGGCAGGATCCCGATAACTGTTATGGAAGCCGCGAAATGGCCGCGCGCTTCGCCCTGAGCGGCGACCTCCCCAAAATAAAGGCGTTTCTGCTCGCGGACATCGTCGGGACACGTACGCCGCATTTCAAGCGTGAAACTTATTCGACGAAATGGCTCGTCGATCTCGTCTGGTCCGTCGCCAAAAAGCTCGGCTACGGCAACATTTTCATCGACGAATCCTCAGCCATCGAAGACGATCATCAATCTTTTCTCAAGCGCCATGTCCCGTCCGTTGACGTCATCGACCTCGACAATGGCCCCAACGGCGACGTCTACTACTGGCACACTCCGCAAGACACTATGGACAAGGTCAGCCCCAAGACTCTAGCCATCGTCGGCCACGTCTTCCTCGAATCCGTCAAGCAGCTTCAGTTGAAGTAATCCGAAGAACACTGCAGAATGGTGCGCCGACTAACGAGTTCCGATTTGCAGGCCTTCCTCGCGGAGAAAGCTGCGGCAGCGATCCACATTGACGCTGAGTGGGATGTCGGATACCGCCAGCACACGCGAGCGAAGATGATCGAAGCGGAAGCCAGTTTGGCCGAACGTGCCGACTTCGGCGAAATCGACTGCGACCGCAATCAGGAATGGGCCAAGTCCTTGCCGCTCCTCAACGTCCCGGCCGTCGCGTACTATCGTGATGGAAAACTTGTCGCCGCACTTATCGGCGCGCGCCAAAACATTCGCGCCCGCCTCACGCGCGTACTTCGCGGCGAACCAGTCGGCTACAAGGACGGGGCCGGCGAAACCATGGACTGAGCCAACTTCGGTTTTTTAGCTTGGTGTGTACGGCAAATCGCCGTACACTAAGAGCCAGGAGGATGCCATGACTCGCACCCTAACCGCTAAGCGTCGCTCTCGCAAAGATGAGCGCCTCGAAGCGCGCCTCACACCGGAGCAAAAGAATCTGATCGCTCGTGCGGCAGCCTTGCGCGGCTCCAGTGTCACTGGATTCGTAGTAGCCAGCGCGCAGCAGGCGGCCTCCGAAGCGATCAAGGACTTCGAACTTCTGACGCTCCATGACTCCGCGCGCGACGTTTTTGTGAATGCGATCTTGAACCCTCCCGCTCCCAATGCAGCCGCGCGTTCCGCCGCCAAGCGGTACAAGAAAGCGATGGCCAAGTAGTTGGCCGGCCGGGCCGAAAATCGTGCATTCTGGATTGAACCACTCCGTCCTCACCACGACCGAGCCAGTTTTTCCTGCGGCGTCGATTCTCTCGATCTCTACCTTAGGAATCAGGCCGGACAGGACTTCAAGAACCACGCCGCGGTTTCCTTTGTTTTTACACCCGATGGCAGGGAGATCGCCGGCTACTACACGCTATCGCAGTACGCCGTGCAGCTCGCGAACGTGCCCCCACACATTGCAAAGAAACTGCCGAAATATCCGATGGTTCCCACCACACTCATCGGGCGCTTGGCCGTCAGCGCCGCGTTTCGGGGCCAAGGCCACGGCGAAACGCTTTTGATGGATGCCCTCTATCGCATCCTCCAACACAGCAAGGAACTGGCTTTCGCGGGTGCCATCGTCGACGCGATCGACGATGCCGCCATCGCTTTTTACAAAAAGTACGGTTTCCTCGAGCTTCCCAATGTGCCCAGACGCCTGTTCCTTCCCATGGGCACCATCGAAGCCCTTTTTAAGTAGCCCCTGGTTGTTTTTCAGTCTTTCCGCACTGTGTGCTAAATTCGATTGTCACAGAAAACTCATCCGACTAATGAAAACCAAGCGCATCTGTGTCAAATCCTCTTCCGGCGAATACTCCATCCTCTGCGGCTCCGGCATTCTTCGCACCGCCGCCACCGAGCTCCGCCGCTTGGGCAAATTCTCACACGTTCACATCGTCTCCTCGCCCAAAGTCTGGCGCGCCCTCGGGAAGGGAGTTGCCCACGGCCTCACCAAAAACGGCCCTATCCATTCTCACCTAATGAACGACGCCGAATCCGCCAAAAATCTCACCACCGCCGAAAAACTGCACCGCTCTCTCGTCCGCGCCGGCATCGATCGCCACTCCCTACTCATCGCCGTCGGTGGCGGTGTTGTAGGCGACGTAGCCGGCTTCGTTGCTTCCACATGTCTCCGCGGCATCCCTCTCGTGCAAATCCCCACAACATTGATCGCAGAAGTCGATAGCGCCGTCGGCGGAAAAACCGGCGTCAATCTCACCGAAGGCAAAAACCTCGTCGGCACGTTCTATCCCGCGCGCCTCGTGCTCGTTGATCCTGCGGTCCTCAAATCCCTTCCCGATCGCCAATTCCGCGGCGGCCTCGCCGAAGTCATCAAGTACGGCGTCATCGCCGACGCCAAACTCTTCGCCTACCTCGAAAAAAACTTCGAAGCCGTCCTCCGCCGCGATCCTGCAGCGCTCTCCTACGTCATTCCTCGCTGCCTGGAAATCAAGGCACAAGTCGTCAGCAAGGACGAGCGCGAATCCGGCCTCCGCGAAATTCTCAATTTCGGCCATACCTTCGCCCACGCCCTCGAAACCGTCACCAAATACCGGGTCTTCCAGCACGGCGAAGCCGTCGCCTGGGGCATGATGGCCGCCGCCCTCCTCGGCCACGAAATCGGACTCACTCCTGCCGACGAAGTTTCCCGCATTGTCTCGCTAGTCCGCCGTATGGCCCCGCTCCCCCCGTGGCCCGATGTCCCTCCCAAAAAATTAATCGCTCTCATGCATTCCGACAAAAAAGCCCGCGCCGGCAAACTGCGCTTTGTCCTGGCCCCTCGCATCGGCAAAGCCCACACCCATGACGACGTTCCCCACGAAACTCTCGAGCGCGTCCTCCACTTCGCTCCGCACTTCATCAGCGATCGAGGAAAACGCCGTGCCTAACGCCAGCGCCCCTGTCGAAGCCCCCGTCAAAGGCACCCACCCCGAAGGCGCCCGCACCGAAGCCGACGCCTCGCGCAAAGTCCGCGAAATGTTCGCCAAGATTGCCCCGCGCTACGATTTTCTCAACCACTTCCTCTCATTCCAGACCGATCGCCTCTGGCGCAAACGCACCGCCCGCCTCCTTCGCCCCATTCTCGAGCGCCCCGACGCCAATGTCCTTGATCTCTGTTGCGGCACTGGCGACCTTTCCATCGCACTCGCGCGCGCAGGCCAAGCCCGCATCTTCGGCGCCGACTTCGCACATCCGATGTTGGTCCGCGCCGCAGAAAAAACCGCCTCGCCGCTCAGCCCTTCCTTGAATGGCGCTCCCCGCATCCTCCCATTTCTCGAAGCCGACGCTCTCCGCCTCCCCTTCGCCGATCAATCCTTCGATCTCGTCACCACCGCCTTCGGCTTCCGCAACCTCGCCAATTACGAAGCCGGCCTCCTCGAAATTCGCCGCGTCCTCAAACCTGGTGGCACCATTGCCATCCTCGAATTCACCGAGCCTCCCCCAGGCCTCCTCGGAACAATCTATCGCTGGTATTTCCGCGAAGTTCTTTCCCGCATCGGCGGCCTAATATCCGGAAACTACGCCGCCTACACTTACTTGCCAAAATCCGTCTCCCGCTTCTTCCTCCCGCCCGAACTAGCCTCTCTCATGCAACGAGCCGGCTATGTCTCCGTAAATTTCCGCCTCTGGACCTTTGCCACCGTAGCCCTCCACACCGCCGAGCGCCCTCGCTAATCTCTTTCTTCTCTGCGCCCCCTGTGTTCTCTGTGTTAAGAAAACACCCGTACCCGCGCGCGAACCTCAACATAATTCTCCAACCCCGCCAGGAAGATTCCGCGGTCCCCAAAACGCTGTTTTCTTCGGTTTAATTTTCCGGCGGCACGGGCTGAATGCTCTCGCCCGTTACCAGTGTGCGATCGAAAAAGTCGCCCGTAGCCTGAAACACATTGATCCACGTGCGCCACAGTAGCGAATCATGTACCTCGTCTGGATAAACGATCTGCTCGTAAGGAACGTGATGCTGGCGCAGTAGATGTATGACGCTCACGGTCTGCGCGAACGGCACGTTGCGATCGTCATCGGCCTGAATCAATAGCACCGGCGATTTCCATTTATCGATCGAACCCACCGCCGAAGCTTCGTAAGCAACTTTTTTCATCTCGTCGGAGGCCCCCGCCGCCTCGGGCCTCGCGAAAAACGCCGACCAGTCATGCACGCCCGCGTAATCCACGCCCGACTTGAAAATATCCGAATTCCGCGCCAGGCCCATCGCCGTCAAATAGCCGCCATACGAGCCGCCCCACAACCCGATCTTTTGTGGGTCCACGTAAGACAGAGATTGCAGATATTTTGCTCCAGCGACGACGTCCTGATATTCCGAAGCGCCAAGCGGCCCACCGTGCGCGGGTTCCCGAAAAGCCCGTCCGTAAAATAAGCTCAGCCGGTAATTCACCGAAAGCACCACATAGCCATGGTTCGCGAGATACTCGTTGGCCGCGTACATGAAGTTGTACGCGTCCATGGGATGAAATCCGAGCACCATCTGCCGGTACGGGCCGCCGTGCGTGAAGATGAGCGCGGGTCCAGGCTGCGTGCGGCCGCGCGGTACGAAGAGCTGCCCGTGAATCTCGAGCCCATCCAGGCTCTTGAACACCACCTGCTTCGGAACCACGAATTGGCTCGATGGATAGTCGGCGGGCAGCATATTCGCTGCGATCATTTCCCGCCCTTGTTGCGTGACGCGATACGGCATCGCTGGCTGCGTGGCCGTCGAGCCCAAGCAAAGGATGTGACGCCCGTCCCCCGTGACCACCGGCGCCCATTCAATCGATTCCCCCTGCGTCAACGCCACCGTCCCCGGATGATCCACGCTCACGCGCCAAAGGTGCCGCCGGTCAATGTCCTTTTCGTTTGACGAAAAGATGAGCTCTTTGCGGTTAGGCGTGAGCGTCGCGCCTTGAAACGAATAATCTCCCGGCGTCAGCAGTACCGGCGCTCCGCCATCCGCCGAAATCGAGTAGATATGCGCCCAGCCGTCTTCCTGCGACGCGAAAAGAATCCGATTCCCCGCGGCGAACTGAAAAACGTCTTCTTCCCATTCGCTCTCGCCGGGAAACGAGCCTGCTGCGTCGTTCGTGCTTTGCCAAATTACTTTTGCTTTGCCGCTAGGCGCATCCCACACCACGATCGTCCACGGCTGCAACCGTCCGGAAAAGAATCCTCCCCTCGGCCCCGTCAGCCGGATGAAAGCCAGTTCCGAGCCATCCGGCGACCAGCGCGGCAACATATCGTGAAATATCGTGGGATCGGCGTAGCGCAGCGTGTCGCTCCCAAATTCATAGATCCCGATCAAGGCGTGCGTGCCGCGGTCGCTGGCAAACGCGATCTTCTTGCCGTCTGGCGACCATTGCGGTTGCGAATTGCTCCCTCGCACATACGCGAGTTTGCGCGCCGCCTCCTTGCCCGAAACCGGCGCGATCCACAGCTCGTGCTGCCCGCTCCAGACGGCGTATTGCCCGTCGGGCGAAATCTGGATGTCTTCGCCGCCCTCTTCGCTGCAATTCATCGTGCCCAGCAGACGCGGCTCGCCGCCCGCCACGTCCGCGGCCCACACCTGCTGCTCCGGCTGATGTACGTTATTGGTCGGATCGGCTACTTCGCCCTGGCTATTCGTCTCGCTCCCCCGCGCGTAAACCACCGTCTTTCCATCCGGCGTCAGCCGCAGGCTCGCAATCGGCATCCCGTCGTCGCCCGAATACTGTGTCACCTGGCGCGCCGCAAAATCCGGCCCGTCCGCCACCCACACGTTTCGTGCTCCCCGCACATCGAAAACCCACGCAACCCGCTCGCCCTGCGCCGCCGCTGTCAGACCGTACGGATACGGATAATTCAGCGCCTGCTCGACCGTGAATCCTTGCCCCACCGCCGGCGCCGCCGTCACCAGCGTCGCAGCCATCGCCACGAAAGTAAGCGCGCCTGCCAGCCTCGACCGAAGTAGCCCGCCTCCCAGTCCCGCCCAAAATTGCCCACGTCCCAGCCCCGCCGTGCGCCCCGTACTCAAAATCCCCATAGCCCTTTTCATGTTTGCCCCCGTTTCGACCCACCAAAACATACACGCTCTCCTCCTCGATGCATAACAAAAATGAAAATCCTTGGCAGCCAGTGATACCGCAGTGCATAGAAAGGTGGTTCAATTTCAGCAAGGAGAACCCGCTAATCGGTAATTCCAAAAACTCTGCGTTAAGAAGACACTCGCTCCCGCACGCAAACCCCAATCAGAATCTCCAACGCGGCCTCCTAAGAAATATGGTCTTGACTCCATAATGGATCGTATGTCATACTATGTTCGTGAAATGGGCCGTTGAGATCGCTGACGAATTCAACCCGGAATTCAGCGCCCTCGACCACGATGTCCGCACGGAGGTTCTCGCGTTGGCCCGTGTACTCCAGGAGTTTGGCCCGCAGTTAGGCCGGCCCCGCGTCGACACTCTCAAAGGCTCGCGCCACGCCAACATGAAGGAACTGCGGTTCAGCGCGGTGGATGGTGAATGGCGAGTGGCCTTCGCTTTTGATCCCACGCGGAAGGCTATTCTGCTCGTGGCGGGAGATAAATCCGGCGGGAGCGAAAAGCGCTTCTACCGGGAACTGATACGGAAGGCGGACGAGCGCTTTGACGCCCATCTTGCCCGCATCCGAAGGAGAATTTGATAATGCCCGTGAACATCAATGAAGTAATTCGAAAACTGAGTCCAGTTGAGCGAAAAAAAGTAGAGGACCGCGCGGCTGAAATAGTCGCCGAGGAATTGAGCTTGCGTGACCTCCGCAAAGCCCGCAAGCTCACGCAAGCCCGCGTCGCCAAGGCCCTGGGAATCACCCAGGATAGCGTCTCACGCCTCGAAAAACGCAGCGACCTATTGCTCTCGACGCTCCGAAAAACCGTCAAAGCCATGGGTGGCAACGTGCGCATCATTGCGGAATTCCCCGACCGCGCCCCAGTCACGCTCTCCGAGCTATCCGACGACGCCCCACCCCGCAAACCCTCCCGAAGGCACGTCCATGCTTAACACTCCCGGCGCGCTCCGCCCGCGAGCGTTTCGTGCCATCTGCGTGTCGTGGCGAATTACCATGCTAAAATAGCAATTACAGTCTGCTGCGGGAGGGTGACTATGTCCAAGGACCATTTCGTTTCTGCGCTGCGCCGGGAGTACGCCGTCCTGAACCCCTCCGACTGCAAGCAAAAAATCCGCGAGCTGGTTTCCGAGTCTCTAGAAAACGAGAAATTCATCCGCGAGAATTTTCCTAAGTTTTTCGGGGGGGCTTTTGCGGAGGACGGCTCGAACGTGGCGGCGCAGAAGTCGGTATCAAATGCTCAACCCGAGCCAGCTGCAACGCGTCGCTAGGCTCAAGCCCCAAGTGGTTTCCCCGCTCCACAACCAATTCTCGCCGCTCCGCCGCGGCAAACTCCAGGACAGGTTAGTTTAGCCACAAAGGAAGTCGAGATCAGCTTGCCAGATGTCCAGCGTTACCGGTTAGAATCTAGAAATCGTCAGCGGCGATATTCTTATGCGTGATGCCGTCCGAGCCGAGACCGAGATTGAGTCAATAAGGAAGGCGGTTGAGGCACAGTCCACAAGCATTATTCGGCTGACCCTAGTTCGCCTAGCCGCGCTCGCTTTGGTGATTGTGTCTTTCAGCGACGCCTTTCAAAAATTGGAAGCCTCGCGTTCAGAGATTGAGCGGCAGAGCGCAATAGTCGAACAACAGGCAGCAGCCGTTAGGAAGGGGATGACCGGGCAGGCTGGCCCCCTCGTCCCACCGCAACCCTTCCAGCCGTATGTAAACCCGTTCGACGTTTTCTCCAGAGGCCTCGATTCTTCGGACCAGGAGCTACTGTCAAGTGTTTCGGAGTATCGGGGCACTCCAGCCGGTCCCGCGTTGGCGGCCTGGGCCGAGGCGACCCGCGAACTTCGCGGGCTTTACGAAAAGGCGTTTCGGTTTAGGATTCCCGGGATGGGTTCGGGGGCGGATATTGATTTGAGAATTTGGATTTTGGCGGCGCCCCTCTTATTCATTCTATCCGAGATTTACCTCGCGATCTTGAGGAAGAGGAGGTCGCTGCTCATCCTCTCCAGCCTCGCCGTAGCACCGAAGGAACATAGTCCTTATATTACGACTCTGAGTCGCCTCTTCCTGCCCGCCATGTCGGGCCGTGGGGCTGCTTTCGTCCGATTTCCTTATTCCTTTGTGCGCTGGCTCGATCTCATTTGCTGCGTAGTTTTGTGGGGCTCGCTTTTGGCTGCCACGCAGCCGATGTGGGAGGCTTGGAGAACGAGGCTTTTTCCCTTTGAATTCATGTACGGTGCAGCAGTCTTCTATGCAGTCGCGTACTATGAGTTCGTTGCTCACTGTCTGGGTGCTGACGCTGCGAGTCGGCTGGGAATGAAGGTTGCCAGCCGTTGGAGTCGGCGGGCATGGGCGTGGTCTGCCGCGCTCTTCAGCCGGACCGGGTCGGCCTTGGGATACAAGATTCCCCTTCGCGTCGGAAGCCTGCTCGTTTTGGTTACTCTGGCGCTTCCCGTTTCAGTAGCATCTTGGAACGACAGCGTAAAGGTCAGTCCCGGTTTCTTCTCTTACACTCTTACTCTCGCGAAGGCTACAAACTGCTACTGGGAAGAAGCATTTGGCTGGCCGCCCATTTGATGCAGGGCCCCACATTCCTACCCGGGCAGCCCGTTCCGGGCTGGCGCGTGCCTGGAGTGCCTCTGATGCCTCCCGTTCAAAATGTTAGCCTCTCAGGACGGTTTTCCGAGAACCTAGGCCGTCTTTCCTATGTCCTTGCGCTAGCGCTAGCGGTTTTTACATGCGCCGCTCAGTTTTGGCATCTGGCGGCAAGGCGCTCACCAATAAATAGACCGCTCGCCTCCGTCTGTCATTTTGTCGCCTGCGCGGTGGCGTTGTGGTGCATCCTAGACCTCGGTTTCGCTTTAATTGCCGTGTCGTTTCGCAGTTATCTTTACTGGTTGTTGGTAGCTTGGTGGGTGCTGGGAATGACGGCAGTCGCGATGAGCCTCTCGGGAAGACAATCCGTCCATCTGGCTGGTCGGAACATTGGAGGTACCGCGTTGGTTCTATCCTGCCCAGTCCTCTTCTCTATGGCCGATTTCCTGCGAGGTTGGAGTGAGCACCAGTTCTCGCTCTCCATGTCGGCCTATCTTGCAGGAGCGACACTTCTTGCCTTGGGATATTTCCTCGCATGTCGCGAATTGGGACATCGGACGGGAACATAAGGCAGACGGGGCAGGCGCCGGTGAGCTTTCCGCCCTTCCAGATGGGACGTTCCCTCGTCCTAGCCATCACCACCGCCGACCGCCAAAGCCTTTCCTGAACGCCAATACCTGTTTCGGCAGCACATCGCCGGCGACAGTAGACCCGCCGAGGCGCCCTCCTACAATGGAATTAGGCCGCTCCGGATGCGCTGCCCCAAATGCCAATTCGACCATCCGCTGCAGACCACCGAGTGTCTGAAATGCGGAATCGTCTTCTCGCGTTACCAGCCCGCGCTGCAAAGCGCCGCGGATCATGCTGATCCTGACGTCGCGGTGCCCGTGTCCGCTCCTCTCGCACTGGCCGAGCCTGCTGCCGCCGTCAACGACGCCCTCACCCGCGCCGATGCCCGCACCGAGTTGCTCTACCGCATCCTCGCGCTTCCCTTGGCCCTGCTATTGGCGCGCCTCGTCGCGGCCACACCTCTGCGCTTGGCAGCAGGCATGCTTGCCATGGTGCTGCACGAAAGTGGTCATGCCATCACCGCTTGGCTCACCGGCCGCTGGGCTGTGCCCCTGCCCTGGGTCACTCCGCACGGCGAACAACGCTCCTGGGCAATCGTTCTGCTGGTAACGGCCGTCATTGGCTTTGCCGGGTTTCTAGCGTGGAAGGCGGAGCGCTGGGGATGGGTTCTTGCCGCCGCTGCCGTTCTCCTCCTGCAACTGAGTGTCCTGACTTTGCCGGCATCGATACCGCCGGGGTCCCTCATCGTTTTCTTCGGCGATGGCGGCGCCATGGTGCTGGCCACCATCCTGATGGCGGCCTTTTACGCACCCCGCGAAAGCGCGCTGTACCGGAGCTGGGGCCTGCGCTGGGGATTGCTGGCCATCGGCGCGCTCAGCTTCTTGCACGTCTTCCTGATGTGGCGAGGGCCGATCGAAGATCTTCCGTTCGGCGAGATTGAAGGAGTCAACCTCTCCGATCCCAGCCTGCTCACCGTAATGTACGGCTGGACGCCCCTGCAAATGGTCGATCGCTACGTGCGGCTCGGCACGTTCTGCCTGCTAACCTTGCTCTCGCTCTACCTATGGGGTCTAGTTTCCGTCTGTCTCGAATTGCGACGCAGCCCGGCTGCCTAGAAGCCACGCGGCCAGGCGCTCCGAATCGCCCAGATTCTCCTGCGTCTAGCGGCCCGTTCCCGCGCGGTTCTTTTCGGCGAGCTGCTCGACCACTTTTTCAAGATCGGGATAACCTGCGCCGAAGCTTCGCGTGAGCCAGTTTCCGCCGCGCTCGGAAATTCTCTCTCCGTCCGCGAGCACATCGAACTGGCCCGTCTTGCCGGGTGTGCAGACCGCTTCCACGTTCAGGCGCTGCTTGATCAGGGTCACGAGACTCGCGACCTTGGCACCGTTGTTGTGTCACGTTGGACAGTGAACAATTTCGACTTTCATCCGCTCTCTCCTTTTGCTCATCACAACTATAGCATTCCTAAACCGTTAATCTCGGGGAAATGCGGGCAAACAGGATGTTTCCTCTCATTCTCCCGCCGCCCATCTCTAATCTCTTCTCCTGCAACGACTTATAATCTGCTTGACAACATTACTAACTCGTGCTACAATTATGTGTGAATTTAGGTCGCGACTCCGTCACTCTTTCCCGTTTTGGAACTCGACGACCGTGTGACACCCGCCCCCGCTCCTTCCCCCAACTAGATTGCCGCGCTACCGTCTCAACTCCTACAAAATCTTCCGGTCCAGCCATATTACCATTTTGCAAAAGCGCCACACACTTAACCCATTCAGAATCAACACTTCCGCAACAGGATTATTTACTTCACTAAAGTAGGAGGATATGCTAAAACTATCGTCGCGAGAGGTAAAGGCAATGACGATAGGAATTGGGCTTACAACGGAAGAAGGAGTAGTTATCGCTTCTGATACCCAAGTTACCGTAGAGGGTTTTTTCAAGGACGATGACTGCAAGTTGCGTAAGATAAGTTTTGCAGATGAGGGTGCGGTCATAGCTTCATTTGCTGGTTATCCAAGCCTGATGAACATTGCCTACAAAGAATTGTGTGACGATCTTTCCGGCCCCCCTGGGCCAGAATGGAGAGACGTTGACAAGCGTATCGGAACAATGCTTTCAGGTCTAAAGACCAAATATCCAGAGAAGATGGAGGGCCAGCAATTTCTTTTTGCCGTGTCATCCCCTTTCCAACCCCCGACGCTCTATCGGGCAGATGGAGATGTATTATCGGTCGAACCGTGGGCGTGCATCGGGATAGGAGACTCCTCACTTGTGAGGTTTCTGATCGGGCGGTTTTGGAAGACCGATTTATCAATTGAATGCGCCATTTTGCTTGCTGCGTACATCGTTCATTACGCCAAAAAATACATCGATAAGGTCGGCGGGGATACGCAAATTTTCGTTGTTAGGGGCCGTGGCGAGGTGCAAGTATTCAGCGGACAGACATCCAATGCCGTTGATTGTCTTCTTGGGGAGTTGGAGGATACGGCGGGAAGGCTTCTGGGCGCATGGGCAGACAAAGCTAACGGTGACTCGGGCGTGAGATTTGTAGCCCCAATTTTTTGCCGGAAGTTACTGGAATTACGACAGAAAGTCTATCCAAAGGCGAACGCTTGATGAGCAAGGCTCACCTTGGCGGAGGCTCAATCCCTAGTATGCGCAGATTCTCTCGCATTTCGGGATTGCGTTCGGCTAACTCGGCGATCACCTTGTTTTCGCCGAGTTCTTTGAAAATTTTTGCGTTCTTTTCTTCTTGCCTCTTGGCTATGAGACGCCAAAGCAACTAGTTCAGAAAGGACCCCATAGGTCCTCCTCGGGAGCGATGATGGAGCCGATTCTAGTTGATGGTAAGCTTAAAAGAAATCCTAGTCTTCGGGCGCTCCAATCTTGTGTCCCTGCGGGCAGCGCAAGTTCCCCCATTGCCAGGTGGATATATCCATTTTCCGCTCCCCTTCGGTGGTGGCGGCACTCCACTGCGCGAATAGTGGCAGAGGGGTTTTGCAAATTTCCGATTCGCACTCTATATATCCTAAAAAGATGGTCTCTTTTCCGGCATGGGGTGCCAATCGCACCCGATCGCGAGGCCCTTGGTCTGAAAGACTTTTGTTCAGTGAATGACTTTCTACTCGCTTACAGCCGGGACATGGAATGGCTACAAAAGGAGCATCCGTGGATGACGGCACTTGAGGCCGAAGTATGTTTTCTAGCATTTCAGCGGGGAGCCATATGGGCAATCCGCAATGTTTGCAGTGAAAAACGTACTGAATCGCTAGTGTCATGCGGTTAATTTCTCAAAAGTGAGCACCGGGGCTGTAACCATATGACGCAGAGTATCGACAAACAAATCCGAGTGCTTTCGGCGGTTGAAGCGAAAGCTCATCTCTTCGAGATAGGCGGGGAGATGCTTGGCGGAAATCTTATGCCACGTTCCCATGATGCCGCGCTTGAGAAGCGAGAAGGCGGATTCGACGGTATTGGTGTGAATGTCGCCCATGACGTAGCTTCCCGCGCTGTGGTTGATAGTCTTGTGGTTGCTCCGTCCAGCTTTCTTCATTGCTACGACGTTGGCCACATGGTCATCGGTGAAAATGACTTCGACATCTTCGCTGATATTCTCGCGGACGTACTTGGCGAGCGTGCCCGACTTGGCATCGTGGCCGTGGAAGAACCGGAGATCCCCATTGCGCTTACGGATGCCGATGACAACTTCCTTGTTTTCGTTCTTTGCGATGTGGCCTCTGCCGCGATTTTCGCCGCCAACGTAGGTTACGTCCATTTCGACTTTGCCATCCAACATCGGCTTATCAGTCTGCGCCATTGCGTGCCGGATGCGGTGACAGAGATACCATGCTGTCTTGTAGCTCATTCCGACCGTGCGCTGAATCTGGCAGGCGGACATACCCTTCTTGGCCTCGCAAAGCAGGTGCGTAGTCAGAAACCACTTGGCGAGTGGCAAATGAGAGTCGTTAAAGACGGTCCCGGAAGTAACCGAAAACTGGTAATCGCAGTCTCTACAATAGAAGAGCTGTTTGTCGGTGTCGAGCTTGACTACAGAGCCTTTGCAGCGCAAGCACTGAGGGCCTTCGGGGAATCGGAGACGGACCAAAAGCTCACGGCACTTGTCTTCGGTGCCAAACAGGGTGTTTATATCAACTAGGTTCATCGGAGTGCTCCAGTATGACGATTGAAACGAGAAGAACTATTGAGTTGCAAGATGTTGCGGCCTGCGAGTTCGTTTGCCACAAATGCAGGGCGAAGGTAGTGCGCTTGTTGAATCGGGAATTCGTCCTGCCAACAGAGTGCGGAAACTGTCAAACCGCATGGATTACCGAAGGGAAGGAAACCCTGGAACTCCAAACTTTCATTGACCTCTTGATGCGAGAAGCGACCGGAAACCGCCCCTTTACTCTCCGATTGGAAATTAAGGGACTCGCAAATGGATGAAGGAAGAAAGAAGCTCTTGGAGAAGGTTCCGACAAGGAAGTTGCTCGCTTCTATCAAAAAGGATATGCGGAAGCTGGCTGCGGCGGCTAAGCCGCCTGCCAAAACAAAGAAAGGATGAGGTTTGCTTGACATAAGCGAATTAGATCACGTGGCTTGACTTTTGTCAAGTAAATAATCGTGTTCCGCAAGTGTTGATTCCGCCCGACTTGATCTCCTTTAGAATGAGTGTTTGCGAAAAAGCCGGGGGAGGGTCCCCCTCTCATACGGCAAGAGTTTCGCAACTCGTCACCACGCACATGCGCACTAACTCGACACGCAGGATCGCCCGCATCCCCAATCGTTTCATAGACTTACTTCATAACTACCGTACACCCCGGGGTGGGGGTGCGTCCCTATCTCGGATTTCAAGCCCCACTTTGATTTCTAGCGTCCGCGCTAGTTTCGCGGTTCGACTTTCGTGTTTCGCACCGTGCCCGTCACTCGTCACCCGCCACTCGCCCCTACTCTTCCAACCCCGCGCTCCGCAGTTTCGCCAGCAAGGTCTTCGGCGAGACACCCAGCTTCTCGGAAGCCCGCGTCTTGTTCCATTTGCACTCGCGCAAGGTGCTCTCCAGCAGCACGCGTTCAACGTGCCCCACCGCCCGCCCCGTCACCTCTTCCAGCGACCCTTCCCAGCTAAACTGCTCCGGCAGCATCCCCGCCGGCAATTGGCTGGCGTCCGGCTTCGTGGCGGGGAGTTGCAGGCCCTCGGCGGTGATGCTCAGCCCATCCGTGAGGATGACCGCCCTCTCCATCGTGTTCTGCAATTCGCGCACATTCCCCGGCCAGCGATACCCCAGCAATCGTTCCTTCGCCTCCGCCGAAAGCTCCAGCCCCGGCTTCTTAAACTCCCTGGAGAATTTCTCCAGAAAATATTCCGCCAGCAGCAGCACATCGTTCCCGCGTTCGCGCAGCGCAGGAATCGTCATCGGCACCGCCGAAATTCGGAAATACAAATCCTCGCGAAACAGTTTCTCCTCGGCCAGCTTCTGCAAATTCCGATTCGTGGCCACCACGATGCGGACATCCACTTCCACGGTCTGCGTTCCGCCCACGCGATCGAATTTTTTCTCCTCCAAAACGCGCAAAAGCTTCGCCTGGATCGCCAGCGGCAACTCGCCAATTTCATCCAGAAAAAGCGTCCCACGATGCGCCAAATCCAGCTTGCCGACTTTGCGCGCGCCCGCCCCGGTGAAGGCGCCGCGCTCGTGCCCAAACAGTTCGTTCTCAACCAACCCTTCGGGAATCGCTGCGCAGTTCAGCGCCACAAACGGCTGCTCGCGCCGAGGCGAAAGGTGATGCACCGCTCGCGCAAACAACTCTTTCCCCGTGCCGCTCTCTCCCAGGAGCAACACGGTCGAATCCGTCGCCGCCACTTTTTGAATCTGCGTGCTGATCTCTCGAATGGCCGCGTGCTCTCCCACAATCCGTGGAAATCCGTACCGCGCCGTGTACTCCTCGCGCAGCAGCAGGTTTTCCCTTTGCATTTCCTGTTGCCGAGTCGCCCGCTGCACCAGCAATTTCAAATGGTCCAGGTCCACCGGCTTTTGAAGAAAATCGAACGCGCCGTCCTTCATAGCCGAGACGGCTTCCTCCACCGACCCGAACGCCGTCAACAGCAGCACGGGGATCGTGGCGTCCGCCGCCTTCGATTCGCGCAGCACATCCAGCCCCGACGCTCCCGGCATCTTCAAATCGGTGATCACCATCAGGTAGCGCCGCGCGCGCACCTTTTGAATCGCGGTCGTCCCGTCCGGCGCTTCGTCCACGGCGTAGCCCGCGCGCTCCAAAGCCTTGCGCAGCATGGCCCGCAGCTCGTTCTTATCTTCAACAAGGAGAAGAGGTTCCATCTCCTTCGTTTCTACCACGAATTAAGACGCACCTCGGCGGGAACGCAAAGCAGATGTGTAGAGAAGGGAAGTAACCAGAAGGCAGAAGACTCGAAATGCGAAACTCGAAACACGAGGTTCGATTTTGCATTTCGAGTCTCTTATTTCGAGTCCGGCACTTCGCTTTTCGAGTTTCGCGTTTCGTATTTCGAGTTTCGGCTTTCGACGTTATTCCCGCGCCCAGCCCGGATCGCCCCCGGACTTTCGCAGCTCATCTTCCATATCCGAAAGCTGCTGCTTCAGATCGGTGATCTCCTGCTTTTTTTGGTCGATCTTGGCGTTTTTCTCGTTGATTTCGTTGCGCGAGAACTGCTCGTTCATCGCCTTCGTGGGGTCGTTGTAATACTGTACCTGGGCCTTATCGGATTCGCGTTGCAAGACGTCCAGCTCTTTTTCCGCCGTCGCAATCTTGTCGCGCTGATCCGCGAAGCGCTTTCGCCAGGTGGTCTCGGCGTCGCTGCCACCCTTTCCATCATCGGATGCGGCTTTAGCGCCGTTGCCCTCGTCTTTTCCCGCTCCGGAGGCTGTCGAATCTGCCGCTGGTTTTATGTCATCGTCGGTATAGACCTTTTTCGGTTTCGGCGTAGCCTTCTGCTGCTCGCGCGCTTTGCGCGCGGCCTCTGCCAAGGGATCGCTCGTCTGCGGCTTCGTCGTGTTTTGCTGCTGCGCGGTACTCCCTTGCGTCTGCTGTTGCTGCTGCTGTTGCTGAGCAAACGCGGGAAGCCCGGCCAGACACAGCCCGGGCAAGAGCAGCGAAGCCTTCACCCAATTCGTGCCACGCATAGTGCGCCACCTCTCCCGGGGCGAGCTGGACTCCCCAGCCTTTACTTAGATGCTGTCCTTCTTTAATTCTACCGCTTCCGGGGCGCTCCGGCACGCGGGTAGCGTAACTATAAATGCGGCGCCGCCTTCCGGACGATTTCGCGCTTCGACTTTGCCGCCATGCTGCACGATGATCTTTTGCACCACGGCCAATCCCAATCCCGTGCCTTTGGCTTTGGTGGTGAAAAATGGCCGAAAAAGTTTCGGCAGAGTCGCCGCGGTGATTCCCGGCCCGTTGTCGAATACGGTGATTTTTTGAATCCCATCTTCATCGTGCCGGAGCACTTCACCGCGCAGAAGCACGCGCCCGCCGTTCGCCGCGCCGACGCACGCTTCCGCGGCATTCCTCGCCAGATTGAGCAACGCTTGCCGCAGCAGTCCTTCATCCCCCGCGACGCTTCCCAGCGGTCCCTCAAAACGAATCCGCACTTGCGGCATGGCCTCGGCCACTTCGGAGACAACTCGCTCCACAACCCCCTCGAGCGCGACCGGCTCGCTGGTAATCTCCAGCGGGCGTGCATACTTCAGAAATTCCGTCACCACGTGCGTTATGCTCCGCGTTTGCTCCAGGATTCTTTCCGCCGAGTCCGCCACTTCGCCGGCGGCCGCTTCCGCGCTGATCATCTGCGCATAGCCCGAAATTGTGGCCAACGCATTTTTGAATTCGTGAGCGATTCCCGCGGACAATTCACCGACCGCCGCCAGGCTTTCCTTCAGCTGAATCTGCTGTTGCAAAGCGGCCAGCTCCGTCAAATCCGTAATCAAGCAAATCGCTCCGTTGATCTTTTCCGTACCGCGGCGAATCGGCGAAATGGTCACGCCCAGCAGACGCGATTCGCCGTCCGGCGCTTCGTGCTCGACTTGTTCCCGCCGGAAAATGCTGCCCTTCGTAAGGCATTCTCCAACGAGCCGCGTCAGATCGGATTTTTCTCCCAAGACCTCGCTGTACCGCCGGAAGCCGAGTCCGCGAAGGCCCAGGACCTGCTCCGCCGCGGGGTTGGCGCTGGAAATGATGCCGGTAGCGTTCACCACCACCAGCCCCGCGGGCATATTGCGCGTGACTTCCTCGCTGAGCCGTTCCGTATGTTCCGCGCGCTCTCGTTCGATCTTGTGCAGCCGCTCGAGCTCTTTCTCCTGCTCTCGCAATTGCCGGATGACCCCTTCCATCGAAGCGGTCATGAACGCGGAAGGATTCTCCGTCCTCGGGGCCGCCGTCGAGATTTCTTTCCCGTGAGATTCGCGTGTGCTCTGGAGAAACCGCCGTAGAAGAAAAAACACGATGCCTACCACGGCCAGGATTCCCACGGCCATGCCGATGGCGATTTCCCAGACGCGCTGTGTGGTCTCGGCTTGGAGGGCTGCGAACGTCATAGGGTGAAGCGGCCTCGCATCGGAACGAATCTCAGAACAGTCCCGGCCTCAGATCAATCGAAGAAGAAGAGAAGGCGAACACCACGACGAGCGCCGCGATACCCAAAAAGGTCCCCAGCGGGAGATGATACTTGCTGGCGATCAGCCAGCGGATCTGGCTCACGCTGCCCAGCCTTCGCCGGCTGGCCCGTTCCGCAAGCCGCCGCCCCGCTCCACCCGCGTACATTATGACAATGACGGCAACTCCTAAGACGCTTCCGAGCAGCGTTCCCAACAAAATCGTGAGGAAGGCATTCCTGATCCCCAGAAACGCACCCACCATCAACATCATTTTTACATCGCCCATGCCCATGCCTTCGCGGCCTCGCACCAACTTGTAAAGCGTCGCCGCGCCCCACAGCAGCAGGCTGCCGAACGCCGCACCCAGAAGCGCTTCAATCACACCCAGGAATCGCTCGGGCGGCAGCCAGTGGAAAAGCCGCATGCTCAATAGAAACGACGTGCCATCGTTCGGCGGCACGACGGCGGAGAAAAGCACGCCGGCGGCGAATCCAGGCCAGGTGATGACGTCGGGAAGCAGGCGTACGCGCAAATCCGTCACCGATAAAATGATGATCAAGCAGATGAAGAACAACCACTTCACGGTGGCCTGGCTTATCCCGAATTCCAGAAAGCAGGCCACGAAGAGCAGACCCGTTACGAATTCCACCAACGGATACATCGGCGAGATGGGCAGGCCGCAGTTCCTGCACTTTCCTCGCAGCCAGATCCAAGCAAACACAGGCACGTTGTCGTAGGGCTTGATCGGCGTCAGGCATCGCGGGCATCGCGATCCGGGCGACACAATAGACACTTCTTCCGGAATGCGCGTAATGCACACATTCAAGAAGCTCCCAATGACAATCCCAAAAAGAAAAAAGAAGGCGATGACCACGGTTTGTTCGACCAATTTTCGGCCGCGCTTACTACTCTCCCACACCTACTCCGCGGCCTCAACAAACCCGCCGCTCCGCGTGCCCCATCCCTAACGCTTTTGGCGTTCCGATTTTTCTTTGCTCGCAACTGCGTATTCCCTGCGCTCTCCGTGTAGATTATTTTTCCTTTCCTTGTTTCTTACGCTGTCGACTATAAACTGTTAGCTGTCTGGTTTCGCCATGCACTGGTTTGAACGCAAAATTCGACGCTATGAGCACCGCCGGTGGACCACGGACGATAACCGCCGAGTGCAACCCTTTGATTGGGGCCTCGAACACATCGGCGGGGATCCTGACGACTCTCACCCTGGAGAATACGTTCGCCAATACGCGAGGCGAGCCATCGAGCAGAGCACCGGCTGGTTTACCACCGATGCGGCGACCGACTATCACCTCGACAGCGAAAACGTTCTGACATTTACCAGCTCGATCGAGTCTGCTTGGCCCGAGAACAACACCGTTCACGCGCGACTTTGGCCGGCTCGGCACGACCATATCCTTCCTTTCAAAGCTCCCAAAGGCTGCGCCGTACTCGTTCTTCCCAATTGGAACGCCAAATGGCACGGGCAAGATGGCCTGTGCGAATGGGTGGCCCGTTTCGGCATAACCGCTCTGAAAATGAGCATGCCGTACCACAATCGACGCATGGCCAAAGGACACGAGCGGGCAGACCAAATATGCGGCCCGAACATCGGTTTGACTATTCAGGCTAACCGGCAAGCCGTCCTTGATGCCCGCCGCTGTCTTCGCTGGCTTGAGCAGCAGGGCTACACTAGCTTGGGCATCCTTGGCACCAGCCTGGGCTCCTCCGTCGGCTACATCACTCTAATGCACGACGCTGCGGTGAAAGCCGGAGGCTTCCTGCACTTTTCGACCTATTACGCCGATGTCGTTAGCCAGGGCATGACTACAAACCACGTGTGGGAGGGCCTTCGCGAACACGTCATTGTGCAGGAGTTGCGCGACTATTGGGCTCCCATCAGCCCCATGCCTTACGTGGAGCGGGGGATGGGCGCCGATCGCAAGTCCTTTCTTGTCTATGGCAAATACGATCCCACTATGCTTCCCGAGTTGAGTCGGCAGATGCTGGACTCACTTCGCCGCCACGGCGCGCATCCGCGCAGCCTCGAACTGCACTGCGGGCATTACTCGCTTGAGCTAGCCCCGTTTAGCTACATTGCCGGCTACCGGGTGCTGGCTTTCTTGCGGTCCGCGCTGGCTTGATATGCGACGCGCACTCTCAGCTTGGCTCGACAGCTGTGGATCGAAATTCATAATTGATATAGGAAAACGATGCGCCGCGATCCTTCAGAGACCACGAATCCACCATGCCGAGCTTCTCTACGACGAGAAGGGACTGCCGAAGTAGCACTACTCCAGGCTCGCTGTTCACTTATCACTCTTCTAGTATCATCAACGCATGCAGACACTGCTCGTCGAGGCCTTTGGGCCCCTTGTGGTTGTTTTGATCCTGTATGCTGCCGTCTCTGGCAGCCGCTACTTTCTGCGCCGGATGCGCAACCGCCTATCTCCGGAGGAGCATCAGGCAGCCCGGGATTCGTTCCGCAACCGGCTCGTGCATCCCCACACGGAGGAAGTCGAGCAGGGAATTGGCGGGCTTCTGCCGCAGCGTCTTCTCGCGCTGTACGACGATCACCAAACCATTCTGACGGAGCAACTGGAAATCCGGCGGCCCGACCCTGATCCCAATAATTTCACGGAACCAAAGAATCCCGCGGAATGGATCGAAGCGTTTTTACCTCTCGATCTCGAAAGTCATAAACTTACGGTGGACTTGCCGTCCCAGGGTTGGGGCAAGGGCTTCTGCTTCGCTACGGATGGTGAAGGCAATTTCTATTGGATTCCTGCCAGCGATGCGCGCCAGCAGGATGGGCCAGTTTTTTTCGCACACACGGATCCCATCGCCAACGAACAAGTAGCTGGCTCGCTGGACGAGTTCCTCTCCTGGCCTCGGACAATTCATGAGGCTGAAGAGGAGACGACCGGGTGAAAAGTATCCTTGCCGGAGCAACTGGCAAAAGATCCAGCGCCATTCCTTGGGTCCAGCGATATCAACAATGCCATGCGGCTCCCGGCGATGTGGTTCACGGCAATGCACCCTGCGCTGATTGAGACAACCTCAATCGAAAGTACTATTGGGCTGCGCATCTCCACTATTTAGCCTAATCGTGGGCCCCAAGGTTCTTTGGGAGGGCACCATGAGTAAATCGCTCGTTCCCCTGTTGGCAGCCGCTCTTTTCTGGGCCCAATACGCTGGCGCCCAAACGCAAGATTCTGCTCAGAACGCTCCCAAACCCGCTCCCAAAAGCACGACGCAGGCTGCCAGTTCAGCGCAAGCCCAGCAGCAACAGGCCGACGCGAGTTCGAATGGACAGCCCTTATCCCTTGCCGAGATGGCGCGTTTAGCGCGCGCCAAAAGGCAATCGAGTCCCGATGCCGATAAGACCGCAGCGAAACCGGGAATCGTTCTCGACGACGACAATATGCCGCGCGGCGTTTATGCAGACGATGCTCCGTCCGCTGACAACCCTGCTACTGCTCCCGGTTCGGCGTCTTCTGGAGCTGCTCCAATCGAATTTCGCGGCAAGGTGGTCCTCTTGGACTTTTGGGCCTCGTGGTGCGGTCCTTGCCGCAGCGCCTTGCCGAACTTAAAGAAACTGCAAGCGGTTTATGGCGGCGACTTTGTGGTGGTCAGCATAAGCGAGGACGACGACGAGTCCGCCTGGCGCAATTTTGTCGCGAACCACCAGATGAGCTGGCCTCAGCGCCTGGACGCCGGCAGGAGCTTGCAACACCAGTACGGAGTAAACGGCTTGCCAACCTACGTGCTGATTGGCCGCGATGGTTCCGTCATCAGGAAGTTTGTTGGGGAAGAATTGGCAGAATCCATTCTGGAGCGCATCGGGCCTGACCTCAAGACCGCGCTTTCCGCCGAGCAATGAGACTGGGTTCGCGTTGAGCTGAGATGAATCGAACATAACTCTAGTTGAAGAGCAACTCACTGGAGCAGGCTGGAAAACGCTCCGCTTGCCAGCAGAACTGAAATTGCCTCGATCTCCGCGGCTAGCGGGCGGTCCTGTGTAACTTGCGATGATTTCTCGCGGACCAATTCGTATGCCTTGGTTGCCAGCGTGCCGGTTTTGAGCGGGGCTAGCAAATCGATGCCCTGGCAAGAGCAAAGCAACTCGATCGCGATGGTATGGCACAAATTCTCGAGCATGCGCGCGAGGCGGCGGGCCCCGCTCATGCCCATGGAAACGTAATCTTCCTGGTTGCCGGAAGTGGAGATGGAATCGACGGAGTGCGGTGTGGCGAGGGCTTTGTTTTCGCTGGTCAAGGCGGCGGCAGTCACTTGCGCAATCATAAAGCCGGAATTCAGGCCGGGCTCGGGCGTCAGAAAAGCGGGCAACATGCTCGTCAAGGGATTGGTCATTTGCTCGATGCGGCGTTCGGAAATGCCGCCGAGAGTGGCGAGGGCGACCGCGACTTGGTCCGCCGCCATGGCGAGCGGTTGTCCATGAAAATTTCCGCCGCTTATGATGTCGCCGCCGCTTTCTGTTTGCTGGGGTTCCCTCACAAAAACGAGCGGGTTGTCGGTCGCGCTGTTCAATTCCACGGCAGCGATCTGGCGGGCTTGCGCCAGGGAATCGCGGACCGCTCCGTGGACTTGCGGAGTACATCGCACGCTGTAGGGATCCTGGACGCGCGGATCTTTTTCGGCGGAGCGGTGCGATTCGCGAATCTGGCTGCCTTCATTCAAGTGCGCCAGGTTGCGCGCGGTCTTAGCAGCGCCGGGATAGGCGCGCGCGTGCATGATGCGCGCATCGAAGGCTCCGGGACTTCCGCGCAGCGCATCCAGCGAAAGGGCGGCCGCGACGTCGGCGGAATCGATCAGAATCTCCGCTTCTCGTATCGCAAGGCTCAGAAGTGCGAGCATGCCTTGGGTGCCGTTCAGCAGAGAAAGCCCTTCTTTGGCCTGGAGCGCGAGAGGTTTGACGCTCGCGCGGCGCATGGCTTCGGCCCCGTCGAGAAGTTCGCCTTTATACGAGGCGCGGCCTTCGCCAAGGACCACCGACGCCAGATGGGCCAAAGGGGCAAGATCGCCAGACGCGCCGACCGAACCCTGCGATGGAATTACGGGATGCACTCGAGCGTTGAGCATGGCGCAGAGCGTCTCGACGACCAACGGCCGCACGCCGCTGAGGCCTTTCGCGAGAGCGTTGGCGCGAAGCAGCATCATCGCACGCGTTTCCGCTTCGCCGAGCGGCGCGCCAACTCCGCAGGAATGCGAGCGCACAAGATTCACTTGCAGATTCCGGACTTGTTCGGCGGAAATGCGGACGGAAGCGAGCTTGCCGAAGCCCGTGTTGATTCCGTAGGCCACGTTGCCCGAGGCGACGAGCTGCTCCACGACGGCGCGAGAAGCGTTCATGCGTTCGAACGCTGTGGGAGAAAGGCTCACGGCGTGGCCGTGCAACGCAACGTCATAGAGCTGATCGAACGTCAAATCGTTGCCGGTCAGTGAAATGCTCGGCGTGGCGCTCATGCTTCGCTCCGGGCCGGCTGCGGCGCCACGATGGCTTCAAAAATGCCGCGATATTTTGCGGGTAGCAATTTCGGCTTGCCGTTGCTTCCGCAGATGATGTGTGTGGTTTCGCCGGTTGCGAGTAACGCGCCGTCGGGGTCGCGAAACACTTCATACGAAAATCTGACGATGCGATTGCGCGATTCGGTAATGCGGGTGCGGATACGCAGCGTCTCGTCATATTTGGCGGATTGCTGATAGCGGCAGTGGACCTCGGCGACGACAATGTGGCAATCGTCTTCTTTTTCCATGCGTTTGTACTCGATGCCCAGCGCGCGAATCAGCTCGACGCGGCCTACCTCGAACCATACTAAATAGTTCGAATGGTAGACGACGCCCATCTGGTCGGTTTCCGCGTAGCGCACCCGTACTGTGGCGTCGTGGTATTCGATCATTCTCATATCCTGTGAATCCCTGGAGCCAAGGCGCCCGCGGACTGGGATTATTCCACGTCCGTGCTCCAAACGGGTTTGCGTTTTTCGAGAAACGAGGCGAGGCCCTCTTTGAAGTCGGCGGTGCAGCGGATGCGAGCGTTTTCGAGAATGGCGCGTTCGAGATCGGCGTCCACGCTGGCGGCGGCCGCGGAGGTGAGGAGACGCTTGGCGCGGGTCAAGCTTACCGGGCTGGCGGAGATGAGTACATCGGCCAACGCGTGTGCGCGTTCCATTAAGTGTTCGCGCGGCACGATTTCCGTGATGAGGCCGAGAGCTTTCGCTTCGGCCGCTTCGACGAGACGGCCGGTGAGGAGCAGATCGCGGGCGTGCTTGTCGCCAATTTGGCGCGTGAGAAAAACAGAGACGATGGCCGGCAGAAATCCGATTTTTACTTCGGTATAGCCGAATTTCGCCTCGGGCACGGCGATGGTGAAATCGCAGAGGGTAGCGAGTCCGCAGCCGCCGGCGAGCGCGGCGCCATTCACGGCGGCGATCAGTGGCTTGGAGAAACTCCAGATGCGGCGGAACATTTTCGCGAGACGGCGGGAGTCTTCCATGTTGTCCGCGGCGGATTGCGTAGCGATGGTTGCGAGCATCTCCAAATCCATGCCCGCGCAAAAGCACTTTCCCGCTCCGGTGAGGATGGCCACGCGGGCGTGGCTGGACTCGATGGCGTCAAGCGCGGATTGCATTTCGCTGATCATGCGTTCGGAGATGGCGTTGCGTTTCTCGGGACGATTGATGGTCAGCGTCGCGAGATCGCGGGTAATTTCGAGCGTCAGCGTTTCATACATGATGGAAAGGCTCCTAGCTTCTAATGCGACCGGAGAAGAGGTGCGGACGCGCCCTCGTTCGCGCACGGCAATCCGGACAGACCCAGGTTAGCGGCAGAGTGCACGTTTGCAGCATGAGCCTTGTAGCAATGGACCGCAACCCCTGGAGCGATTCTAATTCACCAAGGGCGCGTGTGCATACTTCGAGCGAATCTCGTTGGTCATATCGAGCACGGTTCGCAGGCGAGCGGAATCGATCCCCGGATCGGCGCCGGCCTTTTTTAGGGCGGCGAGGACGTCTTCGGTGGCGATGTTGCCGACCAGATTGTCTCCGGCGAAGGGGCAGCCGCCCAGGCCGGTGAGGGCGGAGTCGAAGCGGCGGCAGCCGGCTTCGTAGGCGGCGAGGACTTTGGCTTCGGCGGTTTCGGGGCGGCTGTGGAGATGCACGCCGAGTTCGAGGCCCGCGACTTCGTCCTTTACCTGGCGGTAGAGTTCGCCGACTAATTCTGGTGAGGCGGTGCCGACTGTGTCGGCTAGCGAGACCGTGCGTACGCGGATGCCTTTTAGCCATTCGAGGGCGTCGGCGACGATTTCAGGGCCCCAGGGTTCGTCATAGGGATTGCCGAAGGCCATGGAAATGTAGATGACGAGGTCTTTCTTGGCGGCGAGAGTTTCTTTGCGGAGTTTTTCGACGAGGAGGCGGGATTCGTTGCGCGTCATGTTGGCGTTGGCGCGGCGAAAATACGCGGAGATCGAGTAGGGGTAGCCGACGGTGGTGACGCCGGGAGTCGCGAGGGCGCGTTCGAGGCCCTTTTCGTTGACGACGATGCCGATGATTTCCGGAGGCTCGACGCCAGCGGGAAGGGAAGCGTTGAGCTTGGCCATGACGTCTTCGCTGTCCGCCATTTGCTTCACGTGCTTGGGCGATACGAAGCTCACTGCATCGATGTGCTTGAATCCGGCCAGCACGAGCTGCTTGAGGTATTCAGCCTTGTATTCGGTAGGAATCAGGTCTGGCAATCCCTGCCAGGCGTCGCGCGGGCATTCGATCAGCTTCACGGTTTCCATTTGGCCTCCACGCGCAAGGAAGGAGGTCGACAGTCGACAGTTGAAAGTTGGAAGTGAAGAGAGAAGAACATCAGTGAGTGGTTCCTTGTTGCGTGCCACCTGCTCCAGTCGTTCGCCCCGCGGCTTCGACTTTCTTCCGCAGTCCGTGAAGCATTCGCGAAAGCTCAGAGATCTCGACGAACGACTTGTCGGCCATGATCGGCGTGATGTAGCCCAAATCGCGGCTGACCATGAGGAGGTATTCTGTTTCGGCCAATGACGCCTCAGCGATGTTCAAGAATCTGGCGTATTCATGGCTGGTAAGTCGCTTCGAGCCCTCAGCAATATTCGTGGGGACGGATCGCGCAGACCTGCGTATTTGCGAGATTAGTCCGTACCTCTCATTTTGGGGAAATCCAGTTGTCATACGATAGACGCTGAGCACCAGAGCGTGACTGCGCTGCCAAACCTTGAGTTCTGTAAATCGCTGCATTTCTATCTTAATTCCTAGTTCTTGTTTTTACCCTTTACTTTCAACTGTCGACTGTTGACCTCTTCAAGTTTGGAGAACTCCGGTTTTGAACTCGCGGATGTCGGGATTGAGGGCGGCGGCTTCCAGGGCGCTGATCAGGGTGTCGCGAGTGTGGGCGGGGTCGATGATGGCGTCGACCCAGAGACGGGCGGCGGCGTACCGTGGATCGGTTTGTTTGTCGTAGGAGGCTTTGACGGAGGCGACGAGTTCAGCGCGGGCTTTTTCGTCGACTTTTTTGCCTTGGCGTTCGAGTTGCTTGAGCTTGATCTCGGCGAGCGTACTTGCAGCAGCGTCGCCGCTCATGACGGCGTACCGGGCCGTTGGCCACGCGAAGATGAAGCGAGGGTCGTAGGCCTTGCCGCACATGGCATAGTGGCCCGCGCCGAAGCTGCCGCCACAGATTACGGCGATCTTGGGCACGACGCTGTTGGCGACGGCGTTGACCATTTTTGCGCCGGCGCGGATGATGCCGCTCCACTCGGCGTCTTTGCCAACCATGAACCCGTTTACGTCGTGCAGAAAAATCAAAGGAATGCGGTTCTGGTTGCAATCGAGAATGAAGCGGGCGGCTTTTTCGGCGGATTCGGTGTAAATCACGCCGCCAAATTCGATGCGCTTTTGATCCGAGCCGCGCGCCTGAGTTTGTACGTGCTTTTTCTGGTTGGCGACTATTCCGACGGCCCAGCCGCCGATGCGCGCGTAACCGCAAAGAACCGTTTCGCCGTATTCCGCGCGATATTCTTCAAATTCGCTGGCGTCCACGATGCGCGCGATGATGTCGCGCATGTCGTATTGCTTGGCGGGATCGCTGGAGAAAATGCCATAAATTTCCTCGCCGGGATAGAGAGGCTCGCGCGAGGCGACGTGGCTGAAGGGCGAAGGGTTTGGCGCACCCATTTTATCCGCCAACGCGCGAATGCGAGCGATGCAGGCGTCATCGTCCGGCTCGCGAAAGTCCACCGTGCCGCTGATTTGCGAATGCATTTTCGCGCCGCCGAGATCTTCCGCGGAAGTGATTTGGCCAATGGCCGCCTGCACCAGCGCGGGACCGGCCAAGAATAATCCTGAGCCTTCGGTCATCAGAATGTGGTCGCACATTAGCGGCAGATATGCTCCGCCGGCTACACACATGCCCATAATAGCCGCGAGTTGAGGAATGCCCATCGCACTCATCACGGCGTTGTTGCGAAAAACGCGGCCAAAATCATCGGTATCGGGAAAAACATCTTCCTGCAGCGGCAAAAAAACGCCCGCGGAATCGACGAGATAAATCGTTGGAATATGATTTTCGATGGCGATGTTCTGCGCGCGAATGACCTTTTTCGCGGTCATCGGGAAAAACGCGCCGGCCTTCACGGTTGCATCATTGGCGATGAGCATGAACATTCGCCCGCAGACTTTCGCAAGCCCCGTGATGGTTCCCGCGGAAGGCGCGCCGCCCCATTCCTCGTACATTTCGTAAGCGGCATAGATGCCAAGCTCGAAGAGTTGCGTGCCGGGATCGATCAGCTTGGCGATGCGCTCTCGCGCCGTGAGCCGGCCTTTTTTGTGCTGTGATTCGATGGCTTTTGGCCCGCCGCCCTGGCGAATCTGCTCTTCTTCGTTCTTAATTTTGGTGAGGAGATCGATGATGCGGCGATGATTTTTTTCGAAGTTGGGCGACTTCGCGTTGACACTTGTTTTCAAAACGGAGGCAGCCACTCGCGGACCTCGGCCAGGGATTCACACAGGCGCGCCGGAGTTGCGTTGCACGCCAAGGGAACCAGTATACGGTCCGCCGCAGAATTCCGCGAGCACGGAGCTGGCCGCGAAGTGCCTGGTCGCAACATATTCGTCGATGGAATTGATATAAAGGCGAGGCCATGCCTTGCGCCAGCAAAGAGTTTCCATGAGGAATCGAACCCATGCGGGATACGAGTTGGTCATCGGCTGGCGCGGTCTCGGGGGGATACGTCGTGTTGGGCTGAGTGATCCAGATGCCCGGCTCGATATCGAGCGCGCCTCCGGTGAAAAATTAGCTGATTTTCTGGAGATAGGTGAGCCCGAAGAGTGCGATGTCGTTCTGCCCAAATCCCCGGTTGGGAATCGGCGCGGTGATGGGATCAAACTTCAAGGTTTCGCGAGTCTGATTGAGCTGCAGGTACAGATTAACCTTTTGTTCGAAGTCTGGACGCGCAATGAGGTTAAAGCCCTCGCCTTCCCACGTTCCAATCAGGTCGGCGAGGAGGCCTAGTTCTTTTCGAATAGTTGCATCGTCATGGCTGATACGAACCGAAGATATTCTTTCTTCAGGCATGGTGTCTTCCTTTCGAACTAACCGACATTTCGAGGACCCACGATGGGCGACCCGGGTGGACTGGTTAGGAGGTAGTGATAAAGCAGGGCAGGATCGTTTCCTCGCGCGAATTTCGCCGGCCACGCCTCAGAACTTCGCCTCGCAGACACGCCACGACGAACAAGCGGGAGCCTGAGCGAGCAGTTCCTTAGAGGAAGATTTTTGTGGATTGACCTCGCTGGACGTGGTGCGTAGAATCGCCTGGACCGTGCCGCAATGGTGCGGAGACTCTTTTTGGAGGCGCCTTTGAATACCTTGGTTGATGCTGCCATGGGCGGGTGTGTCTCCAGCAAAGCCGCGATCTAGCCAGTCGAATTAGTCGTACGATTTGCCTGCGAGACCTTCCCGCTCCTCCTGTTTCACTCACAACTGAATAATTGCGTTCGCTTAGAGGAAGAAACCTGGTTTGCAATTTCCGCTAGAGCGAACCCACAGCCGCGTTGCGTAACCGGCATTGTCCGGGAGCAGCGCGCTTGACCGCCTTTGGGCGGCGGGAGGGCTTTCAGGTGTTAATTCAAGATTTAGGTTGGGACGCGTATTTTGAGGCGCTGTGGCTCGACGGCGCGACGGACAACTGCGTGCCCGCGCGCGTGGTGTCGCAGCAACGGGGACTCTGGCGAGTGGTGGGAGATTTTGCAGAGTGCTGGGCGGAGCCTTCCGGTAAATTGCGCAAAGAGGCCGTGAGCGGCGGACATTGGCCAGTTGTCGGCGATTGGATCGCCTCAGAAATGCGTGCCGGAGAGACACACGCGCTGATTCAACGTGTTCTACCGCGGCGCAGCCGATTTGCGCGCAAGGCCGCAGGAAAAGAAATCATCGAGCAAGTGATGGCCGCGAATATTGATCTTGCTCTGATCGTGGCGGCGCTGGACGGTGATTTCCACTTGCGACGCATAGAACGGTACTTGGCGCAGTGCTGGGAATCCGGCGCGCGTCCGGCAATCGTACTAAACAAAGCCGACGCGTCCGCGGAAAGCCAAGACCGAATTGCGGAGATGGAGCGAATCGCGGTGGGCGCGCCGGTTTTCCTCGTCAGCGCGCGGACCGGCGAAGGTCTGTTCGCGCTCGAGGCCTGCTTCAGCAAAGGACAAACGATTGTTCTTCTCGGCTCATCCGGAGTTGGAAAGTCCACCTTGGTGAATAGATTCTTGCAGGAGGAGCGGCAGGCCACGCGCTCGGTGAGGGAAAGCGACAGCCGCGGCCGCCACACCACCACGTCACGGCAACTCTTCGTGTTACCGAGCGGCGCGATGATCATCGACACTCCGGGATTGCGAGAGCTTCAGTTGTGGAACGCGGCCGACGGATTGCTTCAAACGTTTGCGGACATTGCTGAACTAGCGCGGCGGTGCCGATTTCGCGACTGTTGCCATGAAAACGAACCGGGCTGCGCCGTGCAAGCTGCGCTTGCCTCAGGCATACTGGAAGAGAGCCGATTGGGAAATTGGCGCAAGCTCGAGCGCGAGCATGAGTTTCTTTTGCGGAAAACGGATTCTGAAATTCGGCGCGCCGAAAAGAAACGTGTTAAAGTTATAATGCGTTAAGTGAGAGATAAGTACCAGAATCGAGACAAGGGGAAACAGTAAAAACCGTACATGCGTGAATTGCTGCTGAACCTGGAACTAGCCCGCCGGGTGGAACTGGCGGAAGCGCAGGCCGCCGTGGAATGCGCGGAAGCACTGGAACGCTTTCGGCCTGGAAGCGGCGCGGCGGTGAGGCGACTGGCCGGCGGATTTGCCGTGTATTGCGGCAAGAATTCGCCGATCACGCAGGCCGTGGGCATGGGGCTCGAGGGGCCGGTGAGCGCGGAAGAATTCGATCTCCTCGAGGAGTTTTATCGAAGCCGCGGCGAACCGGTGCGCGTCGAGACATGTCCGCTGGCCGACCCGACTTTCATCGAGCAGTTTGCGCAACGCGGCTACCGCGTCACGGAATTCTCCAATGTGATGGCCCGGCTAGTGAGTCCCGAGGAGAAGTGTCCTAAGCCGGCCGCCGGGATCACCATCGAAAAGGTGGCTAAAGACCAGATCGATCTGTGGACGCTTACAGTTTCCCAGGGATTCGCGGAAAAGTTTCCCGTATCACAGGAGCTGCTTGAAGTCATGAAGCTGTTCGCGTTCGGGCCGAAGACGGAGTGTTATCTGGCGCGTGTCGACGGCAAGATCGCGGGCGGCGGAACGCTTGCGCTTCATGACGGCGTCGCCGGACTCTTTGGCGCGAGCACGCTTCCGGTCGCGCGCAAACGCGGCGTGCAAACGGCGCTGCTGCAAAGGCGGTTAGCGCGGGCCTCGCAAGCCGGCAGCGATCTGGCGGTCAGCCTTGCGCAACCGGGCAGCATCTCGCAGCGAAATATCGTGCGGCAAGGTTTTCGGGTGCTCTATACGCGCGTGAAATTTGAGAAAGCGTTAAAGCAGCCCGAAGCGGCGTCTTAGCGCGCAACGCGCTTGTGGATGAACTCGACGATGTCCTTTGTGGAAGTACCTGGCAAAAATATTTCGGCGATACCCGATTTTTTCATGGCCGGAATGTCCGCTTCCGGAATGATGCCGCCGACGAGAACCGTCACATCGTGCATGCCTTTTTCGCGCAGCAGGTTCATGAGCTGCGGGCAGATGGTGTTGTGCGCGCCGGAGAGGATAGAGAGACCGATGACGTCGACGTCTTCCTGGACGGCGGCGGTGGCGATCATCTCGGGGGTTTGGCGTAAACCCGTGTAGATGACCTCCATGCCGGCGTCGCGCAAAGCCCTCGCGATGATTTTGGCGCCGCGGTCGTGGCCATCCAGGCCGGGTTTGGCAATCAACACTCTAATTTTTTTTTCTGGCATATTCCTCGGCGTGAGTTCAGCCCAATTCCTTGGGGCAAATCAGGTGATGGCGACTTCTTCGTAGGTGCCGAAAACTTCGCGGAGGCCGTCGCAGATTTCGCCGAGGGTGGCGTAGGCTTTCACGGCGTCGAAAAGGAACGGCATGAGGTTGTCTTTGCCTTCGGCGGCTTTGCGGAGGGCGGCTAGCCGACGGTCGACCTCGGCTTTCGAGCGGTCGGCGCGCAGCTTCGAGAGGCGTTCTGCCTGCCGTTCAGCGACTGTCTCATCGATTTGCAGGATGTCCAGCGGCTTTTCCTGCGCGACGTAATCGTTGACGCCGACTATGATTTTTTCTTTCTTGTCCACGGCCACCTGGTAGCGGTAGGAAGCCTCCGCGATTTCACGCTGCGGGTAGCTTCGTTCGATGGCCGCGACCATGCCACCCATGGCGTCGATTTTCTCGATGTAATCCCAAGCGCCGCGTTCGACCTCGTTCGTAAGCGTCTCGACAAAATAGGAGCCGCCTAGCGGGTCGACAGTGTTGGTGACGCCGGTTTCGTGCGCGATGATCTGTTGCGTGCGCAGTGCGAGAGTGGCCGCAAATTCGGTCGGCAGCGCCCACGCCTCGTCCAACGAATTGGTGTGCAATGATTGCGTTCCGCCGAGAACCGCCGCCAGCGCCTGGATCGCCGTGCGCACCACGTTGTTGTATGGCTGCTGCGCCGTCAGCGAACAGCCCGCCGTTTGCGTGTGGAAGCGCAGCGCCCAGGTGCGCGGGCTCTTCGCGTGGTAGCGCTCGACCATGGCTTTGTGCCAGATGCGGCGGGCCGCGCGATACTTCGCGATTTCCTCGAAGAAATCATTGTGCGCGTTGAAAAAGAAAGAAAGCTGGGGGACAAATTCATCCACCTGCAGCCCGCGGCGCATTCCGTACTCGACGTACTCCATGCCGTCACGCAGTGTGAAAGCCAATTCCTGAATCGCTGTCGAGCCCGCCTCGCGGATGTGATAGCCGCTGATCGAAATGGTGTTGAACTTCGGCGTGTTTTTCACGCCAAATTCGAACGTGTCGATCACGAGGCGCATCGACGGTTCTGGCGGATAAATGTACTCCTTTTGCGCGATGTACTCCTTCAGGATGTCGTTTTGCAAAGTGCCTGAGATTTTTTTCCAGTCCGCGCCCTGCTTCTCCGCGACGGCCAGGTACATCGCCCAAATAACTGCGGCGGGCGAATTGATGGTCATCGAAGTCGTGACGTTGGCGAGAGGAATTTTGTCGAAGAGCACTTCCATATCGGCGAGAGAACTGATGGCCACGCCGCACTTGCCGACTTCGCCTTCGGAGAGGGGATGGTCGGAGTCGTACCCCATCAAGGTGGGCAGATCGAACGCCGTCGAGAGGCCGGTTTGTCCCTGCGCCAGAAGGTAGCGAAAACGCTGGTTGGTGTCTTCCGCGGTGCCAAAGCCGGCAAACTGCCGCATCGTCCAGAGCCGTCCGCGATGCATTGTGGAATGAATGCCGCGCGTGTAGGGCGGCTCGCCGGGAAAGCCCAATTCGCGGTTTGCATCCCAGCCCGATAGATCGGCGGGCGTATAAAGCCGTCGAATGGGATAACCCGAAATCGTAGTGAAGTCGGACGGGCGTTCCGGACTTTTTTCCAGCGTAGGGCGGAGCGTGTTTTCTTCCCAGGCGCGTTCTTGCGCGGAAGGCTCGCGGAGGGTCGATGGAGCGTCGGCGGGACTAATCGTTGAAGTGGTGCCCTTAGCCTTGTCGCTCATATTTTGAGGCCCTCGACTCGCGCGCGTGGACAGCTATTCCAATACAACACAGAATCCCATGCTATGCGAAAGCGAAAAGGGGAGCAAGAGCCCGCGACGCCGAAGTCCGCAACAACTAGAGAAGCGAAACCGTAAGAGCTTCGCAACTCATCCGGCTCCGCGCGAAAAAGTGAGCGAGAAATTAGCGCTGGCTCCCATCCGGCAGGTTTCTGAAGAGCTCGTCCGTGCCGACAACCTTTCCGTGGAGCGTCCCGGGGATCAAGGTGGAGCGCTCGACTTCACCCGACTCGGCATCCGCGATGGTGACGTGATTCACTTCGAGCGTGCGGCCGACTGCGCGCTCGTAGTTTGCCTTGGCTTCCTCGAGATTGGCCAAAGCGCGGATTTCCGTGCCTTGCGCAGCGATGAGGTCGCGCTGCGTTTGAATGACGAGATAAGTCGTCGACGCACCCAACTGGTATTTCTTTTGTTCGGCATCAAACGTTTCCTGCTGCAGTTGACGCGCTTTGATGGCCGCGGCGACCTGGGCGCGGTCTTGCGTCAGGTTGATGTACGAATTGCGCACGTCGAGCAGCGCGGCATTTCTCATTTGCTGAACCTGGGTTTCCAATTGCCGCTGCGCGAGGATGGCGCGCGCGTGATAGGCCTGGGCGGAGCGGTTGCGCAGGGGAAGAGTCAAGGTCAACTCACCTACATAGGTAGGAAATTGGTTGTGAACAATCTGGTCTTCGGCGGTGCCAAGCCCTTGATGGTTCGTGCCGGTTACGGCTGCGGTGGTCGCCGATTCGTAAATGGGAGTCGTCCCGTTTAGGAGGACAGGAGTGCCGGTTCCGTCCACGATGGGGATGCCCGTGCTCACCAGCATGGGCGCGCCGAGAATCGATGAGTTGCCCGCCAAGCCCGTCGAGGCGTAATAAGCGCTTGCTGCAAGCGACGGAAGCAGGGCATTCTTCGTGGCCTTCACGTCGATCTCGGCGTTTTTCACGTTGTAGACCTGTTCCTGAAGATCGGGCCTCTTCGCAAACGCTTCCTTGACGGAGTCCTCGAACGAAGCCGTTTCAATCGCCGCGGGCGGCTTCGGTTCATCCGTAGGGATGATTTCAACGTTGATCATGTTCGGCGCCAAGGGGTCCTTGGAAATGTAGTTTTTTAAAGTTTGTTCGTCCTGGAGCTGAGTTGTCTGCGCAACAACCAGGTTCTGAGTATCCGTGGCCAACTCGGATTCGGAACGCGTCACATCGAGGGGCGCGAGGCTTCCGATTTGGAGCTGCTTCTTGTTGTCCTCGTAAAGTTTTTGGGCCACGTCCACAGCCTGTTGATTAACTTTGACGTTTTCGCGGGCGTAGACCAACTCCCAGTAGGCCGTGATGGTATTCGTGACCGTAGTGATGGCTTGCTGTGCAAAAGCCCAATCGGCAATTTTGCGATCGTTCTTCGCGATGCGGATGTTGCGCGTGCCCAGGCCCAAGCCGTAGCCGTTCAGCAAGGGCTGCGTAACCGAGACGGCGAGGGTGGACTGCACGTAGGGATTGAGTAAGTTGGCCGCTGCGGAGGAACTGATGCGTGTGTTGTCCCAACTCGCTGTGATGTTGGTCCCGGTCTCAAAGGTTTGCGAGTACGAGTTATTGAACTCGAATTCATGCGAGAGGATGGCCGTGAGGCCAGAAGTGCCGGTGCCGGCTCCAGACGTGAACGGGTTGGTGATCGGCGTCGAAACGTCGACAACTTCCGTCGTGTTGGAGATGATTGGATCGTACGTCGGAACGTAGAACACGAATGGATTGATGAGCGCCGAGGAGCCAGAATAGTCCGCCCCCGGCGTGCCGAAACTAGAGCTTCCTGCATTCGCGTTCAAAATGCCCGCGTCGGCTATCCACGGGTAATAGCGCTGCACCGCGATGTCCAGACTATTTTCGAGAGCGAGCTCGACCGCATCCTGCAGGCTGATCTCGAGCTTGCCATTCTGGATGAGCTGGTCGAGCCGCGGCGAATTGGTCAGCACCGGCCTTTCGATATGAATGGATTCGTACGGCTTTAAGATATTGGGGAACGCGCGTGGGCCGTGGGTGAAATCGTGTTTCGAAAGGCCCAGCGATGCCACTGGGGCAATCGAGGAGCCATCCGCCCCAGCCGGTTCCGAAGGGGCTGGGTTAGGCGGCGGATTTTGGGCCGGGCTCTGCGCGAAAACCGGAGAAAGTGGCGCCCCAGCGAGCAGAATTGCCAAGAGCGTAGCGAGCAGAGACCGCATCCCTTGCGAAGCTGTCCTCACAATGTGCATCCCGGAAATGGACCGCTTCAGCATTCCCCACACCATCTTCGTAATCATCTTTACCCCTCGAGATTCCGTCCCAGCGGGACCTTTTAATTTGACCTAACTCTGTAAAACGCTCGAACCATGGATTTTGTTTCATTTGCGGGCTGGATTTGGGGTCACGCGGAACTATAAACCCTGTGACGTGAACCAGAAACGCGGCCGCGTTAGGTGCAATGAGAATAATGGAGCCGGAGTGGCAAGACAAGGAATTGGAGCCGTTTGGTGAGAAGTTCGGCAACGAATTCGGCCAGCTTGGCCAGAATTGGCGACCTTCCAAGAGGGATATAGCGAGAGCGTGAGGGGCGAAAGACGTAGCGAGCTCGCGCTCGAACTGCTTCGAGAGCGAGCTCGCACTGAAACTAACGCTGGCTGCCGTCCCCGAAGAGGTCTTCCGTTCCAACGACCTTTCCGTGAAGCGTGCCTGGAATCAGGCTTGCGCGTTCCACTTTGCCGGATTTCGCGTCGGCGATGGTGACGTGGTTCACGTCGAGAGTGCGTCCCAGCGCCCGCTCATAGTTGGCTTTGGCCTCTTGAAGATTAGCCAGTGCTCGCAGCTCCGTGCCTTGCGCGGTGATCAGGTCGCGCTGCATTAAAATCACGTTGTAAACGGTGGACGCGCCAAGTTTGTACTTCTTTTGTTCATCCTCGAAGGCCAGTTGCTCCAATTCGCGAGCTTTGCTGGCGGCCTCCACTTGGGCGCGATCCTGGGTCAGCGCAATGTACGTGTTGCGAACGTCCAGAATCGCCGCGTTTTGCAGTTGCCGGATGGTAGCTTTCTCTTCCCGCTCCGTCAGAATGGCCCGCGCGCTATCCGCCTGAGCGGAGCGGTTGCGCAAGGGCAGGCTCAAAGTCAATTGACCCGTGTAAGCGGGAAAGCGATTGTGAAAAAGTTGGCTTTGCGCGCCTGTGAAACCTTGTTGATTCACGGCGGTGACTGTCGGGGTCACGGTGGGCTCAAAAATCGGAGTTGGCACTCCGCCGACATCCACCATAATGGGCTGGCCGTTCGCGCCCACGATGGGCACCCCGCTGTTGGAGTATGTTGGCGCGCCGTCAATGGGCGAATTGCCGGCCAATCCGACCGAACTGTATTCCCCGCTGAGAGTGAGTTGCGGCAAGAGCGCATTGCGTGTGGCCTTCACGTCGATATTAGCGTTCGCCAAATTATAAACTTGCTGCTGCAACTCGGGCCGCTTCGCAAAGGCCTCTTTGATGGCGTCCTCGAAGGAGGGCGTCTCAATAACCGCTGGCTGTGTCGGCTCATCGGTCGGGATGATCTCCACGTTCACCAGGTTTGGCGTCATGGGATCCTTCGCGATTTCATTCTTAAGGGTTTGCTCATCTTGCAGTTGCACGGTCTGCGCCACGATCAGATTCTGCCGGTCAGTAGCCAGCTCCGATTCGGCGGTAATCACGTCAAGCGGCGACATCGTGCCCGCCCCCAGCTGCTTTTGGTTGTCGCTGTAAAGCCTGCCGGAAACGGTGACCGCTTGTTGCTCGACTTTCACGTTCGCTCGCGCGTACACCAGTTCCCAGTACGCGGTGATGGTATTCGTAACCGTGGTGATGGCTTGCTGCGCGAACGCCCAATCGGCGATCTTGCGGTTGTTCTTGGCGATCAGGATGTTTCGCCGGTTCACGGAAAGTCCGAATCCGTTAAGCAATTGCTGCGAAAATCCGATCGTCAGCGTGGACTGAACGACCGGATTGAAAAAGTTCTCGGTGGACGTCGAGCTGCTTCGTGTGTTGTCCCAACTCGCGAAGAAGTTTGTCCCCGATTGGAAGCCCTGCGTTATTTGCGTGTTGAATTCCGTGCTGTGCGTAAAGAGATCCGTGATCCCCGCCGCCCCCGTTCCCGAGATGAACGGGTTGTTAACCGGCGTCTCGGAACTGTTGATGAGGGTCGTTCCTGTGAGAAGAGGATCGAACGAAAGAAAAGGAAGATTCGCTGTCGAGGAACCAAGCAAGCCGCCGGTCGTTCCCGCGCCGACCCCGCCAGACTTGGCTTTCAGTATGGACGTATCCGCCATCCACGGCGCGTACCGTTCCACCGTAATGTCCATGCTGTTCTCGAGGGCCAGTTCGATGGCGTCCTGCAGGCTCAATTCCAGCTTGTTATCGTGAATCAGTTGGTCTAGCCGCGCCGAATTCGTCAGTTCGGGCTGGTCAATTTGGATCGGCTGGTACGCTCGGAAGAGATGCGGAAATACACTGGGGCCGTTGCTGAAATCGTATTTCGCCAGGCCTAATGAACTGACCGGCGCTATGGACGAGCCCTGCTCCGTTGCCGAAGCGGTCGGAGCTGGATCCGACGGCGGATTTTGCGCGCGGCTCTGCGCGAAAACAGGTGAGAGCGGGCCGACGGCAAGCACTGCCGCCAGCAAGAAAGCAACCATGGATCTGGCTGCCCACCAACCGGACCGCTTCTCCGCAGAGAATAAAATGGACCGCTGCGTATTCAACAGACCTGCGAAAGACTTTGCGGTCTCCCATAGATTCGTCATGATAATTTTTCCCTCAAGATTCTGTCCCGTTGGGACTCATTTATCTGCAACTGACAGTGTGGAACGTGCTCTGAACAGGTGTTGTTACACTTAGTTGGCCGGTTTCTTGCCACGCGGAAGGAAAAGCGCCGGGAGCGCGGCCGTAAGATGGCTATGCCGGTACATCCTTCGTAATTTGGCTTGCAACTCGGCCAAAAATGAGCGGTGCGGCCGGAGGCTGAGGCCGCAGTTTAACAGGTGGTCGCCTTCCTTGACAACGCGGCAGGCGGCGGCTAGGCTGCTCACCACGCGGTGTTTAGAGGCATTTTGCCGTTGGCCGAAAACGATGCTTTCAAGAGAAGAGCTACTGCGAATCTTTGAATCCGCCGGAGCCATACGGCATGGCCACTTTGAGCTTTCCAGCGGCCTGCACAGCGGCATGTACGTGCAATGCGCACTCGTCCTCCAGTATCCACGCCTCGCCGAAAAGCTCGGCCACGCGCTGGCTTCGCTATTTTCCGACGCCGTCATTGGAGCTGTCGTTTCGCCTGCTTTGGGCGGAGTGGTTATCGGGCAGGAAGTGGCCCGTGCTCTGCCGGAACCGCAGGGAGCTGCGGGCAGGGGAGTGCCCGCCATTTTCGTCGAGCGCGACGCCAGCGGTACGCTCACGCTCCGCCGCGGCTTTTCGCTCCAGCCCGACCAGCACGTTCTTGTCGTTGAAGATGTCTGGACCACGGGCGGGTCGACGCAGGAAACCATTCAAGTCGTTGAAGAAGCCGGTGGGCGAGTCGTCGCCGCCGGCGCTTTGATCGACCGCAGCGGCGGTAAAATTGAATTTCCGGTCGAGTCTCAAGCATTACTCGACCTGCCCATCGCCAGCTACGAACCCGAGGATTGCCCGCTATGCCGCGAGGGTGGCGCCCCTGTCAAGCCCGGCAGCCGCTTCGTCCGTTCCGCTCCGTGACGCATCCAAAACGCTTGCCAAAGCCGGCCCCTATTCTGAAAATGGCTCACTGAAAACAGAACACTTTCCCTTCATGCGCCATTTCAAACTAACGATCGCCTACGACGGAACAGACTTTCATGGCTGGCAGATTCAATCGGCCGACAAGCCCACGATTCAGGGCGAAATCTCTGCCCTGCTGCGCCGTTTGACGCAGGAGAACGTGCAGCTACACGGCGCCGGACGCACCGATGCCGGCGTTCACGCGCTCGGGCAAGTGGCCAGCTTTCGCACGCAATCAGCCCTGTTGGCGGGCGAGTTCCAGCGTGCCCTGAACGCGCTACTTCCCCCTACCATTCGCATCGTTGGCGCCGAGGAGGTTGGGCCGGATTTTCACGCGCGTTGGTCGGCACTCGGAAAGATTTATCGCTATCGTTTGTATCGCGGCAAAGTCGTTCCGCCGGCGGTGTGGCGTTACGTCTTGCACTATCCTTTTCCACTCGACGAAGACGCCATGCGAATCGCCGCTTCACGCTACGTCGGGCCGCATGACTTCGCTTCCTTCGCCGCATCCACCGGTTCCGAGGACGACGACAAAGAGCGCTCGACGGTGCGCGAAATCTATGCGAGCGAACTCGTTCGCAGCGACGACGGCGAAGAGCTCGTCTACACCGTGCGTGGCCGCTCTTTTCTCCGTTACATGGTCCGAAAAATGGTGGGAACTCTTCTGGACGTCGGCCGAGGCAAGCTCGTTCCCGACGACATTCTGCGCCTCTATCAGCTCCGCGATCGCGCCAAGTCCGGCCCCACCGTCCCTCCGCAAGGCCTCTGCATGGTGCAAGTGATGCACGACGAAGCCTGGCGCATCGGCGATCCATAGAATGAGGCCAGATACGGGAGAGTCGTAAGCGCTCTCACCCGGTGAGACCTGGATTGAGCTAGAATCCAGATCATGGCGGCCACAGCCATCCCCGTTGATACGGTTCCTTCTATTGATCCGGCTACTGGGAAAATCCTCGCGCAATTTGAAAAGACTTTGCCTGGCGCTCTGCCGGAAATTCTTTCGCGGGCGCGTTCCGCGCAAGCGGCGTGGCGCAGCGTGCTCATCGAGAGGCGCTGCGCGAAATTACGAAAACTTCGCGAGCAAATGATGTCCTCGCGTGACGTGCTGGCGGATGCTGTCGTCTCGGAATCCGGCAAGCCGCGTGTCGAAGCTCTATTCGCGGATCTATTTGTCTCGCTCGATACGGCCGAATACTTCGCCAAAAACGCGGCGAGTTTGTTGTGGCCGGAAAATGTGCCGCATCACAGCAGCGCGGCGAAATTGAAGTCCGGGCAAATCATTTACCAACCCCTCGGCGTTATCGGTATCATCAGCTCCTGGAACTATCCGCTAGCCATTCCGCTAAGCCAAATTATTCCGGCCGTCGCAGCGGGCAACGCGGTAGTCTGCAAGACGAGCGATTTCACGCCCCAGTGTGGCGCGCTCATCGAAAAACTGTTCGTCGATTCAGGTTTTCCCAGAAATCTTGTCACGGTCATTCAAGGCGGAGGAGAAGTCGGCCAAGCCTTGATCGACGCCGAGCCGGACAAAATTCTGTTTACCGGCAGCGTTGCCACCGGCCGCCGCGTTGCCGAAGCATGCGCCAAAAAACTGATTCCCAGCGTCCTCGAGCTGGGTGGCAAAGACGCCATGATTGTTCTCGCGGACGCGAATCTGGATGTTGCCTCCAGCGCTGCCGTTTGGGGCAGCTACACGAATTGCGGCCAAGTCTGCCTTTCCGTCGAGCGTCTCTTCGTGGAAAAAGCCGCCGAAGAGAAATTTCTCTCTCTCTGCGTCGGGAAGACGAAGAAGCTTCGCCTTGGTTCTGGCGCGGATCCGGCGACGGACGTCGGCCCGCTCATTCGTCCACAGCACATAAAGCGCATGAGCGAATTGGTCGACGATGCAGTCGCGCGCGGTGCTCGCGTCCTCTGCGGCGGCAAACCGCGCCCCGATCTTGGCCCGAGTTTCTTTGAGCCGGCCGTCATCGCTGGCGCAAACTCCTCGATGCTGCTTTTCCAGGAGGAAACGTTCGGCCCTATCCTCGCGGTGCAATCTGTAAAGGACGTTGAACAAGCGATTGCCTGCGCCAACGATTCCAAGTTCTCCTTGGCCGCGAGCGTCTGGACCAGCAGCCCTGAACGCGGCCACGCCATTGCCGCCCGATTGCGCGCCGGCGCGGTCATGGTCAACGACGCCATCAGTTATTTCGGCATTGCTGAAGCTCCGCACGGCGGAAGCGGCACCAGCGGTTGGGGCCGCACACATGGCAAAGCCGGTCTGCTGGAAATGGTTCAACCGAAATATATCGATGTGGATCGCTTGCCGGGCCTCGAAAAACCCTGGTGGTATCGCTATGGCGCGAATCTCGAGCGCTCTGCCGACGCGTTCCTCGGCTTTGAATTTGGCGGAGGCCTCGCCGCAAAATTGCGAAACTTTCGCGGCGCGCTGAGAACAATGCTTCGCGATCACGATTTTTAGCTTCCAGGTGGGGGCCGTCCCCACGCGAGTCCGACGCACAAACCAGGAAAGAGGGCGAGCCGATGCAGCCA
Organism: Candidatus Acidiferrum sp.; assembly: GCA_049800195.1. Lineage (GTDB taxonomy): Bacteria > Acidobacteriota > Terriglobia > Acidiferrales > UBA7541 > Acidiferrum. The sequence goes on from JBARJI010000011.1 coordinate 60,687, forward strand.
AACGATCCGGTTCAGCAAGACGAATGGATTTACGACTGGAACGCGGCCGCGGCGCCGCTCATCGCTCCCGGCACGCACGTCCTTCTCAATGACGAAACGCTGCGCGACGGCCTGCAAAATCCTAGCGTTCACGATCCCAGTATCGAAGAAAAAATCGAACTGCTGCACCTGATGGAATCGCTGGGCATCAATTCGCTCAACATCGGCTTGCCCGGTGCCGGTCCTCGTGCGGTCGAGCACACCGAAGCGCTGGCCCGCGAAATCGTCGTCCAGCGCATGAAGATCAAACCCAATTGCGCCGCTCGAACCGTCGAAGCCGACATCCGCCCCATCGCCGAAATTTCTCAACGCGTCGGCATCGCCATCGAAGCCGCCACGTTTCTCGGCTCCAGTCCCATCCGCCGGCTTGTCGAAGATTGGACCGTCGATCATCTTGAGCGCACCACCGAAAAAGCGGTGAAGTTCGCGATGGATCACGGTCTTCCCTGCATGTACGTTACGGAAGACACCATCCGCACGGACCCAGACACCGTCAAGCGCCTATACACAACAGCCATCCGCAGCGGCGCCCGCGCCATTGTTCTTTGCGATACCGTCGGCCACGCCATTCCCAACGGCGCCTACAACCTCGTGAAATTCGTCATCGAAGAGGTCGTCAAGCCCAGCGGCGAAAAAATTCGCGTCGATTGGCACGGCCACAACGACCGCGGCCTAGCCATCGCAAATTCTCTAGCCGCGATCGCCGCCGGCGCCAATTCCATTCACGCTGCCGCCAATTCTCTCGGCGAACGCGTCGGCAACACGCCCATGGAACTCATGCTCGTGAACCTCCGTTTAATGGGCGTAATCGATCAGGATCTCTCTCGTCTCAAGGAGTACTGCGAAAAGGTCGCCAAGTACACGCACACCACCATCCCTCCCAACTATCCCGTCATCGGCCGTGACGCTTTCCGCACCGCCACCGGCGTCCACGCCGCCGCCATCATCAAAGCCTTTCACAAGGGTAACCAGTCCCTCGCCGATTCCGTCTATAGCGGTGTGCCCTCTCATCTCTTCGGACTCGACCAGGTCATCGAAATCGGACCCATGAGCGGCAAGTCCAACGTCCTTTTCTGGCTCGAACGCCACAACATCCCCGCCGACGATTCCCTCGTCAATCGCATCTTCGATGCCGCCAAACAATCCGCTCGCGTCCTCACCGACGCCGAAATCTCGGCACTCTGCTCCGAGGCTGCACGCCATTGAACAGCGCAACAGCGCGGAGCAGGGCAGTGAAACACATCCTCGTTTGGGTTATCCTTTTCGCTATGCCGGCTCGCTCCTCTCTCGCACGACCGACCACCCACTCCGCATCCACGGCCCAACTCGGCGAAAATCCCCAGGTTCGCGCGGCCATGGCCTGGTTCGAGCCCAATCTAACTTGGATCAACGATCTACAAATTCGTTTGACCGAAATTCCCGCACCGCCTTTTCAGGAAGCCCAGCGCGCCGCCGCGCTCAAAGAGCTTTTCTCCGACGCCGGCCTGAACGTTCACATCGACGCCACCGGCAATGTGATCGGAGAGTTGCCCGGCCAAAGCGACAACGAACTCGTTGTCCTCTCCGCGCATCTCGATACCGTGTTCCCTGCGGGCACCGACGTCAAAGTCCGCCGCGACGGCGCTCGCCTCCTCGCACCCGGCATCTCGGATAACGGCACGGGCCTCGCCGCGCTGGTTGCCGTCGCCCGCGCCATGCATGCCGCGCAAATCAAACCGCAGCGCACTATTCTCTTCGTTGCCGACGTCGGCGAAGAAGGCGAAGGCAATCTCCGCGGCATCCGCTCCTTTGTCGAGGAATACCGCGGCCGACTCAAGGACATGATCGTACTCGACGGCGCGGGCACCGATTACGTCACCACTATCGCGTTAGCGTCGCGCCGCCTCGAAGTCGAGATCACTGGCCCTGGTGGCCACAGTTGGTCCGACTTCGGCATCCCCAATCCCATTAATGCGCTCGTTCGCGGCTCCGTCCGTTTTATCAATACCAAGGTCCCAACATCCCCCCGCACCACCTTCAATCTCGGTGAAATCGAGGGCGGCACTTCCGTTAACTCCATCCCCCACGAAGTGCATTTGAAAGTCGATGTGCGTTCGGAAAATCCCAGCGAACTCGATCGCCTCGAATCCGCTCTCCGCGAGTGCATCGCCGCCGGCGTTCGCGATGAAATGGAGGCTTCCCGAGACCGTTCTCGCGGCAGGCTCGAATGGAAGGTCGAAATTGTCGGAAGCCGGCCCGGTGGCGAATTGGCGGCAGACTCTCCTCTTCTCGCTTCTTTGCGCTCGGCGGATGTTATCTTGGAAAACGATTCACGGATCGAGCGTTCTTCGACCGATGCCAATATTCCTCTCTCGCAGGGCATCGACGCAATCGCGATTGGCGCTGGAGGTAACGGCGGCGGAGCGCATTCGCTCCTGGAATGGTATGACCCTGCAGGCCGCGAAATGGGTTTGAATCGCGCCCTGCTCACGCTGCTCGGAGTAGCAGGCGTGGCCCCGGAGAAAACGAAATGAAGATTCGAGGGACCAGTTTGGTTTGTTTGCTTGGGATTGTTCTTTTGAGTTTTTCCGCTGGAATCGCTGTTCTGCGGGCCAAAGGGCAAACGGCCAAAACTGCCTCCCACATCGTCGTTTACCTCCACGGCCGCATTTATACGAATGATCCAGCAAATCCGTGGGCCGAAGCCATGTCCATTCGCGACGGCAAGATTCGCTGTGTTGGCAGAATCGATTACGTCCTTCTGGAATGCGGCGGCAGCGATCCGACCGCCGAAACCATTCAGTTGCACGGCAAATTCGTCATGCCCGGTTTCAATGACGCCCACGTTCATCTCGGCAACGCCGCGGCGGATATGCTTAACGTGAGGCTCAATGGAGTTGCCACCATCGAGGAATTGCAGAAACGCGTCGCCGACGCTGTGGCCCAACACCAACCCGGTGAGTGGATCGTTGGCAGCGGCTGGGATCACACGCTTTGGCCGGACAAGAAATTCCCCAATAAGCAGGAGCTCGACGCCGTCGCTCCCAAAAACCCGGTTTTCTTGACCCACATTTCAGGCCACGTCGCCGTGGCCAATTCGCTTGCGCTCCAACATGGCGAAATCACCAAGGACACTCCCAATCCCCCCGGCGGCATGATCGAACGCGATGCCAATGGCGATGCCACGGGCATGCTCGAAGAAGATTCCGCTATGAGCCTCGTCTCCGATCGAATTCCCGACTTAAAAAGCGACCAGCGCCGCCGCGGCCTCCTCATGGTGTTCGCGGACGCCGCAAAAAACGGCGTAACCTCCGTGCAGGATTTTTCTGATTGGGAAGACTTCCTCGCTTATCAGCAATTGAAGCTGGAAGGCAAACTCACGGTCCGCATCACCGAATGGCTGCCCTTTATCGAGACTTTGGACCATCTCCTCAATATGCGTGCGCTGGGCGGCACCACCGACCCGTGGCTTCGCACTGGCGCCGTCAAAGGATTCCTCGACGGCGCTCTCGGCTCTCGCACTGCCGCTATGCTTGCACCCTATTCCGACGATCCCTCTACCAGCGGCATCCTCACTAATGACCCTGACAAATTCCGCGCCATGGCCATTGAGCGTGATAGGGCCGGCTTCCAAATCAATTTCCACGCCATCGGCGACCGCGCCAATCGCGAAGCCCTTGATATCTTCGAAGCCGTTCTCAAAGCCAACGGCCCGCGCGACCGCCGCGACCGCGTCGAACACGCCCAAGTCCTCTCGCCACAAGATCTGCCTCGCTTTGCGCAGCTCAACGTTATCGCTTCCATGCAGCCCTCTCACGAAACCAGCGACATGCGCTGGGCCGAGCAACGCCTCGGTCCCGAGCGCTCCAAAGGCGCTTACGCCTGGGCCTCTTTGCTGAAAAGCGGGGCGCATCTCGCTTTCGGCACCGATTACGACGTCGAACCCATCAATCCTATGCGCGGTCTCCACGCTTGCGTCACGCGCGAATTACCCGAAGGCGGCCCTCCCGGCGGTTGGGAGCCCCAGGAAAAAATCTCATTGCAAGACTGCATCCGCGCCTACACTTCCGGCGCCGCCTATGCCCAGTTCGATGAAGGGAGAAAGGGCGAACTCAAGGTCGGCGAATACGCGGACTTCATTATTCTCTCCGCCGACCTCACCAAGATTCCGCCTTCCCAATACACCAAAGTCACCGTCCTGCAAACAGTTGTCGGTGGCCGCACCGTCTATTCGCAGGACGAGTTTTCCGGGCCTTAGTTCGATTTCTATCCCCAGGAATCTCTCGACCGCATTTACCTAGACAGATTTGGACGTTTAGCCGCGTATCGATGCACAATTCCCCTCATGCTCCCAGGACCGTCCAAATTCCCCGCAACGTCCGGCGATCTCTTTTCACGCTTTCCTACCTGATTTTGGGCGGACTCACGCTCGGCGACCCGACCGCACGTAGGCCCTCGATTCTATGGCTCGCTCTGGTACTGGGACTCTCCACAGCCCGGCCTCAAGTCCCTGGTGGCGATTCAATCCGACGAATCTAAATTTTATATGGCCCAAATGTCAGATTCCTATTGACAAATGTTCGCGAGGGCAATATAAAACGCCGCCATAGCCCAGCGGTGGGTTTTTGTATCCAAATTTTAGCTTTGCCAGAAAAGCAGCCAGCTAGTTGTGAGGCTCGGGGAACTGTTTGTGTCCAAGTCTCTTTTCGCGCGGACGCTCTGCGAACCTTCTATGAAAGTCTGTAGCGAAATACGACTTGGCATATATATTTTAGCGCTCAGTAATCTCCGTCTTAGATAATTGATAGAGCGCATTCGATTTATCTTTTTGTTAAGCAATGGTCCCAAGCTTGCATCTGACTTTGTCATTCGGTTTTTTTGTGGTGGTTGCCCAAATTCGAGGATAGTTCAAATTTCTCAGAGTACCGGAATAATTGGCTCTGCGTCATTTGGTCTACCAGCAAAAGAAGTCTAGGGCGATCGAAGCCCATCCAGGAGGTAGTTGAATGTCAAGTAAGAGAATGGCTCTTCTTCTAGCAGCGCTGTTCTGTTTGTTGGTTGTCGCGCCCTCGCCGCTCTTTTCTCAGAACGCGTCTATGGGCCAGGTTGTCGGGACTGTTACGGACTCTTCGGGCGCCGCGATTGCCGCTGCGACCGTCACTATAACGGACCGCGCCACGAACATTGCTAGATCAGTGTCCACCAACGAGAACGGAAGATACATTTTCGTCGACGTTCCCTCCGGAAACTACAACGTCGCTATCAACAAGCCTGGATTTCGCGTTTCAAAGCTCAGCAATCAAGTGGTGAGCGTCGGTACCACCCTCACCCTCAACGTTACCCTTGAAGTCGGGTCTGTAGCCGAAAGCGTCGAGGTCACGGCTTCCAACGCCGACCTCCAGACCTTGAACGCCACCGTCGGTAACACTGTTTCTGGCACCGCCCTGAACTCGCTCCCTAGTATCAGCCGCGACGCGGCCACCTTCTTTACCCTGCAGCCCGGCGTGGCCCCTGATGGCAGCGTCGCTGGCGTGGCTATGGACCAGAACTCCTTTTCGCTCGATGGCGGCCAGAACACCAACGATATGGACGGCAGCATGAACATCTATACACCAAGCTTTGCTGGCGATCCGACGGGCGGCCTTATCCAGAACGAAGTCACGGGGAATGCGGGCGGCGGCCCCTCCGGTGTTATGCCCACCCCCATCGATAGCGTCGAAGAGTTCAAAGTGAGCACCACCAACCAGACTGCGGACTTCAACAGTTCGGCGGGTTCGGAAGTGGCCATCGTAACCAAGCGCGGCACCAACGACTGGCATGGCACAGCTTACGAATATTATCTAGACAACAACTGGGGTGCGAACACCTTTCAAAATAACGCCTCAGGCGTTCCCCGCCCTAGCTATCATTACAGCAGGTTTGGCGTTGCCGGCGGTGGCCCGGTCATTCCCAAGAATATTCTTGGCGGCAAAACCTATATTTTTGCCAATTACGAGGGCTATCGTTATCCACAATCCGAATCGATCAGCAGGGACGTTCCTACAGCCTCCATGCGTTTGGGATTGCTCTATTTTGGCGGAACGTATTACAACCTGAACCCCACCCCCGTCACCTTCAATGGCACCACCTATCCCGGGACGACCCTAGATCCAAGGGGGATTGGAATCAATTCCGAGGTTTCGCAGATGTGGTCGAAGATGCCTCTCCCCAACAATGCAACCGGCTGCTCCGGCGGGCTCACTCTCTGCGACGTTAATTCGTCTGGACTCGGCAACGTCGGCACTTTCACCGGCAACCTGGACATTCCAGAAAGCAGCAACTTTGGCGTCGTCCGCATCGATCACGATTTCAGTTCGAAGTGGCATTTCATGAGCAGCTACCGCTACTACCACCTCGTGCGGGCCACCGACAGCCAGGTGGATATCACCGGTGGAACACCCGAATCACTTTCCGCGCGGCCTCAGGTCCCGTGGTTCTATGTAGCCGCTCTAACCACCAACATCACCTCCAACACCACGAACGACATTCACTACAGTTTTCTGCGCAACTACTGGCAGTGGGGCTCTGTAGGTGATCCTCCGCAACTTTCCGGGTTGGGCGGCGCCCTTGCGCCCTTCGGTCAGTCGCAAACACAAGAGCTCTCCCCGTACAACGTCGACACACAGAATACCCGTCAGCGTTTTTGGGACGGCAAGGACAACATGGTTCGCGATGACGTTAGCAACCTGCACGGCAACCATCTTTTCCAGTTTGGTGGCACCTATGAGCACAACTGGGACTTCCACCAGCGCACGGACAATGGCGGCGGTATTAACTATCAGCCGGTCTATGCGCTCGGCAACGCAACCAACTCTGGAATCGACGTGGCCCCTTCTATTCCAGGAACGGTCCCTTCGGCGGATGACACAAACTTTGGTCGCGACTATGTCGCCGCTCTCGGTATCGTTTCCATCGCCCAAACTGTTTACACTCGCACCGGCCCGGAACTAACTTTGAATCCTCCACTGACGCCAGCTCAAGACAAGAGCACCATTCCGTACTATAACGTCTATTTCAGCGATTCCTGGCGCATCAAGCCGACCTTTACCCTCACCTACGGTTTGGGATGGACGCTCGAAATGCCCCCGGTCGAGCAGGAAGGCCGCCAAATCTCTCTCGTGGATCAGTCGGGCCAGCAAATCAGCGCCGAGGCGTATCTCAACGCTCGCGCAGCTGCGGCATTGCAAGGCCAGGTTTACAACCCTGAACTAGGTTTCGCCCTGGTCGGCAACACCGATGGCGGTGATAAATACCCCTACAATCCCTTCTATGGTGAGTTCAGCCCGCGCATCGCGGCCGCTTGGAATCCCAGCTACAGCGACGGAATTCTTGGCAAGCTATTGGGGCAAGGCAAGAGCGTCGTTCGCGGCGGCTATAGCCGAATCTTTGGCCGCCTCAACGGCGTCGATCTCGTGCTCGTGCCCCTGCTAGGCACGGGCCTTATGCAGCCCGTCCAGTGCGTTGACCCGCAGAGTCCCACCACTGGCAACGGCACCTGCGCCGGCACCGGCGGGTCTACCGCGCTTAACGCTTTCCGCATCGGCACGGATGGCTTGGTTGCGCCGATTCCGACTCCCAGCGCAACCCTTCCTCAGCCTGACTTCCCGGGCTACAACGCGATCGCTGGCGCTACCGGCGACGTCTTGGATCGTAATTTCCGGCCCGACGAATCGGACCAGTTCGACCTCACCATTCAGCGTCAGATTAACAGCAGAACTACCGTCGAAGTCGGTTACATCGGTCGCCTGATTAGGCACGAATTTCAGCCCCTCCAGATCAATGCCGTTCCCACCATGATGACCCTTAGTGGGCAGTCCTTCGCCAAGGCCTATGCCAACTTGGAGATGGAATATTGCGGCGGCGCTGCCGGTAGTGTCGCCGGGCTTGCGGGCGGAGGCTGTGTCGGCAACCTTTCAGCTGTGACGGCACAGCCCTTCTTTGAAGCGGCCCTTTCTGGCACCGGATATTGTACTGGCTACGCGAATTGCACCACGGCTCTTGCCGTGAAAGAGGGCATTGGCAGCACCGGCACGGGGAACCTTGGTGCTCAAAACGTCTGGAGCTTGTGGAGCGATCTGGATCAGGGCGACGCCACTTGCAGCGCAACCCAGGCGTGTGGCTTCAACTTCGCCCGCACCATGGAGAACAGTCCTATCGCTGGCTCCGCTTTCGGCGCCAACGGGCAGATGACCTCCGGTATCGCCGTTAACTCCAGCGTCGGCTATGGCAACTACAACGCGGGCTTCATCACTCTCAAAATGGCCGATTGGCATGGCCTGACCCTTCAGCAGAATTTTACGTATAGCAAGGCTCTGGGCACCGTAAACGTGGTCCAGGCCTCCAGCGAGTTCACCACAGTCGATCCCTACAATCCGGGTGCCGGTTACGGCCTCCAGCCTTTTGACCGCAAATTCGTGGATAACGTCCTCTTGGTTTACCAACCGCCTTTCTACCAGGGCCAGCACGGCGTGGTGGGTCGTCTCCTCGGCGGCTGGTCGTTCTCCCCGATCTTCACTACTGGCAGCGGCTTGCCCCTCGAACTCAACACTATCAACGGCGACGGTCAGTCCTTTGGAGAAGCCGATGCGATTAACTTTGGCGCTGACGAGAATGCAATTCTCACATGCGCCAACAACTTCGGCAGCTCGCGCCACAACGGCGTTTCCGGCTCGGGCGGCGTTGGTGTCAACGGCAACGTCAACATGTTTGCCAATCCGGAAGCGGTATTTAACTGCGTCCGCGACCCGATCTTGGGCTTGGACGGTGGTGCGGGCGGCGCTGGCGTGCTTCGTGGCCAGCCCTTCTGGAACGTCGACTTCCAGGTTCGCAAGAATATTCACATCAACGAGCGCTTCAGCCTCGAAGTCCAATCTATTTTCACCAACGTGTTCAACCACGTCCAGCTCGGGGACCCGTTCCTGAGCTTGGCGGACCCCGCGGACTTTGGCGTCCTCAACACCCAGGTCAACGACCCGCGGTCAATCGAATTAGGCATTCGCATTCGCTTCTAACTTATTCCGACGAAGTCTCTTAAGACTCGGCGCTAACAAAAAAAGGGGAAGGCCATTCTGGCCTTCCCCTTTTTTTATTTTCAAACTCCTCGCTAGCATCTGGATTTCCTTTGCGTGATTTCGCCGATCCGCTTCCCGCTTTCAAGTTTGCTGCCTGCGCTGATTCCAGCTTCGTTTCCATCGTCATTCGTTCCCTTCGAAGTTGCTCATCCTCGTTCGAACAAATAGACTGACGCCTCACGGTCTCCCGAATCTTGAGTTTTCGCTGGTTCACTCCGAAGTCGCCGATTTGTAGAAGGTTGCTTTTGGCTAGGGTATTTCGACAACATGACCAAACGATTCCGTGCCGACCTTTCCCTGGCCTTTTGCAGCCTGCTCTGGGGCGCGACCTTCGTCGTCGTCAAAGATTCCCTCGGCTACTCTTCTGTTTTTGTTTTCCTCGCGGCTCGTTTCACATTGGCGGCGTTTCTCATGGCCGCGTTTCGTCCCCACATTTTTCGAACGCTGAAAAGGCAAGAGCTTCTTGCCGGGGCCGCTCTCGGCTTCTTCATGTTTGGAGGGTACGCTTTTCAGACCGCCGGCTTGCAGTACACCACCGCTTCGAAATCCGGATTTCTCACCGGCTCCAGCGTCGTCATGGTTCCGCTGCTCCTCGGCATTTTTTGGGCGCGGCGGCTTACTCCTTGGGTCTACGCCGGAATTTTCGCCGCCGTTTTCGGCCTCTATTTCCTCACCGTTCCCGCCGAGGGAATCTCCCACCTCAATCGTGGCGACTTGCTTACTTTCGTGGCTGCGGGGCTCTATGCCATGCACATCATTCTGGTTGGGGATTACACGCGGCGGCACTCCGTTGCCGCGCTCAGCGTGCTCCAGGTTGCGGCCTGCGCGGTACTGGCGTGGCTTGCAACCGGTTTGGCCTCGGCGTCTGGCTGGCAGCCCGCTCGTTTCGGATGGCAGTGGGAATCGCTGATCGGAATCGCCATCTGCGCGGTTCTGGCGACGGCGTTGGCTTTCTCGATTCAACTTTGGGCCCAGCAGTACACGACTTCTAGCCACGCCGCGATTCTCTTCACGCTCGAGCCGGTCTTCGCTTCGGTCACTTCCTACATTTTATTGCGCGAGAGGCTGGGGCACCGCGCGCTGCTTGGCGCTGCGTTCGTGCTCGCTGGAATTTTGATTGCTGAACTGCTCGGCCCGCCGGCCGCTCCCGAATCGCCTGAGCCTACCGCCGAACCTGCATAAAATTTGAGCCGCAACAGATAGATCTGCGATCGCTGGCCAGACAGGATTACTGGCCGTTGGCGTAGTTTTGTATGTCGACAGGTTCGTACATGGTGGCCGTGGCCGCGTGGGCCTTTTCGTAGGCCGTGATTTCCGGTTCGTGTTGCAGCGATGTGCCGATGTCGTCGAGGCCTTTGAGTAGAACTTCTTTGCGCGACGGGGCGATGTCGAAGCGGAACATCAAGCCATGCCGGTCGGCGATGGTTTGATTCGGCAGGTTCACCGTGAGCATATAGCCTTCTTCTTTTTCCGTGCGCTGGAAGAGCTCTTCGACCTGTTCCTCGGGAAGGGAAGCGGGCAAAATCCCGTTCTTGAAACAATTGTTGTAGAAAATGTCGGCGTAGCTTGGCGCGATGATCACGCGGAAGCCGTAGTCTTTAACGCCCCAGGGCGCATGTTCGCGGCTCGAGCCGCATCCGAAATTGTGCCGCGCCAGCAGGATCGACGCTCCTTCATAGCGCGGAAAATTCAGCACGAATTCGGGGTTCGGTTTCTCGCCGGGCAAGTAGCGCCAGTCGTAAAACAAAATCCGCCCAAATCCTTGCCGCGTCAACGCCTTCAAAAATTGCTTCGGCACCATCTGGTCGGTGTCCACGTTGACCTTGTCCAGCGGCATTACCATTCCAGTGTGCGCGTTAAACGGTTCCATGCGTCCTCACTCCACGCTCGCCACATCGAGCGAACGCACATCGACGAAGTGGCCGGCGATGGCAGCGGCTGCGGCCATGACCGGGCTGACGAGGTGCGTGCGGCTGTCTTTGCCCTGGCGGCCCTCGAAATTGCGGTTGCTGGTACTGGCGCTGCGCTCGTGCGGCGGGAGGACGTCGGCGTTCATGCCGATGCACATGCTGCAGCCTGCGTCGCGCCACTCGAAACCGGCTTCACGGAAAATTTTGTCGAGGCCTTCTTTTTCGGCTTGCGCTTTGATGCCGCGCGAGCCGGGGACGATGAGGGCTTGCTTGATGCTGTGTGCGACGTGCTTGCCTGCAACGAGATGCGCGGCGGCCCGCAAATCATCGAGCCGCGAATTTGTGCAGGAGCCGATGAACACGCGGTCGACCGGAATGTCCACAATGGGCGTGCCGGCTTTCAATCCCATATATTTCAGCGCGCTCTCCGTGGCTTTTTGATCGTTGGGATCGTGGAACGAGCCCGGCTCCGGAACGCGGCCCGTCACGCTCGTAACCATACCCGGATTCGTGCCCCAGGTGACTTGCGGCGCGAGGTCCCGCGCCTGCAATTCGACGGTCATGTCAAATTTTGCGCCGTCATCGGTCGTGAGCTGCTTCCAACGATCGACGGCTTCCTGAAACGCTTTGCCGCGAGGTACAAACGGCCGGCCTTCCATAAACGCAAACGTCGTTTCGTCCGGAGCGACCATTCCGGCGCGCGCGCCGCCTTCAATGGTCATATTGCAGACGGTCATGCGGCCGTCCATGCTCAAATCGCGGATGGCTTCGCCACCGTATTCGGCAACGTGGCCGGTGCCGCCGCTGATTCCGATTTTTCCGATGATGGCCAGAATGATGTCTTTCGCGGTCACGCCGCGTGGGCGCTTGCCGTGAACTAAAATGTGCAGGGTTTTGCTGCGCGATTGCACCAGGCATTGCGTGGCGAGGACGTGCTCGACCTCGCTCGTGCCGATGCCAAACGCCAACGTGCCAAAGGCTCCGTGCGTGGAAGTATGGCTGTCGCCGCAGACAATCGTCTGCCCCGGCTGCGTCACGCCCAGCTCCGGCCCGATGATGTGAACGATGCCTTGATTGCGGCTGTTCATGTCAAAGAGGCGCACGCCGGTTTCGCGGCAATTTTTTTCGAGCGCTTCAAATTGCAGCCGCGCGTCGGTATCCACGATGGGCAGCAAACGGTCTCCCGTGGTGGTCGGAACGGAGTGGTCCATCACGGCGAAGGTGAGATCGGGGCGTCGAACTTTGCGGCCTTCTGCATTCAGTCCGGCGAAGGCTTGCGGCGAAGTGCCTTCATGGATGAGATGGCGGTCGATATAGATGAGCGCGGGCTTTCCGGCTTCTTCGTGAACGACGTGGGAATCCCAGATTTTTTCGTAGAGTGTTTTGGGCGGCATGTGGTTTCACTCTGGATTTTAACACTCCAGTAATGGATGTCCAATCTGGCGCGTTGCGTGCAGCTCAGACAGATCTGCCGGGTAGCGAGAACTGTCTTCGTTGCGCGCCGGGCAGTGACGGATCGAAAATCTGCACAGGCACGATTGCCTGTGCCATTCTCCTCGTAGCGACCGAAGACCGCGTTTCGAGCCGAAAAATCTGCACAGGCAAGAGTGCATGTACTACTAGCGGCGAATGCTTATGGCGGCGGCGTCCGCTTCGTATCCTTCGTCTTTCACAGTTTCCTCGGCTTTGGCGCGGAGGATTTTTTCGTCCGCATCCTTTGGCGCTTTGCAATGACGGCGGATCACCTCTTCGCCGCTTTGGATGCGAACCAGCCAGTCCGATTTCCCGCCATCCCAGGACAGCTCCACTCGATCGGCGCGCATAGATCCTCCACAGGAATTCGGGCGCCATTGTAGTCCAAGAAGGCGAGCAAGAGAACAATTTGACTTGCGCCTCAAGAGGCGCCGGGCAGCGGAGGAAGTCATGCGAGGATTCATCGCCCGAAAACCGCGCGATGGATAAGAGCACGGCCATCTCACCGCTGCACCCCCCTACCCCGGTGCATACGAGAAGTATGAAGTAAGAGCCTGAAAGGAATGGAGTTGCGGGTGATTCTGTCTGTTGGATGTTTACTGGCTGTGGATAAAAGCGGAAGGAATCGGGTGGAATTAGATGATCGGATAGCCCCCTCCCCTGTTTTTCGTAAGAATGTGATTTGATGGGAGTTAGGTGGTGGGGGTGTGCTAAGAATATCAATTTAAAGGGGATATCATACCCAAGTTCATACAGAGAGTGATGGCTCAACGTTGCGAGCAAAAGACGCGGAACTGGCATCGCCGCGCTACATTGGCTGGGAGGAAGAGTGCGTACCGTGGCGCCGCGCCGACAGGGTCGGGGTAAGGGCCGTCCGCAGAGGCCGGAGAAGATTAGGGTGAGATTCGTAGAGGGTGGGCGGTTGTATGGAGGAAACATGGGGAATGCTAGCAGGCCTGGTAACCAGTTGTCAATAATCATTTTTATTTACTCAGTGCTTATTCGAATGAGAGTGGCGGATTCGAAGGAGATGGGGGAAGTCGAGGGATTGGAAGGAGTTGGCGAGAGTTAATTGGTTTGCCATGGCTGTGGAAATCTGTGGAAAAGTCAAAACACGCGGCCCGCGCAGGGGAAAAGAGAAAGAACCCCGCCTTTCAGAAAGTACACGCGGAAGGGTAGAAAATCTTGCTGGGACGTCCTTCGTTAAATCTTTGAAAGTGCGCTATATGGAACAGACGCGACATTGCGAAGCGCTCTAGTATTGCGTGTTCGAGGAAACAAACTGAGATAACGAGGTGAACTTATGCGAGGACTTACATTTCTTTTGGCAGCTGTGGTTGCGGGAAGCTGCCTCACGGCAGCCGTCCCCAAAGCGGAGGCCCAAGTGAACGTCGAAATCGGCGTGGCTCCTGAATGTCCCTATGGTTACTACGACATCGCTCCTTACGATTGTGCTCCGTCCGGCTACTACGGCCCCGAATGGTTCAGCGCAGGCGTCTTCGTTGGCGCCGGCCCGTGGTTTCATGGCGGTAACGACTTCCGAGGTAACGTAAACAACCGCTTGGATCCGCAACACGGCTATAAGGGTCCAAAGCCAAACCGTGGCGAGAAGGCCGAACCGGCTAAGCGTGTCGATAGCGCCCACTTCAAAGGAAACGAAGAGCGGGACGGACGCGGCCACGCAACTGGCGGCAAGGGTTAAGCTAAATTCGACAAATGCGACGGGGGAGACAAACCAGCGAGGCGAATGACAGCTGGTGTTAGGAGTGTCTCCCTCCCGTGTCGGGAATGGAATTGAATGGATTCGCCGGGCCGCGCGAAAGCGGGGACGGTGCGCACTCGCACGATTGCGATACCCCACGCCGCAGATGCTGTGCCTCGGGGACCAAACAAAACCAAAAATTTCCAAAACTTTGAGGTTGCCCCACCAGCCGTTTGGCAAGCGGCTCGGTGAGGCTATTTGCTTTCGAGCAGTGCGACGCGGGCTTTCACGATTTTCTTGATGAGAGCAATGGGGAGAGGCTTGCCTGTGGGGAAGTGGATGGTCCCTTTGGAGGTCGAGAAGGCTTTCCGTTCTTTCTTGAAGGCTTCGGTCACGGAGGCAGTGGGGAACAAGCTGCGGCGCTCCGAGAAGGCCGCCAGCCAGACCAGCGATCCTCTATTGGATTTGAACGCAGGAATCTGCTAGCTGATGGCCTCGGTGGAGTCGGGCGGCCTGGCTGGTTGAATTGTTGCGCGCATTTTGTTCAGGGCAGCGCGGGCGGGCTCAGTGGCCTGACAGCAATAGGCGGGGTGTTCACGCGAGTTGGCCAGCCTGACGGTCGAGTGGTGGTGTGGTATTATCGATTTTTGCCGTGATGGCGAGCGGCAGGAACGATTTCAGCGCGTAATGTTTTGCTGCTCGTTGCCTGCTTGTGTCGCGTTCGAGGTGTCCCACCACCTTTGGAGCTTTGCCGCAGTCCCCGGAAAACGTTACGCAGTTAAGAACCTAGCCAGCGCCTGGCATCCAAGGGGAGTTGGGCCCGCTTTATCAGCCTCCCCAAAATGAAAATGGAAATCCACTTATGATCTGCAAGCGAAAACGTGCCACTTGGTTCTTGAACGTTCGACTTCCGCTAGTCATTTTGTGCGGCGCGATTGTAGCTATTGGCGCGGAACAAGCGGAGCGGGACGCCGTCCTGGGGCACCTGAACCTTGTGATTCGCTTGTATCAGGATTCGACGGTGAAGATCGAAACGGGCGGTCTCCCGAGCGACTTGATCTTTCAGGAGAACACGCAATCGCTGGCTACGGAAGCGGTGCGGCTGGCATTCCAATCGGCGAGAGCGGAAGCGGCGCTAATCGACCCGCAAACTGACGCGGCGAAAGGCGCACTAACGAGCGCGCAACCGGGCACGGCGACGAGCGCATCGTCGGGCAAGACCAAGGGCGCGGTGACGGTAGGATCGGCGAGCGCAACGACCGGCGCATCGACCAAGAATGAGGCTTCACAATCAGCAGGTCAGACCGCCGATGGATCTGCGCCAAACTATGCCGTGGTTCAAGCGCAGGTGGAGAAGCGTATCGACGATGCTCAGTCTCAAATCGATGAGCTGGATAAAAAGATCTCCGTGACAGCTGGGCGCAAGGCGAAGCCGCTGATCTCGCAGAGAGACGCGCTGCAAGGCCAATTATCACTAGACCGCGCGATGCTGGCGACGGTGCAGCAGCTGGCCAGTTTCGTTGAAAATAACAGCGAGGGAGACGAAGGCCTTTTGGGGAGCATCAATGAACTGGCGCGCTCGGTGCCCGAAGTGGCCGAGGTTGCGCCGTCCTCGAAGACGGCTGCGGCCAAGCGTCCTGAAGCCACAACGCAGACACAAGCCGCGGAGCCGCAGCCCTCCGGCCTGTTTGGACAGATGGCCACTTTGTATGGACAAGTGCGAAGCGTGCAGACGATCGACAGGCTGATCTCTGAAGCAGCGGTGGTCCGCCAGAGCGCGAATAACCTAAGCGCTCCGCTGCGCGACAGCATACGTAAGACGATACAGAGCGGACAGGGAACTACATCACAAAGCGGCGCTCAACCAGCCGCGCAGGCTGCACCTAGCGCGGAGCAATTCGCCGCGCTCACACAGCAGTTCAATCAGTTGGCCGCAGCCCTCGTACCCTTGCGAGAGGAAATGGTGGTTCTCGACCAGTTCCGCGGCAACCTTGTGGAATGGCGGCACTCCCTCTCGACCGAGTCGAAGCGCACGCTGATCTCCTTGTTGGTGAGGATTGCCGGAATCGCGCTGGCACTTGGCCTGGTAATGATCCTCTCGGAGATCTGGCGGCGAGCGACGTTTCGCTACGTGCATGACGGTCGACGGCGGCGCCAGATTCTCGTGCTGCGGCGCTTCGTCGTGGGCTTTTTCATCAGCGTGGTGATTGTGCTGGGAATCGTAAGCGGCTTCAGCTCGCTGGCTACGTTTGCCGGGTTCGCAACGGCGGGCGTGGCTGTCGGACTGCAGACGGTGCTGTTGTCGGTGGCGGCTTACTTTTTTGTGGTGGGGCGCTACGGGATTCGCGTGGGCGACCGCATCAGCGTGGCCGGAGTCACAGGAGATGTTGCGGACGTGGGACTGGTGCGATTGTATTTGATTGAGATGGCGGGGACGGGCGTTGATCTGTATCCCACAGGGCGAATCGCAGTGTTTTCGAATTCAGTGCTCTTTCAGCCCACAACGCCGCTGTACAAGCAGATTCCAGGCACGGAGTACACCTGGCACGAAATCAGCCTCACGCTTGCGCCTGTCGGGGATTACAAGCTGGTCCAAGAAAAATTGGTGGCGGCAGTGAATTCGGTTTACCAAAAATATCGCGCAGCGATCGAGCGCCAGCATGGATCGATTGAAGATCGGATGGAGGTTGTGCTGAGGGCTCCTTCTCCTGAGATCAAGCTTCAGCTTGGAGACGCGGGGATGGAATTGCTGGCACGCTATCCCGTGGACTTGCGACAGGCTTCCGAGATGGATGACGAGGTTGCGAGGGCAGTCCTGGGAATGCTTGGCGTGGATGAGAAGCTGCGGGCCGCGGTCGTGGGCACGCCAAGAATTCGGGCGGCGATCAAGGGTTGAGAGACAAGTATCGAGCGTCGATCTAAAATTCGAGCGACACGCCTAATGGCCGGAGCCGGAAAGTTGTTGGACGATTTCGCTGACGAATTTTTTGGCGTCGCCGAAGAGCATGAGCGTGTTGCCGAGGTAATACAAGGGATTGTCGATGCCAGCGAAACCGGCAGCCATGCTGCGCTTGATGACCATTACCGTGCGGGCTTTGTCCACGTCAATGATGGGCATGCCGAAAATGGGGCTGGATTGATCGGAGCGAGCGGCGGGATTGGTGACGTCGTTGGCGCCAATGACGAGGGCGACATCCGTTTGCGGGAGGTCGCCGTTGATATCATCCATTTCCATCAACCGATCATAAGGAATGTCGGCTTCGGCGAGGAGGACGTTCATGTGGCCGGGCATTCGTCCGGCGACGGGATGAATGCCGAAGCGGACGTCGATCCCTTTTTTGGTGAGGATGTCGTAGAGTTCGCGGACTTTGTGTTGAGCTTGCGCAACGGCCATGCCATAGCCAGGAATGATGACGACCTTGTTGGCGGCGGCGAGAATCGCGGCGGCATCCTCGGGGCTGGCGCTTTTGACGACGCGCTCTTCTTTTGTGCCCGCGGCTTTAGCTTGGACTTGACCGAACGCGCCAAAGAGCACGTTGGTGAAAGAGCGGTTCATGGCTTTGCACATGATGACGGACAGGATGAAGCCCGAAGCGCCGTCGAGCGCGCCCGCGACGATCAAAACTTTGTTGCTGAGGACGAAGCCGAGGAGCGCGGCGGAAAAGCCCGCGTAGGAATTCAAGAGAGAGATGACCGTAGGCATGTCCGCGCCGCCTATGGGCGTGACGAGCATGATTCCGAAGATTAAAGCGACACCGATCATGGCAGGGAAGAGCTGTGTGTATTCGGGATGAACGACTAGAACGACCATCAGAATGAGGGCGCTGGCGAGGACGGTCAAGCTGACGTAGTTCTGGCCTTTGTAGGTGATCGGCCGCTGCGGAAGCCATTCTTGCAGTTTGCCCGCAGCGATGATGCTGCCCGTGAAGGTGAGCGAGCCGATGATGACTTCGAGGCCGATTTCGGCCATTTCGAATTTCGGAACGTTGGGAGCGGCGACGTAATATTCGGCGATGCCGATGAGCGCGGCGGAAAGCGCGCCGAAAGCGTGGCTGAGAGCGGTTCGCTGGGGAACCGCGGTCATTTTCACCAAGCCAAGAGGGACGCCGACGCCCGCTCCGATGATGAGCGTGATGATGATCCACTTGTACTGGCTAACTTCAGGATTGAAGAGAGTGGCAGCGACGGCGATGGCCGAGGCGATTTCTCCGATAAGGACGCCGCCCATGGCGGAAACCGGAGAGCTGAGCCACTTGATCGCGAGAATGAAGCCGATGGCGGCGGCGATGTAGGTGACGTCGATGAGCTGCTGGATGTCGGCCGGGTTCATGATTTCTTCGCCGCCTTGCCCGTTTTGAACATGCCCAGCATGCGGTCGGTGATCACGAAGCCGCCGACCATGTTGCTGAAGGAAGCGGCGACGGCGATGAGACCGAGGATGGTGGAGAGGCGCGTCTCGTGGCGGCCGGCGATGATGATGGCGGCGACGAGGACGATGGCGTCCAGCGCATTGGTAAGAGACATGAGCGGCGTGTGCAGAAGGGGCGAAACGCGCTTAATGAGCTCGATGCCTAAAAATGCCGCCAGGATGAACACAAACAGACTGGAAATAAAATCCGCAGGCATCCGTTCCTCCTTAAGATTTTGCAGCCAAAGCCGGGAGCTTATAATTTTCGCGCAGCCTGGCGTTCACAATTTCGCCGCTGTGAGTCAACAGAGTGTCGCGCACGATTTCGTCTTCCACGTTCAGTTGCAGCTTGCCGTCTTTTACCAGGTGCAGGAGAAATGTCGCGACGTTTTTGGCGTACATCTGGCTGGCGTGATAGGGAACGGTGCCGGCAAGATTGATGAAGCCCATGACGGTGACGCCGTGCTCGACGACTTGCTCTTCCGCGCGAGTGAGTTCGCAATTGCCGCCGCGTTCGGCGGCCAGATCGACAATCACGGAACCCGGCGCCATGTTCGCGACCATTTCTTTCGTTACGAGAATCGGCGATTTCTTGCCGGGTATGACCGCGGCGGTGACTACTACGTCGCTTTCCGCGACCACCTTGCCGAGAAGTTCGCGCTGCTTCTTGTAAAAATCCTCGCCCTGCGCGGTGGCATAGCCGCGGGCATCTTGCGCGTCTTTCGCTTCGATGGGCAGCTCGACGAAGCGGCCACCGAGGCTCTGCACTTGTTCTTTGACGGCGGGGCGCAGATCGTAGGCGGAGACCACCGCGCCAAGCCTGCGCGCCGTAGCGATGGCTTGTAGGCCGGCGACGCCGCAACCAATGATGAAGACGCGCGCGGGCGTGATTGTTCCCGCCGCCGTGGTCATCATGGGAAAGAGGCGAGGCAGCGCATCCGCGGCGACGATCACGGCTTTGTAGCCGCTGATGGTGGCCATCGAAGAAAGCGCGTCCATGCTTTGCGCGCGAGTGGTGCGGGGCATCAACTCGATGGAAAAAGCGGTGACACCTTTCGAGGCGATTTCCTGAATAGTTTCGAGAGAATTGAGGGGACGCAAAAATCCGATCAGCGCTTGGTTGGAGCGATACAAACGAACGTCGGCTTGGCCGGTTTTGTCATTCGCGCCGTAGGCCAGCACCTGGACGATGATGTCGGCGGCGGCGAAAACGTCCGTGCGCGTGGGAAGGATTTTCGCGCCCTTGGCGGCGTAGTCCGCGTCCGGGTAGCCCGCTCCAGTTCCCGCGCCCGCTTCGATGGCGATTTCGAGGCCCGCTTTGGTTAGGCTCGGAACGACCGCGGGAACCAAGGCTACGCGGCGCTCGCCAGGAAAACTCTCTCGTGGCACTCCGACGATCATGAACCATCCTCCGAAACTCGAAATTCAACCACGATGCCAATGTTGGCCCGGCCGCGAGGCATTCTACAACGGAATCGAACGGCGGGACTCTCCATCCAGCTAACGTTCGATGCAGCCGCTTTTTACTAGGCCTCTGCTTCCTTGCCTGGAATAAAATAAACTTCCTCGAACAGGGTTCCTTTTTGCCAGCCGGCGCGGGTCAAAATGCCCATGCCGTTTTCGCACATGCTGGGATGGCCGCAGAGATAGCCGGTGGTGGATTCGGGATGGAGATCCCATTCGTCCACGTACATGCGAACGAGGTCATCGACACGGCCGGTCTGGCCCTTCCATGAGGCGTCCTCCCAGGGGCGGCTGATGGTAGCGACGTATTTGAACCAGGGAACTTCCGCGGCCATGCGCTCGAGCTCCTCGCGATAACCGAATTCCCACGAGCGGCTTCCCCCTTGCAGGCAATAGAGTTTGTGCTCGCCCGGCATGGGGCTGTTGCCGGCTTTCCAGTCGCGATAGAGCGTGCGGACGTAACTAACAAAAGGGGCGATGCCGGTGACGGTGGCGAGGAGAAGATGGTTGGTACGGCCGCTTTTCAAATCGAGAGTGAAGCGGCCTTTCGAGATTTTGCGGCAAAGCATGGTGTCGCCAACTTGCAGTTTGTAGAGATGAGGCGTGAGGGCGCCTTGAGGAACAAGCTCGATGAAGAACTCGAGACTCTCTTCATAGGGCGAGGACACAATGGAATAAGCGCGCTCGATGCGCTTTTCTTCGTGATCGACGCCGAGAGTGGCGTACTGGCCGGCTTTGAAAGAAAACGGGCCGCCTGGATCGACGCGAATAAGCCACAGATCTTCCGACAAGTCCTTTCGCTCGAGAATGCGCGCCCTAAAATGCTTGTCGGTCGGTAGAGCCATGCTGAAAATCCTCCCTATTCATACGGTGTGTGGCGAAAATGTTTGTCATGTGCCTTCAACGAACGGCCCGGCCAGACAAAGAACGCGTGGAGTGCTCGGCTGCGCCGCTCCGTGCTTTGAAAACTACACTGTACTCTCGGGGATGAAAAGAATCACTCGAAAGGAGCCATCCCTTGATTGGACTCGTGCCGCGCCGCTTTGCTTGGGGGAATTGCTCGGTCAGCGTGCGAGACACGATGTTTGCTGAACGCCCCCAAAGGCGGCATTGTACACCCGCTTTGCCGTTTTGGGAGGGGAGGGGAACCGACGACGGTGGACCATGTTCCGGGTTGCCGACAAACCGCCCGGAACGCAAACCAATGGCTCGGAGCTGGAGCGCATTGCCCCGTCAACAACTAGCGAGGACCGCTGCGGTTTCAATACCTTTGTCAACGTAAGCCGCGCCCTTACTCAACCTCGGTCATCCGCATATTTAAGCCGTACGAATTGGCGCTGGAGGCACGACGATCTCAACAAGTCCGGTCGTGACGTCATAAACGAGGCCGGAAATAAGCCACTCGCCCGGCAATGCCGGAACCGCCCTGAGCGCAGCAACGTCGACAGCCACCGCCATCCGCGGGTCGGAGACCGACTTGGTCTTGAGTTCTCCTGCCTGTATCTGAAAATAGTGCGTCAGCAGGGCTGGGTCGCCCGCGAGGCGCGTAATGCCGCAATCGGTGTGCTGAAGTACGATCATGTGAAACTCCCCGCCACCTCCAGGAATCTCTCCGGCAACCTGTCCGATTCGTCCGAGTAGACCCAGCTGCTCCAACAGATCCGGAGTGACTCGACCGCCAATGTTTCGCATCACGACGGCCTCGCCCGGCTTGATTCCAAGCACATGAGCAGGATCCACGCGCATATCGGCGCAACCAATGATAATCGCCTTCACATTCGGAAGCGACCGGGGAAGCGATGGCATAAGTCCGCCGGACGCGGATTGCTGAGCGGCAAAATCTTTGTTACGTTCCAACATCAAGTCGAGATTGTTCATGTTGCTGCTCCTAAAGAGATGCTGAGCGACACTACAGAGCCAGTCGAGCGGCACGGTCATTCGTCAAGGGGGCGCTATTCCCGGCAGCCATGCCGTCCTGGTTGCGTTCATCAGTCTAGGAGTCAAACTTCCATGCGATAAGAGCGAAAACAGACAAAAAACCAACGATTCCTGCCAACTTGTGGGAGAGAGGGTTAGCGTACGCGGGCGTGCCCAAAAGAAGCTCTGTATTGGCGGGGCGTAACGCCGAGGCGCCGCATGCACGCACGACGGAGAGTCTCTGCAGAAGTGAAGCCGCAGGAAATCGCCACCTCTTCAAGAGTCATTGCTGTCGATTCAATCTGACGACGTGCGGCTTCGAGGCGAAGGTCCTCGATGTGCCTTGCCGGCGTCTTGCCCACCTGTTGTTGAAACAAGCGAGCGAAGTTCCGAAGGCTCATGGCTGCACGTCGAGCGAGACTTTCGATGGAGAGGTCGCGCCCGATGTTGTCGGGAAGCCAGGCGAGTAGATCGCCGATGGGCCGGCTCTCAGAAGTCTGTGCCATGAGCGTGGCGCTAAACTGCGATTGGCCGCCCGGTCGCCGCAGGAACACCACCATCATCTGAGCAACCTTGAGTGCGATAGACCTACCCAGATCTTCCTCCACGAATGCGAGCGCGAGATCGATTCCGGCCGTTACACCCGCTGACGTATAGCAGTTTCCGTCTCGAACATAGATGGGTATGGGGTCCACGGTCACGCGCGGGTAGTCGCGTGCAAGCTCTTCGCACCAATTCCAGTGAGTCGTCGCGCGACGCCCATCGAGAAGGCCAGCCTCTGCCAGCACCAGCGCACCGGTGCAGACCGAACCAAAGCGTCGACTCCTGCCACATCGCTCTTTAAGCCAATTTAGAAACTTCTGTTCGTATCGGACCTTCGAAACGCCGTCGAATCCGGCGACAAGAAGCGTGTCGATCGCACCACGGCACTCGCGATACGTTTGATCCGTGCGCACCAGCCTACCGACATGACTTAGGATATCGCGATCAGTCCCAGCGGAGACCACGCTGACTTCGTATATCGGTCCGTGATTACCAGAGCGGTTCGCATCGCCGAACACCTCCACCGGCCCGAACACATCGAGCGTCCTCACCGGCGGTACCGCGACTATCAGAACGCGACGAGTGCTTCGTCTTGGCGAGCGGCCGTGCGCATCGTTGCGTTGCGTAATAGTACGGGTGTGCTTTGTCTTCATGGGCTAGCCTATCTCGTCTTCCGTTTCCATGACTGGTCTCTAGGGAGACCGCACGAGGTGTAGTCCAGCAACTATTGTATCCACGTGGCACAACGCAGGGGTAACCTCACCATTCTCGACGAGTGGTGAATCACCAATGCGCTCACTGGATAGAATTAGCCAGACCACTAAGGTTGCCCTGTGAAAAGCAGTCTCCGTTACTCCCGAGCGACAAGCAACTCGGAAATTACCCAGATAAAAGCGACCGGTGAACCCCAAGGGGCCGGTAGGATCTGCCGAGCGCCGGAAGGGCGGAAAGGTTGTGGTTGTCCCCAAGCCAAGATTTTTTGAAACATTTAGGGGTGTTCGGCACGTCTAACCCTGTGACGCAAAGGGTATGGCGCGTCTGCCGCATTACCCTCCTAAGCGGACCCAGTCGAGGTTTGCATTTCGCGTTGGATAGCAGGAGTCATCGATGGAACAGCAGGAAAAGGGGCGCGCGAGGCGCTTGAGGCTGACCGGTATATTTATTTGCCTGGGCCTTACGGCGGCGTTTGGCGTTTGCGCCGTGGCTGCGGAACCTGCATCACCAGCCGCGCAGGCCGCGGTGGCGCGCGCCGTGGGGACGATCAAGACCATCACAGGAAATACCATTGTCTTGACCACCGATGCGGGCCCAGAGACCACCATTCAGGTGCCAATCGGCGCGCGCCTTGTCCGCATCGAACCGGGAGCCAAGGATTTGAAGAATGCGGCTGCCCTTCAACTGTCCGAGTTGCAGCCCGGCGATCGCATTTTGGTTCGCGGACAAATGGCGGACGATGGCAAGACCTTGTTGGCCGCATCCGTTATTGCGATGAAACACGAAGACATCGCCGCGAAGCAAACTCACGAGCGCGAGGAATGGCAGAGGCATGGAGTCGGCGGGTTGGTGAGCGCGGTGGACCCGGCGACCGGGACGATCAAGATATCGACAAACGCCACGGGCGTGGCCAAGGCAGTTACGGTCAAAGTTTTGACAGATACGATTCTTCGCCGGTATGCGCCGAACTCCATCAAATTCGATGATGCCAAGCCCGCACCCATCGACGAAATCAAAGTGGGAGATCAGCTTCGCGCGCGAGGAACGCGCAGCGAAGACGGAACGGAACTCACAGCGGAAGAGATCGTTTCTGGAACGTTTCGAAATGTAGCGGGGACCATCAGCGCCGTTGACGCGGCGGCCGGAACGCTCACGGTCATGGACCTTCTGTCGAAAAAGCCCATTACCGTAAAAGTGGGAGCGGAAACGCAGATTCGCAAATTGCCCCCCATGGTGGCCGAGTTCATTGCAAAGAGGCTCAAAGGCGCTCCAGCGGAAGGGAACGGAGCGGCGAGTGCAGCGCCAAAGCCGGCGGAATCAGCGGGGAGCGGAGCCGCGGGACGGCCTGGCGGCGGCAGAGGAGGCGACTTGCAGCAAGTCCTCAGCCGATTGCCCGCGGAAACGCTTGCGAGTTTGCAAAAGGGCGATGCGGTGATGATTGTAACGACGGAAGGGACGGCGGGGAACGACGCAACAGCGATCACCCTTCTCGCCGGCGTGGAACCCCTCCTTGAAGCTTCGCCGAAAGGCGGAGCGTCCAGCATCCTTTCACCGTGGACGATGAGCTCGGCTCCCGCGGGGGATGCGGCACCTTGAATCGTAAAAGTCGCAAAAAAAGCACTGCAAATGAGGAGAGGGAATGAGTTTTCGGTCAGTCTATTGGTGCATTGCATTCTTAGCGGCCATCTTAGTTTCGGGTAGCGCGACTAGGGCCTCGCAGGCCCAGACGGCTTCGGGAACTTTGCGCGGGCAAGTGACGGACCCATCCGGCGCCGCGGTCCCGAACGCGACCGTGCTCGTAACGACACCGAGCGGAGCGGCCACGACGGCGACCACAAACAAGTCCGGCATATACGAAGTGACGGGATTGGTTCCTGGAAAGTATGGAGTGAAAGTGATTGCGCCGGGGTTTGCTCCGTTTGAGCAAGCGCAAGTCCAGATAACCGCCGGCCAAATGCAAAAGTTGGATGCCCAGTTGACCATCGAAGTGCAGCAGCAAAAGGTCGAGGTCACGGACACGGCCACGAAAATAGACGTGAACCCAGCGAATAACGCAGGCCAGATAGTGATCGCAGGAAAGGATTTGGAAGCGCTATCGGATGATCCAGACGAGCTGGAGTCCGAGTTGCAAGCTTTGGCCGGGCCTTCGGCGGGGCCAAATGGCGGGCAGATTTACATTGATGGATTTACGGCGGGGGAATTGCCGCCGAAAGCCTCCATTCGAGAGATTCGCATCAATCAGAACCCGTTCTCCGCCGAGTACGACAAACTGGGCTACGGCCGGATCGAGATTTTTACAAAGCCGGGAACAGACCAGTTTCACGGACAATTTTTTATCAACGGAAACACGGCGGCTTTCAATTCGAGAAACCCGTTTGAGAGCTTTCCAGCGGGGACGCAGCCTCCGGGATATTACACGACGCAATACAGCGGGAACATTGGAGGCCCGCTAAGCAAGAAAGCATCGTTCTTCTTCAACATCGAACGCCGGGACATCACCCAGTTGTCCGTCGTGAGCGCGCAGGTCGTTAATCCGACGACATTTCAGATTGGTCCGTTTAGCGACACGGTGGCGAATCCGATGACCAGGACGAATTTGAGTCCGCGGATCGACTATCAAGTCTCGCAATCGAATACGTTGAGCGTGCGCTACCAGTATTGGCGAGACGTGGAAAGAAACGACAGCGTAGGGGAGTTCAATCTCGCTTCCCAAGCAACGAACACCTTCAGCACGGAAAATACGGTGCAGGCGATCGACACGCAGACCTTGAGCCCGTCCACGATTAATGAGACGCGATTTCAATACCTTCGTGACAACGTGACGGGAACTCCTTTTAGCCTCTTGCCCCAAATCAACGTTGAGGGCGCCTTTACCTCGGGCGGAAGCACCAGCGGGACGAATAGCGACTTCCAAAATCACTACGAGCTTCAAAATATCACCTACTACAATCATGGCAAGCACGCGTGGAAAATCGGCGGACGATTCCGCGATACCACGGATGCAAACGCATCCAACGCGAGCTTTAACGGGGCATATACGTTCGGCTCCCGGATTAATCCGACCGTGCCTGGCTGCGATGTGCCCACTCCGCCTACTACTTGCCCCACTCTGTCCGGCATCACTGCTTACCAAATCACGCTTCAAGCGTTAGCGTCCGGCAACACGCCCCAAAATATGGCGACGGCCATCGCAAACGGGGGCGGCGCCAGTTTTTATTCGTTGAATTACAACCCGGTCGGAACTGCCGCGGCTAACGTCAATTGGATGGACGGCGCGCTTTTTGTGCAGGACGACTACAAGTTTCGGCCAAACATCACCGTGAGTTATGGCCTTCGCTATGAGACCCAGAACGACCTGGGCGACCACGCGGATTTTGCGCCGCGCATTGGCTTGGCGTGGGGGCTGGATGGAAACGGGAAAGGCAAATCGCCAAAAACCGTGCTACGGCTGGGATACGGAATTTTCTACGACCGGTTCACGGAGAGCCTGGTTTTGCAGCAAGAGCTGCAGAATGGTGTGATCCAGCAACAATATTTGATTCAGAACCCCGCGTTTTTTCAGCCGAATCAAACAGTCGCGCCTGGGAATTCCTTGTTTCCACCGGGCGCGACCTCGACACAGGCGATTTACGTGCAGAATCCCAATTTGCGGGCGCCGTATACGATGGAGACTGGCGTAACCCTCGAGAGGCAGCTTTCCAACTTCGCGAACATTGCCGTTACATATCTCAATTCTCGCGGCGTTCATCAGTTGTACTCGAATTTCATCAATGCGGAACCGATTCCCGCGGGCCAGACCGTGGCGTCTCCGCCGAGCCAGATTCAGTATGAATTTGAGTCGGAGGGCATCTTTAAACAGAACCAGCTAATTGTGAACGGCCGGGTGATGATTCCGACGCGGCACGGTCCGCTTACAGATCTGTCGCTCTTCGGCTACTACGTCTTGAACTACGCGGACAGCGACACTGCCGGTCCAAACTACTTCCCCTCGGATCCCCTCGATCCAAGCGCGGATTACGGGCGTGCCTCATTTGACGTCCGGCAGCGTATTTTCCTGGGTGGCAGCATCGGAGGGCCGAAGGGTTTTCATTTATATCCGTTTCTCATCGCCAGCTCGGGAATTCCGTTTAACATCACGACGGGGCAGGACGTTTATGGCGACGCGCAATTCAATGCGCGGCCGGCGTTCGGTACTTGCGGGTCGGGCGCGCCAGCAAGCGTTGTTCAGACAGCGTACGGCTGTTTTAATACGCTTCCAACTGTTGGAGAAGCCCTGGTCCCCATTAACTACGCGACGCAGCCGGGACGGTTTTCGCTAAACTTGCGGTTGAGCAAGACGTTCGGCTTCGGAGCGAAAAAAGAGTCAGCGGCGGGCGGCGGCATGGGCGGTGGCGGCGTGTTCGGGCGGCCTGGCGGCCGTCGCGGCGGACCCGGGGGCATGTTTGGCGCCGAGTCCAACTCGAAGTACAACCTGACGTTCAGCGTGAGCGCGCGCAACATATTCAACAACGTAAACTATGGATCGTATGTTGGAAATTTGAGTTCGCCGATCTTCGGCGAGGCGAATTCGCTCGCGGGTCGGCCGTTTTCTTCGCCGACCGCGAATCGTCAGATCGATTTGCAAGCGCGATTCACTTTCTAGCGCGCGAACTATACCTAGTGCGGGCGCGCAGGCCCTTGCGAGTACTGCCCGAAAAAATGAAGAGACGAAGGAAGAAAATTTTGGATGCGGGCGTCGAGGCCCGGCGTGCGGCCCGCAATTCGGGTATTGCCCCCGCAGCCACGCGCGTGATTGCGGACAAGCGAAAGCGTCCCGCCAAGCACAAGAAAAAGTGGTTGGAAAAAGAGGCCGAATAATTGGGAACGACTTCCGAATTTAGCAATCTTTTCTTCTGAGGTCCGGACCGGACCTAATTTTTTGAACCTCACCCAGGTTTGTGAGCAGGGACGGATTCCTCGGGACGAAATAGCGCCGCCGCTCCGATTTTCTTGCGTTCGGCGAGAGCGGCGGCGATGGATTCCAAATCCTTCTTGTCGAAACCCATACAGCTTACTTTTACCGTCCCGCTAGGCTCGATGAGAAAAATCGTGGGGACGTTGGTAAGACCGTAGGCATTCGAGGCGGGATAGCCTTTTTGCTTTTCGTCAAGGAGCATCGGGAACGTGACGCCAAATTCCTTGGCAAAGTCCTTGGTCTCGCCGGCGTCATCCTGAGAGATGCCGAGAAACGTTGCTCCGCCGTCCCCGTAGCGTTTGTAAAGCCGCTCGAGAAAAGGAAACGTAAACTGGCATACAGGGCAAGAAATTTTGAAGAACCCGGCCATCACCGGGCCTTGTTGTAGAAGCTCTTGAAGGGAATATTCTTTTCCATCCAGGGCTTTGAGGGAAAACTCAGGCGCCGTATTTCCTGCCACGATGTGAGTCATCTGTTTGTTCCCTCCCAACCAACGCGAAATGCGCTTCCAAATCATGGTCTCAAAATTGTAGCGCAGTCTTCGGACGCGCAAGTAATCCAAGCGGCCATTAAATCAACACGGCTGGCAGGCGGCGTGGCCCAGGCCGTCCTGCGGCGTTAGTTGTTGCTGTTCCGTCGGCACTTCGCAAATCTCGACCCCGGGGATAAAGAGTACGGCGCTTGACGGTTCGCTTAAATTTGTGGAAAGTTTCTTGGCCGCGATGGCCGAGCCGACAAGCACGATTGCCGAGAATATGGCAATCAGAGATAGCCTTGCGCGTCGCACCGTCTCGTCCGCGTCGGCGGCAGGCAGCGCCGCTCCCACGGCCAGCCCCATCAGCAGGCCCCCGATGTGCGCGGCGTTGCTGATCCCCGGAAGCGCTCCGAACGCCAGGTTATAAGCGATGAATGCGCCCAAGCTGCTCAACATTTTTTTATTGATGATCAGGTGCGAGGGAGTCTTCTTCAAGTAGACGTACGAAACCAGCACACCAGCCATTCCAAAAATCGCGCCGGAGGCTCCTGCGCTCGCCGCCATCGGGTGCCAGTACACGCTCGCAATACTGGAAAAAATTCCGCTGACAAAATAGGAGAGCAAGTAGGACGCGCGTCCCATCAATTGTTCCATCGCGCGGCCCAAGGTCCAGAGGCACCACATGTTCAGGCCGATGTGAATGATTCCGAAGTGCACAAACATGCTGGTGACCAGGCGCCACCACTGTCCATTCAGCGTAAGCGGGCCGAAGTCCGCGCCAAACGCAACCGCCTGCTGCGGCGTTGGCGAGAAGAAGGAAACTCCCTTCAACACCATGAGAAGAAATACCAGCACGTTTAGTCCAACTAAGACGGTGGTGATGGGGGACGAGGACGTAACGCCAGTCCGTCCGGTAGCTGCAATCTTGGCGCGAGCCATCTGTATCCGCCGCGCATTGCACTCCGGACAGGTCAGCGAGGCTGGCGAATCGCCAAACTTGGGCTGAAACTCTTTTCCGCACTGCGGGCAGTGTGGCATGGGATTACAGATGATAGCAGCTTCCGGGAATTAGCTGCATGCTCTGAAAAGGTGTCGCGGAAAAGGGGCTCAGTGGATTTGCTTGGTTTTGCGCTGCATGTAATCCATCAACAAATACTGGCCAAGCGTGTATGGCGTGGTGAAGTAGGCTTTGCCGCGGCACATTTCCGTGATTTTCTGGACGAAATGGACAAGGCTGTAATCGCTGGCAAGCATGAACGTGTTGATCATGATGCCCGCGCGCTTGCACTTGTTGACCTCCTCAAGCGTCTGTCCGACGACGAAAGGATCGAGGCCGAAAGCGTTTTTGTAAATGCGGCCGTCTTCGAGCGTGAGCGCGGAAGGCTTCCCGTCGGTAATCATGATGATTTGCCGCATGTCTTTTTTCTGGCGAAGCAAGATGCGTTGCGCCAGCCGAAGGCCTTCGCGAGTATTCGTGTAATACGGGCCCACTTGCACGCGGGCAAGCTCACCAAGGGGCACTTCTTCGGCACTATCGTGGAAAAGGACGAGGCTCAGCGTATCGCCGGGATATTGCGTCCGAATGAGATGCGACAGCGCCATGGCCACGCGCTTCGCGGGAGTGAAGCGATCCTCGCCATAGAGAATCATGCTGTGGCTACAATCGAGCAGAACAACCGTGGCGCAAGAGCTGTGATATTCGCACTGATGGACCATCAGATCGGAGTACGTCATATCGATGGGAACCTTTGCGCCCTGGCGGCGCACGGCGTTGAAAAGAGTTTCGCTGATATCAAGATTTAGCGTGTCGCCAAATTCGTAAGGGCGGGAGACGCCGCCGGATTCGACGCCCGTCGAGAGATCGCGCGTGTCGTGTCGCCCGAAGCTGCTGCGGCCGAGCGAGCCGAGAAGGTCTTGCAGCGTTTTGAAACCAAGAAAATCGATGGTCTTATCCGTAATTTCGAAGCGGGCCTCGGGCTGCCTTTCGTAAGGTTGGCCGAGCTGGCCGCGCGCCGTGGTTTGCGGAGGCGGCGTGACTTGCGGAGGCTGTTGCGGATTGATGAAGCCTTCCTGAGCGAGGCGGTCCATCAGCTTTTCGATCAGATCCCTGACAGCTTGATTGTTCTGCGCCTCGGGATTTTGCAGCAGCTCGCGCAACTCTTCGCTCATGGCGTCTTCGGGCAGCAGATCGCCTTCTTGCAAGGCGCGGAGAATCGCTTCGCGGAGGGCTTCCATCGAGCGCTCCGGATCCATCTGGGAAACCCCGTAAAATTGCGATTCAAACCCGCTTTGCAGGAAAAAATCGCCCATGCGCTTGACCAGCTCTTCGAGGTCGATGGCATCGGCGGGCTCGCCGGTGTATTTTCCGTAGCGGACGAATTTCATTGGAATGACCTCGGAGAACCGGCGGCCGGCAGCTCACGGCTTACAGACGGGAACCAGCAAAAGCGCGCTGGCTGACAATGATCGTTGGATGGAATCCGCATGAACATGTCAGTTGAATTGCCGCCGCGGCGGACGGTTCGGATTCTCCCGCTGCTCGGTCTGTGGCTTTGGTTTGTCCGCGTAAAAGCCGCGCTCTTCGCTGCGGCCGATGCGGCGGTGCGCCCAAAGGCCTTCTAGAATCATTTCGGCCGCGGACGCGGCGCTCGCGGCGTCTTTGCGGTCTTGAACGCCGAGGCGGCCGATATGTTCCATTAGCCCTGGAATCTTGGAAAGCTGTTGAAACCGCTCGGACGCAGTCGCAAGCTCAGGCAGTTTCAGTTCTCCGCCGATTTCGAACCATTGGATGACGGGTTGAAAGCTTACTTCGGCGAAATGTTTGCTGAATACGCGACCGACGGCCGTACGAATCAGCTCGCGGGCGATCGTGTCCGCGCCTTTCAGTTCGCCTTCGTATTCAAGCTCCATTTTTCCCGTGATGGCGGGTAGCGAGCAGTACACGTCGGCGATACGAGCGACCGTGGACTTTTCGCCGTTGCGGGCGGCCCGCTGTTCCGCGCTGCTGACAAGGCTTTCAAGAGCGGTGATCGGCAAGCGCTGGCTGACGCCGGAGCGGCGGTCGACGCGCTTGTCTTCCCGAGCTTGAAACGCGATTTCTTCGACGACGTGACGAAGATACGCGGGAACTTCCACTTTTCGCCCGGAATCGCGCGCGACCCAGGCTTCCTGCGCCGTGATGGCCATGCCTTCTTCAAGCGTGGACGGATAATGCGTGCGAATCTCCGCGCCAATACGGTCCTTGAGAGGCGTAATTATTTTGCCGCGCGCGGTGTAGTCCTCGGGATTCGCAGTGAAAACAAGAAGCACGTCGAGCGGCAGCCGCAGCGGATAGCCCTTAATCTGGATGTCGCCCTCTTGCATGATGTTGAACAGTCCGACTTGAATCTTGCCGGCCAGGTCGGGAAGCTCGTTGATGGCGAAAATGCCGCGATTGGCGCGAGGCAGGAGGCCGTAGTGGATGGTCAGCTCGTCGGAGAGATCGCGGCCGCCGCGAGCGGCGCGAATGGGATCAACGTCGCCGATGATGTCGGCCATGGTCACGTCGGGAGTGGCGAGCTTTTCCACGTAGCGGTGATCGCGCGGCATCCAGGCAATGGGCGTGTTGTCCCCTTCGGCGGCAATTTTCTCGCGGCAGGCGCGGCAGATCGGGCGCAGCGGATCGTCGTTAATTTCGCAACCCACGACCACGGGGATTTCGGGGTCGAGGAATTGGGACAAACCCCGCAGGATGCGGCTCTTGGCTTGGCCGCGAAGTCCCAGAAGAATGAAATTGTGGCGCGAGAGCAGCGCGTTGATGATTTGCGGGATTACCGTGTCTTCGTAACCGTGTACCCCGGGAAAGAGTGGCTCGTTCTTTTCGATCATGCGCAGAAGATTTTGGCGCATTTCGCTCTTCACGGAACGAGACACAGTGCGAGCGTCTAAGTCCGGAATGCGTTTGAGTTCGCCGATAGTACGAGCCCTCGGATGCGTTGAAGAGGGCAGCGATGTGCTTACCGTCATGAAACCTCGATTCGCGCCCCTCTAGAAGGACGCAATTCTTGCTAGATCATTCGCCCGAGCTCAATCCGTTTAATTCAAACCGTGTCCGTTTCCCCCGGCGCGCTGGCGCAGAACACCTTTCTTCTGTAGATGCGGCGCCCAGGCTCGAAGATACCCAGCGAGACGCTCCTGGCGGTCCGGTTCCGACCGCAATTCAAGAATCTGCTGCTTCCAAAGCAGATCCATCGGCAAGGTGCCTGCCACAAGAAACGAAAGTTGGCCGGACTGCTCGCCGTCGATGTTCTTAGGATAGTCCTCGAAGATGAGGGTGTGGCAAGTTTCGTAAAGTTCCACGAGTTCGCGCTGCATCGGCGAGTTGGCCGGAGCGTCGCGGTCTTCGAGGTAATCCACCTGCCCTTCGGCGAGGGGATTCTCATCGTAGAACTCGATGACGCGGAAAGGTGCGCGGCCTATCGTCAAAATATCCAAGGTATCGTCATCGTAGCGTTTAACAACTTCGATGATTTCCGCTGTGCAGCCGACGTGCACGACGCCATTGGGTAACGCCAGGAGAACGCCAAACTCGGATTTTTCCTTCAAACAGCGCTCCACCATCTCTAGATAACGTGGCTCGAAGATGTGCAGAGAAAGGTCCGCGCCGGGGAGAAGAACGACGTTCAGGGGAAAGAGCGGAATTCGATCAGGCCGCATGGTGCCTGTTCAAATGATACCAGACCGGGGGGATTTGTGAGTGGGGCGCGGGGAATTGTCTGTAGCGGCCATCGCTACCTGGGCTGGGGCAGTCCAAATGGCCTCATTTTCAAGACTTTGCCAAGCAGGTAACGGTGGTAAGCTGGCGGGGTTTTCGCGAGCAGAGCGAAGAAGGAGATTATTCCGTGAACAGAAAGAAGATGCTTTCGTCCGCGCTGTGCGGTGGTTGCCTGATTGTTGCGCTGCTCGGTTGCGGCCGGTCGGATTCTCAGCAGGCCGCGCCGGCCTCGGCTCCTGGCCAGAATGCGAAGCCCGCCGATCCCTCGGAGGCATATTGGGAGCAATTGACCCCTTACCAAAAATCGCAGCTCGAGCGCATGTACGAAGATTGGGCCTATCTCGGAAAATTCCGGGATGCCGATAAGGAGTTGCCTCCCCCCGCGAAAGGCGAAATTCGCGTCGTGTTTCTGGGAGACTCGATCACGGAAGGCTGGGGCATGAAGGCGACGGCAACGTCGCCGGCCCGCGGCGTGTTCTTTCCCGGAAAACCTTATATCAACCGGGGCATCTCCGGGCAGACCTCACCGCAGATGCTGGTGCGTTTTCGCCAGGACGTGATCGACCTGAAACCCAAAGTGGTCGTTGTGCTCGCGGGAACGAACGATATTGCGCAGAACACCGGTCCGATGACTTTGGCGGAAACGGAAGGCTATATTGCTTCCATGAGCCAACTTGCTCGGGCAAGTGCGATACGTGCCGTACTGTGCTCGGTGCTGCCGTCGAGCGATTTTCCCTGGCACAAGGGACTTGATCCTGCGTCCAAAATTCGAGAGCTGAACGCCTGGATCAAGGAGTACGCCGCGAAAAATGGGTTCGTTTACGTCGATTATTATTCAGCGATGGCGAACAGCGACGGTGGGATGAAGGATGGTGTGAGTTTGGACGGCGTGCATCCGAACGCAGCCGGATACGCAATCATGGCGCCGCTGGCCGAAGCTGGGATCGCGGCGGCTTTGAAAAAACCGCTTCACTGAGAAAAATCCGATCTATTGATGTCATGGCCGGTGCAAACTCTCGAACCACACACATCGCTCTGATTCGCCGCCAATTGAGAATCTCGCGCAATCAGGCGAGTTCGCTGAGAAGAGTTTCCATTTCGGAGCGGGCGTGCTCGTCGCCTTTTTTGGCTGCTGCCGTGATGCCATTCGAGAGAATTTGGCGTGCTTCCTCGTTGCGAGACTCGCGCGCGAGAAGCTGGCCGTACATTAAATAGGCGGGAATGTAGCCGGCGTTGCGCTCGAGGAGCGCGCGAAAATGCGCGTCCGCGGCGGCAGGATCGCCGCTGTTCATGCACTCCATCGCGAGGCCGTAGCGAGAGAAAGCGTCGTCGGGTTTTCTGGCTACGAACTCTTCGAGCAGCTGGCGGCGGGTTTTCTTTTGGTCACTCATGGTTGGCTCTCGTATTATACGGAGATTGAGACTGTGTCCCAAGGCAACCGAGGAATTGGTCGATATCCATGAAGAAGCGCCGCGATTGTACTTGTCTGTGCCACAAAGGTGGGCGGGTCTTGCACATTATGCCTTGCTGCGATGGAATGCCGGCAAATCCATTCAAAAAGCGCAGGTCCAAAAAAGTCGGGAAAAAACAAAGTAAGGGAATAACGAGGAGCTCATGAAGCGAGAGCGGTTTGTGAAAAGCGAGATGAGTGGAGAAGTGACGTTAAAGGGCAAGCCGGTGAGTGCGTCGCGGTCGGAAATGACGGAGATTGTTTTGCCGGCGCAGACGAATCCTCTGGGGAAATTGCTGGGGGGCCAGGTGATGCATTTGGTGGACATGGTGGCGGCCATGGCGGCGCACCGGCACTCGAACAGTTATGTGGTGACGGCTTCGGTGGACTATATCGATTTTCGCAACCCGGTGAATTTGGGCGAGATTGTGACGCTGAAATCACAAGTGAATCGCGTGTTCCATACGTCGATGGAAGTGGGCGTCGAAGTGTATTCGGAAGACGTGATGCGAGGAGAAAAGAAACATACCACGACGGCTTACGTGACCTTCGTGGCGATCGATGAAAACACGAAACTGCCGAAGCACGTTGCGCCGCTGATCGTGAAGACGGCGGAAGAGCGGCGGCGCTTTCGCGAAGCGGCGAAGCGGCGCGAAGTTCGCCTGGCTTTGCGGTACGGAAAGAGACATGGCGTCAAATAATTCTGGGCTGTTCGTTAGCTGATTTCTTTTTATCATGTTAGCTGACGCCGCCGACCCATCTTGGTGTTTCGGTAGGCCAGGGACTGCCGCCTTCGGGTTCTTCGGTGATGGCGATGGCCTTGGTCTCGTTCATGGATTCCGGCGGATGGGAAACCAGAACCATGAATTTCCCGTTGGCATCCGGCATCATCATCATCGAGGGCATGGGCTTGGCTCCCGGCGCCTTGGGGATAAACCACAATTGCAGAACATGATGCGGGGATGGCATGGGAATCTTTTCGCCCATGACGACGACGCCTAGTTCTGGATTCCACTTCGCCTCCAGCTCCATGCCCTCGGCGCTCTTGCCTGCGGGAACAATTTTCACGGAACTGGGATCCATCAGAATCATGGCCTCGCGCTTGGCGGCTGCCAATTGCTGCTCGGTTTTCTGGCGTTGCTGAAGCAGCGTGGCGGCGCGATCGTTGGACTCGCGAATTTCATTTTGTAAGCGGCGCATATTCCAAGTGGAATAAACGGAAAAGAGCACGAGCGCGGCGACGGCAGCCCATAGCCAGTAGGGAACGGCGCTCTTGGCGGACAAAGCGCGCGGCTTGGCTTCCGACTGAGCTTGCGCTTCGGCGCGAACGGTTTGCAGCAAGCGGCCTTTGAGCATATCCGAGGGTGCCGCTTCGGGAGCGGCGTAAGCGAGTTGGCTGACGAGCCAGCGCGCTTCTTCGACGGCCTTGGAGCAGTCCGCGCAGCCCGTTGCGAGGTGCGCTTCGAGCGCGGCGCGCTCTTCGGGATCGAGCGCACCGAGAGCGTAGGCTTCAATCAGTTCGCGGTATTGGTCGCAGTTCTTCACGTCGTGGCCTGCAATCCTTCTTTCAGACGCAACAAACCGTTTCTTATCCAGCTTTTCACCGTGCCGAGCGGTTCCTTCAGTTTTGCGGCAATCTCCGAATGGCTAAGCCCTTCAAAATAAGCGAGCTCGATGGCTTTTTTCTGCTGCGGAGTAAGCGAAGCCATCAGAGCGCGAACGCGTTCGGCGCAGCGTTTTTCGTCGAGAAGCTTTTCGTATTCAGGGGCAACGACAACGCTCGGAAGTTCGTGGGGCAGATCTTCGCGGCGGCGCTGGCGCTCGCTTTTGAGGCGCAGATGATCAAGGGCGCGATTGCGCGCCATGGTACACAACCAGGGGACAAAAGGGCCGCGAGAGGCGTCGTACTGATCGGCGTTGCGCCAAAGCTGAAGAAAAACGTCTTGCACGACTTCTTCGGAGGTCGAAGCGTGTTGAAGGATGCGCAAGACCAGTCCGTAGACGAGACGCGAATGGCGGTCGCAAAGCTGTTCAAAGGCGCTCACGTCTTTTTGAAGAAGGCGCAACAAGAGCGTCGCGTCTGGCGACACTTCGCTAGGACCACTGGATGTGAAAGCCGCCAGGAGCACGGAGTCGGCTTCTTCCTCTCCTAAAGAGCTATACGGCTGAACTGCTCAAATGGATGCATTTCCATCACTTTAGACGACTCCTTTTGCCACGCGGCTGCAAATTTCTTGCGCGATGGACTGGGCTTGTTCGATGCAGGCGCCGATGGCCGGACCACGTAGGTAATTGCCCGCCAGCCAAACATTCTCACAACGAAAACCATGTTCCGATGCAAGCGCTATGCGATCGAGATGGCCGAGATTGTATTGAGGAAGGGCACGCGGGTAAAGCGTGACATTGGAAAAGCCGGGCGGCTGACGGATTTGAAGGAGCGGCGCGATTTCCTTGTGGATTAGCGAGATCAGGTCGTCGGACGGAAGCGCTGTGGCTTGCGGGTCGGTGGCGCCGCCGAGGAAACTGGTGAGCAGAACGTGATCGGCTGGGGCACGGTTTGGAAAAAGAGAGGAATTCCAGACGATACCCAAGGTACGGCGTTTTTCGGAGCGAGGGATCAGGAAACCGAAACCATCAAGCGAATGGCCCACGGCGGACTTTGGATAACCGAGGGAAACTACGGCGATGGGGGCGTATTCGATGGACGCGAGAAGGGACGCCCTTTCGGAGTGGATGGGGCGGAGTAGAGTTGCGGCGGTCTGTGTCGGGGTGGCGAGGACTAGATGGTCGGCGTAGATTTGTTCGGCCGAGCCGTTCGTGGTGAGCGTGACTTCGTAGTTGGTGGCGCTTCCTGTAGAGCGGCGAAATTCGGTTGCGGAGACGCCGGTGCGGAGAGCGGGGCCGAGATTGGCGGCGAGGGTGCGGACGAGAGTTTCGTTGCCGTCGCGAAAGGACTGCAGGGCTGGCTTGTGTTTTGGACGTTTCTTGGATTTTGCGGCGCGGAGCATGCCGCGGATGACGCTACCGGTGCTGCGCTCGGCGTCGTGGAGTTGGGGAAAGGAGGCGCGGAGGCTCAGTTTTTCGGGGTCGCCGGCGTAGATGCCGGAGACGAAGGGGCCAACGAGTTTGTCGAGGAGTTCGACGGTGAATTTGCGGCGGACGAAGGCGGCGACGGATTCGTCGGAGTCGGGCGGTTTGGTGTGGCCGAAGAGATCGCGGAGGACGCTTGCTTTCGTGCGAGTAGTGAAAAGGGAAGAGGCGAAGAAGGCGGGCGGACTGAGAGGAGCTGGTTTTAGTTGGCCGCCGAGGAGAAGGAATCGAGGAGCGCGGGGCGGGGCGCTTACAAGCTCGCCTTCGATACCGAGATCGCGGCAGAGGTCGGTGAGCTGAGGAGTGCTGCTAAAGCTTTGGGGGCCGAGCTCGAGGAGATAGTCGTCGCCGCGCTCGGAGCGGATCATGCCGCCGGGGCGCGGAGATGCTTCGACGATTTGGGCGTCGATGCCGGACTTGCGGAGATAGTACGCGCAGGCCAAGCCGGAGATTCCGGCACCGACGACTAGGACTGGGACGTGAGTGGTCATGGGACGCGGCAACATCCTATCATCTTGGATTCGTGCTCCGTGATCCGCGTCCCGTGGGCGAGCTGGCAGTCGACAGCTAAGAGCTAACAATTTGGTGCAAGCGGCGGCCATCCTCCCCAACTGGGTCGGGATAAGCTCCGGGGTGAGGCTGCAGCTCGCGGCACGGTGAGGGAGTGGGTCAGGCTTGCGTGGAGTGAAGTACCCTAACCCCCACCCCGGGGTGTCCGCTAGTTATAAAGTAAGCGCATGAGAGGAAAGGGTTTGCGGCGTTTCCTGCGTGTACGCACAGCGCGGATGCTTTGGCCGAGGGATGATCGAGCTTTCCGCAAGTGGTAGAAATCCTTCGCGAGATTTCTGGTTAACCGTAACCGGCCCCCCGCCGGTTTTTCTGTAAGTGTTGATTCTAAAGGATTGCGC
Organism: Candidatus Acidiferrum sp.; assembly: GCA_049800195.1. Classification (GTDB taxonomy): domain Bacteria; phylum Acidobacteriota; class Terriglobia; order Acidiferrales; family UBA7541; genus Acidiferrum. The sequence goes on from JBARJI010000011.1 coordinate 99,576, forward strand.
TCTTCTGTAAACCTTTTGCCATCAACACTTATGGACGCTTGCGGAAGTGTTGATTCTAAATGACTTACGGAACCCGATTTGCACCAAAGTTGTGCAAATCGGCCCGCGCTTCGCAAGTGTTGTGAATAGAGGGGTTACACCGAACGGGAGCCGAAAACAAAAAAGGCCGACGGAGTGTCGGCGGTACAGTCCGGAACGTTTTTTTACCTAGGGGAAATTATAGCAGAAGTTACGGATTTGTCAAGAGAAATCAGGGATTATGTCAAGCCTCTTTTAAAATGTCCCCTTCCTTACCTCGATTAAAATGTCCCCTCGGTGACGGAAATGTCGTGGGCTGACGTCGGGGTGTTCGCAGGTTGGGATGACGCGTGAATGTATTCATCATATAGCAACACTTTGAGTGGTGCGGCCGGGCGTAAGTTGATAGAGAGATTGGGGATGCGGAGGAATTTGGCGCTCGAAAATGGGGTTTGCGCCGGAAGCGGCTGGGGCCGAGGATTCCCGCGGAGCAGAACTGAAGACGCGGCATCCAAGCTACTCGAAGGATTGGCGGGGTGATCTGGTTGGAAAGAGCATTTGTGGGTATGAGATGGATGGCTCGCTACGGTCGAGATTGCTTCGTCGCGAGATCAATGAGCAGAATGTCCGAATTTTCCCGCAAGCGATCAAATACAATTCCGCTGCCATCGGGAGTGATATCAAAGGTCCGCATCGTGGCGGGATTGTTCAGCCGGGTCAAACGCCGAGAGGCCATCGTGCTAAGGTCGAGCAGCCAGAAGTCCTGCCCAGCCAGCGTGCTTCCGAGCATGTAAACCAGGCCCGAGCCATCGGGCAGGAAACGCACACGCTCACCTTGGCGCTGCACGTTAATGTCGGGCAGCTTTACGGGCGTACCATCCGGATGCACGGCCTGGAGCGGAGTGAGCGTGAACACCTGCGTGCCGCAGTAGACGATCAGATCTCCGCGCGGAGACCACACTGGATCCAAAAATTGTCCCGTGGCGATCCGAACGGGCGTGCCGCCATTGGCGGGCAATTTGAACAAGCCAGCGCCTTTGCCGTCGCTCCCGGCGGCGACAATCCATTGGCCATCGGGAGACCACGAAGCCGTGCCTCGAACATCGACGTCGCTCGAGAGCGGCCGGAGTCCCGTTCCGTCCGCGGCAATCACGTGCATCTGCTGCTTCCCGTTTCGGATTAGCGCAAACGCAACACCGCTCCCGTTTTCTGAGACGGCCGGCGGCGACTGGAGTGCGCCGTCCGAACCTTTCCAAATCTCGAGGGCTTGGCCGTCGCGAGAGCTCCACAGGCCATCTGCTCCGTCTCGCGAGGACAAATAGAACAACGATCCGCCTCCAAAGCGCGGCGCCTGGGCGCGAGCCGTCGGTAATGGGAAAGCCGCGACGTCCTTTTCTTCGACAATGCCCGTGGTAATCGGAACGCTCCACAGGTTGACCTGGGGGTTTACAACGCTCGCGGCAATACGAAAACCATCGGCAGTAGCGGCCAGAGCGGTGTATTGTTCCAAACCAGAACTAACGCGGCGCGTGGTTCGGGACTCGACATCGAACGTCCACAACCATGGTCCGGCCCCGTTTTCATTGTGTGCGACGAAGAGAATCGTCCGCTCGTCGAGGAGAGTGGGGAAGGCGATATCGGTGTCCAGATGTGTGAGCTGCTGCAGCTGCCCGCCGTCGGGCGAAACGCGCCACAGGTCCATCTCATGCGTTGCGGGCCGGCCGCGGACCAGGTAGATCCAACGTCCATCCTTCGACCAGAAGGGAAAATGATTGTGCAATCCAGGCTCGTTTTGGACGAACTGGCGGGGATTGGTGCCGTTGTGATCCGCCACAAAGGTGGGATCGCCTGGTTCCCATGTGTGATAGGCCACACGGGAGCCATCCGGCGACCACGCCACCTCGGCTGCGCGGTCCGCCAGGAAATTGTGCGGCTCTCCGCCAATCAGCGGCCAAAGCATGAGTCTCCTGGCTTCGGTTCCAGCGCTCCAAACCTCCGAGCCATCTTCTGAAAATCCGATGGCACGGAGGGGCGCACGCACATCTCCGATGCGTCCCTTGGTGAGATTAGCGAGACTGTTGCCGTTGGATTGAATCAGCCAGACGTCAAAGGTACCGCCTCGATCACTGATGAAGGCGACGAATTTCCCGTCCGGTGAGATGGCAGGGTCGGTTTCGGTGCCTTCAAAGTCAGTAAGGCGTGTGAATTGAGCATGGGAAAGAGGATTTTCGATAGCCGGGCGGGAGCGAAGCAAGAAGAACCATGTTGAAAGGACAGCGATTACAACAATGGCCGCAGAGATCCAAAGCCAGCGGGGTCTCGCGGGCGCTGCCGGCGGGATTGGAGCCGCAACCGAAATTCTTCCCGAACTTGTGTCGCGCTTGAGCCGTTTTAGATCGGCCCGCAGTTCCGCAGCGCTTTGGTAACGAACGTCACAATCCTTTTCAAGAGCTTTATCAATGATGCGCTCCAAATCGGGGGGCAGATCGGGATTGAGACGAAGGGGCGAGATGGGTTCTTTGTTGAGCAACGCATTAAAACAAGCCGCCGAAGTGTCGCCACGAAAGGGGAGCGCGCCAGTGGCCATTTCGTAGAGAACCGCACCGAAGGAAAACAGGTCGGTACGAGCGTCGAGTGCTTTACCCAGCGCCTGCTCGGGAGACATGTACGCGACCGTACCAAGCGCAGTTCCCGGACTTGTCAGGTGTTCGGGATCCACTTCGAGCGTGTGTTGGGCCTCGGTTTCGCGCGACGTGCCTTTTGCGGGATTTACTTTGGCCAGCCCGAAATCGAGAATTTTGGCGTGGCCAGCTTCGGTGATGAAAATGTTCGCCGGCTTGATGTCTCGATGAACGACGCCTTTGGAGTGAGCGGCGTTCAGGCCATCGGCCACTCCGATGGCAACGTCCAGAAACATTTCGAGCTTCACGGGCCGGCCAGCAATGGCGTGCTTGAGGGTTTTGCCCTCGAGATATTCCATGGCGATGAAAGCTTTGCCATTCCCTTCGCCGATGTCGTAAATAGTGCAGATATTCGGATCGTTCAGTGTCGACGCGGCCTTGGCTTCGCGACGAAATCGCTCCAGGACATGGAGGTCCTGGGCTACGTCTTCTGGAAGGAATTTGAGAGCGACGAACCGATCAAGGCGGGTATCTTCGGCCTTATAGACAACACCCATACCGCCCGCGCCAAGTCTCACGAGGATTCGGTAGTGAGAGATGGTTTGGCCGAGTAAAGACTGAGGGTCAACCATTTGACGGCTATCTTAGGTTGCAAGTCCGAGGCAAGTCAACGAAAGTGCCCGTTTCGCAAGACAATTCTCGCGGCAGTTTCTCGCGGATGTCTGGCAAACGCCGTTACCTGTAATGGATGTGCCAGCGAACGACGTTGGACGTTAGTGGTTGGGGATTTTATGGCCGGCTAGAGAGTTTTGGAGAATAGGGGCTTGGAGGCGAGGTGCTGTTTTTCTAGGTAGGGGTCAAAAATCATGGCTACGTTGCGGATGAAGATGCGGCCTAGGGGGGTGGTGCGGATTTCGTTGGGAGCGAGGAGGATTAGGCCGTCTTCACGGAAGGGTTCGAGACGAGTTAGTTCGTCGGCGAAGTAGTGATCGAAGTCGATGCTAAATTCGCGGGAGATTTCGTCTTTGAAGATGATGGTGTGGCAGAGGAGGCGGTTGATTACGGCGCGGCGGAGGCGGTCGTCGGCGGAGAGATGGTAGCCGCGCATGGTGGCGATGCCGCGGTCGTTGACGGCTTTTTCCCAGCTGGGGATGTCGCGATGATTTTGGGCGTAGGCATTTTGGATGCCGCTGATGGCGGTGATGCCCATGCCGTATAAGTCGGCGCCGGCTTTGGTGGTGTAGCCCTGAAAATTGCGATGGAGGGTGCGATTTTGCTGGGAGACGGCGAGTTCGTCGCCGGGCTTGGCGAAATGGTCCATCCCAATGTAGAGATAGCCGGCTTCGAGAAATTTGAGGAGGCCGGCGCGAAAGATTTCAAATTTTGTCATGCCTTCGGGGAGATGACCCTCGAACGAACCTTGCTGCTTCTTGAGCCAAGGGACGTGGGCGTAGCTGAAGAGGGCGATGCGGTCGGGTGTGAGGGTGAGGGTTTGGTCGACGGTGTGGGCGAAGGTTTCCGCGGTTTGGTAGGGAAGGCCGTAGATGAGGTCGACGTTCACGGAGTCGAAGCCGAGGTCGCGGGCGGATTGGATCAGGTCGCGTGTCAATTCGTAGGGTTGGACGCGATTGATGGTTTTTTGGACTAGCGGATGGAAATCCTGAATGCCCATGCTGAGGCGATTGAAGCCGAGTTTGCGAAGAGTGGCGAGATGATCGCTTGTGGTGACGCGAGGATCGACTTCGATGCCGATCTCGGCATCGGGAGAGAAGGTGAAGCGATCGCGAGTGAAGCCGAAGAGATCTTCGATTTGCGAGGGGGTGAGATAGGTGGGAGTGCCGCCACCCCAGTGGAATTGGGTGACGGGACGAACTTTGGAGACACTGCGGCTGACGCGCTCGATTTCACGCTTGAGAATTTCGAGGTACGGCGGAGTGACACGCTTGTCTTTTTGGATGATGACGTTGCAAGCGCAGAAGAGGCAGAGGCTTTCACAAAAGGGAAGGTGCATGTAGAGAGAGACAGGGGAATTGGCGGCCTCGGCTTGGGCGTGGACTTTTTCGAGGTCGGCTGGGCCGAAGGAGTCGTTCCAGACGGGGGCGGTGGGGTAGCTGGTGTAGCGCGGGCCGGGGCGGTTGTAACGGGCTAGGAATTCTTCACTGACGCGAAGTTCTTCGCGCATGGTTTGGAGGGTGGGATTGGCGAGGGTCATGAGGGAGTTCCGTGGCCGAAGGGTGTAGCAATAGCCGAGGGTGGGGCAAGCCCCACTTCTACAGCTTCCCGGAATAGGGATCGCTGACCGGTTTCGATAAAGACTCGAGCATTTTCCACCGGAGTTTGTTGCAGGATGCCGTGGCCGAGATTCAGGATGTGGCCTGAGCCGCCGAGTGCGGTCACGGCTTCCTGCGTGGCGCTGCGAATCGCTTCTGGCGAAGCGAGGAGCACGGCGGGATCGACGTTTCCTTGGATGGCGAAGCGTGGGCCAAGTTGATCGCGGAGGGCGCGCATGTCGATGCGCCAATCGACGCTGAGGACATTCGCGCCGGAGCGGGCTACTGCGGGCAACAGATGATGAGAGGCTTTGGTGTAATAGATTACGGGAGTCTGCGGGGCGGCGGAGGCCAGAGCGGAAATGATTTCTTGCGTGGCGGGGAGAGCGAACTCCTCGTAGTCGCGCAAGGACAATTCGCCGGACCAGGTGTCGAAGAGTTGAACGGCGGCGACTCCTGCGGCGATTTGCGCTTTCAAATAGGGGATGGTTGCTTGGGCGATGCGATGCAGGAGGTCGCGAAAGGTTTTCGGCTCGTTGAGCAGGAAGCTTTTTACGGTGGCGAAGCCCTCGGCGGTGCGGCCTTCGACCATGTAGGAGGCCAAAGTCCAGGGAGCGGCGGCAAAACCCAGGACGGGAACTGACGGGCCGACTTCGCGAACGATGCGGCGAATGGCTTCAGGAAGAAAAGCGGTTTCGATTTCGGGATCGAAAAGTTTTAGTTTGTCGACATCGTGCTTCGAGCGGATGGGGTTTGGCAAGTTGGGGCCGGCGTCGCCGAGTTCGAGTGTGAGACCCATGGCCTCGGCGGGGATGAGGATGTCCGAAAATACGATGACGGCATCGACGCCGAGCAGGCGAAAAGGCTGGAGAGAGACTTCGACGGCGAGATCAGGAGTTTTGCAGACTTCGAGGAACCCGTGATTCGCGCGAATGGCGCGATATTCGGGAAGATAACGGCCGGCTTGACGCATCATCCAGACAGGAAGGCGCGGGAGAGTTTCGCCGCGGCATGCGCGGAGGAACAAATCCTTGCGATCGAGAGGAGCGGACTTCGTCGTCATTTTTCGCCTGGGAAAGAGGATAGCAAATCCATCGGATGATTGCAGATAGAGGCAAGCGGTTAGCGGGTGTTCAGCGGGTGGGCTATACTCGGGGTAGCGTTGCCGAAACTGAATTCCAGCCTGGAACGAGTGGGGTTGGCGGGCGCAGGGGCATGGGAAAAGTAGGTTCGCGGATCAAATGGAGCACCGCTTTTTCATACTGACGATCGTGACGTACGGCGGAAGTTTCGGCTGCTATCTCGCTTTCCTGAATACAGGAAAGGAGATTACGGGGCGGCTCGGCACGGTATTTCTGGCGCTTGGGCTGGTCGCGCACTATTTTGCACTATTGGAGCGTTCGCGCGGGCTTCATACCGTACCCTATCACGATCTTTACGGGTCGATGTCGCTATTCGGATGGCTGCTTGCGCTCACTTATTTGGGCTTGGAGCTTTATCACCGGCAGCGATCCGTGGGGGCGTTTGTGTTGCCGTTTATTTTGGTGTTTTTTGTGACGGCACATTTGGCACCAGCGGACCGATTGTCTCCGACGCCGGCGCACGGCGTTGCCTTTGCCTTCCACGTAACGCTGAGCATTTTGGCGTATGCAGCGTTCGCTCTATCGTTTGTGTTCAGCTTGATTTTTCTGGGGGAAGAGCGGCACCTTCGCAGCCACAAGCTGGGCAGTTTGGTCTGGAGGCTTCCGCCGCTGGAATTGCTGGAGCGGATGAGCCGTTCGAGCGTGCTGGTGGGACTGGTGTCGATTGCGATTGGAACGGCGCTCGGGTTCGTGTGGGTGGACCGGCTACACGGAGAATTTTGGTACTACGATCCGAAATACGTGATCACGCTGGTGGTGCTGCTTCTCTACGTGGTGTATTTCCAGTTGGCGCGGACGGCATCATGGAGGGGGGCGCGGGCTTCGAAGCTGTGTATTTTTAATTTTTTTGTGGTGGTGATGAGCTTTACAGTGGTGAATTTGTATCTGTCGCAAAGTCACCGGTATTTTTAGGAAGAGAGTGGATGCTGAATTGTGAGTAGAAGGGGCGCTCGCGGCGGAGAGTGAGCCAGCGCATACACAGTTGGAGTTCAGCCGGATAGGAAGTGGCGGGGTCGGGATGGAAATTGTTCTCGTCGGATTGAATCATCGCACGGCGCCTGTGGAGGTGCGCGAGCGGGTGTCCTTCACGGCGGAGCAGTCGCGGAAGGCAGCGGAAGAATTGCGCGCGCGAGGGATTTTGCAAGAGACGCTGGTGCTTTCGACGTGCAACCGGAGCGAGATTTATGGCGTGCCGCCGGAGTCGTCGCACGAGTGCGCGCCGGGGTTGTCTTCCTTTTTGAGCGAATTTCATGCTGTGCGTGCGGATGTACTGGGCGTATCGCTGTATCACCATTACGACCGGGCCGCGGTGAAGCACCTTTTCCGCGTGGCGGCGGGACTTGATTCGATGCTGCTGGGCGAAGCGGAAATTCTTGGGCAGGTGCGGGAAGCATACCGCTACGCACACGAAAATGGGGCCACCGGGCCGGTGCTGAACCGGTTGTTTCAGGGGGCGCTGGAGGTGGGGAAGCGCGTGCGGTCGGAAACGGAATTGGGGACACGGCCAATGTCCGTGGCGTCCGCGGGTGTGAAGCTGGCCGAACGCATCTTCGGAAAGATGAACGAGCGAAGCGCGCTGGTGCTGGGAGCGGGAACGATCAGCGAGCAGGTGATCAATCAACTGAGAGACCGGGGGATTGCGCGGCTGCTTATTATGAACCGCTCGCGCGAGCGTGCCGACGAGCTGGCAGTACGTTTTGGAGGAAAAGTTATCAGCTGGGGCGAATGGGAAACGGCGCTGACGGCGGCGGATGTGGTGGTTTCCTCGGTCTCTTCGGAAGAGCCAGTGCTGCTGCGGGAAACCTTGCAGGCGGCGATGTCCGCCCGGGGCAACCGCGCACTTTTCCTGATGGATTTGGGGCTGCCGAGAAACATCGAAGCCAGCGCCACAGGGCTCTACAACGTGTATGTGTACAACGTCGATGACCTAACGGAAATTGTGGAGCAAAACCGGCACGCGCGGGAGAGCGAAGTACCGCGGGCGGAAACAATTGTGGACGAGCACGTTGGAAAGTTTCTTTCCTGGCAGGCAAGCGTCGAGCTGGTTGGACTAGTAGACGCACTGCGCACGCGATTGCGCGAGGAACGTGCGGCATTCATTCATGCGCGGATGGATTCCATGAATCACCTGGGCGCGGCAGAGCGTGAGCGCGTGGAATCCTTGATGGACGAACTGCTGGAGAAGCTGCTGTTGGAGCCAGCGGAAAGGCTGCGCGGAGAGAAAGAACTGCGCCGCAAGATTCAGAACGTGGAAGCGCTGCGGGATCTTTTCCTTTCGCATCGGGAGAAGCCGTGAGGCACCTGCGGATCGGGACGCGAGGCAGCTTGCTTGCGAAATGGCAGGCGGAGTTTGTGCGCAAGCAGCTTTTCGCGGGCGCGGGCATCGAAACTGAGATTGTCGTTATCAAAACGTCGGGCGACAAGCTGCAGACGTCGCCGCTATCACAAATCGGCGGAAAAGGGATTTTTATCAAGGAATTGGAGGAAGCGCTGCTCGAGGAAACGATCGATCTGGCGGTACACAGCGTCAAGGACATTCCCACGGACACGCCATCGCGCCTGATGTTTCCGGCAGTGTGCCGGCGGGAGGACGTTCGAGATTGCCTGGTTGCGGCGAACGGGACGACGCTGGCGAGTTTGCGCCGGGGCGCGCGAATTGGTACGGGGAGCCTGCGGCGGCAGGCGCAATTACGGCATATCCGGCCCGATTTGGACGTGCGCGATTTGCGCGGGAATGTGGATACGCGTCTCCGGAAAGTGGAGAGCGGAGAGTACGAGGCGGTGATGCTCGCGAAAGCGGGCCTCGACCGTTTGGGATGGAGCGCGCGCATTACGGAGACGATGGCGCCCGAGATATTTCTACCGGCGGTGGGCCAGGGAGCTATCGGCGTGGAATGCCGCGTGCGAGATACGGAAGCGGCGGAAATGGTGGCTGGACTGGACGACGCGGAGACGCGTACGGCAATTATTGCAGAGCGAGCGCTACTTGCGGCGCTGCATGGCGGATGCCAGGTGCCGCTGGGTGCTTGGGCGCGAATCGAGCGTGGTGAACTGGTGATCGAGGCGTGCGTTTGTTCCGTCGATGGATTGCAATACGTGAAGCAAAGAGCGGCGTCGACGCCCGAGCAAGCAACGGAACTCGGCGGGCACATGGCAACCTTGTTGATGGAAGCGGGCGCGCAGGGCATCCTCGAAGAGGTGAGCAGACAGCGTGGGTAACACAATGGCATCGCCGCTGGTGGGAAAGACGGTTGTTGTGACGCGCGCGGCGTCGCAGAGTGGGAAGCTGGTGGAAGAACTTACCGCGCGGCAGGCCACAGTCAAGGTTGTGCCGCTCGTCTCTTTCGCGCCGCCGGAAGATTTCGTGGAGATGGATGCCGCGTTGTCGCGGATGGGATCGTTTGACTGGATTATCTTCACGAGCGCGAATGCGGTGCAAGCAGTGGAGCACCGCAGACGACAACTTGCTTTGGATGCGGCTTTGGCGGAAAACCTGCCGCGCGCGGCGGCAGTTGGACCAGCGACGGCCGACGAAGCGGAGCACGCGGGGTTTTCGGTAGACTACGTGGCGACAAACCATAGCGGCACTGGGCTTGCTAAGGAACTGGAAGAGGAGCTGAAAGGCCGGAGCGTACTTCTTCCGCGCAGCGATCGTGCAAACAGCGACTTACCGGAGGCACTTCGGAGAAGCGGAGCGGTGGTGACGGAGGTGACGGCATACAGGACGCTCCCGCCAAGCGACGGCATTCGCGAGCAAATGAAGGAAAGCCTAAAGGAGGGAGTGGACGGCATCTTGTTTTTCAGCCCGAGCGCCGTGCATGGTTTTATGGAACTGCTTGGACGCGAGCGATTGACGGGGCTGCAAGGGCGAGCAGTGATGGTGGCGATAGGGCCGACAACGGCGAGGGCTTTGAGCGCAGCCGGCGTGCAAAGGATCGCGTGGGCGGCGGATACCACGCCAAACGCAGTGATCGAGGCATTAGAGGGGCATTTGGCACGCAGCCGGAAGCGCGTTGCGGGCGGAGCAATGGAAGAATGAGCTTTCCCATGCAACGTCCGCGGCGTTTGCGACGCAGCGAAGCGCTCCGCGGGTTGGTCCGCGAGACGCGGCTCACGAACGCGGGATTCATCTATCCGATGTTTGTGTGCCCGGGCACGAAGGTTCGCAAAGAGGTCGGCTCGATGCCCGGCGTGCACCAACAATCGGTGGACCAGATTGTCGAAGAGTGCCGCGAAGTGGAAGGACTGGGCATTCCCGGGGTGATTCTCTTCGGATTGCCGGAGTCCAAGGATGCGCGCGGGATCAGTTCGACGTCAGCGCATGGAGTCGTGCAGAAGGCGATCGAGGCGATTCGAAAGGCGAACCTGAAGCTCGTGGTTATTACCGACGTCTGCTTGTGCGAGTACACGGACCATGGACATTGCGGCGTGATCGAGAATGGCGAAGTGGCGAATGACGGGACGTTGCCGATTCTTGCGGCGCAGGCGTTGTCGCACGCGCGGGCGGGGGCGGACATCGTTGCGCCCTCGGACATGATGGATGGGCGCGTGGGCGCGATTCGCGAAACGCTCGATGAGCACAAGTTCCAGGACATCGCCATCCTTGCGTACGCCGCGAAATACTGCTCGGGGTTCTATGGGCCATTTCGCGAGGCTGCGGATTCCGCGCCGCAATTCGGAGACCGACGCAGCTACCAGATGGATCCCGCGAATGGGCGCGAAGCGCTGAAGGAAGTCGCGCTGGATGTCGAAGAAGGCGCGGACATCGTGATGGTGAAGCCGGCGCTGCCGTACCTGGACGTGATTCGGCGCGTACGCGATGCGTTTGACGTTCCGGTGGGGGCGTACAACGTAAGCGGCGAATATGCGATGGTCAAAGCGGCCGCGCAAAAGGGCTGGCTGGATGAAAAGCGTGTCGTGCTGGAAATCCTGACGGGAATTCAGCGAGCTGGAGCGGACATTATATTGACGTACCACGCCAAGGATGCGTCGCGATGGCTGAAAGCATGATGCATTTGGCTGAGATGCCATGAGCGCATCACGTACAAAGATGAAGATAGAGCGGCGGCGGTCGAAGGAAATTTTCGAGCGTGGGGAAAAGGTACTCGTCGGCGGGGTGAACAGCCCGGTGCGGGCGTTTCGCTCGGTGGGGGGCGAACCGCTCATCATCGAACGCGGCAACGGACAGCTTCTCTACGATGCGGACGGCAACGAGCTGTTGGATTATGTGTGCTCGTGGGGCGCCATGCTTTTGGGACACGCGCACCCGGCGGTGACCCAGGCGATTGCAGAGCAAGCGAAACGCGGGACGAGCTACGGTGCGACGACGGAGCTCGAGGTCGAGCTGGCCACCTTAATTACGCGGGCGATCCCGTCGCTCGAAAAAATTCGATTCGTTTCCAGCGGTACGGAAGCCACGATGAGCGCGGTCCGTTTAGCTCGAGGCGTGACCAAGCGCGATTTCATTTTGAAATTCGAGGGCTGTTACCACGGCCATGCGGACAGTTTTCTGTCGCAAGCGGGGTCTGGGCTTGCGACATTGGGAATCGCGGAATGCCCCGGGGTTCCGCAGGCGCTCGCCGAGCTAACGTTGAATGCGCCTTATAACGATCTGAACGCGGCCGAGCGTTTGTTTTCGCAGCATCAGGGCGAGATCGCGGCGGTGATCATCGAGCCAATTGCGGCGAATATGGGCGTTGTCGAGGCGGAACCGAGATTTCTTGCTGGGTTGCGCGAGATTACGAAGCGCGATGGCGCTCTGCTCATCGTGGATGAAGTGATTACAGGCTTCCGCATGCATTTTGGCGCTGCGCAGCAGCTTGCCGGTGTGGAAGCCGATCTGACGACGCTTGGAAAAATAATAGGGGGCGGTTTGCCAGTCGCGGCGTATGGCGGCTCGGCGGAATTCATGAATCACGTTGCGCCGCTTGGCTCTGTGTATCAAGCGGGAACGCTCGCCGGGAATCCTCTGGCGATGCGCGCGGGGATTGCGACGCTCGAGCAACTTGTGCAGCCGGGAATCTATGAGAGAATCAACGAACAGTCAGGCCGGCTCGTGGTGGGGCTGCGCCAGGCACTCGCCGAAACCGGAATCGCCGGGCAAGTGAACGCGACAGGATCGTTGGCGACTCTCTTTTTCACGGCGGATCCGGTGCGCAATTACAGCGATGCAAAGCGGTCGGATACAAAAAAATATGGCCGCTTTTTTCGGGAGATGTTGGATCGTGGTGTATTCCTCGCGCCGTCACAGTTTGAAGCTGCGTTTGTCTCCGCTGCGCACACTTCCGAAGACGTTTCGCGGACGATTGCGGCGGCGCGAGATTCCTTGAGGGCCCTTGCAGAGGAGTCGAATGTCTAAGTCTTTGAGGAGAATCTAAACCATGCCGGAAGGTATCGAACTGCCAGAAGGGCATAACGAGCACGAAGACAATCCGTTCCTGCTATCCGTTTCCGTCACGATCGCTATTCTCGCCGTACTGGTGGCGGGAGCCACGCTGCTGAGTCACCGCGCGCACACGGAGGAGTTGCTTTTGCAGGCGCAAGCGACGGACCAATGGGCCTACTATCAGGCGAAAAATATTCGCTTGCACGAAATGCAGAGCGTGGCGGACTTGCTTAGCGTATTGGAGCCCGCAGACAAAGAGAAGGCCGCAGCCTTACACGAGAAGTATATGAAAGAAGTGGAGCGCTACGAAGGTGACAAGGACGACATCAGCGAGAAGGCCAAGGATTTCGAGAAGGAACGTGATTTCGTCAGCAGGCGCGCGGACCGGTTTGACGGTGGAGAAGGTCTCCTCGAAGTGGGATTGGTGATTTGCTCGATGACGCTGCTCACCAAGCGAAGAGGATATTGGTTTGCGGGCATGTTGATTGCAGCCGGCGGCGTTGCGTTTGCGCTGACAGCTTTTCTGGTGCGTTAGGAGAGATGCTGCTGGAGGGCAAAAGCTAAGCCTGCGCCGGGGGCTGGGAGCTTCCCAGCCGCGCCACTTCTTCCATCAGTTTTTGCAACTGGCCGAGGACTTCTCGATGGCGAATCTCTTCGACGGCGGGCTTCTTTCCAACAAAAGTAAGGGTGCCGCCGGGCTCGAGGATGCATCTGTCGACTTCCGCAAGGGAGTCAAATCCCTGTTTTCGCGCCGCCGCCTCGAGTTGCGAAGTGGTGATCAGTTCTTTCTTGAGACGACCGGACTGCAGCTTGCCATTTTCGATCAGCACATCCGACTGCCCTTCGACAATCTGGTCGAGTTTGCTGTGCCCGTAGAGAAAACGTACCACGAGATAGTTGATGAGGAGCAGAGAGGTCGCGCCGATCAGGCCGCCGGAAACACTGTTATCGTCGCCGATGATGGCGTTTTGGACGGTGTTGGAGAGGGTGAGCAGTACAACGAGGTCGAAAGGATTGAGCTGAACGAGTTCGCGTTTTCCGGAGAGCCTTAGGCTCACAACCAGGAACATGTAAACGATGACCGGCCGGAGAATTTTTTCCAGGAGCGGGAGCCCCAGGACGAACATATCCTTCCAAATGTCATGTGTTGGCACACGGCCTCCTCATACGCAGCAAGAATTCTAGAAAATCTGGCAGAACATTATCTAGTCGGAAACGAATGGGAGGTTAGCATGCTCGAGGGAGGGTGGAAAGGACGCCCGCCTGGCGGCGAAGACGGCTGGAACCATTCTCTCCTGTACTTCCGTACAGTCAATTTTTAGCCACACCACGATTCCGACATCTTAGCGAAACGCAGTGAATTCGCTATGATTAAATCGTTTCTCCAATCTATAGCTGGTAAGCTCGTTCTAGGACGCGATTTTAAGGCGGAGGAACTTGCATCCACCGAGATTTCTTGGGCACGGAAAACATTTTCTCAAACAGCGACCCTATGCCACAGCACCCCGCACTCGCTCAGAGTACTACGGCCAGCCCGGAGCAGCTCTCCGCTTTTCTGGATTGCGCCCGTGAGCTCTTGCTTATCCTCAATACGGACGGGACCGTGCTCCACGCAAGCGCGAACGCGAGGAACATTCTCGGTGCGCGCCCCGACGATCTCGTTGGCAGAGCGCTCATGGATTTTGTGCATCCGGACGACGTGAAAGAAACGCGGGAGCGTATCCACGGCCTTGCCGCCATACCGCGCGGTTCGCGCAAAGGGCGATGCCGCCTGCGAAGCAAGTCGGGCGAGTGGCGATGGTTCGAGGCGACGATCAGCCGTTGCCAGAACAATCCTGCCATCGATGGGCTCGTGGCTAGCTTTCTCGATGTGACCGTTTTACATCGCATGGAGGCGGAGCGCCAGGTCATTTCGGAAGTTGTTCACGCGTTAAATCAAACGGCCAATCTCGATGAATTGCTCGAGGGCATACATCGCGCCTTAAAAAAAGTGTTGGACGCGGAGAATTGCTTCGTCGCTTTGCACAATCCGAAAGAAGAGACTTTTTCGTTTCCATTCTTTGTGGACCAGTTCGATGCGGCGCCGCCGCCGCAGAAAGTCGGGCGCAGCTGCACGGCTTTTGTATTTCGCACGGGTAGCGCGATGCTCATCCCGCAGTCTGAATTCGACCGTCTCGTAGAGGAAGGAGAAGTGGAATTGGTCGGCTCTCCGTCTCCTGCGTGGCTGGGCGTACCGTTAAAAACGCCGACGGCGACGATAGGGGTGCTTGTTGTGCAGCACTATCAGCACGAAAGCGCTTATGACATGCGGGACCTTGAATTTCTAGACTCCGTGGGAGGCCACATCGCTCTGGCGATCGAGAGGCGGCGTTCCGAGGAAGCGCTGCGCAAGAGCGAATCGGTGTTCCGGCTTCTCTTTTCGCACAACCCGCTGCCAACGTGGGTGATGGACGACGAAACTTTGCAGTTTATCCAGGTGAACGAAGCAGCCGCGCGTCAGTATGGTTTCACAGCGGAAGAATTTGGGAGGATGAGCCTGTTCGACATCCGGCCAGAGGAGCCGCGCACAACGCCCCAAGTGCAACCTAAAGAGGAGAAAGGCGGCGGGCGCTTCCAGGGCGTATGCAAGCACCGTAAGAAAGACGGAAAGATGTTTGAAGTCGAGATGATATCGCATCAGCTGGAATATGCCGGCAGGACGGTGCGCTTGGTCGTGGCGCAGGATATCAGCGAACGGCATATTTTGGAGCAGCAGCTTCGCCAGGCGCAGAAGATGGAGGCTGTCGGACGCTTGGCTGGCGGAGTGGCGCACGATTTCAACAATCTGTTGATGGTGATCAAGGGGCATACGGAGCTGTTGATGAATGCGTTGCCTCCCGCGGACCGCATGTCGAGAAAGATTACACAAATCGACCGGGCCGCGGACCGCGCGGCGGCTCTCACGAAACAACTTCTAGCCTTCAGCCGAATGCAGGTGCTGCAACCTCGAGTGATGAACCTGAATGGGGTCGTCGAGGACATGGGGAAACTCTTGCCCCGGTTGATCGGCGAGGACGTCGAGCTCGGGATTCGCACGGCGCAGGACCTGGGCGCGATTCGTGCGGACGCCAGCCAGATGGAACAGATCATCATGAATTTGGCGGTGAACGCGCGAGACGCGATGCCAACGGGCGGAAGGCTCCTGATCGAAACGGCGAATGCCGATCTTGACGGGACCTACAGTTCGAC
Organism: Candidatus Acidiferrum sp.; assembly: GCA_049800195.1. GTDB lineage: Bacteria > Acidobacteriota > Terriglobia > Acidiferrales > UBA7541 > Acidiferrum. The sequence goes on from JBARJI010000011.1 coordinate 115,240, forward strand.
GCATCCGATCGTGCAGCCTGGACGATATGTTTTGCTCGCGGTATCTGACACAGGAATTGGAATGGACACGGACACGCAGGCGCATATTTTCGAACCATTTTTCACGACGAAAGAACAGGGCAAGGGAACTGGACTCGGCCTCGCGACGGTTTACGGCGTGGTGAAGCAAAGCGGCGGATTTATCTGGGTTTACAGCGAAGTGGGCAAAGGGACGTCCTTCAAGATCTATCTCCCACGCGTGGATCAGCCCGAAGACAAAGGGAGCACGCCAGCGCTTTTCTCGGAAGCGCCGCGCGGCACGGAAACGATTTTGCTGGCGGAAGACGAGCAAGACGTTCGCGAAGTCGCACGCGAGTTCTTGGAGTCCGGCGGCTACACGGTCATCGAAGCGCACAATGGGACGGAGGCATTGGGGTTGGCATCCGAACACAAATCGTCGATTGACCTGCTGGTGACCGACATGGTCATGCCGGGAATGACCGGCAGAGAACTCGCGCGGCGTTTGCAACATCACCAACCCGGTATCGGCGTGATTTATATGTCCGGTTATAGCGAACAAACGGCAGCTGAAACAGCGCAAGGTGAAGCGAGTATGCGGTTACTTACAAAGCCCTTTAGCCGAAGCAGTATCCTGCGCGCAGTTCGAGAAGCCCTCAACGTTTCGTCCAGTGCGTAGCCTGCGGATGGCGCATGACCCGCCTGTGTGGCTCAAACGAACTTTGGATGCCTGCGATGCCAGTCGGTATGCGCTTGGAACGTCCGCGCGGCCTTAATCACGGCAAAATCGTCGCCCGCGCGTCCGACGAATTGCAATCCAACAGGAAGATTTTTGTCCGTGAAACCGCAGGGAACGGATAGAGCCGGAAGCCCACATAGATTGCCGATTCCGCCGAGCGGATCGGGAAAAGAGAGATCGGCCTCGAGGTTTGTTTCGAGCGGAGTCGCGGGAATGGGCTGCGCGGCCGTCACCAGCACATCAAAGGAGTCGAAGAGGGCGTCCATCTTTTTTTGCAAAATCTCCCGGATGCTCTGAGCGCGCAGATAATCGGCGGCGGGGTATTGCTCATTAACATAGCCGGCGAGTTGGCCGAGCGGGTCCGTCAATTCGCTGACTCTACCCGAACGAATGAGCGTGCGAAAAGAAGCTGCGGATTCAGCCGACACGATGATGTTTCCAGCATCTTCGAATGGCCCCTCGGGGAGGACCGCGGATTTCGTGCTCGCAAAGTGTTTCCGCACGACCTTCTCCGCGGCAAGAAGGACCTTTGCCACGCCCGAGTCCAATTGTTTCCAAGCGTTTGTGAGCCAGCCGACTTTGAGCGGCCGAGACTTGAGATCCAATGAAGGTGAATAGGTGAAAGCAGCCTTATCGATGGGAAGCGTGCTGCGGTCTTTGGGGTCGTGGCCGGCGATGGAAGCAAAGATGCGCGCGCAGTCTTCCGCGCTACGCGCCAGCGGGCCGATCTTGTCCATCGAGGGCGCGAGGGCCATGGCGCCGTAGCGGCTCACGCGGCCGTAGGTGGGCCGCAGACCGCTGACGCCGCAGAAGGCCGATGGACAGATGATCGAACCCCAGGTTTCGCTCCCGATGGCAAATCCAGCGAGTCCGGCGGCAACAATCGCCGCTGATCCAGAGGATGAACCGCAGGTCCAGCAGTTCGTGTTCCAAGGATTTTTTGCCGCGCCTTGCAACGAAGCGGACGCAAACCGATAGCCCATTCCTCCGGCAAGTTCGATCATGGCCGCTTTGCCGATGAGAATCGCTCCGACGCGATTCAAATGCTCGATGACGGTCGCGTCGTAGGAGAGAACTTGATTCGCATAAGGCTTTGCTCCCCACGTCGTTGGAATATTTTTGACGGCCAGCAAATCCTTCGCTGCGTAAGGGATGCCGTGCAGTGGCCCGCGATAGTGACCGTGCAGAATTTCCTTCTCCGCTGCTTTTGCCCGATCCAGAGCGATGTCGGGAGTCAATCGAGCGTAAGCGTTCAGGCGGGGACCGAGTTTCGTACTACGGTCGAGGTACATCTGTGTCAGATCGACAGGCGAAAGTTTCTTCGTCTCGATGCGCCTGGCAAGCTCGCTTAACGGTAGATAAAAGATTTCTTCGGCGGCCATGGCGAGATTCCCCTAGGCCCCATTCGCAGATGGATGGGTCACGTGAGAGATAGCCACGGGCGCGGGATTCTTCTCGCGTTCGATGAGTGGCTTCAGATAAAGCGCCGGGCTATCGCCATTTTCGATTGGGTAGGCACGCAGGTGGTCGAGGGAAGGCTGCGCCACAAAAGATAGCCGGCGCAATTCAGACTTTTGCGCGTCAGAGAATCGGGCGCCATAAACGGCAAGAATCGCTTGATACCGAGCTTCCGCTTCCTCTTGATTTTCGGGCGAGAGCGCAGGTGTATCCGGCGGCTGCTGCGGCAAAGTTTGTGCAGACACGGAATCCATCGGCAGTGTGCTGGCTGGCACAAGCGATGCGGCAGAAGCGACGGCCGCGCGGCGAGCAAATTCGCGCCGTGATATCGGATAACCACCTTTGCCGTTCATGGATCCCCCTTGGCCAAAGAATGGATGCTCGACAAGCAAACAGCGAAGCTATCGAATTAACTCTTCGTCGTCAACGGTGCATTGACACTTCACGGATTGACATTGTTAGCGCGCAGATACAAATGCAGCCCGCGCTCAGTCCAGCCTCGTGAGTGTCTGTATTTGAAGTTCAAGTGCTTGCGTATATTGGCGCTCGATCTGCATTTCGGTCTGTAGCTTCTTGACGAGCAAGTCCAGCCGAGCGATTTCCACGCGCAGCTTTTGTACGTCGGCGACGGTGGGAGCCGGCCGGCCGTACGGTGTGGCAGATTGCTGTAAGTGTTGTGGAGAAGCTGCTGCGTCTCCCGGACGAGGGGCGATAAAAGCTTCCGCAAGCGCCCTAGGCCAAATGGACTCCTGAGCCCTCTGATCGGCAACAAGCGGCGGCGGAACAAGAGGCCGCGGGGCCGGTGGTGGAGGTGGTGGAGGTGGTGGCGCGAAGAGACTGTTGAGCGCGCTCGAGGCGTCCGTGCGCTCCGCTGGTGACGCATCAGCCGCTCGCTTCGGTTCCAACAAGCTTTTGACGCGCCCAATCAGCTCCTGCGGCTGAAACGGCTTGCGAATCAATTCGTCAGCCTTCACCGCGACGGCTTTGTCCGCCACGGCCTTGTTCACCACGCCGGACATCAACACGACAGGCGTCCCGCCGTAATCGGGATGCTGTTTGATCTGGCTGCAAACGGAGTAGCCGTCTTGATCCGGCATGATCACATCTGTGATCACGACGTCGGGCTTGTTTTGCTCAAACTGAGCCAATGCTGACGCAGCGTCGGCGCAAGTGATCACATTAATGCTTTCGCGGCGGAATGCGATCTTAATGACTTCGCGCATGGTCGCGCTGTCGTCGATGAAATAGACCGTCGGAATTCGCTTCGCTTCTGTTTCCTCCAGCGGAGGAAAAGTAATCGCCTCGCTCATAGCGCTTCCTTGTCCGCCATGTCGCGCGCTCCTTCGTCGTACTCGCGCATGGCATCGAGCATTAGATCGGTCGCCGAACGCAGCACGGTGCGCTGCGGCGAAGTGGTCCCATAAGCAAACTTGTAGACGCCCGCGCCGCCTTGCACACAGCTTTTTAGAATGTGGATCACCGCTTCGTCACCGAAGAGGCTTCCGCACTCCGCGTGCGCGATCTCGCCCGCGTCAAAAAAGAGCACTGCGTCAGTTTCTCCCGCATTAATGTGCAGGGCTCCCGTTTGGCGCGCGTGCCCGAGCATCTGCATGACGCCGGTCAAGTCATGGTGAGTCAAGCTGCCGCTAAGGCTGGTGTCCGATTGCGTGAGCATTTGCGTGGGCTGAAAGCCTTCCGCTTTGCTTACGATGATGCTTTTGACGTGCGATGCGATGACCGCCGGCGCGCTTTGGCGGTCGATGTAGTCGTCACAACCAGCCTGAAACGCTTCCATCAGCGCTCTCTGGCTGCCGTCGCCGAGGGCGATAATCTGGAGGGAGGCGTTCTTCGGGTCGGCGTGAATAATCTTGGCGATCTCGAGCGCCCCCATCTCGCGCATGTTCGTCGAGCAAAGGATTGCAGAAGGGGCGTCATATTCGAGAGTTGTCAGCGCGTAGGCGGCTTGAGTGCTCGAAAGGACCTCGAAGCCTTCGCGTTTCAGCGCGTCGCCTAGCCGTTTTGCGAAATAGACGTTGCTGTCGATCAGCAGAATTTTCGGCCCGCGTCCGGGAGGTATCACGGCCTGACCTCCAGAATAGGCGCGGCTGTTTTTATGGCGGAAATGGTTTCTTCTCCGGGTGTCAGCGCGTCCAAGTTAAGGATTTCGATTACTTCGCCATTATGTGAAATCCATCCGGCAACGTGAGGGGCGTCGGCTTCGCTCGCGGCGGTCATTTCCGCAGCGATCAATTCGCAGTCCCCAGTCACGGGAAGGGCCACCCATTCCGCTTTGGCGCCGTAGTGGCGCACAGCAATCAAATAGAAACGACGCGACGTGAGTCCCTTGCCGAGCAGCTTCTCCGCAACGTCGCAGACCGGGACGATTCGACCACGTCGCAAAATCACGCCTTCGAGCTTCGGAGTGCGATGAGGAAAACGGAAAATTCGGCTCGGAGCAACCAGTTCCGAAATCTGCGTTGCCGCCACGGCAAAACGCCGCTCTCCAAGCCGCAACAGCACAAACGATTGCGACGCGAGCTCAGAGCTCTGGGTCATTGCGGAAACTCCAGGCCGCCTGTCGGGGGTTCCTCAAGGGTTTCAAGCGGAGGCAAGGAAGCGTCGAGCAAAACAAAATCTTCGGCGGTCAGAAATCCTTCGGGGTTCACCACCGGTATGACGTTTTGATCGAGCGCCGTCAATCCGCGATACCATTGCCGCTCTTCATGACAATACGCGAGAGGCAGCGACTGCAAACGGGTCATCGTGGCCATTTTATCCATGCCATCGACCAGCAACGCGGTTCGCGTTTTTCTCAGCACAAAAACAAGACTTGCCGAGGAAGCCGGCAATCCAAAATGCGCGGCTGCGTTCACGACATACAGCGCTTTATCTCCTCGCCGAACGACATGGCGTACTTTTCGAAGAGTTGGCTGATTGATTTCCGTCGCAGCTCCCGAAAGGCTGTCCACGCTGCGGACTTCTTGCACGGAAGCGGAAGACACGGCAAAAAGCTGGCCGGACACGCGGAAGAGAATGATCTGTTCGGTGCGCGCGGCGTTGAGCTTGGCAAGTGGCGTGGCCACGCGCATCAGCGGACTCCCGCGGGAGCGGGACGGCAAATCCCGATCACGCGTTTTTCGATGGCTTGATAAATGTCATCGATCCCCAGCACTTGATCCACGGCGCCGGCCTTAATGGCTTCGGCAGGCATCCCAAAGATGACGCACGTGGCCTCATCCTGTGCCAGCACCAAGCCGCCGGCCGTTTTAATGGCTTTCGCGCCAATGGCTCCGTCATTGCCCATCCCGGTGAGAATTGCGCCGATGCTCATGGCGCCCGCGTAGGCGGCAACGGATTCCATCGTTGCATCCATGTTGGGCAGGTAGCCGTTGATGCGGCCGCTCGTTCCGTCCAACTGGATTCGGCCGGTTGGCGTGACACGCAAATGGTGGCCGCCGGGACAAATATAAAATGTGCCGGGCTGCAATGTTTCGTTGGGCTCGGCTTCCTTTACGCGGATGCCCGTGAACTCGGCGAGTTGTGTTGCGTACTGCGTTGTGAAAGAGGCCGGCATGTGCTGCACGAGAATAACGGCAGCGGGGAAGTCGCGCGTGAAACCAGGGGCCAGGCGCATCACGGTCGCTGGTCCGCCCGTTGATGCCGCTAACACGACGACAGGGAAGCGCTGATCGAGCCCCGGGCTGGGAGCGGAGCGAGGAGCCACAGGTGGCGCCGCCGTTTTCGGAGTACCATCGCCGTTCGATTTCTGGACGGTCGAGGCTAGCCGAGAGGCCGTGCGCACGACGCGGACTTTAGCCGCTATGCGCACCTTGCGAAGCAAATCTTCCTTCACGCTCTGCATATCGAGATCGATACCGCTTGACGGCTTGGCCACGAACTCGATGGCGCCTAGTTCGAGTGCTTTCAGCGTGCTTGCCGCGCCTTCTTTCGATTCTGAACTCACGATTACAATCGGCCGCGGATTCGTTGTCATGATTTCCGCGGTGGCCTGTAGACCGTCGACGTGCGGCATATTGATGTCCATGGTGATGACATCAGGCTTGAGCGATTCGGCGAGAGCCACGGCTTCGCGGCCATCTTTTGCATGACCGGCCACCTGCAATTGATTGTCGGCGTTGAAAATCGTTTCGAGCACCTTGCGCATGAAGGCGGAGTCGTCCACGATAAGCACGCGGAATTTTTTGTTTGCGGGGGTGGCCATAGTCGGTCGGTTACGCAACCGGTGCGGTTGGTCGCGCCTCCGTTCCCATGAGTTGTTCGACGGCGGCAATCAACTGATCTTCCTGGACCGGTTTAGTTAGGAAAGCTGCCGCGCCTTCTTTCATCGCGCGATCGCGGTGTTTCGCACCTGCGCGTGATGTAACGACCATCACCGGAATACGGCGCGTCGTCGGGCTTTGCCGCAGTTGCACCATAAGTTCGTAGCCTGTCATGCGCGGCATCTCGAGGTCCGTGATCACAAGATGGCAGCCGTGCTGCGTCACCAGTTCCGCGGCTTCCATGCCGTCGGCGGCGAGCTTCACGCGGTAACCGTTCTTTTCGAGCATACGGCCGACGAATTTGCGAACGCTGATGGAATCGTCGGCTACCACGATCAGTCGCTCCTGCTCAACGCGGTCGATGGCTTCCGCGGGAATTGTGCCGCGCGCGACAGCTGCCGAGCCCGGCGCGAAGATGCGCGCCGCGCTGGCGCTGGCTTGCAGCGGCCGACGGTCGGTCGGCTCGTTCGCCACCATGCGGTTGAGATCGATCAACAGAATAAGGCTGCCATCCGGCGCAATCGTTGTGCCGGGGAAGAGTTTTACGCGGCGCAAATATTCGCCGAGATTCTTGATAACGATTTCATCTTTGCCGAGCACTTCTTCGACGACCAAGCCAATCTGCCGATTGCCCGCATTGGCGACAACCATTCGGAAATATCCATTGATGGGCTCAAGCGGCGGCAGGCCCAAATAGGTGTCCAGCCGGACGACTTCGGTCACGACATCGCGCACTTTCGTGAGCAATTTTCCGCCCACGTCTTCAATTTCGTCCGCGCGTAAACGCCGAATCTCTTCGACGACGGCCAACGGCAGCGCGAAGTTTGTCACTCCGCAACGCACAAAGAGCGCCGGCGAGATGATCAGCGTTAGAGGCACTTTGAGAGTGAATTTCGTGCCTTGACCATTGACGCTTTGGATGTCGATCTCGCCGTTGAGCGCGTTTAGATTTGCGCGCACCACGTCGAGACCAACGCCGCGCCCGGCCAACTCGGTTTTGACTGGGGCCGTCGTAAAGCCAGGATGGAAGAGCATTTCGCGCAAGTCGCGTTCCGTGAGGCGATCCGCGGTTTCCGCCGAGACCAGTCCGCGCTCGATCGCGCTTTGTTTCACACGCTCGTAATCGATGCCACGGCCGTCGTCTTCCACTTCAATATAAATGTGATTGCCGCGGTGGTAGGCACGAAGCGAAACCTTGCCCAGTTCCGGCTTCCCTGCGGCGATGCGGTCTTCGGGACGCTCGATTCCATGAGCCACCGAATTTCGGACGAGGTGCACGAGAGGATCGGAAATCTGCTGGATGATGTTGTTGTCGAGTTCTGTCTCGCTGCCGGAAAGATCGAGATCGACTTGCTTTCCCGCCGATTTCGCCGCGTCGCGTACCGCGCGAGAAAGCCTCGAATACAGCGTTCCGATGGGCACCATGCGGGCTGCCGTGATTTCGTCTTGAAGGTGGTGGGCGAGTTTTGTGAATTCGTCGATGTCGCCCTCGACGCGCCCGATGAATCCTTCGAGCTGCGAGAGTACTTCATTTACGTCCGCCGAAATTTCCGCCATCGAACGCGAAAGAATGTTGAAATCGTCGTAGCGATCCATTTCCAGTTCGCTGAATTCCGACCAGAACGAAGTATCGCCGGAGGCCGCGCTCGTAAGTGTCTGCCGCGCCGTCGACGGGCTCCAGGGCCTCGCCTGCCGCGAAGAGCTAATGCGGTTAAATTCGTATTTCTCCTGGAATTCGCCGACTTTTCCTTGCAGACGCTCTTTCGAGAAGCTCAGAGTATCGACCAGCTTTTCCAGTTCCGCAACGCGCCCGACCATTCGCGTACGATTGATGACCAGCTCGCCGACTGTGTTCATCATGCGGTCGAGCCGCGATAGCGCAATACGCACGGATTTTGCCGCCGCCTGGCTCACCGGCTTGGCAGTCTTCTTTCCGTGAGTGACGGCCGGAGCGACTTGTTCGGTGGCTTCGGGAGATACACCCGGGGCACCCGAGGTTGTAGCGACCGCGTCAGACTCTTCCACCTCGACCGGCGCAAATTCCGCAATCCGTCCAAGCAGGGAATCAACACCTGCGCGCATGCTCTTTTCGTCAGGCCACTGGCGATGCAGCGTTTTCTTCAGCACATCCACGGATTCGAGACAAATGTCCACGACGGCGGGGGAAGGTTCAAGTTCGCCATCGCGCAAGCGCCCGATCAGGTCTTCCACGCGATGAGCGATTGCGCCCAGCCTGCTCAGACCCACTTGCGCCGCGGAGCCCTTCACGGTATGAATCGCGCGAAATAACTTGTTGATCTCTTCCGGGTTGTTGTTGCCCTCGAGCGAAATCAGGCAGTCGCTAACCACTTGTAAATGTTCTTCGGCTTCCGGCTGGAAGAACTCCAAAATCTCGTCGGCCACTTCGTCATCAGTGGGCAGAGCGTCGAAATAGGATCCCGTCGCGGCCGCCACAACCGTTTCCTGAGCGGAGGCTTTGACTGCCTCCGAATAAGTTTGCGGCTGAGGATAGTTCAGGGGAGGAGGTTCCGTCGGAAACGCGAAGCGATAGCGGTCTTTGAAAGCGGCGATGTCGTCCAGGCTTTCCTTGCCCGTATCGCTGATTTCCAGGAGATCCGTTTCCAGCAGGGAGATGCCGTCCGACAAGAATTCCGTGAGTGGGCCATGCAGATCATCGCCGAGCGGAGCATTCAGCGCGTACTGGAACACGTGCGCCAGTTTCGCCGCAATCTCCGAAAAGCGCGGAAAGCCGTAACTCGCCGAAGTCCCACTCAGTGTATGCGCCGAAATATAAAGCCGTTCGAGATCCTCTCGCCGCGGCGAGATTTCCTGCAACACGCTCACGTACTCCCGCAAATACTGCAGGTGCTCGGAGGCTTCCTGAAGGAACATCTCGACGGCTTCGCGGTCCGGCATGCTCACGCGCGTCCCTCCGTTACGAGTTCCGGTTTCTGTAATTCCTCAGCCGTGGGTTTGCGATACAGAATGCAGTCATTCAGCACAATGGCCTGAAACTTCACGGGCATCTTCGAAATCGATTCGGAATGGCCGAGAAAAAGGTAACCCCCGGGCTCGAGCGTGTCGTAAAAGCGCTGGACCAGCGTCCGGCGCCGCTCTTCCGAAAAATAAATCAACACGTTCATGCAGAAAATCATGTCCATCCGGCCCACGTAAACGGCTGACGCCAGATTCATCTGCGCGAATGTCACCAGCTTGCGCAGTCTAGGCTTTACCTGATGACCGCCATGCACCTGGGCAAAATGTGTACTCAGTCTTTCGGGGCTGACGCTCCCGAGGCTCCGCCCTGCATAAACGCCGCGTTCCGCGCTCTTCAGAGCGTGCCGCCCCACGTCTGTCGCAAGAATTTCCACGTTCCAGGAATCGGAAAAAGTAAGCGAGTCAGCGATGGTGATCGCGATCGAATATGGTTCCTCGCCGGTCGAACAGCCCGCGCTCCAAATGCGCAAACTGCGCGGGTTCTTCCAAAACTTCTTGACATGCAACTCTGGCAGCACGCGTTTTTCAAAGGCCTCATACACGCTTGGATACCGGAAGAAGCTCGTCTCTTGGGTTAGAAGCCCTTCGAGCAACGCTTCGTATTCCACGTTCGATTTCCGCATCGCCCGCAGCAAGTCCGTGCCGCGTTCGAGTCCCTTGGCGCGCAAGTGTTCCTTCACGCGCGTCGAGAAAAACCGCTCGCGCGATTCATCGAAGCAAATTCCCGTCCGCTCTTCGATCAGCATGCGGATCTCGCTCAATTCGTGTTCACTAAGACCGTGCGCCGGTCCTTGCCGTTCGCTCATTCCAGTCCCGCTTTAGCTCTGGCCGCTTGCCCGAGCAGAAAATCACTGCCTACCGCAGAGCGCCGGCTGGGACAGGCCGCTCGGAATCTTCCAAATTGTTTCCGGACTTCGATGTCGCTCGGAACTGCGCCAGCGCTTCGTTCAACTGGTCGGAAAGTTTTACGAGCTGGCTGACCGTAGCCACCGTTCCGCGAGTCCCTTGAGAAGTTTGGCGCGTAATGCTCGAAATAATTTGCATGGCGTGCGCCACGCCCTCCGTGCCACGCACCTGTTGTTTCGAGGCAAGTGAGATTTCCTGCACAAGTTCCGCCGACTGGCGCACCACGTTTGAGATGGCGTCTAGCGCCCGTCCGGCCTGATCGGCAAGGGTTGCTCCGCCCTCCACTTCCTTCGTCCCTTCCTCCATGACCACCACGGCTTCGTTCGTCTCGGCCTGAATGGCCTTAATGAGCGCCGCGATATCCTTCGTGGCACTTCGGCTATGTTCAGCGAGCTTGCGAACTTCGTCCGCGACGACCGCGAATCCACGTCCCGCCTCTCCCGCGCGCGCCGCTTCGATGGCCGCGTTTAGCGCCAGCAAGTTCGTCTGTTCCGTGATGTCGTTGATGACGTTGATGATTTCCGAAATTTCCAGGGACCGATCGCCTAGCGATTTGATCTTCTTGGCCGTCGCTTGCACCGAAGCGCGAATGCGCTGCATGCCTTCGAGCGTGTCGCGGACCGCGCGGTTGCCCTGTTCGGCGGCGTCCAGTGCGCGGCGAGCTGCTTCCGCGCTCGCTTCGGCGTTGTTGGATACCTGTTTCATCGAAACCGTCAGTTCTTCGACGGCGCTCGATGTGTTCGTGATTTCCTGATCTTGCTGCGTCGCGCCGGCCTGCATCTGGTCGGCTGCCACGAGAATGTTGTTCGAGCACGCCGTAACTTCCATGGCCGCTTTGCGCACCCGTTCCAAAACCTTGGTGAAGTTGTCCAGCATGTAGTTGATTGAGTCCGCTACGTTCCCCAAAGCGTCGTTGGTAACTTTGCCGCGGAGCGTCAAGTCGCCGCGCGCCACCTGGTTGATGACCGTCAACAATTCCGTGATGCTGCGCTGCAACGCATCATTCGCATCCTGGTTGCTTGTCGCTTTTGAGACTTTTGCCACCGCGCGATTCAGATTTTCCGCGATGTAACCGAGTTCATCACCCGTATTGATTTCCACCCTCGCTCGAGGATCACCCGCGGCAATTCGCTCCGAAAATTGTGCCAGCTCTTGCACCGGCGTTAGCAGCTTGCTTCCCAGCCGCCATGCCATAAAGACGGCCATGCCGATGGCCAGCAGCAAGGCCAGCATCACGGCGCCGCTTGCCCCGCTTGGCAGCGACCCGAAGTCAAACAGAGATGTTCCGCCGGATTGCCGCCCCGCGCTGTACGCCAAGCCCAGTACGGCGAAAAGAATGACGCCATTCATCAGGACCAGTGTCCAGATTGTAGAACTCAGTCGCGATTTCATGCCTTCCTCCAACTCTCTCTTGCGGCGCCCTTATCCGCATTCGGCGGGGCCCGCGCAAACTCATTCTTACAAGCTCAGATGCTGGGTCCCGGAAAAACCTCGAGCATTCTCCTCAAGTCGATGATCAGGGCCAGACGGTCGTCGTGCCGCAGCATCCCGGTGCAGTGCGGCACATTTTCTGGCGCTTGTTCCAACAAATCCTCGGCATTTACCGAATACGTTCCAATGACTTCGTCCGCCGCTATGCCGATACGCAAATCATCGTGGACGCCCTCGCCCCGCAGCGAGGCCACCACCACATGCTTTGGCAGCAATCCCGGCCGACGTCCTTCCGTGATGGCAATATCGATCAGCGGCACAATTGCTCCGCGCAAATTGAAAATTCCCGCCAGATACGCAGGGCCGAGCGGCACCTTGGTCAATAACGGCCAATCCAGGACTTCCTCGACGTCCAGCACCGGCAAACAAAATCGTTCGCGTCCGCTGCGGAAGACGCAGTACTGCGATTCCGGGAGACGTTCTTCCATCGGCCCCAGAGCTTCGAGCAGGTCGTCCGCATCCGCTGGCAACGGCACGAGGTGAAAATCTTCATTCATCGCCAATTCTTCCTCAAGAATTCCACTATGCAAATCGCCGCACGGCCCGCAGCAATTCTTCCCGGGTAAAAGGCTTGGTCACATATCCGTCGGCGCCTTGCTGCTGTCCCCAAAATCGGTCGCTTTCCGTGTTTTTCGAGGTCACTAGAATCACGGGTATTGCGTTGTAATCCGCGTTGCTCTTCAATTCCCGGCAGACCTGGAAGCCATTTCGCTTGGGCATCACTACGTCCAGCAAAATCACGCTTGGCCGCTCAATCGCAATCGCTTCTTCCACTCGTTCTGGGTCGTTCAACCCCACCAGCCGGTAGCCCTCGTGCTCAAGATAGCCCTCGATCAGCTTCACCTGGGATGGCGAGTCATCGACGATGAGTACTTTTTTCTGCAGCATCGACATCTCCCCATGATTCTCCGCAGACCAGAGGTGCACGTCAGCAGCCAGGCTATGAACTCCGTGCTCTGTCTTGTCTATCTGGTATAAGGGCTTATGCATGAGCGGCTTACGAACCAACCACGCCATGTCAGCGACGCGCCGTTGGCGAGGCCGACTCCGCTTCTGTCTCAGCTTGAGATGTATTCTCAGCTTCCCTCATCTCGCTCGCCAGCGATGAGAATCTCTGCATTATTTCGTTGATCCGCAGCGCCATGCTATGAATCGTCTTAATCTGTGCGAGGGACTGCGAAGAGAGTTGGCCCGGCTCCAAAAGCAGCAATTCCGCATTGCCCAGCATCGAGGTCAACGCGTTGTTGACGCTGTGCTTCATGTCCATCATGTATCGGCCTAGAGTTGCGTGATGTTCGTTTTTGGCCGCCCGGCGCTCGGCTTGCTTCGAGAGGCGAAGCGCCTCCGCGCGGCGCAAGGATTCGCCCGCAACCAGCAGAAGAGTTTGCGCCCAGTCTTCCCGCAGAGGGATGTGAACCAGCCGCGGGTAGCGCGAACGTAATTGCCCAAGTTCGCGCGAGTCCGTCGGCACACAAAGAATCACAGCGGCAGCGGGTTCCAAGGACCGCAATACGCTGGAAAGCTTGCCCTCAAGAACCGGCCCGACCACGACAAGATCGTGGGATGCCCCCTCGTGGTTTTTCCAGAGTTCGCTGCTTAGGACGGTAATCCCCGGAGCTTGCCGCTCGGCTTGCCAACAGGCCGTCAAAAGGCGGGCAAATTCCGGTTCATCAGTCAGAATTAAAACGCTAGCGTTTCGCACAGAGGACCCGCTCCCAGAGTAATTGCCCGGCACAATCCGAGAAGATTCCAATCGCCTACAGTTTTTCGGCTTCATCCAAAGCCGAGAGTAAGCGCTTCGTGCTAATTCCTAAATTCACCGCGGCTTCCGTATCCTTAGCCTGTTTGGCGATGTCCACGCGCTCCTGCAAGCGTGAGACTTCGATTCGCGCTATCGAGAGCGCTTTGTCCATCGATGTCGCGTTGCCCGTTTCCTTTGCGGCTTCGACGGCCGCCGTCACCATCGCGCGCGCCACCACCGCGCGGCGCAGGTCTTCCGCCGACGGGCCGTCTTCGCTCACGAATGCAGTTACTTCCCACGAGGACATCAGGATGCGCGCTGCTCCAATTTTCACGGTGGTCATGGAGCGCCCGCGCGTGGGAGGCGTAGCGATCAGCTGTTCCCATATTTTTTCGAGGCACCCTTCAAAATCGAGCGACGGAGAAGCTGTCGCCTTGCCCGCTCCGGTGGCAGCTGGTTTTTCCGCTGCTTGCGTGGTTGGTTCCACGGCCCCACGCTCGCGAGCCGCGTTACTAGGTGGTTCGGTGCCGCGAGGGCTTACGCTTTTCGGCGCGGAAGCCGCATTTTCAGGCGCCTTTCGCGCGATCTTTTCCAACGCTCGTTCTACGTCCGCGCGCAAGCCCAGCAGCTTTTCAAAGGTCTGATTCACCGAGCGTTCCGTGTATTCCTTCTGAAATGGCTGCTTCCATTCGTCCGCTGTCTCTCGAATTGTGCCAAGTGGCTCGGAACTGGAGAGGCCGAGACTTTGGCAGTCTATGACCTTTACCCCAGCTGCTTCGAGCTGAGCCAAGCCCGAGCGAATGGCGATTAGATCTGCGTGCATCAGCTCGATGAACGTCCGACGCAGCAGAAAGTTGAACCGCACGAAGGCCAGCAGCGCCGCGGGGTCGTAAAACATTCCGCCCGCGGTCTCTTTCACTTTACGGCCTTGCTCGATGAAATTCGTCTTCAGTATTTCGCGCAGGCTGCGGAAGGATCGCAACGTCTCGATCATCTGTTCAAGCGGCGCGCACCATCCGAGCGTCGTGTCTTCCACGCTTCCCAGCACCGGAAACATCACCTGCGCCACATCCGAAGGTTCGATCTGTTTGTGGTAAATCTTCGCAGGGGCGCACAGCGCAAAGTATTGCACTAGCAGAAAGTCGATCTTGTCGCGGTCAATGTTGCTCTTGGAAGATTTTTTGAGATGTCGGTGGATCAACGCGCACAAGCTATTCTCGTTGGCATTCAGCGTCGTTGTTTGCAACAGTTTGCGCAATTCATGCACCGCGACGCGCTGGTCCATTTCGTCCAGCCAGCTTTCGACGGCGTCGAACAGTTCTAGGTCCGGCTTGTCGGGCAGGTTCCTCTTCTCGGCGGGCAGTGGAATTTCGATCTCGAGTTGTTTTGCAAGCGCCAGATAGATTGGGAAAACCGAGCGATCCTCGATCCACTTTGCCTGCCGGGATTGTAATGGTTTCTCTGGCGCTGGAATGTTGAGTATGGAAGTCGGCTTGTTCACGGCTGTGTCACCCACGCGCAGGGGCCTTGTGAGAATCGGACGGCCACCGCCTTATGTCCTTCGTGATATTGCACGGCAATTACGGTTGCCTCCGCCGTGCATCCTTGCCGATCACGTTCTATGCGTACCTTGTCGTCGAACTCCAGCGGCAAACTCGAGAGAAAGATCGCATGTTCCGATCCGCCAAACTCCACAACTGTCGCCTCCCTCAAACGGGCGCTTCCGGGCCGCAGTGCTGTGATCTGCACAGGTACGCGAACAGGATTGGCTTGTGGAAAGAAGCGGGCCAATCGCTCCGCGCAGCCCTGCTCGCTCACGGTGACGGTCGATTCCATGGTTCGTCTTACCTGCCTCTCAACTCCCCGTCGTCCAAGGATCGCAGTCAACATTGCGGTCTGGCACACGTGCCGCCGCAAATGGACACAACGTCCCCGCGATAGAGATGCACGCTGCACGCCAAAGGGGAGGAAATGATGGATGTCCAGAAATTGAAGAAAGCGAACGACTTAGATTTTTCCCGTGACACTAAACTGGCTCAATCGTCTCACGCTGAAACGCCCCCGTCTCAGCCTCTTGTTGTTTTCGCGTCTCTCTGCCGGGCATGAGACATCATTCCACGTGATGGGCGGCTTCCTCGGAAGTGTCTTCCTGGTCTCCTGGACCGGACCTTAATGGGATGTTGTAGCGTTTCAGTTTGCGATAAAGTGTCGCGCGGCTAATTCCGAGCATCCGTCCGGCTAGCGCTTTGTCTCCATTAGCTTGCTCAAAAACGCGAAGAATCGTCATCTTCTCCATCTCTGCGAGAGCCGTTGTGGAAAGAGAACTGCTATCTTGGGGAGTGCCGGTGGAAGAATCCGTTTGTTCGCTGCGGATCGCTGGGGGGAGGTCAATCACGTCGATCACTTTTCTGTCGCCTAGCGTAATCGCTCGAGCGATGCAATTTTCCAGTTCGCGAATATTGCCTGGCCATTCGTAGCTCAGCAAACTCTTCATCGCCGCCGACGTCACTTGCAAGTGCGAATCCGGCGCATACCGGTCCAGGAAGTGATGGACGAGCATGGGAATGTCGGATCGGCGGTCGCGCAATGGCGGCAAGTGTACGGTCACCACGTTTAGCCGGAAATACAGATCTTTCCGAAACGTCCCGGCGCGATATGCTGCTTCCAAATCGCGGTTCGTCGCGGCAATCACGCGCACGTCCACGTTCACCTTTTCGTTGCTTCCGACCGGCCGTACTTCTTTCTCCTGAAGCACTCTCAAGAGCTTGGCTTGCATCTCGAGCGGCAATTCGCCTATTTCATCCAAGAAGATCGTTCCGCCGTTGGCCGCTTGAAAAAGTCCCGCTTTGGATTTTATCGCTCCGGTAAATGCACCCTTCTCGTAGCCGAAAAGTTCACTCTCCATCAGCGTGGGTACCAGCGATCCGCAATCCACCGCGACAAACGGCGTCTGCGCTAGGGCCCCCCGGAAGTGAATCGCCCTGGCCACCAGTTCCTTGCCCGTTCCGCTCTCGCCGGAAATCAAAACAGGCGTGCGCGTATCTTTTAACCGCGACACCATCCTTAGGACATCCTGAATGTTTGCCGAGGTGCCGATGATTCCATCGAGATTCTCCTCGGTGCTCACGCGATCGCGCAAAAACTCGTTTTCAGTCACCAGTCTGACCTTTTCGGCCATACGCTGCAGCAGCAACCGCATCTTCTCGACACGAAACGGTTTCTCGATGTAGTCGTAGGCGCCCAATTTCATGGCATCGACCGCTGACTCGATCGATCCGTGCCCCGTCATGATCGCGATTTCCGCCCGTGGCAAAACCAGTTTTGCCTGCTTCAAGAGTTCCACGCCGGAAAGCGTAGGAAGCTTCAGGTCCGTCAGGACGAGATCCGGGGAGTCGCCATCAAGTTTCGCCAGCGCCGCTTCCGCACTTTCCGCTTCCGTGCAGGCATACCCCAACGTATTCCCAATGGTCATGCATAGCTTGCGGATGCTCTGCTCGTCATCCACCACCAGCAATCGTATTTTTAAGTCGTCACTCATGGCTTCCCAAATGTTTTCTCCACAATCGACATTAATTGGTGTACACGGAACGGTTTCTCGATGCAAGGCGTCCCGCTACGTGCCAGCAGCGCTTGTGTCTCGCTGTTGGCTGTGTCTCCGCTGATCAAAATAATTTTCGATCCAAGCTCGGGTCGGTTTTTTTGGATCCACGCGTGAACCTCCGCCCCGTTCACCGCCCCAGGCATGCGGATGTCCGAAATTACTCCGCTATATCGGCCACCGCCAAGCTGTTTCAAGCCTTCTGCTCCCGACGACGCGTTCACCACCGAGTATCCTTTGCGTTCCAACGCTGCTTTGAGAAAAGCAATGACGGAGGGCTCGTCTTCAATCAAAAGAATTGGCGCAGTCTGGCCAGCCGCCGTTTGCAACGTCATCGCCCAGCCTCTTTCGCAGCCTTCGCCGGCAGTTCCGCGGCGATCGGAATGCGCACCACAAACGTGCTCCCGCCGTTTTCCGCATTGTTCCAGCACTGAATCTCGCCGCCATGCGCCCGCACAATTCCGTAGCAAATGCTCAATCCCAGCCCTGTCCCTTTGCCCGGCTGCTTGGTGGTGTAAAACGGATCAAAAATATGCTGTGGGTCGGCAATACCAGTGCCGTTGTCTGTGACCACCACTTGCACGCTATTTCCGCTCCGCTCCGTTCGAATCGCAATCCGCCCGCGCCGCCCGGTTTCTTGCACGGCATCATAAGCATTGTTCAGAATATTCAAGAAAACTTGCTGAAGTTGTTGCGCGTCTCCTAGCGCCGGCTCCAGCGTTTCGTCGAACTCCTCGCTCACCTCCACGCCGTGGCTCGCAAAATCATAACTGCGCAGTTTGATCGTTTGCCGCAGCACTACATTGACCTGTACGGGCTCGCGCTGCACCGGCCGCTGTCTCGCAAAGCTCAGCAAATCCTGCACGATGTCCTTCGTTCGCTGCGTCTCTTGCAAAATAATCTGCAAGTCCTCCCGCGCCGAGACCGGAACTTCCGGGTTTTCCAGCAGCAAGTCTGTAAACCCCAGAATCGCCGCCAGCGGATTGTTCACTTCATGCGCCACGCCCGAAACCAATCGCCCGATCGTCGCCATTCTTTCCGAGTGCGCCAGCTTGGCTTGCAGCAACACCGCATCCGTGATGTCCGTCATCACCACGACAACGCTGTTCACCGCGTTCTGCTCGTCGCGCATGGGGCTCAAGCTAATCGAGAAGTGCCCCATCGATCCGTCGCTTCGCCGCACCTGCAACTCGAGATTCTCCACTTGCTGTCCGTTCGCAGTGGTCTCCAGCGCCGCTTCAAAATCTTTCTGGTGAGACGGCTCTACCCAGTCCACCAGCCGGTGCCCGATTAATTCGTCTTCTCGGTAGCCCGCGTCGTAGCACCGCCGGTTCGCGTAGCTGATCAGCCCCGCCGTATCCAGCACCAGAATCATGCTCTGCGTGGTATTCAATATTTTCTGGTTGAAATCCCGTTCCCGCTGCAATTGCGATTGGAACGATTTCTGCTCCGTCACATCCAGCATCAAACCGCGAATCTGCGCAATCCTTCCTTGCGCGTCGCGCACCGCCGTGATGTTTTGCAGCGTGTGCAGCAGCGCCCCGTCCTTTCGTCTCAGCGTCTCTTCGTAGTTCCGCAAGACTCCGCGCTCGGCCAGCGCCTGCAAGAATCGCTCGCGCGCCGCCGGTGCCGGATAAAGATGCGGGCTCACGTCCGCCCGCAGCATTTCCTCCCGCGATGCATAGCCCAACATCCTTACCATCGCATCGTTCACATCCAAAAATCGCCCGTCCGGCGTCGCGAAAAAAAGCCCTTCCTGGATGCTGTCAAACAGCTCTCGATATTTGCGCTCCGCTTCCCGCCGGTCCGTGATGTCCTTCAATACGTGAATCGTTCTTGTGTCGTCTTCGGCCACGCCCGGCGCCCTGGAAGTCGACACCAGAAAAATTCGCTCCGCTGACGCCGCCACATACTCCTCGCGCGCCCTCTGCGTGTCCCGGCAAAAGGGGCAGGGAAGATCGCTTCCAGTTTCCGCGATTTGCCGTAATCCGCTCATGGCTTCGCCCACCAGCGCAACGGGTGGTACACCGAGATGCGAAGCCAGCGAGCGGTTCGTGCGCACGATTTTCCAGGCGCGGTCGTGAACCACGATATAGTCGCTAATCGCGTCTATATCTTCGACCCACTGCCTCTTGGATTTTTCAAGTTGCGAAAACCGCCGGAAATTCTCGAGCGATAGCGCCGCATGGCTCGCCAAAGCGCGCAGTAGCTTCTTCTCCTTGGCGTCCAGACTTTTTCGTCGCCTCAGCAAGCACAGCATTCCAAGACGTTCGCTGTCGCTCGCACTGATCGGTACAAAAATCGCGCTTATCGCTCCGGCAGTGCTCCCTGGGGGCGCTTCCTCAGTGTCCGGCAGCGCCCGGATGACGGCAACGACTCGGCTTTCTCGAGCCGACGAAATAATCCAGCTCTTCAGCCCCCCGCTTATCTCCTGTTCGCCTTCGCACGCCGAATAAAGGTCCGTTTCACGCCCGCGAAATACCGCCACCCCGCCCCATGCCGCGTCGAGCATCCGTGTCGCTCGCCCTGCGAACCGCTCCAGGAACTCCGGAAGCTGCCGTGACTGAGCGGCGTCCACCGCCAATTCCATCAACTCTTCCGCCTCCTTGGAAGGAGGAGGCGGCAAGGCAGCCTTCTTCAATCGGCTGGATAAATGCGGGCTTCGCTCGGATTTCGTCTCTCGCTTCACGGGTTCGCGTGTGGGCGCTCGTCTCAAGTTGAGTATGATCGTTCCTTACCACCCTAGCGAGCCATCTCATTCTGAGTCAACCGCAGTTCTCACCGGCGTTGCTGAATCGTCCACTCTCCGCTCGCGTTTTTCGCGCGCCTCGTCTCAGCATGAGACCTCAGCTTGCAAACATCATGCCCTCTGAGACAAATGCCGCTTGGTACGCACCTGCTCTTCTCTGCAACCCAACTCACTAACTCTTCATTCTAGGACACTTGCGGTCCGCTCGCCTCCCTGCCTATCAACTTCGCAAGCCATCCGGCGCATGGCCACAGACGTGCCTTTCCTCCATCGGGGTTTTCCCACACTTAGGAGGGCTGGTGTCCATGAGATCCGGATGGAGAGGGTTTATCCGTGTCGCTGTGATCGCAGCCGTCGGTCTTTGCTTGGGTGCCAATAGCTTTGGGCAATCGGGGACCACGGACGAGGGCAAGCGCAAAGTAAAATCCAAAGTCACTCCCGAATATCCCTTGCTTGCCAAGCGCATGAACGTGTCCGGCAAGGTGAAAATCGAAGTCGTGATTACACCCGACGGCCGCGTCAAAAGCACTCGAGTTATTGGCGGTCACCCGCTTCTCGTCCAGGCTTGCCAGGATGCGGTCAAGGAATGGAAATTCGCGCCCGCGGCGGAAGAAACAACGCAGATCGTTGAATTCGATTTTAACGCGCAGAACTAGGGGAATCGCGGTAAACGGCAGGAGCGGTTTGCAGCTATCCGCCTCGCCGGGTTGAGTGGAGGCATTTTGCAATGACGATCGGGAAGAGGCTTTACTTAGGCTTTGGCGTGATTCTGGGCATTTTGGCCGTGCTGTTCCTCGTCAACATCGGCGCAGGCATCAAGGAGCGCTCTGCTCGCGCGGACGCGAAATCCGCCTTGGAAAATGTTCGCATCATCGAGTCCGTGCGCTACCAAATCATGCTGAACCGCCACAACATGGACAATTTTCTCCTCAGCGGCGATCCCCGCGACGAAGAAAAAGTCAACAGGGGCTTTTCCGACGTCAGCGATCTTATTCGGCGTGGCGAGGCCCAAACCACCAACGATGCCGTTAAAACCGCTCTGATCCAGGTCGAGAGCACCGAGGCAAACTGGGCCGACAATTTCGCCAAACCTCTTATCGCCAAACGCCATCAAGTCGACTCCGGGGACGCTACAGTTTCGGATCTCCAAATCTTTTATCTCCAGAAGGACCCTTCTTCCTGGCTCACGAAATCCTCGTCCGTGCTGGACCAATCCAGCGCTGATATCACGAAATCTTCGGACGAGATCTCCAACTCTGCCGACCGCGCCAGCTCATTCAGCTCGTACGCTACCACTTTTGGCACGTTCATCGCCTTGGTGTTGGGCATCGGCATCGCTTACACCACCGCGAAATCGATCAGCGAGCCCCTCACTCATCTCATCACCGTCGCCCGCGAAATCGGCGATTCCGGCGATCTCGATCAAAACATTGACATTCATCGCAACGACGAAATCGGCGCTTTAGCGACGACGTTCAATAATATGGTCGCCTACTTGAAAGAAATGGCCAGCGTTTCCATGTCCGTGGCCGAAGGCGATTTGGCCGTAGAAGTGGTGCCCCGCTCCAAGCGCGACACTCTCGGCAACGCCTTTCTTCGCATGTCCCACGGCCTCCAGGAACTCGTCCGCACCACACGCGATTCCGCCGGCCAGGTTTCCGCCGGCTCCAATCAAGTCGCGGGCGCGGCCGATGAATCCGCAAAAGTCAGCGTCCAGGCTTCTTCCGCGATCGAGGAAGTCACCAGCACGATGCATGAGATGAGCATCAACGTGCAAAACGTGGTGAAAAACACGCAGGTCCAGGCTTCCAGCGTCGCCGAAACTTCCGCTTCCATCGACCAGATGGTGACCTCGATTCAGCGCGTCGCGGACACTGCCAAAGTACTTCTCGATATCGCCAATCGTTCCCGAGAAGAAGTCGTCACCGGCATCCAGACCATGGAAAAAGCCACCGACGGCCTCAACCGTACGAATAAAGCCATTCAATCCTCCGCGGAAATCATCAATATCTTGGGCCATCGCGCCGACGACATCGGCAAGATCATTGAAGTCATTGATGATCTCGCCGAGCAAACCAATCTTCTCGCCCTGAACGCGGCCATCGAAGCGGCTCGCGCCGGTGAGCACGGCCTGGGTTTCGCCGTTGTGGCCGACGAAGTTCGCAAACTCGCCGAAAAATCCACCCAATCCACCAAGGAAATCGCCGACCTGATTCAAAGCATCCAGCGCGAAGCGCGCCAGGCCGTCGAAAATATGGAGCGCAGCACGCGCATCGTCGAGGAGGGCCTCAGCCTCGGCAACGAGCTCGGTACCGCCCTTCACAAAATCTCCAACGTAGTCACGGAAGTCTACAAGTTCTCCCAAGAAATCGGCGCGGCCACCAACGAGCAGTCCGTCGGTTCCTCGCAAATCGCAAAAGCCACCAGCCGCCTCACGGAAATCACTCAAGAAATCAATTCCGCCGTCGAGGAGCAAGCTTCCGGCGCGCAAGCCGTCGTTCGGGCCATGGATAAGATGCGCGAACTCGTTCAGCAGTCCGCTTCCAGCTCTACCGAGCTTTCCGCTGCCGCCGAGCAGATGCTCAAACTTTCCCGCAACTTGCTCGACAGCATGGACCGTTTTGTTCTGGACCGTTCCGCGCAAGGCCGCGGCCGACAAGCGGAACAGGCTGCTCCGCGTCGTGGTCATCAGAGTTCTTCGCGTGAACGCGAGCTGGAATACGCCGAGCTCGCGCGTTCCTGAGAAGGCGGAGATCGCTCGATGGAAAAGGATCTACAGATCGTAGGTTTCCGTATCGGAAATGAAACGTATGGCGTGCGCATCGGCGCCGTGCGCGAGATTGTCCGCGTCCCGGAAATCACTGCAGTTCCCAGCGCGCCGGATACAGTCGAGGGCGTCATCAATCTGCGGGGAAAGATCATTCCGGTGATGGATCTTCGCAAGCGCTTCGGCCACACGGAGATGAAGCCGGACAAAAAGAACCGCATTTTAGTCGTCGAGCTCGAAAACAAGCTGCTCGGCCTGATTGTCAACTCCGCTTCCGAGGTTTTAAAGATTCCGCCATCGGAAATCGAAGCCCCCGGCTCTGTCTTTGCCGATGGCGAATCCGGCTACGTCACGGGAGTTGGCAAACTCAGTGGTCGGCTCATCATCTTGCTCGATATTTCCAAACTTTTGCATCGGCCGGAGCTCAAACGACTCGAGGAGGCCGCGGAAACCGTCGCCAGCACGAATTAATGCTGCTCCTCGTCCCACCGGGGCCAGCCTAACAGACGGATTGCCGCTTATTTCATGGGAACTCTCACCGCTCAAATCCAGCTCACCGAAGCTGAGCTCAAGCTTCTGCAGACGCTCGTCTATCAGGAATGTGGAATGTTCTTTGACGAGCGCCGGTCGCATTTCTTGAAGGACCGTCTCCAGCGCCGGCTCAAGGTTTGCCAGCTCGATTCTTTTTACAGCTACTACCGCTTGCTGACCAGCCGCGAGGGCCGCGCCGAGCTTGCACTGCTCCTCGAAAATCTCACCGTCAACGAAACAAGCTTCTTCCGCAACAAGCCGCAGCTCGATCTCTTGCAAAAACATGTATTGGAAGATTTGTTGCGCAGAAAGCAGGAGCGCCGTGATTGGAATCTGCGCGTTTGGAGCGCTGGCTGCTCCAGCGGCCAGGAACCTTACTCCGTCGCCATTCTGATTTGCGACGCGCTCGCTTACTACTACCTGCGCAACCCGCTCCCTTTCGAGATGCCATCTCCCAAGCCATTAATCCCTCCGCCTTGGAAGCTCGAGATTGTCGCCTCGGATATCAGCTACGCAAGCCTGCGCGTCGGTCAGGAGGGCGTTTACACCGAGCAGCAAATGGAGCCGGTCGATTACACCTGTCGTCTGCGCTACTTTGAAAAATCCGGCGACAAGTACGCCATCAAGCCGTTACTCAAACAACTCGTCCAGTTCGACTTTCACAATCTCAAGACCGAATTTCTTCCCCGCCGCAACGACATCATTCTTTGCCGCAACGTCATGATCTATTTCGACGAGGCGGAACAAAAGCGCCTGATTGAAAAGTTTTGGTATTGCTTGAATCCTGGCGGCTACCTTTTTGTGGGTCACGCCGAAAGCTTGTTCGGCCTCACGCAAAAATTCCGCATGGTCCATGAGAACAACGGAACCGCCTATCAGCGCGTGGAGGCGAATTCGTGAGTAAAGCTCCCGAAGATCGCAATCCTGAGCTTCGCGCCATCTTTTTCGAGAGCGCGAATGAGCTGCTTCAGTCGCTTAACGAAGCGGGGCTCGAGCTTGAGTCGCGTCCGGCGGATGAAGAAGTCATTCGCCGCGTGCGCCGCGCCGTGCACACCCTAAAGGGTGATTCCGCGGCCGTCGGTTTCCACAAATTGAGCCAGCTTGCTCACGAACTCGAAGACGTTCTCACGCCCCAGGTCGCACAACAGCACGGCTCTCGGTTTGCCGAAGTCGTCCTTGCCGCCGCCGACTCCTTCGAAGCCATGCTCGCCGCCTATCAGCGCAGCAAAAAATTGCCCAGCCTCGAATCGCTCCATGGCTTGATTCGCGGCTTGCTTGCCGATACATCTCCTGCCGCCGAAGCGCCCAAGCCCGCCGAGGGCGTTCCCGCCGCTTTCGCCTGGACCGAATACGAGCAGCTCATGATCTCGGAAGCGCTCCACCGTGGCGAAGCCGTTTACAACGTCGCCATGCGCATCGATCCGGATAGCCTCATGCGCGCCGCCGCTTTTCAGTTGATCCGAAACGTGCTCCACGGTTGCGGCACGCTGATCGCTCTTCGCCCAGAAGACAATCTCGCCGCCGCCAATGTCGAAATTGTCGAGGCTGTTATCGCCAGCGTCCAGCCCGAAGACGCCATCAAGAAACGCTGCCGCATTCCCAGTATCGTTTCCGAAGTCCGCGTCGAGCGCGCCGCCGCTGCAGAAACTCCCGAGCATGAACTTCTCGGTGATCTTCTCGAAGCCCAGGCCGCCCAGTCCGTGGCGAGTGCCGCCGAGCACAGCGACGCCGGTGAAGCTGCCAAACCAGGGCAAGCGGCATCCGCGGTGGCGACCGTTGCTGAGAGCACTCTTCGCGTCGACGCCAATCGCATCGATGCCGTCATGAATCTCGTAGGCGAACTAATCATCGGCAAGTCCATGCTGCACCGCGCCCTCACCGAGTTTGACCAGCGTCACGCTCGCGACCCCGTTCGCGCCAAGCTCGCCGATGCACTTGGTTTTCAGTCCCGTGTCCTCGACGAACTTCACAAGTGCGTTTTGAAAATTCGTATGGTGCCTGTCGAGCAGCTCTTCCGCCGCTTTCCGCGCGTCGTTCGCGATGTCGCCAAGCAGTGCGGCAAAGATGTGGCTTTGGAGGTCGCCGGTCAGAACACCGATCTCGATAAAAGCATTCTCGACGCCCTGGGCGAGCCCCTCATGCATCTCGTGCGCAACGCGGTCGATCACGGCATCGAACCCGCCGATGAACGGCTCACCGCCGGAAAGCCCGCGCGCGGCACCGTCTATCTCAACGCCTATCATCAAGGCACGCAAGTTGTCATCGAAGTGCGCGATGACGGGCGCGGCATCGATCCCGGCCGCGTCCGCCAGCAAGCCGTTAAGCAGGGAATCATTAAGCCCGAAGAAGCCGCGCGCCTCACGGAGCAGGAAGCCCTCAATCTTATTTTTGAATCCGGTTTCAGCACCGCCTCCGAAATCACGGAAGTCTCCGGCCGCGGCGTTGGGATGGATGTTGTGCGAAACGTTGTGGATAAACTAAAGGGCACGGTCCACATTTCCACTAAGAAGACGCGCGGCACCACTTTCCAGCTTCGCGCGCCCCTGACCCTTGCTAGCATTCAAACGCTTCTCTTCCGCGTCGGTGGCCGGCTCTTTGCTGTTCCGCTTTCCTCCGTCGTCGAGATTTCGCGTATCAACGAGATGGAAATCCATCGCGTCGACCAGCGCGAAGTGCTCCAGCTCCGCGATCAAATTCTGACGCTTGTCCGTCTCGAACACCTGAGCCGCCTACGCGCCGTCGAAACCGAGCCCAAGAAAAAGAAAAGCTTTGTCATTGTCATCGGCTCCGCCGAAAAACGCTTCGGCCTTGTCGTTGACAGCATGGTCGGCGAAGAGGAGCTTGTCATCAAAGCCCTCCCGAGCGATATTGTCGCGAGCGATCTCGTCAGCGGCGCTTCCATTCTTGGCGACGGCACCGTGGTTCTCATTCTGAACGTGCCCGCCGTTCTCTCGCGTCTCTCGCGCTCCGTTCCTCTGGGAGCCATCGCATGACCGCCCGCATCAAAGTTCTCGTCGTCGATGATTCCGCCCTGATGCGGAAGTTGATTCCCTCGATCCTTGCCCGCGATCCTTCCATCGAAGTCGTCGGCACCGCCATGGACGGCGCTTTCGCCCTCAAGAAAATCGAAGAGCTGCATCCCGATGTCGTGACGCTCGATCTCGAAATGCCTCGCATGGACGGCATGGAGACTCTCCGTCTGATCATGCGCCGCGCTCCCATGCCCGTCGTTCTTTTTAGTACGCACTCCAAGGAAGGCGCTTACGCCACGCTCAAAGCGCTCGCTCTCGGTGCCATCGACTTTGTCCCCAAGCCTCAAGATGCCGCCGCCGGACATCTCGAATCCATTGCTGATCTTCTCATCGAAAAAATCAAAGTGGCCAAGCGCGCCGCCGGCCGCAAACTGCCCGCCGCCGTCGTCTCCGACGACCCCCCTCAGCACAAAAAGAAGTCAGCTCGTGCCTCGATTCCTCCCAACCGCATCGTCGCTATCGGCATTTCCACTGGCGGTCCAAACGCCCTCCAATACGTTCTTTCGCAGATTCCTTCTGATTTTCCGGCAAGCGTCCTTGTTGTTCAGCACATGCCGGAAGGTTTTACGGAGATGTTCGCGAAGCGCCTCGATGAATGCTGCGCCGTCGACGTACAGGAAGCACGCTCTGGCGACCTTCTCGTCGCCGGTCGTGTACTAATTTGCCCCGGCAATCGCCACATCATGGTTCGCCGCATGCCTCGCGGAGACATGGCCGTTCTCTCCGATGGCCCGCCCGTCAATGGTCACCGCCCATCGGCCGACGTTCTGTTTCATTCCGTTGCCCAGCAATTCGGCCTAACCGCAGTCGGCCTTTTGATGACGGGCATGGGCGAAGATGGCGCCGAAGGTCTCGGCGCAATCAAAGACGCCGGCGGCATGACCATCGCGCAGAGCGAAGATACTTGCGTCGTCAGTGGCATGCCTCGCGCCGCCATTTCCAAGGGCTATGCCAACAAAGTGATTCCCCTGGACGGTCTGCCCGCCTATCTGGTTCAAAACTACGGCGGCGATCGCTCCAGCTCAGAGAAATTCGACAGGAACGATAAAAACGATAAGAACGAGAAATCGGAAAGGACACCCGTTTCTTCCCATCGCACTTAGAACCGTGCCGGGAGAAGGAGAAGGCCATGCAACAATTTGCCGCTCTGTTACGGAAAGACAATCAACCCGTTCGCTACCTGGTGGTGGATGATTCGGTCTTCGCTCGCAAGAACATCATCAAGATGATTGAGATGTTCGGCGGCGAAGTCGCCGGAGAAGCCGGCGATGGCCTCACCGCCATCGCGGAGTTCAATCGCACCAAGCCCGATATCGTGCTCATGGACATCACCATGCCGCAGATGGAAGGCATCGAGGCCGTCGAGCGCATCGTTCGCCAGCATGGCGAAGCGCGCATCGTCATGGTCTCGTCGGTCGGCTATCAGGAAAACATTCTGGCCGCGCTCCAGAAGGGCGCAAAACACTTCGTGCAAAAACCCGTCAAGCCCGAAGTCCTTTATGAAATTCTCCGTTATGTTCTCAGTGACGATCCCAACGCCGCTGGCGCGCCCGTCGCCTTCGCAGGAGAAACCCGCGCATGAGAATGGAACTCATCCAGCCCTTTATCAACGCCGCCGACGCCGTTTTCGCCGAATTGGTTCAAGCGCCGACCAAAATTCTCGACCTCACCATGGACGAGGACACTTACCGCCGCAAAGGGGTCGCCGCTCTCATCGCCATCAAAGGCGACATCGAAGGCCGCGTAATTCTTGATCTCTCGCCCGCAGTCGCCATAAAAGTCGCCGGCCATCTCGCGGGCTCCGAAGTTCAGGAGAGTGACCAGGTTGTTCGCGAAACCGTTTGCGAGCTCGCCAACATGGTGATCGGCAATTCCGTCACGCTTCTCAACGACCAGGGCTTCCGCTTCAAAGTGTACCCCCCGGAAATTCACATGAACGACGAAGGCCTCGCAGGCAGCGCCGACACGGAAGCCATGGTCATCGCCATCGAAACCCCGTGTGGCCTTGCGTACCTCAACATCGCCATGCACTATCTACACCGTCGCCGCCACGAACGCGACACCGCCTCTGTCATGGACTAATTGTTTGAGGATTTTCCGAAACGTTTTCTTGCTTGGCGGGGAACTGCTTTAGTCCGCTGAATCCATAGGCGGCCGAATATAAGACGCTCCGTGCCGGTATAATCCCGCCGACGGAATCGCCTGTGAAAACACAATACGTATCGGCACAAAAATCGCGCCACTCCCCGGCGTGAACGGTACCGCCACTTCCACTCGCGACCCCTCCGGGTACTCGTTCCGGCTGCGGAAACTCAGCCCACCCTTTGACAAATCCTCGCACACCGCTACTTCTTCCTGAAATCCCCGTCTCCGAATGCAAGCCAACACCCGCGCTTTCACGCGCGTCCGGTTCCGCCGGGGAATCACCCGTTCTTCCACAGACAGCTCTGGCGACGCTCCTTTTTCTTGCGTTTTAATCTCCGCCTGCGCTTCAATCCAAATCGATGGCGTGTCGCAGTGCTTGCACAGCCGCGCCACGCATTTCCGGACCTCGAAAGACTTCAACTCCAATTCATTCAAATACACCACTTCGCGCCTCTGGCAGAATCCACATTCCATCAACAACCGCGCCAGCGCCTCGTCCGCCTTGTGTGGAGAAGGGAAGTCGATGTCCCAGAAATCCGCACGCGGCTCCAAGAGGTGAATCGCATACAGAAAACCCGCCGGTTCCTGGTCGATTTCCGCCACCACACGCGCCCGCGTGGCCTTCACTTGATCGCCTTCGATCCGCCGCAGCATAATCTCTTGCCCCGCCGTCAGCTTCGCTTCCAGCCGCAAAACTCCTCCGCTCCGGCTCACCAGCAGCGTCTCCGCCGTATGCTTCGCGGTCGCGCCTCCGCTCGTCGTCCACGATGCCTCCACCGGCATGCGGAAACTCACGCGGTCGCTCTGCCGAAGTCCGTCGCTTCGCATTGTTTCGTTTAGCATGAGGGGAATCTACCTTCTCAGATTATCATCCTCGTTAGCCGCTGGCTCTTTGGCATCACTCCGCTTTGTCCTACCAACTAATATCTCCTCCTCTGCTCACCCATCTCGCCCCAACCGCTCCTCCTGTTGCCTCTTTCGCCCTCCTGTCCTTCGCGATTCCCCTATTTTTCCCCTTCTCTGGCACCCTTCTTATAGAACAGAGGGGAACGCCTGTCCGGTTCATCCTGATCACTTTTCCCCTGATAAAATGCCCGTGGGCAACGTTATTTCCATGAACGACCGAATCTCCGACGACCCGGTGCGCAAAGTCAGCTTGCGAGACCGCCGCTACGCCATCCGCTATCCCTTCGCCGCCGACGCCGAGGTTCTCGACCTCGAATCCGGCGCACGCTCTGAAGGTGTCACTTCGGACCTCTCTCTGGGCGGCTGCTTCGTTTGTACCAGCAAGCCCCTCGCCGTGAAGTCCCGCACCCGCGTCACTCTTACCCGCAAAGGTGAAAGCGTCGAAGCCCTCGCCACCGTCCGCATCGTCAAGCCTAAGATCGGAATGGGTCTCGAATTCATCGACGTCGAACCGGCTTCCATCTCCATCCTGACCCGCTGGCTCGAGCACCTCCGCCGCGACCGATAATTCGCCGGACGTCCTCTCGCGCAGCGCTACCTCTCTCCGCAGTTTGTCCTCTGGATTTCAGCCCTCCCTTCCGTGGATACTGGAATTGTTTTGTTTCCAATCTTCCTGGGATCTTGTTGGATCGAGGCTCTAGACCATGCCAGTTCTTTCTGTCACTCGCCTTCGCGTCCGTTCCTGGCGTTTCTTCCCGCCCTTCCTCCTCTACGCGCTTCGCTCCGCGCGTCAGGCCGGTCGCGCCGAGGGCAATCTCGCCGTTAAGCTCTTGAAAGATCGCAATCGCATCTTTTGGACTGTCACTCTTTGGGCTTCTGAAGCAGACATCAAGAAATTCATGATTTCGGGCGTACATGGCCGTGCCATGCGCAAGCTGCTTCATTGGTGCGACGAGGCCGCCCTCGCTCACTGGCCGCAGGAAGCCTCCGCCTTGCCCTCCTGGGTCGAAGCCCATTCTCGCTTACAATCCGACGGCCGCCCTTCCAAAGTGAATCACCCTTCTCCCGCCCACATCGCCCATCGCTTTCCGCAACCTCATGCTGGCCTTGGCAGTGAAATTAATTTCAAGTAGCCTCCTTTAGCCCGGTCGTTTTCGTGGCTCTCCCCGCACCCATCCCCACTGTGTTTGCGTTATCATTCGCCTCATGCCAGCCAATCCTTCCAATTCCGCGCTGGACGAAGCCATCCTCTCCGTCTGGCGCCAAACTCTCGTCGACGGCTCCAAACAAGTCACCCTGGGCGATCAAACCTACCCCATCCGGCGCACCGCCAAGCGCGCCCTGGCCCAAGTCGATTTCGAAGTGGGCGGCATCCCCTACCGCGCCCTCGAGCAAAATCCCCAAACCAAATCCCGCTGGGCCCAACTCGCCCGCAAAGGCTCCAAAGTCATGCAATTCCTATCCGCTGGCCTCTACATTGCCGTAGTCGTCGACGCCAAAATTACCCACTATTCCCGCGCCCAAAAATAACGGTGTATTTCTCCTGATTCAGCGTCTTACAGGAATGCATCCAAGCGCCGGTGCGAGGAATCTGATAAGTCGCGTGCCTGGAGATACCCGGGGCGCGCCAGATGTTGGTCTGGTAGTAAGAGCCACGGGTCGGGGGGTAGAAATTGAAGCCGGTTCGATGGTTTGGCCTGATTGCGGCGTTCGCAGGGATGCTGGGAGGAGTGTGTGTTCAAGCTCAACAGCCATCGTGCGCGCTGGAGCAACTGCCCGCAAGAACCGCGCAGTGGATTCCCGACGAGGTCTCATTGCTTAGCCAGGAGCCGCAACCATCCAGCACATCCTCGCAAGGCAAGCCCTCGCCGCCGGACGCGTCGGCACCCAAGCCCTCCGCCACGGATCCAGACAGCCTCGACGGCCAGGAAGGCCAGCAAACCAAGAGAATCTTGTGGATTATCCCCAATTACCGGGCGGTCAGCGCCAACACGCAGCTCCCTCCCCTGAGCATCAAGGGGGAATTCTGGCTGGCCACGGAAGACACATTCGACTACTCCGATTTGATTCTCGTCGGCGGGCTCGCGGGACTTTCGATGGCCCAAAAATCACAGCCCGCCTTTGGGCAAGGCGGAGCCGGTTATGGCCGCTACTATTGGCATACTTTTGCCGACGGCGGCATAGAAAACTATATGACCGAAGCGGTCGTGCCGGTCGTGACGAGAGAAGATCCCAGATATTACACGCTGGGCAAAGGCGGCTTCCTTAAGCGCACCGGCTATGCGGTAAGCCGGCTTTTCATCACGCGGACGAACGCGGGAAGCAGCACCTTCAATCTTTCCGAGGTCGTGGGAGCCGGAGCCGCCGCCGGTATCGGCAATGCCTATTACCCGCAGCAATCTAACCCCTGGGTGAAAACCTATCAACGTTGGGGCACCCAAATGGCGTTGGACGGCGTCTTCAACATACTGAAAGAGTTCTGGCCCGACATAAATCGCTCCGTCTTCCACGGAAAATATTAATCACTTCACCGCGCCATTTTTCGGCCGAACGGAAACTCGCAAAATCCCCCAAACTAAATCCCACTGGGCCCAGCTAGCTAGCAATGGCGCACCCTTCGCCTCTCTGTACTTCCCCCGAACATACCGCAGTGATATTCTCTCCGCGATATCCCATGCCTACGAACATTTATTTTCTGAAGTCCGGGCCACCGCCCGTGACAAACTGTGTGACTGCCGGATCTGCGCAGTCTTGCGAGGTTGGACCGGAACTCCATAAAGAGATGTGGAAAGACGTTACAACCCGCATTTCCTTTTTGATTCATAATTCTGAAACCTCGGAGCGTGATAATCGTCAATGTTTATGAGGGTGCGAACGTGGTGAAGACGCCCCGGAGGTATGAACCCAATGGGTGAGAACCAAAACCG
>JBARJI010000012.1:0-1900 GCA_049800195.1 Candidatus Acidiferrum sp.
CGGCCGGAACAGCGGTTCGAGAATGGCCCACTGGGCGTCGGTCAGATCCATGCATTCGATTTGCTCCGTTTTGGACTATCTTTCAACTCTTCCGTGGGCTGAAAGTGTTTATGAGACAACTTCTAGTCTGAAGTCTCGGGGTTGATGGCCAGATTGCCAGGATCGGTTGTTTGAGGCCTCGGCCCCGAAATTTCTTTTCACTTGCTCTCGATTTCTTGATCATTCACTCGTCCCTGCGCACAGCCATGCGCTCGATTCTTAGTGCCTGCTTCACAGGCAAATAGTGCTCCTTGTCCCGAGACCCTCGCAGCGCGGCAACAAGCCCATACGCTGCCAACATCCACAGGAAATAAAACCGCACCTCGCCCAAGAAAATAACGGCGCAGAGATCGTATACCGGGGACCTCTGCGCCGGCAGTTGCTCTTTGAAAATGTTTGACCTGTCCATTTCCCTATGGTTTTGAGGGAATTACTCCGGGCGCAAACAGGTCAGACAAATCGGTTGCGTTGGCGGCATCGCCCAAAAATGGTGACGAACCTCCTGTCGCTGAGACATGGAAGATTTCTTGCATGGTCCGCAGATCGGACGAATGGGAATAGTTGATCGCACTTGCATAAGGCAGGCCGTTCACGTTGGCATGAGCAAGCGGAGAAATGATGATCTCTCCTATCGTGTGGTTGAAGTCGTCCGCGTTATCCCCCGCCACGCCGTCCGATTCGGATTCGTCCCACCACAGGATGATCACGCCGCCATCCTGATAGGCTCTCGAGGACATGATCAGCGGGACGAGCCGGCTCAACGTATTGTCGCCCGCCTTGATCATGGCCGAATCGCCGGTCAAGCCCGAAAAACCGCCGGTGAGACCGCTGTGCATCTCATTGTATTGATCAGGCGTAATCCAGTTGTAATCCCCCACGCGGTCATTCGCCAAATCGAATGCCAGTTGTTGGAGGGGGGCGTAGTTGTGAGACAACGGATTCGAGGTGGTGGTGTTGTCGCCGCCGCTGGTATCGGGGAAAAACGGCATCCCATTGTGCTTGACGGCGTAGTTGTACTGCGAAGAATCGTTGTACGCATTTAGATAAGGGCTGGCACCAAGGATCCCCGAAATGCTTGAGAGCGGCACGGTCCACTCATCCGGAGGCAGCGGCAAATTGATTAATTGCCCGGCTGCGTTGGTCTGGAGGTCGATGTCTTCCTGATACGACTTCCAGGTGTTTCCGGCCGCCTGCAGGAGGCCGGTCAAGTGCTGCGTGCCCGCCGGCAGCTCTGTGCCGCCCGGTACGACGAACGGGTCATTGTCATTCAGAACGCCAAAGTTTGTTCCCGCTTCCGCCCATAGGTAGTTCGGCTCGGAAGGATGAATATGCGGGTTGTTTCCGCTGGGAGTTGCCAAAACGTTGTGGTAGGCCGTGGCATAAGAAACTTGCTTGCTGATGTTTATGAGTTGCCCGTCAACGTAAACCACCGCGGTCCCGTTCACAAGGCTATTGATGAACGGAGCGTTCGGATTCTGATAGATTGGCTGGATACCGCCAGCGACCGCCGCCGGCTGCGTCCAGTCGTGATTTTCCAGGGCGATTACGAAAACGTGCTTGATTTCCCTGGGTTGATCACCCCAATTGACGTTGTTTTCCTGGGCGCTTACGCTCCAGACGCTTGCCACGGCTAGGACCGCGAGCACGCTGAGAAGGCGAATATATCTAAACTGCGACATTAGAACCTCCGAGTCTGTGATTGACCGCGCACGCTGGTAAGGTCATCGGCCTACAACTAGAAGCAGTCTCATAAATGTCTCACGAGGATAACGAAGCAGCCAAGCTGGAGCATGCCGAGGAAGTTGGCTTCCTGATGTTCCCAGCGGCTGACGAGTCGGCGGAAATTATGGAGCCAAGCGAA
>JBARJI010000013.1:0-51197 GCA_049800195.1 Candidatus Acidiferrum sp.
GATTACGGCACGAACCTTGGTCGCGAGGAAGAAAAAGATTCTTATAAGTGAAGAGAAAACACTTCGCAGGAAGTGCCCGGAGAGGTTTGTCTTGACAGGACCGACGTCGTTATAGACAGGATGACATCGCATCTTTGCTAACTGGATTTGTTAGATGAAATGGTTGGATCGAGCCATTTAGCACCACTGCGTGCACTCGCTCCTCTGGGCTGTTATTCTGGATGAGCCCAATTTTGAGGCACAGGCCATGTTTGAAAACCTGACAGAGAAGTTGCAGCGGACATTCAAGAATTTGCGCGGGCAAGGGAAGCTCACGGACGAGCACTTGGACGCGGCGCTGGCGGAGATTCGCGAGGCGCTGCTCGAAGGCGACGTGAACGTGGGCGTCGCCGACGAGCTGCTGGCGAACATTAGGAAGCAGGCGCTGGGCAGCGAAGTGATGCTGCAACTTTCGCCGGACCAGCAGGTAGTCAAAGTCGTGCGCGACGAACTGACCGCCTTGCTGGGGAAACATGCCAAGCCGCTCTTCGCTTCGCGGCCGCCTTCCGTTTGGATGATTGTGGGCTTGCAAGGCTCTGGTAAGACGACCACGACAGGCAAGCTGGCGAAATGGCTGGTACAGCATGGACACCGGCCGCTGGTGGTTTCGACGGACGTATACCGGCCTGCCGCGCGCGAGCAGTTGGCGCAAGTGGCGAAGGCAGTGGGCACGGCATTGTGGCCTGGAGCGGGGACGGACAAGCCGCTCGAAATCGTAAAAGGCGCGATCAAGGAAGCGAAACTTTCCGCAAGCGACGTCATCCTTGTGGATACGGCCGGACGCCTGCACATCGACGACGATTTGATGAACGAATTGAGCATGCTGAAGAAAGAACTGGTGCCCAGCGAGATTCTGTTTATCGCAGACGCCATGATTGGGCAGGACGCAGTGCGATCGGCGGGAGAATTTCATAAGCGGCTCGGATTGACCGGCGTGATTTTGACGAAGCTGGACGGCGATGCGCGCGGCGGGGCGGCGCTGAGCATCAGCAAAGTGTCCGGAGCGCCGGTGAAGTTCGTGGGACTTGGCGAAAAATACGACGCACTG
This sequence comes from Candidatus Acidiferrum sp., assembly GCA_049800195.1. Classification (GTDB taxonomy): domain Bacteria; phylum Acidobacteriota; class Terriglobia; order Acidiferrales; family UBA7541; genus Acidiferrum. Next base: position 1,088 of record JBARJI010000013.1, read on the forward strand.
GAAGGATTTTATCCCGAGCGCATCGTTTCGCGAGTGTTGGGCATGGGCGACATCATGTCGCTCATCGAGCGCGCCGAGCAGACGGTTGACAGAAAGGCCGCCGCGGACCTCGAGCGTAAATTACGCAAAGAGGGATTCACGTTGGAAGATTTCCGCGACCAATTGAAGCAAATTCGCAAGATGGGGCCACTGGAGCAGCTCGTTGACATGCTGCCAAAAATGGGACCGCTGCAAAATCTTCCGAAGGATGCGAAAGTTGACGAGGGCAAGCTGAAACAGGTCGAGGCGATCATCAACTCGATGACGAATCAGGAGCGGCGCGACCACAACATTATAGATGGAAAGCGGCGGAAGAGAATCGCTAAAGGCAGTGGAACGACGGTGCAGGACGTGAATCAGGTTTTGAAGCAGTACCTGCAGATGCGCACGATGATGAAACAGTACGGCGCGCTGGCCGCGCGGGCGAAGATGAAGGGATTAGGCAAGCTGGCAGGCTTGTCGTAACTCATTGCCGTCCGCGGGCGAATTCAATCCACTGGCTTCAAATAAAGATCGGCGGTCTTCAAAGCGAGAGCCTCGGGATCGAGGTCGGTGCGATTGCAAAGAAGGATGATCGTTAGAGCGTCTGTTGTGAAGCGCTCGATGACAGAGCGGAAGCCCATGGTACTGCCGGTGTGCCACATACGCGGATGCCCCAGGTAAGCATCGAGAAACCAGCCGAAACCGTAAGAGACGGGCTTGCCGGGATGCAGGTTGTCGTCGTTGGCCCCGACGGGCCAGAACGTCGGTGAACCATCCGCGAGTTTTGCCGGTACGAACGCGGGGCTCATTTCGGCGGGGGATAGCAGAATGTGATTGCCCAACGCATCGTCCCACTTGGCAAGATCTGCTAGATTCGAATAAATGCCGCCGTCGCCCAGCGTAGCGGACGTCGAACTTTGGTCGGTCTCCTGCAGCGTATCGCCTTCCTTTGAGTACCCGAAAGCGCGGCTCGCGACTTCATTTTCCCTCTTTTGATAGACGATGGTGTGGTCCATGTGCAGAGGCGAGAAGATGCGGGTGCGAAGAAAATCTCGATAGGGCTGCCCGGACGCCTTTGCGACGATGAGGCCAAGAACGACATAGCCGGAATTGCTGTAAGACCAGCTCGTACCCGGCGCGAATTTTCCTTTCGTTTCTTTTTTCAGGAGGGTTAGCACTTCGTCGTCTTGGATCTGGCGTTCTGGCGACCACAGCGGACCTTTCGCCATTTCCGCGGCTTGCATCAAATCTTCATAATCGGGCAAACCGCCGGTGTGATTGAGAAGATTGCGAATTGTGAGGCTCTTTCCGTAGGCGGGGAAATCGGGGAATATGTCCGTAAGCGTCTGTTCATAGCGGAGCTTTCCGTCGTGGACGAGCAACATGACGGCCATCGCGGTAAACTGTTTGGTGAAAGAAGCGAGACGAAAATTGGTATGCGCGTCGATTTTCGCATGTGTCCGCAAATCGCGGACTCCGTAGCCCTTTTCAAACAAGGTGCGCCCATTCCCCCCGCACAAGCACCGCCACTCCGGGGGCATCTTCTTGGGTAACGGCAGAAAAAAGCGCGTCCGCTTGCTTTTCGGCAGGGGATTCCATGTTTTGCGCGTGGGCTCCACTTGCAAAAAGAAAAAACGCGATGGTAAAAAGTATGTGCGCCAGTTTCACAAAGCCTCCCGCAGACGCCGAAGAGAATAGCATTCCCTTGCCGCGTTCATCTCTCCGTAACACATGTAAGTTATTCCTCTTGGTCCCCGAGAAACCTTATGAAACGCATTGCGCTTGACGATCCGCGCTTCTATTTGAACCGGCACCTGGAGTGGCTGGAGTTCAACCGCCGCGTGCTCGAAGAGGCCAGAGACATCGGAAATCCGCTGCTCGAACGTGTCAAGTTTCTGGCCATTACGGCGAACAATCTGGATGAGTTCGTCGAAGTGCGTGTGTCGAGTTTCCTGCAGCGCATCGAGCACGGCGCGAGAGAAATCAGTCCCGACGGTTTGACTGCGGAGCAAGAACTGGAGAAAGTGTCGGCGGCCATGCAGGTGCTGGTCCGCGATCAATATAAATGCTGGAACGAAGAACTGCTTCCGGCCTTGGCGAAGGAGGGTATCCGTGTTCTGCCAGTAAGCCAGCTGGAGGGCAAGGCGGCATCGGCGGCGAAGACTTTTTTTGAGCGGCGCGTTTCTCCGATGCTGACGCCCGTGACAGTTGATCCGTCGCATCCCTTTCCGCACGTTTTGAACAAAGCGCTTTGCATTGCCTTTTTATTGCGGCGACGGAGGAGCGGAAACGGGAAGCCGTATTTTGGTGTTGTCACCGTGCCGCGCGCCCTGCCCCGCCTCTTGCGTGTTCCTGCGCCGGACGCCGGCATCCACTATGTGCCGCTACAGGAGATCGTGTCTGCCTATGCCGCGAAGCTTTATCGCGGATATGAAATTCTGGCGTCAGCCCCCTTCCGGATCACGCGGAACAGCAATCTTTATCTGGAAGAAGAAGAAGCGCGCAGCTTGCTTGATGCCGTCGATTCGCAGGTTTCGCAGCGGCGCAAGGGCGACGCGGTGCGGCTGGAAATCGACACTAACGCGCATGCGGATATTATCGACCGGCTCATCTCTATGTTCGAACTGGATGAGTCCCTCGTCTTTCGCGCTCATGGGCCCGTGAATTTGCAGCGGCTCTTTCACCTCTATGAAGAAACGCCGCGCCCCGATCTGAAATATCCTCCGTTCGCGCCGCGGCAGGTCCGCGTGGGCCACGACGCTGATTCGATGTTCGAAGCGATTCGACGGCAAGGGTTTCTGCTACACCATCCTTATGAGTCCTACGATACGGTCGTGAATTTTCTGCAGACGGCGGCGGAAGATCCACGGGTTCTATCCATCAAGCAGACGCTTTATCGAACCAATTCGGACTCGCCGGTTGCGCGCGCATTGCTGGACGCCGCTGGGAAAAAAGAAGTCACGGTTGTGGTGGAGCTTAAAGCCAGCTTCGATGAGGCGACGAATATTCGCTGGGCGCGGAGTTTCGAGGACGCCGGGGTACAAGTTTTTCACGGGGTGGTGGGGCTGAAAACGCATGCCAAGCTCGCGTTGGTCGTACGAAACGATCCGGACGGCAAGATTCGTCGCTACGCGCATCTAGGCACGGGGAATTACAATCCCTCGACGGCGCGCTACTACAGCGATCTGAGCCTGCTTACGCAAGACGAAGCGATCACAGGCGCGGTACACAATGTGTTTAATTTCTTGACGGCGTATGCGGAGCAGCCGAATTACAAGCCCCTCCTGCTGGCGCCGCGCGACTTGGCAAAGACCTGCATCGCGCTGATCGACCGCGAGGCTCGCCATGCCCAGCGAAGGCGTCCCGCTCGCATCATCGCCAAAGTCAACGCGGTTATCGATCCGCCGATCATTCAGGCGCTCTACCGCGCGTCGCGCGCCGGCGTCGAAATTGACTTGATTGTGCGCGGCCAGTGCGCGCTTGTTCCGGGACTACGCGGCGTGAGCAGCCGCATTCGGGTGCGCAGCATCGTGGGGCGTTTCTTGGAGCACAGCCGGATTTTTTATTTCGAAAACGGGGGGAAGCCGGAAATCTATTTGGGAAGCGCGGATTGGATGCCAAGAAACCTGTATGAACGCGTGGAAGTATTATTTCCGCTGAAGGACCCGCAGCATTGCGAGCGCGTCTGCAACGAGATTCTTTCCTCCTATCTTGCCGACACGCGAAAGGCGCGCATTCTGGGCCCCGAAGGGACGTATGCGCGTCCGCGCGCGCTGCGCAATGGCCATGGATTTTCCACGCAGGACCATTTCATGCGGCTGGCGGCTGGCGATGGTAACTCGCCGGAAATTCCCGCGCTACGCGCCCGAAGCGTCGTTTATACTCCTATCACGGTGAAAACCCCGCCGAGCGGCGCCCCGGAAGAAGAGAGTTCACTGGAATCCTCGAATGCAACCGTATGATCTGATCGTGATTGGCTCCGGGCCTGGCGGGCAGCGTGCCGCCATCCAGGGAGCGAAGGCTGGAAAGCGCGTCGCGGTGGTCGAAAAGCGGGCCGCAGTCGGCGGCGTGTGCATCAATACCGGAACAATTCCCAGCAAGACGATGCGCGAAGCCGTGCTGCATCTTTCCGGTTTTTATTCCAAGAGTTTCTACGGATCGAATTACAACGTCAAAGAAAACGTGACGATGGGGGATTTGAACTTCCGCGTCCAGCGCGTGATCGAAAACGAAGTTGCCGTCACGCAGGACCAGCTCCGGCGCAACGGCGTTGATGTCCTGCACGGCTTCGGCAAGTTCATCGATCCGCGCCACCTTCGCGTCGAAAACGGTAACGGGTACACCGAACTCGAGGGGCAATACTTCGTAATTGCCACGGGAACGAAGCCGGCTCTCAATCCCAAAGTTCCCATCAATGGCCGCAACATCATCGACAGCGATCAAATCCTGACGATGCCGCAGATTCCGCGGACGCTGATAGTTGTCGGAGGCGGAGTGATTGGGGTGGAATATGCGTGTATGTTTGCGACGCTCGGCGTGCGCGTGATCATCGTGGAAAAGCGGCCGCGGCTTCTGGAATTTGCCGATACGGAAATGGTCGAGGCACTGACTTACCAGATGCGCGATCACCGGGCGACGCTGCGGCTGAATGAAGAAGTCGAGAGCGTGGAAGAATTGCCGGACGGAAAAGTGGCCGCGAATCTGGTAAGCAAGAAACGCATCAATGGCGACGCTTTGCTGTACGCGGTGGGCCGGCAAGGCAACGTCGACCAGCTTGACCTGGCTGCCGCCGGGATTGAGGCCGACAACCGCGGACGCATCAAAGTTGACGCGGATTTCCACACATCGCAGCCGCACATTTTCGCGGTGGGCGACGTCATCGGATTCCCCAGCCTGGCCTCCGTTTCAATGGAGCAGGGACGCATCGCGGCGGCGCGCGCGTTCGGTTTGCAGGTTCATACAGATCCCGCGAGTTATCCGTACGGAATCTACACGATTCCGCAGATTTCTTTCATCGGTAAAACAGAAGAGCAGCTCACCGACGCCGACGTTCCGTACGAAGTGGGGCTGGCGTATTACCGCGAGATTGCGCGCGGCCAGATTACGGGACACACGGAGGGGCGGCTCAAGCTGCTATTTCACCGCGAAACCCTTGAGCTGCTCGGAGTGCACATTTTTGGCGAAGATGCGGCGGAGTTGCTGCACATCGGGCAAGCAGTCTTCAAGCTCAAAGGCAAAATCACGTATTTCATCAATACGGTCTTCAACTATCCCACCTTGGCGGAGTGCTACAAAACGGCGGCGTTCAACGGCCTCAATCGTCTGGCCTGACAGTTCCGGCGGCCGGGCCTTCTAATTTCGAATGTTCATGCCCAACCCTGGCGATATTCGCGGCGTAAAAAGTCGTTGGCTTGCGCGACGTTTGTGACGTGCATGTTCGCGCCGTCGTAATTAATTTTCTTCCCGGCGTGAAGAGCGACGACGCCAAGCAGCATGACCTCAGTGAGCCGCGCTGCATATTCGAATGGGCAGGAAGCCTCCGCAGTGCCTTTGGCGGCGTTCACCCAGTTCATTTCGTGGTCTTCGTTCGTGATGCGCGGCAGCTTCAACGGTGGCTTGCCGTAAGAATCGTTGAGCGACTTCGGCAGCAATCGTGGCTTCAATCCGTAGGTATCGTGGAGCAGTTTGCCTTTGCTTCCGATCAGCAGAGCGCCGCCTCCTTTGTTTAGGTCTTCATCGCCAAGCTCCTCGGGCTTGTCCGGCATAAGCCCGCCGTCGTACCAGGTCATCTTGACGGGCGGCATCAAGCCGCGCGCCGGGAAATCGTAAAAGGTCTGTGTGGCGTGCGGGTAAGAGACGCCGTTGAAAGGAGTCGAGACGGTCTCGACGCTCGTCGGGAAGCCGAGCTCGAGCGCCCACATCGAGTGGTCGATCAAATGCGCGCCCATGTCTCCGATAGCCCCAACTCCCCAATCCGACCAGCCGCGCCAGTTGAACGGGTGGTAGATGGGGTGATAGTCCACTGGCGGAGCTACGCCGAGAAAAAGATCCCAGGATAGTTTGTCGGGAACGGGGTAATTCCCCGCCAGAGCGGCGGCCAGACGCTCGTTTACGCCTTGGCCATTCCAGCGAAGAGTATTGGCGGGTTCCTTCAAAGCCGCGGGACGCGGCACGCCCTGCGGCCAAAAGCCGAGCGGACGATTCGTCCAAACGTGGACTTCGCGCACTTCGCCAATCGCCCCGGCTTGAATATATTCGACCGTGGTGCGCGCGTCGTTCAAAGAATGGCCCTGATTGCCCATCTGGGTGGCGACTTTGGTTTCTTTGGCGCGCTGGGCAAGCTGCCGTGCTTCCGCAATGGACCAAGCCAACGGCTTCTGCACGTAGACATGTTTTCCGAGCGCCATGGCGGCGAGGGCCACGTGGCCATGCATGTGGTCGGGAGTGGCGACTAGGACGGCGTCGATGTCCTTCTGGTGCTCGAACATCTCGCGATAATCTTGATAGCGCTTGGCTTTTGGCAAATGCTCGTTTTTCAGGCGAATCATTCCCGCTAGACGCGCCTTGGCCTTGACGCGATCAAATTCAACGGCGGGCTTACCAGGCGCCGGCTGCGGGTCAGGCTGGTCGAGCCGTTTTTGCAGGTCCTTAATTTCGGTGTCGAGGCTGTCAAAACCTTTGTCGGCATAGCCCCAATCGACGTCGCAGAGGGCCACGATGTTTTGGCTCGAAAGATTGATAAGATTGGTGCGGCCCATGCCGCCTACGCCTATTCCAGCAATGTTCAGCATGTCGCTCGGCGGTGTAAAACCCCGGCCGAGCACGTGCCTCGGGACGATGGCGATTGCGGCGCTGCCTGTGGCGACGTTGGTCAAAAAGGTACGGCGAGAGACTTCTTTCTTTTCGCTCATAGCTTCTCCAGTGTGTTGCGGGCATTATCGCGCTCCCCGCGTTACATTGCGATTGCTAAGTTGAAAATGGCCATCCGCCGTCCGGAGCCGACCCGTAACGGCCTTCCTGAATGGTCTGGAGAAGCCAGCCGCGCTTTCCGAGGGTTTCGGACCTACATCCGGCAATAAATCGATATCCCGACTCTCCGATTGCCGCAAACGGTCCGAACAGGCTAAGATAGCGAGTGGAGGCAAGAGTTAGTGCTCACTATTCGTTTGTCCAGGATTGGGAAGAAGAAGAAGCCGTTTTACCGTGTTGTCGTTATTGAGAGGACGCGGCCCCGCAATGGGCGCGTTGTTGAAGCAGTGGGGACCTACGATCCGCTGAAAAAGCCCGCGGAGATCAAGCTTGACACCGAGCGCATCAAACATTGGCTCGGAGTCGGTGCGCAACCCAGCGACACCGTGCGAAGCTTCATCCGCCAACAGAAGATCGCGTAACTCCAAAGAAATCCCCATCTCTTGCGCGTCCCCGGTCAAAGCGAGGGCGCCTTTCCCACGACCAGTGGAAAGTCGAGCACGAGGAGGTGAAGGATGAAAGAGCTGGTCGAAGCCATTGCCAAGGCTCTGGTAGACCACCCCGAAGATGTAGAAGTCAGACCGGTCGACGGCTCGCAAGTCACCGTCCTTGAGCTACGGGTGAATCCGGAAGACTTGGGCAAAGTGATCGGGAGGCAGGGACGCACGGCTAAAGCGGTGCGCACGCTTCTCGGCGCGGCAGGCATGAAATTGAAGAAGCGCTATACGCTCGAGATTCTTGAAGATTGATCCCAGAATCTCAGCGCTGGGTGATTGTCGCGCGCGTTCTCCGGCCCCGTGGCAATAAAGGCGAGGTAGCCGCGGAACTTCTCACGGACTTTCCCGAACGGCTAACGCGACTGACGGGAGTTTACCTCGGCCCGAGCCGTGTCTCTGGAAACACGGAGCCCCGTTCCATCGCGCTAAAATCCTGCTGGCTCAGCCAGAACCACAAAGGCCAGGCCGTTTTTCATTTCGAAGGCTGCAATTCGATCTCAGAGGCGGAGAAGTTTCGCGGCTTTGAGGTGCTGTTACCGATCGAGAAGCGCGTCTCGCTTCCTCTCGGCCAATATTTTGTCGATGATTTGATCGGTTGCTCCGTCTTTGAAGCTTCTGAAAGCCGCTCTGTGGTTTCCTCGTCTGCTTCTTCGCTGCCAACCGTTCCCTCATCGCTCGGGGTGGTCAAGGAAGTTCAATTCACGGGAGAAGGTGTGTCGGGCACGCCGCTCCTTGTAGTCGAGACACCCAGCGGCGAACTGCTCGTGCCTCTGGCCGAGGATATCTGTACGCGCATCAATATCGCGGCTCGGCGTATCGAGGTGGTGCTTCCCGAGGGCCTTCGCAATTTGAACGATGAGTAGTAGACCCGCGACTACGCTAGACTAGCGGCAGCAATGCGCTTCGACCTGATCACTATTTTCCCGGAATTTTTTGCTGGCCCGCTCGAGCACGGCATCCTGCGGCGCGCCCGCGAGACGGGCCTCGTCGAGGTCCATGTGCAGGACCTACGCGTGTTCACCAAAGATCGGCACCGCAGCGTTGATGATCGCCCGTTCGGCGGAGACGAGGGTATGGTGCTCAAGCCAGAACCGCTCTTCGAGGCAGTCGAAGCGCTGCTCGGACACAGCTTGGGAAACGCTCAGCAGCCCGCTTCGCCTGACCCGAAGACGGCCATTGTCCTGATGTCGGCTGCCGGAATTCTTTTCAATCAGGAAACGGCGCGGCGGTACGCGGAGCTGGAACGAATCGTCTTGATTTGCGGCCGGTACGAAGGCGTCGATGAGCGCGTCGCCGATCATCTCGCTAGCGAAGAGACCTCTGTCGGGGATTATGTACTTAGCGGCGGTGAACTCCCAGCGATGCTGGTCATCGATGCGGTCACGCGCCTTGTTCCCGGCGCGCTCGGCAACGAAGCTTCCTCTCAGAACGAATCCTTCAGCCCAATTCCCGCTGCGTCGAAGGCTGCTTCGCCCGTAGGGGTACGGCACGCCATGGCCGTCGAGCCTGGCGCCGAGCCTCTTGGCTCAGCGGCGAGCCATGACTCGCGCTTTACGAATCATCTTCTTCTGGATTTTCCCCATTACACAAGACCTGCCGATTTTCGCGGCTGGAAGGTCCCCGATGTTTTAATCGGCGGCAATCATGCCGAAGTTGCGAATTGGCGCCGTGCAGCCGCCCTCGAAAAGACCCAGCGTAACCGCCCGGATTTGTTGTTGCGCTGACATTTTGCGGCGGTATACTGAGCATTCTATGAGGTTGGCAATTCAGACCGGACCCTCGTGCGCTACGCGAGGCGTTTTCGCCAGCGTGCAGGCCTGCGCGTGTCCATGCTGTGCTTGTATGTGTACCCCTGCCAGCGGCATGGGAAGTCCTTCGGTCTAGCGCAAGCCTAAACCCAAAAGGAATCCAGGGCCGCTCGGAACAAGCGGCCCTTTTTCTTTGCAAAGCCAATGAGGAGTTGAGTGCCATGAGCAACGCGGCAAGTGGAAACGGTAAGGAGCACGGTGATGGAAAACCCATCGCCGTCTACTACGAGCAGCAGCATTGGTTCCGTCCGCTCTTCGAGCAGCTCGACGCGCGTGGCGTGAACTGGGTAAGGGTCGACGCCCGCAATCATCAATACGACGTCGCTGCAAAGGAACGCGAATATTCACTGCTCTTCAATCGCATGAGTCCTTCCGCGTGGCAGCGGGGCGTTGGTCACGGAATCTTTTACACGCTTAACTATTTGGCGCATTTGGAAGAGAAAGGCGTCCGCGTGGTGAACGGCTCCCGCGCTTTCACTCACGAAATCTCCAAAGCCTTGCAGTGCACGCTGCTCGAAGCTTTGGGCTTGCAGTATCCCAAGGCGCGCGTGATCAACCATCACTCGCAAGCGCTTAGCGCCGCCGAGGCCATCGGCTATCCCTTGATCATTAAACCCAATATCGGAGGCAGCGGCGCGGGCATAAAACGGTTTAGCTCTGCGCACGAATTGCGTGCGGCCGTTGAAGAGAATAGCTTGTCCTTTGGAATCGATAACACCGCTCTAGTGCAAGAATTTTTCGCTGCGCGCGACGGCGTGATCACGCGCGTTGAAGTTCTCGGCGGCGAATATCTCTACGCGATTCAAATCCACATTACCGGCGACACTTTCGACCTTTGCCCTGCGGACATCTGCAAAAACACGAAGGGCGAAGAACTCACACGTCTCGCTTGCCCCATCGACGCCCCAAAATCGGGACTTACAGTCGGAGCCTACGAGCCGCCGCGGCAAGTCATCGACGAGGTCGAGCGCATCATGGAAGTTGCCGGCATCGAAGTGGGCGGTATCGAGTACGTCATTGACGACCGCACCGGCCGCCAGCTCTTTTACGACATCAACGCGCTCTCGAATTTTGTTTCCGATCCGGAGCGTGTGATCGGCTTCAATCCTTACGCCCGGCTCGCGGACTATCTCATTGCCGAAGCGCGTCTTCACGAGAACAGCCAAAGTGGCGGGCTTGTTTCCACAGGGAGTATTCGATGAGATTCGGCTACTGGCTCCCCGTATTCGGCGGCTGGCTGCGCAACGTTGCGGACGAAAACATGCAAGCGAGCTGGCCGTACGTGAAAAAACTCGCGCAGCGAAGCGAGCAACTGGGCTACGACCTCACGCTCATCGCCGAGCTGAATTTAAATGACATCAAAGGCGTGCAAGCGCCATCGCTCGATGCCTGGTCCACAGCTGCCGCGTTGGCCGCCGTCACGGACCGCCTCGAACTAATGGTCGCCGTTCGGCCAACCTTCCATCTTCCTGCGCTGTTGGCCAAGCAAGCCGCCAATATCGACCACATCTGCGACGGCCGCCTCAGCCTGAACGTTGTATCGTCATGGTGGGCGGATGAAGCGAAAAAGTACGGCGTAGGCTTCGAGCAACACGACGACCGCTACGCGCGTACCAACGAATGGCTGGACGTGCTGCACGGCGTCTGGTCGCAGGACCATTTTTCGTACGCCGGAAAGTATTACCGCGTTGAGGACAACATCCTCGAGCCAAAGCCCGTCGCTCAGCCGCATCCAACGGTCTATGCAGGCGGCGAATCCCCCGCGGCCAAGGACCTCATCGCCGAGAAGTGCGACGCGTACCTCATGCACGGCGATCCGCCCGAACGCGTGGCTGAAAAAATCGCCGATTTGCGCGCACGCCGCGCGCGCCACAATCTTCCGCCCCTTAAATTCGGAGTCGCCGGATACGCCATCGTCCGGGAAACCGAACGAGAAGCGCAGGACGAGCTGAAGCGCATCACCGACGTTCAACAGTCCGCTGCAGGTTATGCCAACTACCAGCAATGGCTCGCGGGAACGCAGCTCGAGCAGCGTGTTTCGCTCGAAGACTACTCGGTTTCCAATCGCGGCTTGCGCTCAGGCTTGGTAGGCACGCCTGAACAAGCTTCAGAGCGGCTCGCCCAGTTTGAAGCCGCGGGCGTCAATCTCGTTCTTCTGCAATTCAGCCCTCAGCTCGAGGAAATGGAGCGCTTCGCCGAAAGCGTCATCCGGCGCACCGTTTCCGCCACCGCGCCCGCCTAGATGTAGGACCGAGCGCTGGCCGAAGGCGCCTTTGGTTGAGCCTCTCCCAACCCGGATGCTATCCTGCTTTCTATGGCGGATCCCGTTATTTCCCCGCCCGAAGTAATTCCCCCAGCGCCGCTCGAACACTCCCGGCGTCAGCTCGAAGCTCTGCTCGAAGTAGCGGAATCCATCGCCCAGCATCGCGACCTCGCGGCTCTCTTTCACGATCTGGCCGAGCGTCTTCACTGCGTCGTCGATTTTGATTTCCTTACCCTTGTTCTTCACGACCCCGCGCGCAACGTCATGCGCCTCCACATTCTCGAAACTCGTCTTCCTACTCCCGTCAAGACCGGCAGCGAAACGCCCATCGAGGGCCACCCTTCCGGCTGGGTTTGGCAGTCTCAGAAACCCTTCGTCGTCAGCGACACGGAAGACGATCCGCGCTTCCCCGATTTTCTCCAGCGGCTCCGCGAAGTCGGCGTTCGTTCTTTGGCCATGGTTCCGCTTACCACCGCGCAGCGTCGCCTCGGCGCCATGGGTTTTGGCCGCCTCGTTCCCCAGGGCATCACCGATACAGAACTTCAATTCATGCAGCGTGTCGGCAGCCAAGTCGCCGTCGCCGTCGATAACGCCCTCAATTCCGAAACCTCCCAAGCCTACCAAGCGCAGCTCGCCCGCGAGCGTGATCGCCTCCAGGTCCTCCTCGAGGTCAATAACGTTCTCGTCTCGACACGGGAGCTCCCCGAGCTATTCCGCGGCATCGTCGCCTCTCTCGAACGAGTCATCCATCACGACTTCACTAGTTTGGCTCTCCTCGATCACGCCACCGGACTCCTCAAAATCTACGCCCTCGATTTTCCCGGCCGTCCCGGTTTCATTAAGCAGGAGATAATTGTTTCCTTTGACGCAACTCCCGCTGGCCAATGCTTCGCCAGCAATAAGCCTCTTCTCGCACATGGTTCGGAAATTGACCGCTTTCCCTCGGAAGCCATCCGCTTGCTCCGCGGCGAGGGCGTTCAAACCATCTGCTGCGTTCCTCTGATTACCCATGGCCGTACTTTCGGCACTCTCAATCTTGCCAGCCGCCGCGAGGATGCTTTCTCTCCTCAGGACCTCGAACTTCTCCAGCAAGTCGCCGCGCAAATCGCCATCGCCGTGGAAAATGCTCTGGCTTTCAAACAGATTGACGCTCTGAAAGACAAGCTCGCCGAGGAAAAACTCTATCTCGAGGAAGAAATTCGGAGTGAATTCAATTTTGAGGAAATTATCGGCGACAGTCCAGCGCTCAAGCGCGCCCTCGCCCAGGTCGAGCTGGTCGCTCCCGCCGGCACCGCCGTGCTCGTCACGGGCGAGACCGGTACCGGCAAGGAGCTGATCGCCCGCGCCATCCACAATCTCAGCCCGCGCCGCGAGCGCACTTTCGTCAAGATCAATTGCGCCGCCATCCCCAGCGGCCTTCTTGAATCCGAGCTCTTTGGCCACGAGCGCGGCGCTTTTACCGGCGCTCTCACGCAAAAAATCGGCCGCTTCGAGCTGGCCGACCGCGGCACTCTTTTTCTCGATGAAGTCGCCGACCTCCCGCTCGAGCTGCAGCCCAAGCTCCTGCGCGTACTGCAAGAGCAGGAGTTCGAGCGCCTCGGCAGCAATCACACACAGCGCGTCGACGTCCGCGTCGTCGCCGCGACCAACGGCGATCTCGCCAAGCTCGTCGCCGACCGTGCCTTCCGCAGCGACCTCTTCTACCGCCTCAACGTTTTCCCCATCCAGATCCCCGCCCTTCGCGAGCGGCGCGAGGACGTTCCCCTCCTCGTCCGCTATTTCGTACAGAAATTCAGCCGCCGCCTCAACAAAACCGTCGCGTACATTCCCGCCGACGCCATGGAAGCTCTCGCAAACTACTCCTGGCCCGGCAACATTCGCGAACTCGAAAACTTCGTCGAGCGCGCCGTGCTTCTCTCTCCAGGAAAAGAACTCCGTGTCCCAGTCGGAGAATTAAAATCTAACGACATCGGAAACCATCAGGGAAATTCCGCCGCAGGCGAAGACTCCTCTTCGTCCTTCACCTCTTCAACTTCCGCTGCTTCCCTCATCTCCACCCTTGAAGAAGCCGAGCGCCAGCACATTCTCCGCGCCCTTCGTCAAACCGAATGGCGCATCGCCGGACCCAAAGGCGCCGCCGCTATCCTCGGCATGAAGCGCACGACCCTCCAGGCTCGCATGCGCAAACTCGGCATCCGCCGGCCGGTGTAACCATTCTTTGCCGGGCCGCGCACAGCACCCTTCAATCTTGTTTTATGTTTTTTCCCACACGCCGCGTGTTCGCAAGCTTCACTGAAACTCGAGCACCACAATCTCCGGATTCGACCCCAACCGCAGCGGCGGTCCCCACGTTCCCGCTCCGCTCGAAGTGAACACCTGCATTTTTCCGATCCGGCTCAACCCGTAAACAAATTGCCGGTAAATCCGCCGGGCCATCCAGCTCCAGGGAATGAATTGTCCAACGTGCGTGTGTCCGGAAAGTTGCAGCGATACGCCTGCCGCCTCCGCAACCCCCGGATGGTCCGGCGCATGCGTTAGCAAAATGCTTGCGCGCTGGCGATCTAGGCCGATCTCTTGCAGCACAGATGCAAAATGCGCGTCCTGCCGCGCATGCCGGTATGGCACGCCGATAATCTGCAAGCCGTCCTCTTCCACCTTTTCGTTGCTAAGCACGCGCACCCCGGCCGCTTCCACCGCGCGCAAATACTTGCTGTCGTCCCCAAACTGTTCGTGATTCCCCGCCACAAAATACACCCCATGCGGCGCGGTGAGCCCGCTCAATGGCTCCGCGGCCCGCTTCGCGTCGATAGCCGTGCCGTCGTACAAATCCCCCGCGATAAAAATCGCATCCGGCTCTTCCTTCAAAATTTTCGCCACCATCCGGCGCAGAAAATTGCCGTTTCGCACGTGTCCAAGGTGCAAATCGCTGATCAGCGCTGCTCTTCGCCCGCGCCACGCCTCGGGCAAGTTCGCCAGCCTCACGGTGATTCGCGTAATGCGCGTCCAGCTCGCGTTGAAAACTCCATAGATTCCTGCCAGCAACCCAGCGCCGAATGATACCTCAGCGATCCTGTGGAAGTTTGCATCCAATCCTGCCAGCCGTAGCGCGCCGAAAACAATCCATGAAGTAACCGCCGCGAGAAAGAGGAAGCTCAGCACACCCAGCCAAACCGCCGCGGCCCGGTAAAACACCCGAAGCGCCGCATTCGTATACCGAAACGCCAGCAGCGAGGCCGCAAGAAAACTTACCGATAAAACGGCGAGACTCAATTTGAGCCACAAGGACCTAGCTCCGTCGCTTCCCCTGGCCGAAAACACCCACGTCTCATACAGGAAAAAATGTGTCAAAAACAGAATGGATTGAAACGCCACGATGAAGCCAATCAGCCCCGCTCGTATTTTCATACATCATTAGATTCGCGAACTCGCCATTCGTATTCATCCCCCTTTGGGAGTCAGAAAGCCCCCAGTCGAGCGCGAACCCACGGCCTCTTCCGTGCCTTTCTCTTCGTCTGCCCAGATGCCGCGCTTCAACCCGGCTCTTCAGTTAGAATTCATCGCATGTCCAAGCATGCTTTGATCGAACGACGGCCCCAACGCCACGCTGCCATGCATTCTCTGTTCTCGCTCCTTCGCCGGTCATCCCCAATCTTCGCCTCTTTCGCGCTGATTGTTGCTCCCTGCGTGGCACAACGATTCGCTTCGGCGGTAAATATTCAGGTCCATGTCGATGAACCAGACGGCGGCCTCCCGCCCATCTGGCATTATTTTGGTTACGACGAACCGAACTACACCTATGCCTCAAACGGCAAGAAGCTGCTCGGCGAACTCTCAGCTCTTAGCTCTGTCCCAGTCCACATCCGCGTCCATAATCTGCTGAACACCGGCGATGGATCGGCTTCCCTCAAGTGGGGCTCGACGAATGTTTACACCGAAGACGCTCAGGGCCATCCCGTCTATAGCTGGACGATTCTCGACCGCATCTTCGACACCTTCCACGAATTGCGAATCAAGCCCCTCGTCGAAGTCGCCTTCATGCCCGAAGCTCTCTCCACCCATCCACTCCCCTATCGTCACAACTTCCCTCAAGGCTCGATTTTCACCGGCTGGGCTTATCCGCCGAAGGACTACCAAAAATGGGCAGACGTCGTATATGCCTTTGTTGCGCATCTGCGCGATCGCTACGGCGAAGCCGAAACGAATACCTGGCTTTGGGAAATCTGGAATGAACCCGACATCGACTATTGGAAAGGAACTCCAGAAGAATATTTCAAGCTTTATGATTTTTCCGTTGCTGCCATTCTCAAGGCTTTGCCTGGCGCCACTGTCGGCGGGCCCGACACAACGGGTCCCGCTTCTCCCAAAGCGGCCGACTTCCTGCGCATGTTTCTCGAACACTGCGCACGCGAACGCAACCTCGCCACGGGCAAAATCGGTTCGCCCCTGGATTTCGTCAGCTTTCATCCCAAGGGAGCGGTTGCCTGGCAAGACGGCCACGTTCAAATGGGCATCGCCCGCCAATTAGCCTCGATAGAAGCGGGTTTCAAAATCGTTGCTTCTTTTCCTGAGTGGCGGCGCACACCAATTATTCTCGGAGAATCCGACCCGGAAGGGTGTGCGGCCTGTTCCGCGCGTGTCTATCCTCAGAACGCCTATCGCAACGGCGCGCAGTATGCGTCGTATACGGCGGAAACCCTGAACGCGATCTACGAGTTGTCTCGCCGGGAACAAATCAATTGCGTCGGCGCGGTCACTTGGTCCTTCGAGTTTGAAGACCAGCCGTATTTCGAGGGCTTCCGCGACCTGGCCACCAACGGGCTGGACAAGCCCGTGCTAAACGCATTTCGCATGTTTGGCCTGCTCAGCGGCGCACGCGTGAAAGCGGAAAGTTCCGCGGCGCTTTCCGCCGACGAAGTTTTGCGCGCCGGTGTCCGCGGCCAGCCGGACATAAACGCCATCGCCACTCGCAAAGACCACGAAATGGAAATCCTCGTCTGGAACTACCACGACGATGATCTGCCCGTCGAGCCGGCCCAAATCGATCTCCTGGTCAACGGATTGCCAGCAAATGTCGACCACGCTCTGCTTGAACACTTCGGCATCGATGCCGATCACAGCAATTCGTTCACGGCCTGGAAGGAAATGGGATCGCCACAATCTCCTTCTCCGCTTCAATACGAACAACTCAAGAAGGCCGGCCAATTGCAGCTGCTGGCGTCACCCTCATTCATTCGTATCGATCAAGGCGCAGCGCACCTGCGATTCACCCTGCCCCGCCAAGGTCTTTCGCTGCTCCGTATTGGCTGGCAATAGCCCGAGGCATGCGCTATTCGCGCGAAGTTTCGGACTGGGCTGATACTTTGTTTAGGGTTTTAGCGGTCGTTTGATCCGCTGAGCGCAAACACCGCGTAAGCCGTCGCCGCGTCATTCATAAAGAGCGCCGTCTCGGGACTTATATGATGCTCTACGTTTTTATTTAAGGAGTAAGCCACCCAAGAACCGCTCGTTTTGTTTTGGTTTCCGGCCAGCCACGCAAGCCCCCGCTTCAATTGTGCATTGTCCCGCGCAATTCCCGCCTGCTGCAGTGCGAACGTGATCAGGCCCGTCGCATATCCGTCGCTCTCCGCTTCTTGCGGCGTTCCATCGTGCCGCTTCCAGTCCCCAACCAGCGAAGACAGGCTCCATCCTCCGTCCGTCTGTTGTTTGCTCATCAGCTCGTTGATGACTGCCTTCTGTAGTTTCGCCTCGAGCAGTCCCGGCACTTTCGCCGAAGCCCACAGCAGCACAGCCCGGTTGATCGTGGTCTGCGCCGCGCACTCCCGGTTCAAATATTCTTGCAGCATCTTCAAATTGTTTTGGATTTCCGGTCTCGCGCGGTAATTCCCCGGAGCCATTCCGACCGCGACAGCCGCAAGCGCTGCTCCATAGTAATCAGAGTCGTCCGCTTCCCACGGCTCGTTCTTGAAGCGCAACCATCGCCACGCGCCCTTGTCCTCTCCCGTGGTCTGCTGCTCGGCCCACATATTCTCGAACGCGGTGCGTGTATCGTCGCTCAAATGTCCATTCCGCGCACCGCTGCTTGGAACATTGCTTGCATCATGACTAGCTAAGATCAGTGCATTCAAAACCGATTCCGTCCCTCGTGACTCCACCGTCTTGTACACACCCCGGTCTGCGTCGCTATAGAACGGCGCGACTTCCTTCCAGAGCCGCACGCGCTTCGTCACATTCTCAAGCAATCGCCGTTCGTTCTCTGAAAGTCCCTGTTCCGCCAGCGCCCCGCGGAGCAGCGGCCTCGCCATCGCGTAAGGCACCGCCGTATGGCAAGACACGCAAAACGTTTCATGGTCTCGCGCCGCCTTCGGCCACCCCATCCACCACTCCGCTCTTTGGTCGAGGTAAGCCGCCGCTGCTTTCTGGTCCCACGAATTCGCCGCGCCCGTATCCCGCGCCTTCGCGTGAGCTGCCGTATCCTTGGCATCCCCGGAATTCGCAGCCCGAGTTTCCGTCTGCAAGCACACCACCGCGATCGCAGCAACGAAACACGCCGCCCAGCCTGGTATTCGCCGCATGGCCTCAACCTCTCTCGCTCGCCCATTCGATCAAGATAGCAATTTTCGCCGCACCGCTCCGCTTACGAAACTAGCGCATGGCCATGGCGATCTTCGCGCAACCTTCGATTACTCCGCCGTCGGGTAATGCATATACATCGACTGAATTCCCACCCGTCCCGGCCCCGTGAATCGGTTCACGATCAAATTGAATCCTCCGAAGATCCCGCTCGTAATCCGGTCCATTACCGTCTCCATCCGAACCGTGGGTGCTTTGTACAGCCAGCCCCCGGGTTCGATATCGATAATCTCCCCCGGTCCCAGCACCTTTTCAAACACGTTCCCATAGCCATGCAGCCACAAAATCCCGTCACCTGCGTGGCTGTGAAATTTATCGATGAAAAATCCAGTACCGCCGAAAAGCATGTTCGCCGCGCCCCGTACTCGTTCGAAGCTGTAGTCAATGCTGTCCGTCGCCGCCAAAAATTGATGCTCGCGGACGTGCAGTTCCAGTCCTTGCGGCAGGTGAATCGGAACAATGTGCCCCGCTCCATCGCGGCTGAACGCGATCATCCCCGCCCCGCGCGCCTCCGTCACAAACACCTGGATCCCCGCCATCATCCGCTTCAGCGCCCCCTTCATCGGCTTCAAGCCGATCTGCACCGTAGGGTGCTTCCACAAAAGGATGTGATGCTCGAAATAAATAGGCCTCGCGGATACATCGACCGTGAGCACCGGCACAAGCTCCCCGTCAATGTGATAAGTAACGCCGCCAAACGTTTCCGCGGTGGCGCTGGTTGGCAAGAGTTGCGGAAGTCCGCTCATTTGTGGGTACCCATCGTGCCCGTAGTCTATCGCAGATTTGCCTTTGTCCCCTCGAGCCTGCCGCTCTTGCTGGCCCGTCTGTAACTAGGGAATCCCCGCTAGTCGTCTATCCGAGTTTTTCGCCGGGTTCACTCCCCCGAAAGATCCAGTGCCGCGATTTTGTTGTCTTTGCTCAGTTGCAGCGAAAAGAGAAATTCTCTGTGTTCAAAGTTCGCCCTGTATTCATAGCTGCGCAGATCGCCTTCTTCAGCTCTCTTGATCAGCTCTACAGACTTTAGGGCCCCCTGGTCGCTCAAGAAGTCGCTCCATCCATGGATCTCGTCTGGAAAAAGTTTTGCCCGCATCCCCACAGTGAACTGCTCCGGGTCGGCGTTTCCGGAGGCAATGTTCTGCAGAACGTTTCGAAACAGAGCGGTCGTCTGCGGTTCTCCGTCTTCAATCGGTTTGGGTTCCACGGGCGCAAGCGCCGGAACGTAGAAGCCCGCCACTGTGTGCGCAATCTTGCCAGGTTGCGCATGGCGCGCGTCAAGATTGGTCAGTACCACGACGGTCAGCCTATCGTCCACGTACCTGGAGATATCGCACGTAAATCCCTGCCACGCTCCGCCGTGTTCAATCACCTTGTGCCCGTTGATGTGGTTAATTTCCCAGGCGAATCCGTAGTTCGCCTTATTGGGTTGTCCGTTGTTCAGTTTCACCACTGTCCACATCTGTTCGAGGCTCGACCGCTTCACCAGCTTCTCCGTATAGAGCGCTGCGTCCCATTTCGCCAAGTCAAGAACTGTAAAGTATAGGGTCCCATCGCCTGTCGAGTTAAACGTTGGAGAAACCCAATCCTGATTTTTCAGGTCCCCTTTGACCAGTTCATAGCCCGCAGCGCGGTGCAAAATGATGTCCCTATCGCTGATGATCCGCGTCGAAGTCATTCCCAGCGGGCGGAAGATGCGCTCCTGCAAATAGTCGCCATAAAATTTGCCCGTCACTCTGTGAATCATGATTCCCAGCAAGACATAATTGGTGTTGCGATAGCTCCAATCTTCTCCCGGGTTGAAATCCATGGGCATGGCCTTGATTCTTTTGTACAGCTCGTCTTCCGTCATATCCAGCCGCAGATAAAATGGCCCGTCCGGCTTGGTGCGCTGTCCGTTTTCGTATTCTCCGAGCCCGGAGGTGTGGCTCAGCAAATTGCGAACCTTGATGTCTTTCCATGTCTCGGGCGCATCCGGAAAATATTTCTGAACGGGATCATCAAGCCCGACCTTTCCCTCCTCCACCAGCATCATCACCGCCGTCGCGACAAATTGCTTTCCCACCGAGCCCGATTGGAAGATCGTGTCCGCCTTCGCTGGAGCGTTCCACTCCAGGTTGGCTATGCCATACCCTTGTGCCTTGACGATTTTTCCGTCTCGATAAACTCCCAATGCCAGCCCGGGAATCCGCTCTCTCTGCATCTCGGCGCGCACATAAGCATCCAGCTTCGCGCCCTCATCAGCCGGCCCCGAGGATGTGCCTGCCGCGAGCAATGCCGCGCAAAACAGCAGCACACTCCATTTCAGTAAACGCTTCCCCATGGGACCTCCGCAATTCCGAGCGCAATGGAAATACAACATTTCTTCCGCATTTGCCATCGTAATTCGTCTTTTTCGTCCCGCAATCCTTCCGCGCTTCCTCTCTGTCGCGCTTGGCGGGCGATTCTGGTTTCTTGCATTCCTCCAATCCGTGGGGCAGGCATCGAAACAAATCGTATTTCCGCTGTTCCGATTGACTAAAATGGGTGCACACTAGTCGTGAGGCCAACCCCATGCTCGCAGTTGCAGGTGTCTGGAAGAAAAAACGCGATGATTTAAAATCCCAGCGCAATTCGCTCTTCGAAAAATACGCAAAGCATCCCGAGGATTTTCGTCTTGCCCTCGAAATCAAGAAACTCGACGACGAAATCGCCGATTGCACCCAGCACGTCGAACAAGAACGCCGCTCCGAGCGCTCTGCTCAATCCCCCAAGAAGCTTCAGCCGGCTCCAAAGTAAGAAACGAAAATATCTACACCAAGCGGCCTGCGTTCCGGTTATCGATCCGCCTCTCTTCCGTCTCCGCAAAAAATCAGAACGGGCGACCTCGTCCAATCCGTTGGACAAGACCGCCCGCTCTTCGCTCACCGATTTTTGCGCCGTTCGGGCGTTAACTCAGCCTTCCCTCGCGCTCTTCATCGGTATCGTCAAAGGCTCCGCCAGTTCAAACGTAAGCGGCGTTTCCGGGTGCAAGTGAACGTCTTTTCTTCCCGTCAGAAATGCCAGCGCCGTTCCAGCTCCCGCGCCCACCGGTCCGCCGATCAAGGCCCCTTCACCTCCACCTGCAATCGCGCCAATCAACGCCGCGCCGCCCGCCCCGCCTCCAATCCATTCCAAGTCATGGTTCTTGTGCCTGCCTCCCACTCTGCGCGACGAGTCGGTCTCCACGTCGTACTCCTGCCCGCCCACTTCCACACTCTCCAGCGCCAGCCGCAAGCTCCCTCGGCCTTTCAACCGTCCGGAGCGGTGTACATCCACCACCAATCCTTCTACACTCGCCCCCTCGGGAATCACAGTTCGGCCATCCACGACAACCGGGTGCGACACGGTCGCCTCAAAGTGGTCCCCCGGTCTGTTTTCGTCGCTGGCTATCGCTTGGTCCAGCGTCACATGAATGGGCGTGGATTCCGGCACTGTGATTTCCACGATTTTTGGCGCCTCCATCCGACGGTGCAGCGTTACGGCTCCTGCTCCCACGGCCACAACCAGCGCCCCTGCTCCTCCCAGCATCAAGTAGTGTCTTTTCGTCAAAAGCATCATGGCCTCCCGCTTAATTTAGAAGCACCCCGCTCTCCCCTGGCTGCCTCATTAACTCGCTAAAAACAGAATCTTTAGCTCCGCAGCCGCTCCAAGAACGAGGCAATTCTTTCCACCTTCGCGAACTTTTCGCGTACCCCAAGTACCAGCGGCTTCCCGCAATCACTCCGTCAGAAATCTCCCGCCAAAATCTTGCCCCCTCCTTCCTTCCTTGTTTCTACTCAGGTACCTTGAGCAGGCAACTCCACCGCGCCTCCAGGAATCCTCAAACGCTTGGCCCAGAAATGATGCGAATCGTGCGCACCCTGGTTGGTTTCTTCCGTGGGATTCGCATCGCCCCCGGCAGCCGCCGAACAGGGCATCTCTCTCCATGCCTCCACGAATGCCGCGCCTCTGCGTTATCCTTAATCGCTTCAGCGCCGCGCGGCCCCAGTCGCCGCCTAGAATGGCCGCTTGGCCCGCGGCGCTGACTATGCTCTTCTAGCAAGGACGTTATGCGACGATCTCGGCCTTCACTACTTTCTAAGCCGCCAGCTCTCCGCTGGCTCGCAACCTCCGTCCTCATCTGCCTTCTACCCGCTGCCGGCTTGCGCGCTCAAGCCGCCTCCCCTACCTCGAAAGACTCCGCCAACGACGTTGTCATGCTGGCGCTCCAGGCGTTGAATCCCCGCGTCGAATACAACCAGCAAGTCAGCGAAGGCCTGCTAGGCGATACCGACCGCGACCTCGAAGTTGAGAAGCGTCTGCGCGAAATTCAGATGAACATCGTCCGCGCCACCGCTCCCTTCGGCCCCGTCCTGCTCTTGGCTCCCGACGAAACCACCAAGTCCGCCATCGTTCAACGATGCAAGGAATTTCAGATTTGCGAACTTCTCAAAACCGCTCGCGTCCGCATCAAAGTTGCTCCTCACGACGGCGCGTGGATCCGCGATTTCGGCCCGCAAATTGACGCCATCGGCGATTCCGCTTACGTCGTCCACTGGCGCTATTTCGATATTCGCAAGGAAGAGGCCAAGCGCGAAAAGTTTCAGGAACTCGAAACCGCGCGCTTAAAGCTGCTCGAAGCTCGCCAGCAGGAACAGCAGCAGGACGATTTCTCTCAAGAATCCACTCCCGAAGCTCGCAAGGCCGTCCTTTCCGCCATCGACGCAAAACTGAATCTCCTTGCCCAGTATTCCGAAATTTTGAAAGAAGCCTCCGTCCAGCGTTCCAATGACGAAAATTCCGCCTACGACGTCGCCGATGCTGTTCTCGCAACTCCAGATTTCAATTACAAAACTTCTCCAATTGCGCTCGACGGCGGAAATCTTCTCAAGCTGGACGACGGCCGCTGCCTCACCACCCGCGTCCTTCTCACTCGCAACAAAGATCAAATCATCAATCTCGATCAGGAACTCGAAAAACTCGCCGGCTGCAAAAATGTCACTTACCTCGAGCCACTCCCCGGCCCCGTCACCGAGCACATCGATATGTTCGCGCTCCCCGTCGGCGGCAAACGCATCCTCCTCGCTTCCTACGACCTCTCAAAGCCTTTCGCCGCTGAATATTGGAGCCAGTTGAACAGCGACGAACGCGACCTGGCCATGAACGCCGCTCTCGCTATGGCGTCCGATGCCGCTCAACTCACGCGACTCGGCTACGAAGTCATTCCCGTCCCATCGCCGTTTCCAAGAGTTCCCGCCAACGGCCATGTCTACTATCCAACCGTCCTGAACGCTTTGGTTCGCGAAGCCGCCGGCGGCGAGAGACAGGTTCTTGTCCCCTCCTATAACGATTACGAAACGGACATTCAATCTTCCGCCTTGAATCAAATTAAGGCTGCGTTTGGTCCTAAAGCCGAAGTGATCACTATCGAAGCCACCGAAGCCGCCAAGTCCCAAGGCGCGATCCACTGCCTCACCTTATCCGCCCCGTTTCGTCTCTCCATCTTCGCCGATTCCGCCGACGTCTCCCGCCGTACCACCTACCAAGCGCTAAAAGAACAGCTCGATCGCAATCTAGCTGCCGAAATAGCTTCTCAGATTCCCGCTACCGGTCTGCAAGGCTCGTGGGCGATTCTGCAGGAGGATGAACAATCCGAAAAAACTCCGCTCGGCCTCTACCCGCAAAAATTCTTCTTCGCCGAAAAGGAATTCCAGAAAGGCACGTTCGCCTATTTGGAATCTCAGGGCACCTACACCATAGACACCAAGAGTCCCGCTTCCTGGTCTCTCCATTTCCGTTTTCGCGATCAACACGTCATGCCCGCCGTCGTTCAATGGCTAAGCAAGGACGAACTCAAGCTCATCCTTGACGACGGCGACACCACACTTCTTCTAAAGCGAATCGGCTCCAGCCTCGTATCGCCCTTTAAGTCGGACGAACAACCCTCCCCGCGTTCCAGCGAAGGATCCTCCGTCCCAGCCGAAAATCATTCCATCCCCAAAAAGTCCGTGAAGTCCACGCCACAACCTCCGGTTTCTCTCGAGCCCGTTCAACCCTAATCCTCCAGCCGCCTTTCCAATTTCGAAGCCCAACTCCCGCAGAGCCTGCCGGACCGCGCAATCCGTATCATTCTTCGCGCCACACCGTTCAATCGGCTTCCCCAGTCACCGTTTCGACCAGCCACTTGGCGCACGCCTCCCAATGTGCTCTTCTAGAGAGGACGCCATGCGCCCAAAGCGACCAAAGTTTTCCCACAAGCGGCCCGCCCTCTTCTGGCTCATTGCGCCTTTGCTTCCTTTCGTCGCGGTCGCGCCTGCGTTCGCGCAGCAAGACACCGAGCCCGTAATCCGTTTCGTTCGCAATCCCGATCCCGCACCCGATTTCAAGTTCACTTCTCTCGATGGCAAGCCCCTCGCCCTCGAAGCCGCTCGTGGCAAAGTCGTCTTCCTGAATTTTTGGGCCACTTGGTGCGGACCGTGTCGCGCCGAAGTTCCCGACCTCATCGACCTTCAAGCGCATTACAAGGACCGTCTCCAAGTCATCGGCCTCGACGTTGACGACGACGACCCCGCCGAAGTTCAGAAGTACGTCGCCGATACCGGCATCAACTATCCCGTCGCCATCGCTTCCGACGAAGTCCGCAAGGAATACGGAGGCATCGCCGCCCTTCCCACCTCCTTCGTTTTGGATACCGAAGGCCGCATCGTTCAAAAGCACGTCGGACTCTTCGATCCCGAGCTCTACGAAACGGAAATTCGCGCACTGCTCGGTCTTCCCATTCAAGCAAAAGTGGAAACCTTCGAGGACACTGGCGAGATTTTCCTCAAACATGCCGACCGCGCCACCGAGCTTCCCGGCGTCGACCTTTCGAAACTCACGCCCGAACAGAAGAAAATCGCCCTCCACCGTCTCAACGCGGACAGCTGCACCTGCGGCTGCAAATACACTCTGGCGCAATGCCGTATCTGGGATTCCGCGTGCCCCATCAGCAAAGCCGCGGCTGAAAAAATCATCGCGACAGTTTCTGGTGTTACCGGAGCTCCCGGCGAGGAAGCGCAACCCGGGCATCAAAACGCCCCTCCCGCGCCCTCGTCCCCTCAACTTCCGCGTCCAGACTCCCCGCCGTCTGTGAAAACACCAGCGGCTCCGTCATCTTCTCAGCCTAAATAGAAGCGCTACTCCCCGCCGCACAATACCCTATAAAAATGCGGGTGAATCTCTCGCCGCGCTCCAATTTCGCCGTTGCTCGCCCGCTCCTCGAACCTCATACTCTTTCTGCCCGCGATGTCTGCTCTCTCGAAAATAATTTTCTTCCTCGCTCTCATTCTTTCCTTCACGGGACTTCTTTCTCCTCCCGTGGCTCTCACCATCGGGATTATTTTTGGCTTAAGCCTCTTGCATCCCTTCCCTGCGGCCGCCCGGACATCCGCCAAAATTCTTCTCCAGGTATGCGTCGTCGCCCTCGGCTTCGGAATGAATCTGCACGAAGTCCTGAAAGCCGGCCGCAGCGGCTTCGTCTACACCGCGATGGGAATCTCCTTTGCCATTCTGATGGGCCTCGCCCTGGGCAGGCTTCTAAGGGTTCGCGGAAATTCGTCCTTTCTGATAACCGCGGGCACGGCCATTTGTGGCGGCAGCGCGATCGCCGCCGTCGGCCCCATTCTCCGCGCCGATGATGAAGAGATGGCGGTGTCGCTCGGCACGGTTTTCATTTTGAATTCCGTCGCGCTTCTTCTTTTTCCGCCGATCGGAGTCCTGCTTCATCTTTCGCAATCGCAGTTCGGCCTTTGGGCCGCACTCGCGATTCACGACACCAGCTCTGTCGTTGGCGCCGCCGCCAAGTATGGCTCGCAAGCACTCATCATCGGCACCACCGTCAAATTGGCGCGTGCCCTCTGGATTGCACCCCTGGCGCTCGCTACCGCCGCGATCAAGCACAACTTTTCCGCAGTCCGTGGCGAATTGGAACCCCGCAGCCCAAGGAAAATCCAACTTCCCTGGTTCATTCTGTTTTTCTGTCTCGCCGCCATTCTCAACACGTACATTCCAGCAATCACACACATTTCCCATTCGCTCTTCGCATTTGGCCGGCTCGGCCTAACCGCTACTTTGTTTCTCATTGGCACAGGCATTTCGCGCGCCACTTTGAAGGAAGTCGGCTGGCGTCCACTGCTTCAAGGAATTCTTCTTTGGCTTACTGTTGGAACCACTTCGCTCTATTTCATTCGCGCCGGAATCATCGCTCTGTAGGCGTGTTCCAAAGCACTGCGCAAACTTCTGTCGCTAGACCGAGTAGAAATGCGGCCAGGATCAATCTAGATCCACAATCTGTCTTCGTGCGCACCGCGTGGTGTTATTTTTGGAGAAGATCCATCACCGCGGAAGTCATCGCTTTCACTCCCGTTCGAATCGCCGGCCCAGGAACCGGTGCGAACTCGCTCGAGTGCGGGCCAGGCAGCCGCGTGCCTTTTTCCATCGCTTCCTTCAGTTTTTCCGGGTCGGAGGCCCCCAGCCAGAACATGCAAATGGGCGGCTTTGGGTCCGCCAGCGCGTACAGACTGAAATCTTCGCTAGCCATAATCGGCTCGCCCGCGAGCACATTTTCCTTGCCAAGCGCTCGTTCCAGCGAGGCTCCGACACGCCGCGAAAGCGCCGCATCATTGATCGTCGCCGGCACATGGTCTTCCTCGACGTCGATAATGGGCGCCCGCTCGGCGGGAACGCCTGCAGCGGCCGCGACTCCATTTGTAATTCGGGTGATGGCTGCGAGCACTTTTTCGCGCTGCTCGGGATTCATTGTTCGAACCGTAAGCTGTAAGCGCGCTTCGTCGGGAATGATGTTGTTCTTTGTCCCCGCGTGAAACGAACCGACGGTGACAACCGTGGGTTGCTGTGGATCCATTTCGCGGCTCACGATGGTCTGCAGCATCACCACGATCTCCGAAGCGATGACGATCGGATCCTTGGTCGCTTGCGGCGCGGCTCCGTGGCCCCCGTAGCCGCGCACGGTGATATCCACGGAATCGGCGCCCGCAAGTAGCGGCCCCGCATGCCAGGAAACCTTCCCTGCAGGGACCGCGGCGGTGTCATGCAGCGCGAGAACGTAATCCGGTTTTGGAAATTTTGTGAAGAGACCGGCGCGAATCATCGCTTTCGCGCCTCCGACCGTTTCCTCGGCTGGCTGGCCGATCATGACCACCGTGCCGCTCCAGCGGTCCTTCAGCTGCATCAGCATGTGCGCTGTGCCAAGAAATACGGTCATGTGCAGATCATGCCCGCAAGCGTGCATCACCCCGACCTCCGAGCCATCCGCGCGTTTCACTTTTACGTGACTGGCATACGGCAAGCCGGTATTTTCCACAATCGGAAGCGCGTCCAGCTCCGTTCGCACATAAACGACGGGGCCAGGCCCATTTTTCAGTACCGCTACAATGCCGTAGGAAGTCAGGCTGGGGTCGTCGTACTGGCCGAAATGATCGGTGACTTCATATCCGGTCTTTCGGAGGTCCGCCGCAATCAGCGCGGAACTTTCTTTTTCCTGCGTCGAGAGCTCGGGATGTTCGTGAATATGTTTGTACGTCGCCAGAAGCGAATCTTCTTCCTTGTTGATCCGCTGATCCAGATCGCTCTGCGCAAAAAGCGGCGCGGCGATGCACAGACCCACAGTCAAAGAGAGCAAGCTGATTCGAATGGCGGAACGCATGGAGTCACCTCGCAAAAGATGCGGCATTGTAGCACCGCTTGCTCGCGCACACGCGTTCTGATTTCGCGGCCTCTCTGGCGGAACGGGGCACACACGGAAGGGCCTGCACCGATTAGTTGCCACGGAACCTATTGCGGGCTACACTCGCGCCGCTAATCCGCCAAGTTGGCCGCGGAGCGGATTTGCACGGGGGAATCATGAATCGTCGCGTCGGTTTTCTACTGATTGCGCTTATCGCTGGAGGAGTGCTCTCCTTGAGCGGAGCATTTTCGGAGCCCGCTCCGCAGTCTGTCCGAAAGGTGCTCAACGCGCCAGATAAAATCGTACAGGCTCCTTTCAGCGACGCCATTCTCGCCGGCAATACCTTATATCTTTCGGGAAGAATCGGGTTGGACCCGAAGACGGGAAAGGCTCCCGCGCAGGTCGAGGACGAAATTAAACTCTTGCTGGACGGCTTGAAGGGAACTCTCGCTCAGGCGGGCATGACCAGGGACGATCTCGTCTACGTCCAGATTGCCTGCTCGGATTTGTCTCTCTACGACAAATTCAATCAAATTTACAAAACCTACTTCACCACCAAGGATTTCCCGGCCCGCGAGTTCATTGGCGCAGCCGCCCTTTTGCGTGGCGGACACTTCGAGCTCCAGGCCATCGCTGTTCGCCGCTAAATTTGGGCCCCCATTTCTGCATGAAGTAAGAACCAACCCCCGTGGAAGTGCATTGCTGGCGTGTTTTCACTGGAACTCGCCTCCCTTACCCGTTGTTTGGTCTCATGCCGCCCTAGGCGCGCACCCAAAGACATGGCGCACTGACGCCCACCGCTTCCAAGAAAGGTCCCCAATCCGTCTGCCTTTCCGAAGCCCTAGGCCCCAGCTATGGAGACCTCGGCGAAGACTGACCATGACGAGGGTTCATCGGCAGTGCTGTCGGTAAATTCTTGTGGCAGGTGAAGCGAAATGCCTGGCAGAACCATCAAATGAAAAGTGCAAGTGCGAGTCGAATGACCGAATATCGTCGTATTTTTACAGACGTTATTGTATCACTAGCCCATATATAGGCACTTTCCAGCATGCCTCGCCCACCATGTTTTCGCTAAAGCATTTATAATAAATAGTTTAGCCATTTACAAAATTTAACGTCGGATGGAGGAGCTGGTGCATCTATTAGCGAATGGTAGGACTGAATCGATGCTTAGAATCACAACGGAAAAAAAACGGGGCAAGACCATCTTCAGTGTTGAAGGACGGCTGGCGGGGCAGTGGGTGGCTGCACTCGAACAATGCTGGCGAGAGCGGGCGGCTGGGGAGAAATTCAATGTGGACTTGTGCGGCGTGAGTTTCATCGATGCTGCGGGCAAGGCCCTCCTGAAGGAAATCCACGCGCAAGGCGGAAAGCTGATCGCGGAGGGCTGCCTGAACCAAGCGATCGTGGACGAGATTGCCGGCCGCGAGCGAACGGAGAAGAAAGACGGCTGCTGGAACCGCAAGAAAGGCTCGCACATCATTTTTTATGTCGCATTTTTTAGCTTGCTGGTGGCGCCAGCGGTCACCCATGCGCAAGAGACCGGTAAACGCAGCCTCCTCCCGGGGACTGCGCCCACAGGCGTCCTGCGGCTCACGCTAAACCAAGCCGTAAGTTTAGCGC
Source organism: Candidatus Acidiferrum sp. (assembly GCA_049800195.1). Classification (GTDB taxonomy): domain Bacteria; phylum Acidobacteriota; class Terriglobia; order Acidiferrales; family UBA7541; genus Acidiferrum. Next base: position 30,617 of record JBARJI010000013.1, read on the forward strand.
TGAAACAGAATCCCACAGAGCAGATCGCGGTGATAACGGCGGCGGAGAGCGTGCAGGACAAAAACGTGGCACGAGCGGCGTTGCTGCCTCAGGCGAACTTGAATGTGTCGGATACCGCCGAGCGCCTCAACTTGACAGCATTTATTGGCAAGAGTTTCCCGGGGTTTTCTCAACACGTCGGTCCTTTCCAGATTTTCTCCGCCGGGCCGGGATTCAGCGCGCCGGTGTTCGACTTGACGCTGTTTCGCAGATATCAGGCGGCACGGGAGACGATGAACGCGAGCAAGTCTGATAGCCTCTCGGCGCGGGAGCAGGTGATTTTGCTGGTGGTATCGCAGTACATCGGGACGCTTCGAGCCGTAGCGAACGTGCAAGCTTCCGAGTCGCGGGTCGAACTGGCGCAAGCGCTCTACGACCAGGCGGCGGACTTGCAGAAACAAGGCGTCGGGACGGGCATCGACACTCTGCGCGCAAACGTCGAACTGCAAAACGAGAAGCAAACGCTCCTCGAAGCCGAAGACGACCGCGACACTTCTCTCTTCGGACTGAGCCGCTTGCTGAATTTGGACCCACGCCAAGACATCGAATTGGGCGATTCGCTGGGCTTTTTCGATACGCCGCAGCCGGATGTCGAGGCCAGCATCGAAGAGGCCCTTCGCCAAAGGCAGGAGTGGAAGTCGCTTGAAGAACAACTCAAAGCGGCGGGATTGCAAAAGAAGGCTTCGCAGGAATCACGGCTGCCCACGGTGAACTTTGACGGTAATTGGGCCTATGAAGGGACTTCCTCAGGGTCAGGAATACCGACGTACAACTACGAAGCAGCGGTGAGCATGCCACTATTTACCGGCGGACGGATCCGCGCGGAAGTCGTGAAACAAGACCTGGAAATAAAGCGGCTGGAACAGCAAGAAGATGATTTGCGAAACCAGATCGCGCTGGACGTCAAGACGGCGCTAATCAATCTGGACTCGGCGCGCAACCAGGTGCAGGTGGCGAATCTGGGAGTGGTGCTCTCGAAGCAGGAAGTGGATCAGGCACGCGACCGCTTCAAAGCGGGTGTGGCGAACAACATCGAAGTGATCCAAGCGCAAGATTCACTGGCACGGGCGAACGACAACCAGATCGCCGCGCTGTATCGATTCAACCAGGCGCGCGCGGATTTTGCGCGGTCCACGGGGCAGATGGAGAAGGTCTACTCGAAGTGAGGGAAACCATGAGCGTGGAGATCGAAGTGGGGCCGGAAAACGCGGCAAAATTGAGACCGCCGGCAGCGGAAGCGCCGCCCGAGAAAGAGCAGCCCAAAGGGCTGGCTGATCCGAAGATGCAGCGGCTGGCGATTCTTGGAGGCGTGATTCTGATCGCCGTGCTGACGGCACTGTTTCTCTACTACCACGACCGCGAGAGCACAGATGACGCGCAGATCGATGGGCACATCACGCCGATCGCGGCAAAGATCTACGGCCGCGTCCAGGAAGTTTTGGTGAAGGACAACCAATCGGTGAAGGCCGGACAACTGCTCGTGAAAATCGACCCGCGCGATTATCAGGCGGCCGTGGATCAGGCAACGGCGGCGCTGGAATTGGCGGAAAGCGAAGCGCGTTCGGCAGGCGTGGACGTTCCGCGGACGGCGGAAAACGTCGCCAGTGGAACTTCAAACGCGGATGCGGCGCTCTTGGGGGCGCAGGCGGATTTGGCGAGCGCGCAGCAGAAGTACGAGCAGTCGCAAACGGCGGATTTGGCGTTCGCACAAGCGAACGTGAACAAGAGCATGGCCAACGCAGCGCTGGCGCAGGTGGACTTGGCGCGATACAAGCCACTGCTTGAAAAAGGCGAGATTTCGCAGCAGCAATACGACGCGGCGAAAGCCAATGCGGACGCGACCGCGAGCCAGTTGAGAGCGGACGAGGAAAAGCTGGCGCAGGCACGCCAAAACATCGAAGTGATGAGAGCGCAATTGGACGCGGCAAAAGCGCGCGTGCTGGAAGCGCAGGCCGGCGTGCAAGGAGCGCTGGCCGATAAGAAGCAAGTGAACATGCGCACGGCAGATGCGCAAGCCAAAGTCGCCAAAGTAGCGCAGGCGCGCGCCGCGCTGGAGGCAGCCGAGCTGAATTTGAGCTACACGGATGTCCTTGCGCCCGTGGACGGAGAAGCGACTCACAAGCAAGTCGAGCCGGGCCAGATCGTGCAGGCCGGGCAGGGATTGCTGGTGGTTGTGCCGCTGCAGGATGTGTGGGTCACGGCAAATTTCAAGGAGACGCAACTAAGGAAAATGAGACAGGGCCAGAAGGCGGAAGTCTCCGTCGATACGTACGGAAAAACGTTCAGTGGACACGTGGATTCGATTGCGGGAGCGACGGGCGGCGTTCTGAGCCTGCTGCCACCGGAAAACGCAACCGGCAACTACGTCAAAGTGGTCCAGCGCATCCCCGTGAAAATCGTGCTCGACAGGGATTCCGTTGGCAACACCATTCTGCGGCCAGGGATGAACGTAGACGCGACGGTCATAACCAAGTGACGAGAGCTGAAAGCCGCCTTTGCGGAGTCTAGAGAAATGTTCTGCGAGGCGTTGGCCCGAACGATTCAGAAATGAACCGGAGGGCGCGGATTAGGGAAAGCCAGTGAAGCAGCTCTGCGTAATAACAAGTAGCGGGTTGGAGAGGCAGAGCCGGACGAGCCATGCACAACAGAATACTAGCCAAATTGAGGATGCCGGACGGGTCGATCAACCCCTGGGTGATCGCCGTTACGGTGACGCTGGCGACGTTCATGGAAGTGCTGGACACCTCGATCGCGAACGTGGCGCTGCCGCACATTTCGGGAAATTTGTCGGCGGGAGCGGACGAATCGACTTGGGTGCTGACGTCGTATCTGGTTTCCAACGCCATCGTGCTGCCGCTTTCGGGGTGGTTTTCCGGGCTGATCGGGCGGAAGCGGTTTTACATGTCGTGCGTGGCGCTGTTCACGGTGAGTTCGTTCCTGTGCGGGCTTGCGCCGAGCCTGGGAGTGCTGGTGCTTTTCCGCATTTTGCAGGGCGCGGGCGGCGGCGGATTGCAACCCAGCGAGCAGGCCATTCTGAACGACACGTTTCCGCTGGCGAAGCGCGGAATGGCGTTCGCGGTTTACGGGATCGCGGTGGTTGTGGCACCGACAATCGGGCCGTGGCTGGGCGGCTGGATCACGGACAATTTTTCGTGGAGATGGATTTTCTATATCAACGTGCCGGTCGGAATCATTTCCTTGCTACTGACTTCGGTGCTGATTTCCGATCCGCCGGACATGAAGCGGACGAGCATCAAGAGCGGATTCCGAATCGACTACATCGGGATTGGGCTGATCAGCCTGGGCTTGGGAAGCATGCAGATCATTCTGGACAAGGGCCAGCGGGACGATTGGCTGTCCTCCGGGTTCATCCAAGTTTTCTTTGTGCTGATGCTGATCGGAATTATCGCGGGAATTATCTGGGAACTGCGGCAGAAGGAGCCGGTCGTCGATTTGAAGATGCTGAAAGACCGGAATTTCGCGATCTCGACGCTGGCGATGTTTTTTCTCGGTTTCGTGCTGTATTCCAGCACGGTGCTGATTCCGCAGTTCTTGCAGGACATGATGGGGTACACGGCGGAGCTGGCGGGGATGGCGCTGTCGCCGGGCGGCCTGGTGATCATGTTGATGATGCCGGTGGTTGGGTTCCTGGTGTCGAAGGTGGACACGCGAATTTTGATTACGTTTGGGTGCGCGGTGTGCGCGATCGCGCTGTTTTGGATGGCGGGGTGGGACTTGAACCTCGATTACAGCCATGCGGTCCGCGCGCGCATGTTGCAGAGTTTCGGGCTGGCGTTTTTGTTCATTCCGATCAACGTCGCGGCGTTTGCGTACGTGCCGAGAGAAAAGACGAACATGGGCACGGGAATCATCAATTTGGCGCGAAACATCGGGGCCAGCGTGGGCATCGCGACGGTGACGACGATGCTGGAGCGGCGGACGCAATTCCACCAGGCGCACCTGATCGACAGCGTGAACACTTTCAATCCGGCGCTGCAGACGATGACCAATGGGAACACGGCACATCTGATTTCGTACGGGTCGGGCGCCTGGCAAGCGGCATTGCAAGCGAAGGACATGGTCTACAACCTGGTGCAGAGACAGTCGGCGATGCTGGCGTTCATCGACAATTTCAAAATGCTGGGAGTGGTATTCCTCTGCGTGATACCAGCTTTGCTTATGATGCGAAAGCCGAAAGCGCCGGCGGGAGGGGTTCCGGTGCATTGAGGGATGAAGATGTCCATGCATCCGGCTGCTGACGAAATTCTTGCAGCAATTTTTTGGGGTGACATTTGGGAGTGAGTTCAAGCAGCAATGGGGGGAACGATGGCAACACAAACGGCAATAACGACACAAACGGCAGTGGCAGCGCAGTTCAGTGAAGACAAACTGATCCGAGCCGGGCAGAGGGGGGACTCGCAAGCGGTGGAGACGCTGTTCCGGCGTTATCATCGGCCGCTCTTTCAGACGGCGTTGCGCGTACTGGGCAATACCGAAGATGCGGAAGACGCTTTGCAGGACGGGCTGCTTTCGGCGTACCGCAACATGAAACGATTCGAGGGGCGGTCGCAGTTTTCGACGTGGCTGACGCGCATCGTGATCAACGCGGCGTTGATGCGGCGGCGGAGCGCAAAGTCGCGTCCGGCGGTTTCGCTGGATGAGCCTCCGCGCGAAGATGAGCTGCCGATTGCGGAGCGTTTCGCGGCCGAGGGTCCGAATCCGGAGCAAGTATTCGCCGGAACGGAGCTGCGGGAGATGATCAGCGAAAACCTGGATGAGCTTTCGCCGCTGTTGCGCACGGCGTTCGTGCTGCGCGAAGTCGAAGGTTACTCGACGGGCGAGGCGGCGAAGAAACTTGGCGTGACCGAAAATACGCTGAAGGCGCGGTTGTGGCGCGCGCGGCATCAGTTGGCCGAGCGGCTGGGGCAGCGGCTGCGGCGCATCAAGGACGACATGACGGCCGGGGGCATGGGCGACGCGGAGTGCAGCTACTGCTAAGGGACCGAAGTAAAGATATAAGGAAGTAAGGAAGTAAGGACGTCATGAGTCCAACCGAAGAGGGCCGGCGAGGTTTGCTGGCCCTTTTTGTGCCTGGCTTGGCTGACGGTCTTGGCGGAGCTCATGCGAACCAGATTCGGCTGTGCCCCCTCTCTTTTTGTAAGTGCTCATTCTAAAGAGTTTTAAGTCCTTTGTTTTGGAAGTGTTCATTCCACAGGGATTACGGACATCTTTTCTAGAAGTGCGGATTCCAAAGGGGTTAGGGTTCCCGCGCAGGCTCTGAACTGGGACCCCGCTTTTTGACGGGCAAAAGCCGCGCACGTAAGACCGACGTGTATGCCACCCTGCATGAAGGAGTCGGCAAACGTGAAAGTACACAAGGACGCGCAGTCCTTGGAGTGGTCGTTAGACATAGAAGTCTCCACAGAGAAGGATTTGGGATTTAGGGGGAGTCTCGCGGTGGCGAGGCAGACTACTCTACGAAAGGAGTGTACCAAAGTGATGATGGCCGTGTCAATAAAATTCTGGGCGAATACGGGAGCAGTTGTGCGTTACGCCAACAAATAGGGACTTAAGGGGCTGCTGGCCGGCGAATGGTTCGTTGTTTCGGAAGAGTGAAGGGAGTAGGCTGCGTGAGTCGGCGGGCTGGCTCGGAGTACCGGGCTTATGAAAGCTCGCGAGGATTTCTACAAGCCTCCCTCGGAGGGTTCCCATGGGAAATTTTCTGCAGGATTTGCGGTATGGGATTCGCATGTTGGCGAAGTCGCCGGGATTTACGGCGGTGGCGGTACTGTCGCTGACATTGGGGATCGGGGCGAACACGACGATATTTACCTTGGCGAAGGCGATCTTTCTGAAGGCGATTCTTGTGGAAGAGCCTTCGCGATTGATGAGCCTTTATTCGACGGCGCAGAGCCGCGGAGGGCCGCTGCAGGAATATTTGCCTACGCCGTATTTGAATGCGGTGGATTACCGGGAAAAGAGTGACGTGTTTTCTGGCGCGGCGATCGCGATCCCCACGGGCGTTAATCTGACGATCGCCGGCAAGAAAGTGCAGGCGTTCTGCGAAGTGGTAAACGCAAACCTTTTCGACGTGCTGGGGGTACAGCCGCAACTCGGGCGCGGATTTTCGGAAGAGGAGGGCAAAACACCGCAACCGGTGGTGGTGATCAGTTATGCGCTGTGGAATAGGGAATTCGGGGGCGATCCGAAGCTGCTGGGGCGAGCGATTCAAATCAACGACCAAGATTTCACGGTGATCGGAATCATGCCGAGCGATTTCCACGACGTGGGAGTGCTGGGCAGCCCGGATGCTTGGGCTCCGATGCTGATGCACGATCAGGTGCTGACGGGATTGGCGAAGGACTGGTTCGATCAGCGGGCGTTCCGGCTGACGTTGATGGTGGGGCGGCTGAAGCCGGGTGTGACAGTGGCGCAGGCGAGAGCTTCGATCCACAACTTGGGACTCGAACTGGAAAAGGAATATCCGAAAGACAACGGCGGGCGGAACGAGATGCTGGTGCCGATCGATCAAACGGCGATTCCGCCACAATTGCGGAGCGTCTACGTGCGAGCGGGCTCGTTGATGTTTGTGATCGTGGGGCTGGTGCTGCTGATTGCGTGCGCGAACGTAGCGAATCTGCTGCTGGCGCGGGCCACGCAGAGGCATCGAGAAATTGGGGTGCGGCTGGCGATGGGCGCGTCGAGAACGCGGTTGATCCGGCAATTGCTGACGGAGAGCCTGCTGATTGCGTTGCTGGCCGGGGCGCTGGGAATTTTGTTTGCGTATTGGGGCCGGGCGCTGATGCTATCGCTGCTGCCGGCGGGGTTGCAGCGGCGGCTGGACTTTTCGCTGGACGGGCGGGTTCTGCTCTACACGCTGGGGCTGTCGCTGGTGGCGACGATGCTGTTTGGACTTGTGCCGGCGCTGGAAGCTTCGAAGGCGGATCGAATTGCAGCGCTGAAGGATCGCACGGGAAATCCGACGGGAAGCGCGCGTTGGTACGGCGTGCGCGGCGTGCTGGTGATGGTGCAGGTGGCGCTATCGCTGGTGGCGCTGGCGGGAGCGGGGCTGTTCATACACAGTTTGCGCAACGCGCAGGAGATGGATCCTGGGTTCGAAGTCAAACACGAAGTGGTTATGTCCCTGAATCTAGGCTCGGAACATTACGATCAAGCACGGGCGGAGCAGTTCTATAAGGACGTCGCCGAACGACTTGCGGGTGTGGGGGCGGTGGAGAGCGCGAGCATAGCGGATATGTATCCGTTTTCTGGAGGGCTGGCACGCACGACGTTCAAGGACGGCGTGGATATCACGGATCCCCGAAACGGGAAGTTGACGCCGATCATCGCGACGGAGCCGGGATATTTTTCGACGGCGGGAATCACGATGTTGGAGGGACGGGACTTCAACGAACATGACGATGCGCAGGGAGCGATGGCCGGGATTGTGAATCAAGCAGCGGCGGAGCAGATGTGGCCTGGGGAGGACCCGCTTGGGAAGCACATACACTTTCTTGGGGAGACCTGGGATATTGCGATTGTGGGAGAAGTGGCGACGGTCAAGTACCAGACGATGGGAGAACCGCCGCAAGCGATTGTGTATCTACCGCTGAAGCAGCATTACTCGGCGCAGGTGGTGCTGTACGTGAGGACGAAAGGCGATCCGGAGAAGGCGATTCCGAGCGTACGCAGCGCTGTGCAGGCGCTGGGGCCGGCGGTTCCTCTGCTGAACGTGCGGACTGTGCAGCAAGTTCTGGTGCAATCGCTGACGGCGCCGAGGATTGGGGCGGAATTGCTTGGAGGATTCGGATTGTTGGCGCTGGTGCTGGCCGCGATCGGGACGTATGGCGTGATGTCGTATTCTGTAAGCCAGCGGACGCAGGAGGTGGGGATACGGATGTCGCTGGGGGCGCAGCCGCGAGATGTGCTTAGGCTGATTTTGGCGAATGGGATGGCGATGGTGTGTGCGGGGGTGGTGGTTGGGCTAGGAATTTCCACTTTGCTCGCGAGGAGCATGAATAGTTTGCTCTATGGGATCGGGGCGTTTGATGCGCCGAGTTTCTTGATTACGGCGGCACTGCTCGTAGGGGTGGCGCTGGCGGCGTGTTACATACCTGCGCGGCGGGCGATGCGAGTCGATCCAATTATCGCGTTGAGGTATGAGTAGGAGCTGTTGGCGTATATGCCGCCTAGCGGAGACTCCGAGGCGCTTTTCGTCCGAGAGTAACGGTCAAGCATTACTCTTCCGTTGTCCCTCGGGGATTGTGCCCGCGCTGCGAGCGGCCACGTAAAGACCGAGCACACGTAAATCGCTGGTGGCTTTGCGGACTTCCGTGAGAGCGGATTCGAGCTGTGCCGAAGAGTCGGATTCGACATCCAGAAAAAACTGATATTCCCAAGGGCGGCCGTGGATGGGACGGCTTTCAATTTTTTGCAGATTGACGCCGTGTCTTGCGAAAGGCTCGAGCGAGGCGAGAAGCGCGCCGGGCCGGTGGGCCAGACGCATAGCGACGGACATTTTCAGCATTCGCGGAGAATGGCGTTCTTCCGACTGACGCACGAAAAGCTCTGCCATGAGGTCCGCCACGCCTGGGGAAGCGGCACTCGCAGAATTTGGAATGTTGGGCAGGGGGTCGCCATCGTGTTGCCCTGGAATTAGAAGAACAAAGCGGGTGAAATTTTCGGGGTTGTCCTGAATGTCGGAGGCGAGGATGACCCCGCCGTAGTGTTCCGCGGCGCGGCGTCCGGCGATGGTGGCGGAGGTCTTGTCGCCGCGGGCGAGGGCTTCGCGGACGCTGCCGGCGGTATCTTCCGCGGGGACGCGCTTGAGGTGGGGATGAGTGGCGAAGAAACGTTCGCATTGGGCAAGAGCCATGGGGTGGGAGGCCACGGAACGAAGGCCATCGAGCGTGGCGCCAGGGCACCCGATGAGGTGATGCTCGATAGGAAGAATGGTTTCGGCGGTAATGGCGAGCGCGCTTTCCAGGAGGAGGTCGTAGACGCGGACGACGGGGCCGGCGAGGGTGTTTTCTACGGGAGCTAAGAGCGCGTCAGCGAGGCCCTCGCTGATGGCGCGAAAAGCGGCGTCGAAGGTGGGGCGAGGAACCGTGATGATGGCTTCGCCGAGAAGCTGGACTGCGGCTTCTTCGCTGAAAGCGCCGGGCTCACCCTGAAAGGCAACGCGCATTTGGGGAATGATAGCATTGCTGGTCCGCGGAGCGGCGAACGCGAATTTCCCTTTGGGCCTGACAGCTGGGGAGGCGTGCACATTGGCCGGGGATACGAACGGGCAACATCCCGAAAGCGCGCAACGGTGGAGGACGGGCACGGTATACTGCGCAGAGGAGAGAGAAAATGAAAGTGGCGAGACCGGAGCCCGGGGAGTACGCGGCTTACTATGAGAAGTATATTTCGCTGGTTCCCGGAAATGACGTTGCAAACGCACTGGAGGCGCAGCGGCTGCAAACCATGCAGCTTTTTGCCGGACGCGGCGAGCGCGACGGGAATTTCCGGTATGCAGCGGACAAGTGGACGGTGAAGGAGGTCGTCGGGCACATCATCGATTCGGAACGAATATTCGTCTATCGGGCGCTGCGGATTGCGAGGGGCGACCAGACTCCGATAGAGGGATTCGAGCAAGACGATTACGTGCGCGGAGGCGGATTCAACGAGCGGACGATCGCGAGTTTGGCGGAGGAATTTGCGGTGGTGCGGAGCGCGAGCCTGGCGATGTTTCGGTCGCTCAGCAAAGAAGCATGGCTTCGGCGCGGGACGGCCAACAAGAATGAGGTGAGCGTGCGGGCGCTGGCGTATATCACGGCAGGGCACGAACTGCATCACCGGCAAATATTGGAAGAGCGCTATTTTTCGGCTATTCCGCGCGCCTGAACCGCGTGGTTCGCGGATGGTGTCCATGGCGAGGCCTGGGCTTAAAAAGGAAATAAAACATAATGACCGAGAGCGCAATGCCGAGAGCCGCAGCAAGGATGCCAACGGGCTGTGCGTCCAGCGGGTTTAAGAAGGCGTCCCGAAGCAGGTAGAAACCTAACAGCAATAAAATCAAGGCAAGGAAGCTGCTCAAGCTTCCGAAAGTTCTTGCCAGCCCGCCGCGAATGACCAAAGGCTTGGCGTGGTGGTGAGTGCCGCGGACGAGAGATTCTGCGCGCATAGTTTATCCCCTGTGGGAGTTGCCTCCTGGCGAAACGGGAGCTTCGACTCGGAGAAATTCGAGATAGGCAAGGTGCGGCGGGATATATTTCTTTTTCATGAGAGCGCCACAGACGCAGCGCGGATTCGAGCCTTCGACTTCGCTGTTCGCCTGGACCAACACTTCGCAGTGGCACGCAGGATTGGTGCAATGCCATTGCTCTCCAACTTTCATAAACATGACGGCCCCCTTTGTTTCAGGCTTGCTGGGATCATGGAGAAGGCAGCGAAGGCCTGGGCCTAGAGTAAGTGGGAGTGGACTATACAGAGCGGTAAATAAAAAGCAAGAATAAAATATTAATAAATAGAAGCAACTAAGAGGTTAACTTTGGAGGAGCGTGGTCCAGATACAGGGCGCATGGGCAGATTCTCGCACACTTTGCGCGTTTGGCCAGGTGAGCGTGGAGCTCGGCGAGAGGCAAAGTTGCATGAAACAGTCGTTTCTGGTTAGGTTGCAGGGGCCGCGAGCGGCTGCTAAAATTGCTGGTTTGCCGGGTTGCCGGCGTGCGTGCTAAAGGCTACCTGCTCTTTGCCGGTTGGGTATCCCAAAGGATTTGCTGAGGATTGCATACAGGGCCGCTAGGCAGTGCAACCGCAAAGTCGTCCAAAGAAGGAACGACCGTAGAAAAGCCGTTGGAAAATGCGAGCGCAGAGCGTTCGAGTGATCGACGCTGACCACCGCGGGAGGGAGATCAGGAGTGGCAAAGTATGATGTAGCGATTATCGGGAGCGGTCCGGGGGGGTATGTAGCGGCGATCCGGGCTGGGGAACTTGGGTTGAAAACGATTGTTGTGGAGAAGGATCCGTTTCTGGGCGGGACTTGCTTGCACGTCGGGTGCATTCCGACGAAGGTTTTGCTGCACCACGCGGATGTTTACGACCATTTTAAGAATGGGGCGGAGTTGGGGTTTGAAGTGAGCGGGTTGAAGATCAATTGGGCGAATATTCTGGCGCGCAAAGACAAGATTGTGAAGAAGCACGCCAAGGGGATCGAATTTCTTTTTAAGAAGAACAAGGTGGAATGGGTGCAAGGGTGGGGGCGCTACGCGGGGCCGGGACGCGTCAGCGTGGACAACAATGGAAAGAAGGGCGAGATCGAAGCGGCGAATATATTGCTGGTGAGCGGATCGGAAGCCCGCGCGCTGCCGGGCATCGAGCCGGACCACAAGACGATTTTGACGAACCGCTCGATTTTGGAGCTGCCGGATATACCGAAGTCGCTGATTGTGGTGGGAGCGGGAGCGGTGGGAGTGGAGTTCGCGTCGATTTATAACACGTTTGGGACGCAGGTGACGATACTGGAGGCGCTGCCGCGAGTGGTGCCTGTCGAGGATGAAGACGTCTCCGCGGAATTGGAGAAGGAGTTCAAGAAGAGGGGCATCCAGATTTTTACCAGCAGCAAAGTGGATTCGGTGAAGAGCGATGCCAAGGGCGTGACGGTGTCGTTCAAGGATAAGGATGGGAAGGCGCAGACGCTGCAGGCAGAGAAGTTGCTGCTTGCGGTGGGGCGCAAGCCGATGACGGAGAATTGCGGGTTGGAAAAATCGAAGGCGAAGCTGGACCGCGGGTTTGTGCTGACGGGAGAAAACTTCGAGACGGACGAGAAGGGCTTGTACGCGATCGGGGACATTGTGGCGGGGATGCCGCAGTTGGCCCACGCAGCGATGATGGAAGGGATTGTGGCGGTGACGCAGATCGCGGGGAAGAAGACGCACAAGATTTTGAAGACGAGAATTCCGAACGCGACGTATTGCGAGCCGCAGATCGGGTCGATCGGGTTGACGGAGAAGCAGGCACGGGACGCGGGGCACGCCGTGAAGGTTGGAAAATTTCCGTTTGTGGGGAACAGCAAGGCGACGATTTTGGGGAATCACGGCGGGTTCATCAAGGTGGTGTCGGACGAGAAGTTTGGGGAAGTTCTGGGGATTCACATTATCGGGCCTTTGGCGACGGAGATTTTGTCGGAGGCGGCGGCGACGTTGAATCTTGAGGGGACGGTCGACGACATGATGAATATGATCCACGCGCATCCCACGGTTTGGGAGGCAATGGGGGATGCGTTTGCGTCGGTTAGAGGGTTGCAGATTAACGTTTGAGGCTTCGGCAGACGGGCACGGCATGCCGTGCCCCTACGAGGGAAATCGAGACGTGACGAGAAGCTGTCTGATTGTCGAGCTGGGATTGATTGGATACGCGGACGCGTATGCGTTGCAGAGGCGTTTGGCGGCGGCGCGCAAGCTGGATGCGATTGGGGATGTGCTTTTGGTTTGCGAGCATACTCCGGTGATTACGCAGGGGCGGAACGGGAAGCGGGAACATCTTTTGGTTTCGCAGAACGTGCTGCGGCAGAGGAACGTGGAGTTTTTTGAGACGAGCCGCGGCGGAGATGTTACGTATCACGGGCCGGGGCAGGTGGTCGGGTATCCGATTTTGCAATTGGGGGCGATTCGGAAGGATGTGGTTTGGTATGTGCGGATGCTGGAAGAGGCGATGATCCGGGCTTCGGGGGAGTTTGGGGTTACGGCGGTGCGCGAGGCGGGCAAGACGGGGATTTGGGTTTTGCCGAACGGGCAGATCGAAGAGAGATTTCTCTCTGCGCAAGCCGACCGGTTCACAGGAAGTGAACCGCAAGAGCAAAAGCGTCGGCTTGCTCCGTTCGAAATGACCGGTTCTTTGGGAGTGGCGGAGAAACTGGGGGCCATTGGGGTGCATATTAGCCGGTGGGTGACTTCGCATGGGTTTGCTTACAACGTGGCTACGGATTTGCGGAATTTTGATTTGATTGTGCCTTGTGGGATTGCGGGGCGGAAGGCGACTTCGCTGGAGAAGTTGCTCGGGCGGGCGGTGAAGGTGGGCGAGGTGCCGCCGAAGATCGTGCGGCATTTTGGGGATGTGTTTGGGTTGGAGATGAAGGCGGCGACGCGGCAGGAATTGCTGGAAAAGCTGGAACACGCGGAGCAGTTGGTCGCGGTTCCGGCCTGACGAGATGAAGAAAGTATTGTGGCTGTCTTTTTCGGTTGCGGAGTAAGGGAAGGAGCACAGGCAGGAGTGCCTGTGCTACCGGAGCTTTCATGAAGAAGGAACTGACGCGGCAGCAGTATCTGGATTTGTACTACTACATGCGGCTGAACCGCGCCGTGGAAGACACGATGGTGAAGCTGTTCCGGCAGAACAAAATTGTCGGGGGGCTGTATTCGAGTCTGGGGCAGGAAGCGATTTCTGTGGGGACGGCGTACGCGCTGGAGAAAAAAGATTGGCTAGCGCCGATGATCCGCAATATCGGGGCGCTTTTGGTAAAAGGCGTGCCGCCGCGCGACGTTTTCATGCAACACATGGCGAAGTACGATTCGCCGACGAAGGGCAAGGACGGGACGAGCCACTTCGGCGATTTGGAGAAACTGCACATCGTTTCGCCGATTTCGATGCTGGGGGATTTGATTCCGGTGATGACGGGCGTGGCCATGGCCGGGCGCTACCTGGGACAAAAAATCGTGACCATGACATGGATCGGCGACGGCGGAAGCTCGACGGGTGTGTTTCACGAAGGAATGAATTTCGCGGCGACGCAAAAAGCGCCGTTCGTCTTGATTCTGGAGAATAATTTATGGGCTTACTCGACGCCGGTGAAGCGGCAGGTGCCCATCGAAAACTTGGCGGACCGGGCGAAAGCGTACGGAATTTCGACGTACATTGTGGATGGCAACGATGTGGTGCAGGTTTTCACCACGGCGCGGGAAGCGGTGGCGCGGGCGCGGGCCGGCGAAGGGCCAATTCTGATCGAGGCAAAGACGTTTCGCAGACTGGGCCACGCACAGCACGACCCGGCTGAGTATGTCCCGAAAGAAATGCGGGCGTACTGGGAAGCGCGGGATCCCATCGCGCTGTATGAAAAGTTTTTGATGGGCGAGAAATTGCTGGATGCCAAGAGCAAGAAAGAAGTCGAGGGAAAGATCGACACCCTGCTGGCTGCCGAGCGGGAGTTCGCAGAGAATTCGCCGATGCCGCCGCCGGAATTTGCGGAGACGGGCGTTTACTGCACCGGCGACGAATGCCATAAGATTCAGCCGAAATGGGAACGTCCGGTGGCGGAGGTGACGCCGCCAAGATCGAGCGTTAAACCTGTGTGGACGATCGCGGGGTTTGGATCGGGGAAAAGTTCGGGCGGGGCGAATGCGCCGATTCATTTTGGAGACACGAAAAGCACGATCGAGAGTCCCGAAGCGGCGGCAGGCAAGAGTAATGGGGCCAAAGCTGTCGCCAAGCCGGCTGCGAAAAAAACGGTGAAAGCCACGGTCGCTTCCGGCTCCACGAGAAAGGCTCGGGGCTAAACATGGCGGCCGCTAACAACGCGGAAAACGGAACGCAGATTACCTTTCTTGAAGCCATCAAGCAGGCGATGTTCGAAGAGATGGAGCGAGACCCGGCGGTGGTGCTGCTGGGCGAGGACGTCGGCGTTTATGGCGGAGCGTTCAAGACGAGCGAAGGGCTGCTGGAACGGTTCGGCTGGGAGCGGGTGATCGATACGCCGATCAGCGAGAGCGCGATCATCGGGGCGGCTTGCGGAATGAGTTACATGGGGCTGCGGCCGATCGCGGAGTTGCAATTTATCGATTTCATCGTGTGCGCGTTCAACCAGATTACGAATTTCGTGGCCAAGGGGCATTATTTGTGGAATGCGCCGGCGCCGATGGTGATGCGCGGGCCGTCGGGCGGGGGCGTGCACGGCGGGCCGTTTCATTCAGCGAACCCGGAGATGTATTTCGTGCATACGCCGGGGCTGAAGGTGATTTATCCTTCGACGCCTTACGACGCGAAGGGATTGCTGAAGGCGGCGGTGCGGGATAACAATCCGGTGCTTTTTTTTGAGCACAAATTTCTGTACCGGCGGATTAAGGGCGAGGTGCCTAGCGAGGATTACACCGTGCCGATCGGGAAAGCGATCGTGCGGCGCGAAGGCAAGCACCTGACGATCGTTTCTTACGCGGCGATGATGCACACGTCGCTCGAAGCGGCGGACGAGCTGGCGAAAGAAGGTATCGAGGCCGAAGTGATCGATTTGCGGACGCTGTTGCCACTGGATGAAGAGACGATTCTGCAATCGGTGCGCAAGACGAACCGGTGCCTGGTGGTGCACGAGGATACGAAGACCGGCGGAATCGCCGGGGAGATAGCGGCGATTCTTTGCGAGAAGGCGTTTGGCGATCTGGACGGGCCGTTGATGCGCGTGACGGCACTCGATACGCCGGTGCCTTATGCGCCGACGCTTGAGGAACATTTTTTGCCGAACGCGAAGAAGGTTTTTGACGCCGCGCAGGAATTGGCACGGTATTAGGGGAAGTCGACAGTTGAAAGTCGAAAGCGAGAAGCCAGAGGCACGGTGTTGCTGGGAGTGGGTATTTTTGGAGTGTGAACTGTCGACTGTGAGCTTTTTCTGGAAGAATTTATAGTATGAAGCATTGAGGAGACATCCATGGCCACAGACGTAGTGATGCCGCAGATGGGCGAGAGCATTTTTGAGGGGACGATCACCAAATGGCTCAAGAAGCCGGGCGACAAGGTCGAGCGGGACGAGCCTTTGTTTGAGATTTCGACGGACAAAGTGGACGCGGAAATCCCGTCGCCTTCGGCGGGTGTATTGAAAGAGATCAAAGTTGGCGAAGGGCAGACTGTGCCGATTCAGACGGTCGTGGCAGTGATTGACGGCGCAGGCTCAGCGGCAGCCACACAGGCGCCAGCTTCGGCCAAGGCCGCGGCTCCTCCGGCACCTGCAGCAGTTGCGCCCGCGCCGCCTGTCCCGCCGAGACCAGCCACTCCAACTGCGCCGGCGCCAGCAGCTACTCAGACGGCCCCTGCAGGACCACCGCAACGCACAGGAGAGCGCATTCACAGCTCGCCGCTGGTGCGGCGCATGGCTG
The DNA here is from genome assembly GCA_049800195.1 of Candidatus Acidiferrum sp. Lineage (GTDB taxonomy): Bacteria > Acidobacteriota > Terriglobia > Acidiferrales > UBA7541 > Acidiferrum. The sequence goes on from JBARJI010000013.1 coordinate 46,777, forward strand.
CGGAGCACGGCATCGATCTCGCGACGATTCCCGGGACGGGCGCGGGCGGGCGAATCAGCAAGCAGGACATCGAGGCGGTTATCGCGGCGACAGCGGGGGGAGTTCCCGCAGCGGCGCCTCCGCTGAGCGTTCCGGCTGCAGCGCCAGCTCGTCCGGCTCCGCCGCCTGCGGCTTCCGGCGGGCAAATCCACGTGGCCTTCGAATCGGCGGTCCCGCGGGAGAAGATTTATTTCGGCAACTACCAGATCGAACCGATGAGCAACATGCGGGTGCGCATCGCCGAGCACATGGTGGCTTCGAAGCGCGTGTCCGCGCACGTTTATTCCGTGGACGAAGTGGACATGACCAAGGTGGCTGCACTCCGCGCCAAGTCCAAGGAAGAGTTCGAGGAACGCTACGAGACCAAGCTGACGTTCATGCCGTTTTTCGTGAAGGCCGCGGTCGCGGGGTTGCGCGCGTATCCGACGATGAACGCGTCGCTGGATGGGACGAACGTGGTGCTGCACAAGGAGATCAACATCGGGATCGCCGTGGCGCTCGATTGGGGCTTGATCGTGCCGGTGGTGAAGGGGGCAGACGAGAAAAACGTGCTGGGCATCCAGCGCACGCTGAACGATCTGGCGGAGCGGGCGCGTTCGAAGAAATTGAAGCCCGAAGAAGTCCAGGAAGGCACTTTCTCGATCACCAATCCGGGCGTGTTTGGGGGGCTTTTTGGTCTGCCGGTCATCAGCCAACCGAACGTGGGCATTCTGGGACTTGGCGCGATTGAGAAGCGGCCGGTGGTGATCAACGATTCGATTGCTATCCGGTCGATGTGCTACATCACGCTGAGCTACGACCACCGCGTGGTGGATGGAGCGGTTGCGCACCAGTTCTTGCACAAGGTCAAGGAAACGTTGGAGAACTGGTCGGAGCCGGTACTCTAAAGAGCGGCTCGCAGGACGGTTTTAGGCTTATTTCCCGCAGTCTGACCCGTGCGGTTGCGGAACCGCTTGATGGTCTAGCGGCGCTTATTTTCTGAATTCGGACAGATGTCCGAATGTGGGACAGGTCTTCCCGTAAATGGGCGCTGGGGAACCATATCCGCACCTTGCTTCTTCCCCAACGCACCAAAAATAAACGGCTTACATCTGACCTAGGGTGGAAGCTGGCCTGCCGCTTTCTTCCGGGATGAGTTCAGAAATGGTCATGCCGACGCCGCGAATCCTGATTGCCGACGATCAGCCGGATGTGCTGAACGCGCTGCGCTTTCTGCTGAAGGGGCAAGGCTACGAGACCGAGACGGTGGCCTCGCCCGCGGAGCTGCTGCGGGCCGTGACGGAGCGCGAATTCGATCTGCTGCTGATGGATTTGAATTACGCGCGGGACACCACGTCGGGCCGCGAAGGTTTGGACTTGCTGGGCCACCTGAAAGAGAACGAGGACGCGCCGGCGATCGTGGTGATGACCGGCTGGGCGACGGTGGGGCTGGCAGTCGAGGCCATGCAGTACGGCGTGGCCGATTTCGTGGAAAAGCCCTGGACCAACGCAAAATTGCTGGAAATTTTGGAGAAGCAGATTGCGCTGGGACGCGAGAGGCGCGCGTCCCGGCGCCGCGCGGCGCAAGAGAGCGAGGACCACAAAGAGATTGCCCACCAACTCCACCAGCAGGAGCACGAAGTAGCCGAGGCGAGGTCCATCCAGCAAGGCCTTCTGCCCAAGATCGTTCCGCGGCAGGCCGGGTACGAAATCGTGGGCGCGTGGCAACCGGCGCAGAGCATCGGCGGAGACTACTACGACGTATTGCAATTCGACGAGGCCACCCTGGGGCTGTGCATCGCCGACGTGGCAGGCAAAGGATTGCCGGCGGCGCTGCTGATGTCCAACTTGCAGGCCGCCGTGCGGGGCCTGGCGTCGCCGTCACTGGCCCCCGAGGGTTTGTGCGCCCGTTTGAATTCGCTGGTTTGCCACAACACGGGTAATGACCGTTTCATCACTTTTTTCTACGCTCAGCTCGACGGCCCCGCGCGGCTCTTGCGTTACACGAACGCGGGCCACAACGCGCCCATCGTGCTGCGCCGCGATGGGTCGCACGAACGGCTTCAGGAAGGAGGCGGAGTGCTGGGAGTTTTCCCGCAGCAAAAGTTCGCGGCTGGCGTCGCCCAACTTGCACCGGGTGACCGCGTGATTTTTTTTACGGACGGCGTGACGGAGGCTTCCGACCCCGCCGGTGAAGAGTACGGTGAAGACCGGCTGCTGCGGGTGCTGCTCGACAACCGCGCGGAAACCGCACGATCGCTGCAGGAAAAAATTCTCGCGGCGGCGGGCGAATTCAGCTGTGGCCGCTGGCATGATGACGCTACGTTGCTGGTTCTTGCTGTCTCGGAATAAAGAAGAGGTCTCGAGCTCACGCACGGAGCGAGTTCGCTGCACGCCCAACCGAAGGCCCAGGAATCTCACTGAATCGTGGGCTTCAGTTTTCCGACCCATACCGCGAAATGATCCAGCGGAACGGGCTCGATACCGGCGTCGCGCAGGGTGCGGTCCACGAAACGGTCGCGGTCACTCTCGCCCTTGAGCGCGATATCAGTTATGGCGGCGAATTCGGTTTTGAGTGAGGCCTTGGCGGCGATGCGCTCGGCCGTATACGCGAGAACCTTGGCGTCGCCGGGTGCTCGGGAGACCGAAAGCGTGTGGAGAAAACCGCGCGTGCCGTTACGGCGGTAGCTGTAATCGATGCGCATCGGGTCGCCGGGAAAGGTAAATTCTGATGCGCGAATGGATTTCTGGATGCTGCCCCATAGGCGCGCTTGCCGGAAGACTTGCGAACAGTACGAACGCATTTGCGCGCGGCTTCCGGGAGCGCCGACGCGGCCGAGGGCGCGCGGCACGGCAACGTGGTCTCCATAGAGGCGCTCGAGTTCGGCGTCCAAGTCATTCGAAATAATTCCCTTTTGCGGCGCAAGCTGCAGGGCGTTCGAGAGCGTGTCGTCCCACTTGCGCAGGAGTTCCTGCAGCGCGCTGCCGTGAGAACCGCCGCCGTCGGAGCCATTCCCGTGCGAAGTTCGGACGGCGTCGAAACGGTTTTCCAGGTCATCGCGCAGAGCGCGCAAAAGGGCTTCATCGGCTTCCGGATGCAGCCGGCGCACGCGCGTGTATTCCTCCTGCTCCTCGATGAGCCGGAGGCGGCGTTCTCCGGACTGCGGATCGAAGAGCAGCACACCGATATTCACCCACTCGTCGCGAACGAGGTTCGGCGTATAGCGCAGGATGCGGTAGGCGCAGGCGCGCTCGGCAGCTGGAGATTCAGCGGAAGTTTCCGTCATAGGTCACATCCAGTTTGGGAAGGGCTGGCGATTGGATTTCTTGGCGTCCAGGAGCAAGTCTGGGACGCGGGAACGGCGCCGCAGCAATTGTTCGGAGAGAGACAGCACGGCGTCGAGGTCATTCTCGTACCACGCGGGAGGAATTTGCCGCGTAATGTCATCCAGAGCCGCCGCCGTCATCTGTTTTTCCAGGCGCTCGAGCCAAGGCGCGAAAGACGCCATACCGGTTACCCCCTCGTAGACGCGACTGCGGGCGTAAAGGCCGCGTAACGGCGCGTCGGGGAAATTCCATTCTCCGGCGTTGAAGCAAAATCCCTGATCGATCATCAGCGTGCTGTATGGCGATTGCATCTTTTCCGCCGCGGGCGAATCCGCAGCTTGCCGTTCCTCGTGATGCGCCTCTTGAAAAAAAAGCGTCTGGCGCCCGTTGGTATTGCAAGTCCACTTATCGAAGACCAGCATGCCCGCGAAATCATGGAGGTTCGCGACCTGGCGCAACTGTTCGTCGGGCAGAAAGTCGTGCAACGCGAGACGCCGTGGATCGCCGGGGTAACGCGAGCCAAACTGCAGCCCCGCCTCGCAGGGAGTGCGTTGGCGCGGCATCTCCATGGCCAGATCGGGCGTCAAGCGGATGAGTTCCTCGGACACTTCGACAATGGCCACGGGCGTCGTCGGCAGCCCCAGCCGCGCGGCTAGTTTGGTTCCTAGCAGTTCATTGACCAGAATGCGGCGGTGTTGCGGGTTATTTTGGAACTTGACGACGTAGTAGTTTCCGTCCGAGCAGCGCATCAGGTGAGACTGTGCGCCGCCGCGCATCCGGCGTAACTGTTCCAGCGCTCGTAACATCCGAGGCTATGCTAACGGCAGTTTTGCCTTCCGGCAAGCCGACTGTTTGGGAAGAAGCAAGATTCCCGAATCGAAAGGTTTGGCGTGCACAATTGGGAGCGCACCCGGGCGAGCCGAGTGTCAGAGTGGGCGGCGGACGTTTTATCGGGATAGGGGAGACGGTTGCCCGTCCTCCCCTCCCACACGACCGGACATGCGGGTCCGCATCCGGCGGTTCGGCGGGTTGAACTAACCATGAGCCGTGAGCTCGGGAAGTCCGAGCGAGGCGAA
>JBARJI010000014.1:0-189509 GCA_049800195.1 Candidatus Acidiferrum sp.
CAAAAGGGCGGCTCGCAAGAGCCGCCCGAAATGGGTACTGGACCCGATTGAGAACCGCAAGCTAAGAATAGCTCAATGACTTCACTTGTCAACGGCAAACCCGCGAATGGCTTCGAGCGGGGAGTGGGAGATTCGAACTCCAGGGGCTGCAAGCAGCCTTCGCGGTTCTCAATCGCGTCCAGTACCCCCCACTGGAAGCACTCCCCGAAACGCGACTGAGCGAAACAGAGGGTAGCAGAATTACCGTAGTGGTGACAACTATACAGTAAATAAGAGAGACGGAATGGACCTGTATCCCACAGCTGAACTTTTTGCGGCGACACCCGGCGCAGTCGCACCGGCGGACGGCAACTACTCGCCTAATGCGTCGCCAAACGTATTCCAGGGTGCCAGCCCAGCGGATGATTCCGACGCCTTTGAGACGATGGGCCTGAACGGATTGGTCGACGCGGAGGAAGAGAATCGCCGCGCAGGCAAGTCTTCCCAAAGAGCGGCGCAGCAAGCTTCGCCCCTGCCCGGCGGAATTGTCGACCTCGGTCCGAACAACGAACTCCTCGAGGACACTAAACCCGAGCTCGTCAACGCGCTGCGCGAACTGGTGCGGCAGTACCGCCAAGAGGGAATTGTCGCACGGCGCAACGAAATTCGGCGCATTCGCCAGGCGCGGCTCTTCTGGCAGGGGCTGCAATACGCGTGGTGGAACTCGAACGACATGAACTGGCACATGCCGTATGAGAATCGTTCGAGCGACGACCGCGAACTCGAGGAAATGCCGCGCTACCAGTTCGTCACGAATTTTTATCAGGGATTTGGGCTGTCGTTTATTGCCGTGCTTTCGCAGGACGTTCCGAGCGAGTTGACGGACCAGCAGCTCGCCAACGTCAACGCCCAGAACCAGCAATTCCTGAATCAGCAGCAGCAGCTTGGCAATACCATCGCCTCGCAGTATCAAAGCATTTTGAACAATCCGGGCCTCAGCCCCGCGCAGCAAGCTGCCGTTACCTCGCAATCCCAGGGCGCGATCGCCAGCTCCTTCGATTCCTTGCAGCAGTCCGCCGCCAACCGCGTGGCCGCCACCAACAATTCCGCCGGCTTCAGCGAACTGACCGACGATCTGGCACGCCAGAAGGCCATCGCGGAAGGGAATCAGGCGCAGCAAAACCAGCTCTCTTTCGCCAATACCGCCTATCAGCAGCAAATGTCCGCCCTGCAAGGCCTTTCCGGCCTCTATGGCGTGGACTCGAATCTTCTCGGCAAGACGCTCGGCATTCCTTCGCAGTTGTTGAACGTGAGCGCCAACGCCTCTCGTCCCAGCGCCGGATTCTTCACGTCATTGGGATCCGGACTCGGCTCAACGCTAGGCGCTCTGCCGAGCACGCTGTTCTAACCAATCATATTTCACTGAGTTCAAGGAAATCGCCAAGAAGCAGAGCGAGCCCCTGCATCTCTTCGAGCAGAAAGGTGGACATCCATGCCGCCAACGAACACTTATACCGTGACCCTGAGCGATGGAACGCACAGCGTAAGCCAGAGCGGAATCCCCGCCAGCTCCCACGAAGAAGCCGTGCGCAACTTGCTGCAAACCGCGCCCGCGAACTGGGTGGTCATCAACGATACAGTCACGCTGACCATCACCTGCACGCAGCCATGACGCAGCAAGCCCGCTGAGAAAAGGTCCTACGCAGTGCAGTCGCGGCTGCTATCGGCCAAGAAAGTCGAGGAAGCAACAGAAGTAGAGGAAGTCTAGGAGGTAAAGGAATTCAAGGTCTTAGTTCTCAGGTGGCGATTAGCGCCAACTGGGTAGTCGCCCATCAGCGGGCCTCCGTCCTTTACCTCCTTTATCTCATCTACTTCCTTTACCTCATTTCGCTAAATCGCTTCCTCTAATTCCGAGGCTCCCAACATGCCTTTTCCATGGTATGCCGTTCTGACCGCAGTTTTCGCCGGCGGCCTGCAATTCGTTTTGTTTCTGCGTTGGCTGCACCGCAGAATGCGCAACGACGAAATCGTCCGCACTTTTGTGCGCGATATCGCCACCAATCACTTCCCGCACATCTACTCAGCGCTGCGCGACATCGCGCGGGAGCAGGGAATTGAGCTGCAGGAGCCGCCCCTCGTGCGCTTCGTCGACCTAAGCGCGCACAGCTATCGCCACCAGCACCGTTGAGACCAACACTTCGGAGCTAGGGCCCGATTTCGCTGGATACAAGTCGCGGAGTGAGGGTGACTTTCGTTTGGCTCGGGCCTGCATCCCGGATGCGGATCGAAAGGGCGTACAGTTCCGAGCGTCTCAGTTTGATATCGCTGCAATTCCAGTTTACGAGAGATGCCGATTCGGCGCTGCCGTCGAGAATCCACATACCTCTGTCTCTCATGATGCTTCCGTCGTCGTGAATCAGCCCGGCTGCCTCGCAGACTATGCGTCCCGCGTGATCGGTTATGGAGACTTCGATCACCGTCTGGAGGTGAGTCAACGAGTCGCGCTGCGACATTCCGTCCCATGGATGAATCCAAAATGACAACATCACGTTTTGCCGATGTCGTAAGCGAAACTGGAATTCATAGTGGGCCGTTTTATCGAGAGGAATGCTCGGCAGCGTAAGAGCCTCATCGGCGGACGCTTGCCCAGCTCCGACTGTTAAAAGCGCGAACAACACGAAGCGTAAAAAGCAGCCGCCCATAAAACCCTCAGGGTACGTAAACACAACGTTAGCACAAACCAAGGCCGAAACAGCAAGGCAGGCGTCCAACACAACCTCTTCATGGCTCATGGAAGACGAAAAGATGTCGGCATCCACCCAACTCGTTGCGTTCGCGCGTAAAGCCGCCGCAGCCCAATCGCTCGACCAAGCTTTGGTTTGCGCCCTCGTCGAGCAGGAATCCGGCTGGAATCCCTGGGCCATGCGTTACGAACCGGCGTTCTTCGCCAAATATGTCGCGCATCTCTTCACCAATAACAAAATCACCGCTTCCGAAGCCTACGCCCGCGGCTTTTCCTGGGGCTTAATGCAGGTGATGGGCCAGGCGGCTCGAGAAGTGGGTTTCGATCCATTGTTCCTCTCCGCACTCTGCGATCCGGAACAGGGCTTGACCATCGGCTGCAAGCTGCTCCGGAAAAAGTTCGATGCTATGGAAGGTGATGCAACGCGCGGCCTTCTAGCCTGGAACGGCGGAGGCAATCCCGCTTATCCCGCGCAGGTCCTGGCCCGCCGTCCGCATTATTTGTAGCCGAGATCACGACCGTCAATCGCTCGATCCTGCGATAAGCGACAACTCAAAGCATTTCGAGACCGAGAGCGTCAAATGACTTCGCGTATTTTGTTACGGCTTGCAGAAATTCTCGTCCCGGTTATCCTAGCTATCACTATCTTTGTGTCTTGGGAAGCGGACCGTCGCGACCGCGCGCAGCTTGCCACCCAGCTTGCCGCCGCCCAGAAAACGATCACCGATGCCGCAGCCAGCCAGCACGACCGCGACATTCTCCTAAACCAAACCCTGGCGCAATTGGCGGTCCAGAAACAAGCGGCCGAGACGCCCGCCCAGATCCTCAAAGATCTGCCGAACGCCATAACACTCCCTGTGCCCATCACTCTTCAAGCTACAGCCGCACCGCCGGTCGCCGCGCCTAATCCAGGAGCCAATCCGGGAGCCGCGACGCAAGCAAACGCCTCGTCGCGAGGTGCAAAGTCTTCCACCTCAGCGACTCTATCGTCGCCAAGCCAAAGCGGAACCTCAGCACGCCCCGCAAACCCTACGCCCAGCCAACCGGCAAACGCCATCCTCCCCGCAGCCGACTTAAAACCCCTCTATGACTTCGCCATGGACTGCAAAGCCTGTCAGGCCAAGCTGTCCGCCGCCCAGAGCGACCTAAACGACGAAAAGACCGAGAACGCCGCTCTTACGAAAGAGAAAGACGCCGCAGTGACCGCCGCAAAAGGAGGAACCGTCCTGCACCGCATCCTGCGCGCCGCGAAGTGGTTCGCGCTAGGTGCCGCCGCTGGAGCTGTCGCGGCAAAAGCCGCGCGCTGACGTCCGCGCGCAGCTTCTCAAGCCTGCGTCCGTCATGCGCAACATGTGCAGCCATTGCAGCGCAAAATTTTCCTAACCTCTTCGCGCTCAACCTGCTACAGCCGCCGCAGCACAAGCACAACGCGCGTTCGGCTGGCGCACCCCCGCCCCGCGCCAGCCGAATCCTCCTCACCAGAGAGCGCACGGATCGGTGCAGGGACACAAGTAGGAAGCAGTGGAAAACGTCAAAATAACCAAAGATTTCGCTTGACATTGCGTCCCATAAGTTATATTATGTCAACTAGAAAATAAGGCTGAACAGGGTCGCCCACACTCGTCTCCGCCACCCGGCAGCTTACTACTGCCCCTCTTACCGGGGTCTACCTTCCGTCCTTGTTGGCGGCCTTTTGCGACTTGTGTTGGTCCAATTCGTACTTGATGTACTGTTCGATGAGGTGAGGATCCGGCCCGACAATGCGCCGACCATTTATGAAGATTGTCGGTGTGCTGGAGACTTCGAGCGACAGTCCATTAGCGCGGCTGGCATCGATGGCGGCCGCAGCCTCCGGGCTGGCCATACAAGACTTTAGAGCGTCCGTGTTTAGCCCAACTCGTCCAGCGAAGTCCGTCAATTCGCTCCAGGCGTTCTCCGCAGAGATCACATCCTGGTTGTCGTAGATCAGGTCGTACATCTTCCAGAAGGCAGTCGGGTCTTGTTGGTAGGCGCAGCGGCCAGCCAAAGCCGCCGTGCGCGCCCATGGATGTATCTGCTCAAGCGGAAAGTCCTTAAATACCACGCGCACCTGGGGATAGTTCGGGAGCAGGCCGCGCAGCAGATCATGCAGGTTTCGACAGACGGGGCACTCGAAATCAGAGAACTCCACAAGCGTTACCGGGGAGTTCGCGGGGCCCATAGAAGGAGCATCTTTCGTTTGCAGTTGGGCTCGGACCTCCGCCGTGGGGTCTTTCGAAAGGTCGGATAATTCCCCCCGGAACAGATAGCGTCCATCCTTGGAAACGTAGACCTTGCCCGTTTGCTGGTTTTCCCCAACCTTAACCGCGACATCCATTTCCAGCAGGCCTTCGACGCCGATATCCTTCGGCGCGGAAACCTTCATGGTGGTATCAGGCCCAAAGGCATAGAGATCCCTGAGGTAAGCCTCCACACTTTTCTGGATCGGCGATTGCCCGGTCGTCGCAGGCGCTGCGGGCGTGCCCTGCGCCTGTTTCGCAGGAGCCTCCGGAGCCGCGAAGCTAAAAACGAGGATTGCTGTCATAAGCGGTAGTGTTTTCACGCTGGACCTCACTCTTCAAGGAATAAACTTTTGAGCGATTGGAAAAGGCCTGCCAAATCCAAAGGCCCGCGACGTTATTTTCAGCCCGGGGGCGGCCTGCTTGCGCTTGTATTCGGTCCGGTCGACAAGCAGGGCAATATCCCGTACGAGTTGCAACTCGAACCCATAATGATCGGCGATTTCCTGCGGACTGCGCAAATCTTCAATATAGGCCTTCAGAATACGGTCCAGAACATCATAAGGCGGCAAGCTGTCTTCATCTTTCTGATTGGGGCGCAACTCCGCGGAAGGCACTTTCTCGATGGTCGAAACAGGGATGAGTTCCCTCTCGCGGTTGATCCAGCGCGCCAGCTCGTAAACCATGAGTTTCGGCACGTCGGAAATCACCGCAAGTCCTCCCGCCATGTCGCCATACAGTGTGCAGTAACCCACGGCGAGTTCTGATTTGTTGCCCGTGCTCAGAACCATGGACCCGAATTTATTGGAAATCGCCATCAGATAATTGCCCCGAATGCGCGCTTGAATGTTTTCTTCCGTAACGTCGATTGAGCGGGAAGCGAATGCCGGCGCGAGCGCTTTGCGATAAACGTCAAACACGTCGCCAATAGGAAGGGTGATGAATTCAATTCCCAGATTAGAAGCAAGAGCCTGAGCGTCCGCCTTGCTGCCCTCGGAGGAGAATGGCCCCGGCATGGAAACACCCAAAACATTGCTCGCGCCAAGAGCCTCGACGGCGATGGCGGCCACCACCGCCGAATCAATTCCCCCGCTTACGCCTACCAATACTTTCTTGAACCCGCATTTGCGGACGTAATCCTGCGTTCCAGTGATCAGAGCGCGATAGGCGTAAGCAATCTCTTCGCGGGGCTGTTCGTGAATTTCACCCTGCCTCGTAACGGTATCGAAGAGGACCAAGTCTTCCTCAAACGCCAGCGCCTGCGCCGCTACCTTTCCCTCCGCCGTCAAGGCCATGCTGGCGCCGTCAAAAATCAAGCTGTCGTCGCCGCCAACCTGGTTGACGTAAACAACGGGCCGATGCTGATTCACGGCGATCGACTGCAGCATTTCCAGGCGCAACGCACGTTTATCGATGGTATAGGGCGAAGCTGAAATATTCAGCAACACGGTAATTCCCTGCCCAATGAGCTCGGTCACGGGGTCGCGTTCATACCTGCATTCCGCCCAGAAATTTTTGTCGTTCCAGACGTCCTCACAAATCGTGATACCTAGCTGCTCTTTGCCAAATCCATAGGCAAACTGTTTTCCAGCCGGCTGAAAATAACGCGACTCGTCGAATACATCGTAAGTCGGCAGCAGCATTTTGCTCTGCTCGAAGACAACGCGCCCGCTGCAGATCAGCGCCGCCTTATTGGCGATGGATTTTCCAGTGCCGTTTTTCACGCGGCCGGCATATCCCACGATGGCTGGAAGCGGAAGCTTCGCCGCAAGCTCTTTCAACGCGACGTGGTTGCGGTCGATGAAGGACGGCCGCTCGAGGAGATCTTGCGGAAGGTAGCCGCAGAGGCAAAGCTCGGAAAAAACGGCAAGGTCGGCCCCTCGCTGCCTGGCACTCTCCGCCAAGCTTAGGATGCGAGCCGAGTTTCCTGCGAAATCGCCAACCGTGGGGTTAAACTGCGCAAGCGCTATCTTCATGCTGGCACTTTAGAATACGGATGCGAACGAGAGATTGCAAACACCCGTGCAGCGCGTTGTGTCCCGCTCATCAGAAACGCGCCCTAGCCACTTTCCGCTGGCTTCTGCGCCACTAAGCTGGCAATTCCCTGCCCGGCATTCAGCTCGCGATAAAACAGGACCCGCAGTCCAGGAAAAGCGGTGCGCAATTCGCCGGCTTCAAGCAGAAATCCGGGATTGCGTGGGCCGCTCACATAGTTGAGTTGCGCTCGAGTGAAAGTTTCAAAGAGTAGTAAACCGCCGGGCTGCAGCGATCGAGTTATGTCAGGGAAAAGCGACCGCTGGAGATATTGAATGCAAACGATCAACGAAAACGCGAGCACCGGGAGTGCTATCTCTTCTAAATTGGCCTGTATCAGCCGGATGCCGCGTGTATGGGACTCTTTCAAGTCGGCGGCACCCTTCCGGCAAACCGGAAGGGTGGCCCCGAGCGCATAATTCTCCAGAATGTCGAGAGCCGAGCTCGACCAATCGATGGCGGTCACGGAGCGGCCACGCGCAGCCAACGGGAGCGTATGCCGCCCAGTTCCGCAGGCGATATCCAACGCGGTGCCGCGTGGCAGGAGCGGCAACCATTCGGACACAATGCTGGCAGGTTCCGCGGGCGAGTTTTGCGCGGCCGCGCGGTGGCGGGCATCCCATTCGGCTACATTAGCGGGCATAAAAAAAGGCTCTTGAACGAAGGGTTCAAGAGCCTTGAACTCTGACCAGGAAGCGCTTTGAGCGCCCAGGTCTGTTTCCTTCTTTCTGTCATGCAGCGACAGATCGATAGATAGACCGCCGGTTAAACGCTGAACGAGCTGCCACAGCCGCAGGTGCTTTTCACGTTCGGGTTATTGAACTTGAAGCCCGCGCCTTCGATGGTCTCGATGTAATCAATCTCGACACCGTCCAGATACATCGAACTCATCTGATCGACCGCGACTTTGAGCCCATTAAAATCCACGACCTCATCGGTCTCATTGGTCTGGTTTTCAAATGCCATGTGGTACTGGAAACCGGAACAGCCTCCGCCGACGACGGCAACGCGCAACGCCACCGGTACAGGATTCTGCATGCCCATGATTTCCTTAACCTTGGTGCTGGCAGTGGGAGTCAGACTAATCATAAGTTCCTTTGGCCTCCGCTCGCGGGCAAGCCCGCGATGCATCTTTCCAATAAAGTATAGCAAACCTTTTCCACAACTGCACGCCAGGGTACCGCGGCCGTTTTCCTACGAGGAAACTCCCGCTGCGGCCTTTCTTCGACATAGCTATGTCCTTCGCATACAATAGGATGCGCCATGACGCACACCATTACATTGATCCCCGGAGAAGGAATTGGCCCTGAGGTTGCCGCGGCCACGCGAGCTATCATCGAGGCCGCTGGCGTTCAAGTCGAGTGGGAAGAAGTCGAGGCGCGCTCTGAAAAAGCATCCGCAACGGGACAATTCGTCACGGAAGGTGCCGTCGAATCCGTACGGCGCAATCGCGTCGCGCTAAAAGGGCCCATGGGCACCGCTGTTGCTGGCGGGGCCCCCAGCATCAACGTTGCGCTCAGAAAAGCGCTCGACCTTTATGCGAATGTGCGGCCAGTCAAAAATATTCCCGGAGTGAAATCGCGGTTTGAAAATGTGGACGTTGTCTTGATCCGCGAGAATACGGAGGATCTCTATTCCGGGCTCGAACATGAAGTTGTTCCCGGCGTGGTCGAGAGCTTGAAAATTATCACGGAAAAAGCCTCCTCGCAGATCGCTCATTTCGCCTTAAAATATGCCCAGAGAGAAGGCCGCAAAAAAATTCACGCGATTCACAAAGCGAACATCATGAAGCTCTCGGACGGTCTGTTCCTGAAGTCCATCCGCAACATCGCGCCACAGTATCCCGAAATCGAATACAAAGAGATGATCGTCGACAACGCGTGCATGCAGATGGTGTTGAATCCCCAGCAATTCGACATGCTGCTGCTTCCAAATCTCTATGGAGATGTGATGAGCGACCTTGCCGCGGGTCTCGTCGGCGGCCTTGGCGTAGTTGGCAGCGGGAACATTGGCGATGAGGCAGCCATGTTCGAGGCCGTCCACGGAACGGCGCCGGATATCGCCGGGAAAGGTTTGGCCAATCCCACCGCGCTGATTCTGAGCAGCATCATGATGTTGGACCATCTTGGCGAAAGGTCTGCTGCGCGCCGGATTGATAGCGCTCTCGAAAAGGTCCACCGGGAGGGCAAGCACGTCACGCCGGACGTAGGGGGCAAGGCCGGCACCGAGGAATTCACCGAAGCCATTATTGAGTCTCTCGGGCCTACGGACTAGCTGGCGCCCGCCGTAGCCGCTTGACGATTCACTGCACCGCCCGGCCCGAGATGCTTTGCGAGTTCGGCAAGTGCTTGCTGCGGAGCGATCACAAGCAGCCGGTCACCTGGCTGTAAAACGATATCCGGTCGTGACGGCATAACCGACGTTCCGCGCAAGACAGCCACAATTCTTGAGGCCGCCAGCGGTCCGCTCAGGTCGAGCGATTGAAATTTCTTCCCGACCCATGGGCTTCCCGGCCGAAGCGCACCTACCAGCAGCTGTGAGCCATCCGGAAGGTCCAGAGCAAGTCCTGACTGCAAAACGGCCGCAAGATGAAGATGGGTAATCTCCGACGGCAACGAGATGTTGCCCTGGTCGAGCAGGCGAATTGCAATCTGAACGAGTTCAGCTCGATGCGCGGGCGAATCCGCGCGGCCGGCGACCTGCGCTTCGTACATGCTCCCGTACCTGAGGAAGGGAGAAAGATTGGTTTGGATCAGATAACTCAGCATGACCGCCAACCCGGTGGGAACAAGAAGCTGGTAACCCCCCGTCATCTCCGCAACCATCAGCATCGTCGCGATAGGGACGCGGGCGGCGCCAGCAAAAACTGCCGCCATCCCAACAATGACGTAGCCCGCTGGTGGCTGGTGAACGATTCCCGCAAAGGCACCCCCGAGCATTGCGCCGACGAATAAGCTAGGCGCAAACACGCCGCCGGAACCACCGGAGGAAACAGTCAGGGACAACGCCAGGATTTTGCCGAACATAAGAACAAGGAGCAAATGCAAGACCAGATGACCATCGATCGCTTCTTGAATCCAGCCATAGCCGCCGCCGAGCAATTGAGGCAATCGCAGCGCTAGCAATCCCAAGCCAAGCCCGCCGATGGCAGGCTTGGTCCACACAGGAACGCGCAGCAGGCTGAACGCATCTCTGACGCGGTAAAAAATCTCGGGAAGGATGGCACCGACGAGGCCGCTGGCTGCTCCTAACAGAACATACCAGCCGTATTCTGAGATATGCTCTGGTTGTAGGTTGGAAGGAGTATTGAAAAGTGGCTGCCACCCGACGCACCACCCGTTAACGGCATAGGCGATAATGGCCGCGAGCATGCAGTAAAGCAGAGCGTCGGACTCAAACTCCATACCGCCGTACAAGACTTCAACGGCGAAGATGGCCGTCCCGATCGGCGAGCGAAAAATAGCCGAGAGTCCCGCCGCCATGCTCATTAAGACCAAGAAGCGCCGTTCTCGTTCGGGCCGACGCAGGAGCGACGCATAAACCGAACCGAACCCCGCGGCAATAAGAGCAGTGGGCCCTTCGCGGCCCGCGGAGCCGCCTGAACCAATCGTGATGGCGGAGGCCAGCATCTTTACAGGCGCAACGCGAGCCCGCAGGACCGACCCGGTCCAGTGAACTGCCTTTACAACAGTGTCCGTGCCGTGGCCTTCCGTCTCAGGTGCTAGCCCATAGACAAGAGCTCCGGACAGCAGGCCTCCTAAGGTGGTAACGAGAGGTACAAGCCACAATCCGTGTGCCCCGATAACTTCATGCAGAACGCCACCTAATTCAGGAAGCCCTGGGGGCTGGTAGCCGGCAAGCCAGCCCAAGAAAAAAGCTTGCGAGACACGCAACATCCATCCGAAGAGCTGCGCGACCAAGCCTCCTACGATGCCGAGGAGAACCGCGTCCAAAAGGAGCCGTGGTTTGTCTTCGCCCTGCATGCCTACCTTTTATCATCCATTCTAACGAATAGGCTCACAAACAGAAAAGCACCCTCGAAAAGTAGATGCGCGGGCGCATATTCGGGATCTCATTTTTGGAGGAAAACGGAAATCAGGGACTGCGGCGCATAAGTAAGATTGATTGGCAGTTAAAAATCGAAGCACGGAAGGGGAGCGCTTGTTATTCTCTGTGAACCGTGGCAAGCTCTCTGCGTTAGGCCCCTTCTGAAGGCGGGTTCATGCATCGGTCGAGATACCCTGAAAGACGCCGCACAGTCCGAATCACTCTCCAAATACCGTTGAAAGTTCGCTGTCAGATGCCGGAAGGCGAAGCCATCGATTTGCAGGCGTTCACGCAATTTGTAAGCGCGCACGGGGCCCTCATCGTTATGGATGCTCCTTTGTTGCCGGGCCAGGTTGTCCGTCTTTTCAACGAGATGACATCCGAATCCGCTGAATGCTTTGTGACCTCCGTTCGTGAAAAGCAAGAGCGGCGATTCATTGGAGTTGGGTTCGCGAACCCCAAGAATGACTTCTGGCACGTGGTCTTCCCCAAGGCCGGGACACGTCAAGCGGTGCGTTCGTCGCAGACTGGATCGCTTGTCCAGCCTGAAAGCCGGCCGGATCTTCCCCCGCGGGCCTGACATAGCCCTCGCAGCCCAAGCCTTATTGCCCTATCGACTTCCGCGATCCTCTCAAGAAGTTCGTACTTGGCCGAAGACTGCTTCTAGCCTATATGCGGGGCATAGATCTGATAGACGAGAAAATAGACGATCACCCCGGTGACCGAGACGTAGAGCCAGAGCGGGAGCGTCCAACGCGCAATAATTCGATGCTTATCGAATTTCTCAAGCCATGCGCGGCGGAGCGTAATCAAAATCATAGGCACGATGACGACAGCAAGCACCGTATGCGACAGAAGTAGAGTGAAGTAAACCGGACGAATCCACCCCTGCCCCTGGAAAAGAATCACATGGTGAACGCGGATATGGTAGATCACGTAGGAAATCAGGAACGCGGCGGAGACCAGAAACGCGGAAATCATGAAGGCCCTATGAACTCTCATTTTGCCGTTGCGGATGGCCACATAACCACAGGCAAGCAGTACAGCACTGGTTCCGTTTAGCGAGGCGTTGAGCGCGGCCTGTGAAAACATAGGCTTGCGAATGTCCTTCCCGGCACAAGCCGTGTCAGCGAGGAATCTTGTCGTAGACCATCAAACCGAGAAGAAGCGGAATGTGCAGCACCGTGGCATGCATCAACCATTTGGCGCGCATGTTGGTCTTTGCGCTGGCGGCCCACAAGCAAACTTGGACCAAAGCCGTGCTGATGACCAGCGCGCCGAAGAAATAGTGAACTCCGGCCAATCCCATCACCGCGGGCAATAAGCTGACGGCCACGAGCGCGATAGCGGTAAGAATAATCTGGCGAAACGTGCGCGTTCCTTCGCGGTCCACAACCGGCAGCATTAGAATCCCAGCGCGGGCGTAATCTTCCCGGTACATCCACGCGATGGCGTGAAAATGAGGAAACTGCCAGAGGAAAAGTATGGCGAAGAGCAGCCACGCGCCGCGGTCCAAACTTCCGGTTGCCGCCGCCCAGCCGATCATGGGTGGAATCGCTCCTGGAAACGCACCGACGAAAGTGGCCCAAACTGTGCGCTTCTTCAGGGGCGTATAAGCAAGCAGATAGCTCAAACAGGTGAGAACGCCGAGCCCGGAAGCGAGCAAGCCCGCCGTGAAATACAAATCAAGCGCGCCCGCCACGCAGAGAATTACGCCAAACAACAGCGCTTCCCTTGGCTGCATTTGTCCGCTGGGCAGCGGACGAGACGCCGTACGCCGCATGTAGCGGTCCGAGTCTCGCTCCACGTAATGGTTTAAGGCGGCCGTGCCTCCGGCGATCAGCAATGTAGCGAAAACGGTCTGAATCAGATGCAGCCAATCCACCGAGCCGCGCGCGCCCATGTAATATCCTGCGGCAGTGGTCAGCAAAACGAGAAACGATACATCCGGCTTCGTCAACGCAACGTAAGCATTGGCCCGCGAAGCTAAAGTCACCTCCGCGGTGCGCGCCGTGCTCATCGAACAGTCACCTGCTCGGTCGCCGAAACGACCACTTTTCCAGAGCGCGGCACCAATCGATAACACACGAGAATCGTCAAAATCGAGACGGCGAACAGTAGCGCGCCAACCACCGTGTGTGTCACCGTCAAAGCGACCAGCAATTGCGGCGGCCTTGGCGCCTCGGCGGTCACGAGCCGCTCCCAATACGCGCCGATGCCGAGGAGGAACTGTACTCCGAAGAAAGTGTGGAGCAAAACCCTCATCGTGGTGAGCTCGCGCGACTTCTCAAAACGCTTGCGGAGAACCGCGGCGGTCCAAATCACCATGCCCAGCACAGCCAGCGCACCGGCGGCGTGCGGCCAGATCGGCATATCGTTATGCCGGAACCCCGCGCCGAGAAAAACCTGGAAAAAGATCACGGTTGCGTTCAGAAGCGCGAGCGAGTGGATCGACATCGAGCCGCGATCCTCGACTGCCGGATGCTCCGAAACCCACCATCTGCTGGTGAAAACCGCGATGCTTAGAATCGCTCCAAACATGATCTGCGCGAAACACGCGTGCATCACGGGCAGCCAATAATGCAGCAATCGAATGACGACTTCGCCGCCGAGAATCGCCTGCGCGACAATGCCGCCCATCGCAATCAATGCGAACCAGCGAAGCCACAGGCGTTCCTCTTTTACCCAAATCAGGACCGTCAGGACGAGCGTCAGCATTCCAAGAACGCCGGCGACAACGCGGTGCGAATATTCGTAAACGTCGCCGCCCGTCAGCGGAGAGGGGATCCACGCGCCATGCGATTTGGGCCAGTCCAACACCGAAAGAGCGGCATCGTTCGAGGTGACCAGTGCTCCGGCGATCAAGAGGAGAACCGTCCAAATGACCGTGAATACAGCCAAACGATGAATGACAGGATGATAGGAAGTTTTCATAGCCCTGTTTTGAAGGCAGAATTATAACGCAACGACAATATTTCTGCTCTTCGCACAGCCAGAATATTGGCCGAGCGCTAAAAATCCTCTCCTGCAAGCAATCCCCTGCCGCATGTCATAGCGATGCAGCGGAAGAGGCCGGAACTGCTTGCGGGCCTGCGGCCATGCCAACAGCTCTAAGCACAAGGTCTTTCAACGCAGCGATGAACAGCGGTGAATCGCCAACTGCGGGCATCATGCGAAATACTTCGATTCCGAATTGCCTGGCTTCCGCGCGTGCCTCGATGTTGATCTCGTGGAGCGTCTCAATGTGCTCGGTTACGAAGGAAATCGGCACGACGAGCATCTCCTTGACGCCCTCGGTCCCGAGCCGCTCGATCGTCCCTGTCAACGGAGGCTGCAGCCACTTTGCCGGCCCAACCCGGCTCTGATAACACAATAGATGCGTTTTCGGCCACGCGGGATACTGCTTTCTTCCCTCTTCGCATACCAATCGGACAGACGATTCGACTTGTCCTGGGTACGGATCGCCCTTTTCGACCAAGCTCATGGGCAGGCCGTGCGCGCTGAAAACAAGATGTATGCGGGAGCTGTCCGCGAATTGCCGCAAGACCGAACCGATGCGTTGCACGAGAGCCTGAATATACAGTGGGTGATCGTAAAACTGGCTGATTGTTCTTTGCGGTGGACCGGCGCTGGGCTCTCCATAGACGCGGCGCCACTCCTTCAGGCTACTGAGCGTCGTGGCGTACGAAAAATGTGGATACAAAGGCAGCAGCACAATCTCATCCAAGGGTCCCGTCTTGCGCAGAGACTCGACAGCTTCTGCCGTCAGCGGATGCCAGTAACGCATGGCGACAACGGCTACAGGATCAATCTCGGCGGAAAGCGCTTCGACGAGCGCGCCACGCTGCCGCTCGGTCAACGTCCCGATTGGCGACCGCCCTCCAATTTCCGCATACCGGCCCCGCACGGGGACGGAACGCCGTGATGAGATGAGCTTGGCAAGTGGATTGCGCAAAAATCCCAGCGGCCCCATCGGAATAATGTCAGGGTCCCGAAACAAATTCCGAAGAAACGGCTCGACGGCCTCGAGCGAATCCGGCCCGCCGAGCTGGAACAGCACAATGCCTATCTTTTTCTTAGCCGGCAACTATTTCCCCTGGCCTGCGGAATTCTTGATGCGATCGATGTCCCGGCGAAGCGACAAGGCGCGCCCGGCAATCGTCAGATAGTAAACAAAAAAAATGCCCCAAGCAGCCATATAAGCGGCAAACACACTGCCGAGATTTTTCATGCAGCCTCCAATTCGTGTTGTATTCCGTCGAGATCGCTCTTCATAGCCTCCAGCTCGTAACGCTGGCGCAGGAGCAACGCCATCAAAGCCATCATCGCAAACCAAGAAAAGAGAAGAACTCTCCACATGGTCGGATCAAGCCCAGAGCCCGGCTCACCCATAACCACCGGCTGGGGGTGCTGGTCGCGCCACCAACGGATCGACCCAAAAACCAAGGGCACATCTATAAACGCGAATATCCCAAAAAGCGCGCTGAGCAGCGCCCGCTTGTCCGGCTCTTCCACGAGCGTGCGCAAGACCAGATAGACAACGTAGAGCAGCCACAGAACAAAGGTCGATGTAAGCCTTGGCGACCAGGTCCACCAGATGCCCCAAACGGGATGCGCCCAAATCGGGCCGGTAACCAGCACGATGCTGGTAAATGCCAAACCGATTTCCGCCGCCGAAATACCTAGCCAGTCCCAACGCGGCTCCCGTCGCCAAACGTAGAGTAGGTTCGCGATGAAGCAGATGAAAAACGAAGTGAGGCCCGTCCATGCGCTGGAAACGTGCAAGAACAAGATGCGGTAGATGAGGCCCTGTTTCGCGTCCGTCGGCGCGATGAAAAACGATGCATACGCGGCCGCTCCGAGAAGCACGAACACCGCCGCGGCCGCCAGCACATTCTTACTCATGAGGCTTATTCCTCCAGAAGATATTCGCCGAAAAGCCATAGCGCCGTCAAAAAAACCAAGTCGAAAACCGCCAGGAACCCGACTCCCTTCCACTGCACGTAAGGAGTGCGGTCAAACAAAGTCTTCGTAACTTCGGTGCTAGCCACAAGAATCGGCGTCAAGAGCGGCAGCATAAGCAGTGGTAGAAGAAGCTCTCGCATGCGCGCTTGCGCGGAAATGGCGGAGAGCGCCGTGCCGGCAATGGAGATCCCCAAGCTTGCAAGAAAAAAGACCAGCACCAGCCAGTGCAGGACGGGCAGGACCGGTACGTTGTACATAATTGCAAAAAAGGGGAGCAGGAAGAGTTCCGTAAGCAGCAGGAACAGCGTGTTCGCCGCAAGCTTAGCCAGGAAAATAGCGAAGGGGTCGCTCACGGAAAGACGCAGTGCGCTCAACGTATCGTTGTGCTGTTCCCTCAGAAAGCAAGGCTGCAGCATCAGCGAAGCAGCAAAAAGAAATGCCAGCCAGAGCAGTCCCGGGGCGAACCGCCGCGATTCGTCGGACGTGGGATCAAAGGTAAAACTGAAAAGCACGATCACAATCAGGATGAAAACGATCGTGGTGGTCAGTAGTTCGCGCGAGCGAAACTCCGTGCGAAGTTCCTTGCCAAGCAAGTCCGCGGTATTGGGAAGGACGCTCATTTAGGCATCCGCGAAAGTGAGAATGGAACGAAACGTCGCTCCGGTACGCGTGTCCGCCGCGATCGAACCTGCATCCAAACGTATGGCCCGGGTGCCAAGCGACGATATCTCGGACTCACCGTGAAGACTCATCAGCATAGTGCAGCCCGAATCGCGAAGCCGCCGAAGGGCCTCCGCGAGCCAGGACACGCCCTGCGGATCGAGGCCCGTGGCGGGCTCGTCGAGCAAAAGAACGGTAGGCTCGTACAATAGGGCGCGAGCAATGGCCACGCGCTGACGCATTCCACGAGAAAAAGTGCGCACGAGAGAAGCGCGGCGCTCCGACAAGCCGACTTCGCGCAACAAAACGTCCACTCGATTCTGAGCTTGAGCAACTCCCAGGAGCCGCGCAAAGAGCATTAGGTTCTCTTCGGCGGAGAGCTCGTCGTAAACCATTGTGGCGTGAGCCACGAACCCCGGGCGAATCGCGTTCTCTTCCTTCTCGCCTGAGGCGCTCGAAAATCGCAATGTCCCTTTCGAGGGCCGCACTAAACGCGCGGCGACGCGCAAAAGTGTCGTCTTGCCGGAACCGTTGCGGCCAGCGACGACCACGCACTCGCCAGGAGCGACCACAAGCGAGATCCCGCGTAAAGCAAGGAGTCCGCCATAGCGCTTTTCGATATTTTCAAAACGAAGACCAGCGGGGGATAATGCCGGCGGCGTCACCGGGGAACCTCATACGGGGGAGAATCACCGTTCGGTGTCACCCTTCAGCCTCGCACAAGATCGCGCAGGACCTTTTCCGCGCGGGCCCGTTCACTAGCGTACTCTTCTTCGGAAATTGTTCCTGCTTGATGGCGCAACTCGAGCCGGAAGAGCGTATCCTTTAGCGCATCAAGACTCGTGCCGACTGCCGCATCCACTTCGGAGAGTTTCTCGCTTCGGCTCCCGGGCGCTGCAACAGCTGCCGCCTTTTTCTTTGTTGCCTTCGCGGACGGATCGGCGAAACCATCCGACGGGCCATCGGCAACTGCCACAACTGGCCGGCGAGCAAGAATAATCGCGAGCACGACGAATACACCCAGAAAGCCTGCGACGATGGGCCACTTCAGAACATCCAGACGACCCGGAGCCACTTGAATAGGAACTCCGGCAGACGCAGCGCTTCCCTGCTGCGCGTCGCCGCTCTGCCCCGATGAATCAGCGCCTGAATTGTTGTCACTAGGCGGGGGCGCGGAACCGGAGACGCTGACGCTCAATGTGGAATTCGCAGTAAGGGCGTCCCGGCTGTAAACGTTCATCCCTTGTTCCTGCCCGCCCGGTTGCAGGCCATCGCCCGCGATCTGCACAGTGGGAGGAGCAACAACTACCAGCCGAGCGCCAGGATAAACAGTCGGCAGCTTCACCGTGGCTGTGTTTCCCGCGTAAGACAAATCATAAGAGAAACGGACTCCGTTCTCGCCGGGGCGGAAAGCATACGCCACGCTGTAACGATTTTTGCCCTTGTCGATGGGTTCCTGCACCACGGGCATGCCGGATGGCCCCTGCGCCGCCGTTTGTTTGAGGATCGCGCCATCAGGAATTGCAAAATCGAAGTCACCGTCCGGACGAAAATAGGCTTGTTCGGGCTGTGAGTCGTTCTTGATGGCGTATTCCTCGCCAACCTGGAGCGTCGTGCCGTTCGGCTGAAAGATCACGAAATGGGTTCCCACCGTGATGGTTTTCGGGTCGCGGGATGGCTCATATATCTCGACTTGCACTTCGTTCTGGCCAGGAGGTAGAGGCTCATGAAAGAACACGCCTTTATAAACGGCGCGGATCAGCATCGGCTGTGTCCCGATCGCAGGAAAGTCGAAGCTGAATTGGCCCTGCGCATCGGTCTTGGTGTTGAGCACCTGCTGCATTCCGCCCTGCAATTGAATCAGGATGACCTCGACATCCGCGCCGGGTTTGCCGGTCGTGCCATTTTTCACGGTGCCGTGAACGGTGGCGCCGTAAGAATAGGAAAATGGAGCGAGAAGACAAAGCGCCAAGGTCAAATACGAGTTATATCGCACCTTCACTGCGCGCCCCGATCCGAGGCTGCTGGTCTGACCGCGCGGGGACGACGCACCTGCGACTCCGTGATCTCGTCTATTTCCGCGAGCACCTGCGCTGCTTCATTCTCCAAGGAAAGTTTCATTGCTTCGTAGTCATTCTCCGCGTATTTGCCAGACCGAAACTCGAACCGAAGGTCGCGCAAGTTGTCGTAAAGGGTGTCGCGCCGCTCCAGCAACTGATCCAGTTTCGAGCGGCGCGGAGCGAGATCGGAAGCGTCCGGCTGAATATAGAAGATGAAAAGCGCCGTCGCAAAAGCCAGCGCCAGACACGCTCCAAGCACGGCCCAATCCGCCGACGCAATGAAAAAAATAGTGGCAGCCGTTACAACAGTCAAGATTAATCCTCGGTATCACGGGCAGCCTGCGCGCGCGCCCGCTCAAGCAGTTCCTTTGGAATCGGAGGTGCGTTGCCCGCTGCCGCCAGAGCCGGCTCAGGCGACATACGTTTGCGCCATTTGGAGATGACACCCAGGACCAGCGCAAAACCGCCGATCAACGCGAACGCGGGTATCCACCAGGCCACGCGCCCAAATCCGGTGTGCGGCGGTTCCGTAAGCACCGCCTGCCCATACTCTTGAACAAACGACTGTACGATGAGATCGTCGGATTCGCCCTGTGCTATCCGCTCGTTGATCTCCTTCAACATGCCCAACGCGGTATCGCAAGGCCCGGAAAACGCGCCACCAACGTGGTAGCAGCCTCCGGCGGAATCGTTGCAGCCGCCGCACATGCATCTTACTTTCATGCCCAAACGGTGCGCGTGGTCGGGCGTCTGCGCATCTCCAAACGCGGAGAGAAGCGGCAGCGCGCCAACAAAACAAAGCGTTAGACACAGCGCAAGCAAGACGGGTTTTCTGATTCTTCGCATTCTAGTCGTGCCCTTCTCGAAGTGTGACCGACGGCGTCAAACCATGCGCCAAAGTCTCGCCCGCGGGCCGCTTCACGCCAGCCAAGACTAGCACCGCTCGGCGGTTGGGAAGCAGCGCGACCAGGGTGCCAAACACGACGATCACTCCGCCGAACCATATCCATTTCACCAGCGGATTCAAGTAAGCGTGAATCACCGGCAACTTCGTGTCGGGACTTTGGCCGGCATAAACCACATACAAGTCCTCTCGCAACGTCGAATAAATTGCCACCATCGTTCCGGTTTCCCCGTTGGTCTGGAACACGCGACGCTCGGGATACAGCATCATCAAGGGTTTGCCATCGACGAGAACTTCCACGATCAATCGGAATCCCGTAAAGTTCGCTTCCGGTGTGGTGTCGGCATTCTGCAACAGCAGAGTGTACTTCCCGATATGCATCGAAGAGCCAGGCTGCAACTCTTTCTGGACGTTCTGATTGAAGGCTTGACCAGCCAGCCCGATGAAAACAAAGACCATCCCCATGTGGACAATGTAGCCACCGTAGCGACGGGTATTGCGCATGGTCAGTTCGATAGCTGACGTCAAATACGAGGCGCCAGAGCGAGTTCGGATGACGCGTGCCCCGCGATAAAACTCCATGAGGATCGTTGCCGCGACGAAGAAGCAGAGAATAAAGCAGACCAACGAGTACGGTTCGCGGTATCCGAGCGCAAAAATAACAGCGCCTGCCACGAGACCGACGATTAACGGCCAGGCAAAATTTCTTTTGAGGCTCTCCAGAGAAGTTTTCCGCCACGCCAGAAGCGGCCCCACTCCGGTCAGAAAAAGCAGCAGCAATCCGAGCGGAATATTGACCTTATTGAAGAAAGGTGCGCCCACGCTGATTTTGGAGCCAGATAGCGCCTCGGACAAAACAGGAAAAAGTGTCCCGGAGAGTACGGCGATGCACGCGACCAGCAGGATCAAATTATTGAACAAGAAGCTGGATTCGCGAGACACGATGGCGTCAAGCTGGTTCTCGCTTTTCAAATAATCGCGGTTCTTGAAATAGGCCACCAGGCAAACGGTAAGAATGATTGCGAGAAAGCCCACGAACCAATTGCCAATGCTGGACTGGGCAAAGGCATGGACGGAGCTTACGACTCCGCTGCGCGTCAAAAATGTGCCTAGAATACAGAGCAGAAAGGTCGAGAACACCAGCCAGACGTTCCACACCTTCATCATTCCGCGCTTTTCTTGCATCATGACCGAATGCAGGAAGGCCGTGCCCGTCAGCCAAGGCAGCAGCGAGGCGTTTTCTACCGGGTCCCAGCCCCAGTACCCGCCCCACCCGAGCACTGCGTAGGCCCAGTGCGCGCCGAGGAGAATACCAGCAGTTTGAAAGCCCCACGCGATCATCGTCCACTTGCGAGTAAGATGGATCCACTTTTCGCCGGGATAGCGCGCCAATAAGGCAGCCAGCGCAAACGCGAACGGAATCGTGAAACCTGTGTACCCGGAATAAAGATTCGGCGGATGGATCACCATCTCCGGATATTGCAGCAGGGGCGTTAGGCCGTTGCCATCGCCGCGGGTGACCATCTGCAACGCGCCATGGGCAGCCGGAATGCCGAGCATCTTGAACGGGCTAGCCACAAAATTATTCAGGGATAGAAAAAATATCTGCACGCCGGCGAGAATCACTCCCACGTACGGCATCAACTCGCCATTCTTGTTCCGGTAAGCAATCAGAACAGAGAAAACGTAAATCGATAGCAGGAAGCTCCAAAAAAGCAGCGAACCTTCCTGGCCGGACCACAAGGCCGCCACTTTATAAAACGTCGAAAGCGCGCGATTGCTGTGCTCGACAACGTAAGCGACTGAGAAATTATCCGTGAAGAAGAGATACTCGAGGCTGAAAGTAGCAAGGAAGATCAAGCAGCATGTGGCGATGCCCGCCTGTCTCGTGCTCTTTACCAGGAGAGGATGCCGCGTGATGATCGCCGCAATCCCGCCTCCGAATGCATACACCGCGCAGATAAACGCGAGGATTAAAGCGAACGAACCGAATACTTCCACGGGGACTCCGCCTATCCCCCGGCCAAGCCGGGCCCCTTACATGTTGCTTTTCGGTACTGGTGCTGAAGAAGTCGCAACAGTTCCACCGGGAGCTGCTGCGTACTTGGACGCGCACTTTGCCTGTACGACCTCCGCCACAAAACGCCCATCCGCCCCCGGTCTTCCTTCCACCAGCGCTTGCGACTTATCCACGAAAGTATCGGGCAAAGGGTCGCTGCCCATGTAGCTAACGGGAAGCGACTTCCCTTCCCCTTCCAAGACGAAATCCACTCGGCCTGTCATGCGGTGGATGCTGCCGGGCGCCACGGTTCCGCCAACCCGAATTCGGCGATTAAGTTCAGCGCCATGAAGAGTTTGGAGTTCCGCGATGGTGTGATAATACGTCTTGCTTTCCCCATATCCCAACCACGCCAGGAAGGCCATGGAAACGATGATCACGCCAATTCCGAGTCCAAATTTTACTCGCTTCTTCACGTCTCGACTCCTGCTCCGGTCAAGCGCTGTTCAGCGCCCTAGATTCTACCACAGCCAGCACAACCACAAGCTGGCGTTCGTGCAGTTCTAAGCCTGTCCCAAAAGTATACGGAATGCTGTGAGCTAGATCACCTTCCAGAGGCACTCGCCTCGAGAGCTTCGCGCAGACGCTGAATCCCTTCGATAGAGCCAGAAGCGTCCAATGCAAAGGGTTGGCCCTCATCCAGAATTACCGGGGAGCCTAATTCGGTGTTATTCAGTTTGGAAAGCAGCGGCGCCAGTGATTCTGAAATCAAGACGATCCGCTTTGGCTTGAGCGACCGGCGGATGCGTGCCATGACGGGTGAAATGCGTTGCGCGAGCAACGGCTCGACGGAAACCTGCCCATTTGTTCGAGTCTCCAGCGGGCATTCAACCAAGTGCGCGAGCAAGAATCCTCCGCGCTGGAACTCGCTCAAGACAATCTCTGAAGACTTACCCGACGCGGAGATCCCGACCGCCTCCAGCACTCGGCCTGCCTCACCCGCAAACTTTCCCGCATACAAGAACTCTTCGTCGGCGGCGGGTGAAACTGCGCCGAGCAAGAGGGTCCCGATGTGCACGGGCCGATAGCGCGTCGTCCATTCTAGGCGCTTGACCCGCCGGGCAATGTGTTCGGAGGATGCGGATTGTCCGCAACCATCGCAAGCCAAAAAATCTTGGAGTGTGGTTTGCAAGTGCGAATCTTAGTCTAGTGGGCAAAGTACTGCAAATCAGGCAAGTCGCCCGTCAGGACGCCAGTTAGCGTGAAATGCAATAGTTTGCGGACAAAACTGCGCGGTTCGGCGACGACGGCTGTGCGCCGGGGATGGTTAATTGGGTTTTGGCGTCGCACAACCGCCGTCGCGCGAGGTTACGCGTACCTTCACCTTCAAACCCCCTGGAAGTTTAATAGTTGCAGGTATAAAGGACTTTTTGGGTTCCCAAACGAGGAAGATCAAGAAGAAACTGGGGCGTCCTCTGGCAGCTTGGACCTAAGGCACCACTTCAGCTCTTGGCTAAGCTCGGTAACTTCCATCCCCGGCATCACAATGAACTTACAGCTCAGCATTTCCCGAGCCTCGTCATCGTCTGGCAACTGGCAGGAAACTCGGCAATACTGGCACTCCTGGTTCCAGCAAAAACGTCCATACGGAATTGTTTCCGGGCTTATGAACTGAAAGCACCGGAGCAGTGAGTTTCGCTCAGGCACCTGAAACTTCTTGCCCATCACGGTAATTTCCACGAGTTTTTCATAGGGGCGAAACGGTTCCGACATAATCAGTCCTGTCCTCCGTGGACGGGCCGCCCTATGAGAGCAGAAGATTCCCCCGAGCCGGATTCCTCTAATGAGTGCTTATCCAGAGTAGCCCGCGACTAGGGACCCGACAACGATTCGTCCAGGGATAGTTGCGAATGTGCTAAGGGGTCAACCGAAGATGCAGGGACGTTCAGGATGGGCTTCTAATTGCCAAAGTCAAAAAACTGCCCCATTTTGCGAAATTTTTCGTAGCGGGTTTCCAGCAAATCCTTGGTCGGTTGTTGCGTTAAGGCGACCAGCTCGCGATCCAACACTTCCCCAAGCAGTTGCGCAGCGGCCTCCGGATCGACGTGCGCCCCTCCCTCAGGTTCAGCCACGATTTCATCGACAATGCCCAGCTCCTTCAGATCGTTGGCCGTAATCTTCAAAGCGGCTGCCGCCGTCTCCGCTTTTGCAGCGTCGCGCCACATAATCGCGGCACAGCCTTCCGGCGAAATTACGGAGTAAAAGCTGTTCTCCAGGATGTTGACGCGGTCTCCAACGGCGATCGCCAAAGCTCCACCGGAACCGCCTTCGCCCGTCACGGTCACGATAATAGGAACCGGCAGACGCGCCATTTCGCGCAAATTTCGCGCAATCGCTTCCGCCTGTCCACGCTTCTCGGCGTCAATTCCCGGATACGCTCCCGGCGTATCGATAAACGTGAAAATCGGCCTGCCAAACTTCGCTGCCAGAAGCATGACGCGCAGCGCTTTGCGGTACCCTTCCGGCTTTGGCTGGCCGAAGTTACGCAAAAGCCGCTGCTTGGTATCCCGGCCTTTTTGATGGCCGATGACGGCAATGGGGCGTCCTTGAAACTTAGCCAGCCCCGTAATGAGGGCCTTATCGTCGCCAAAGTTTCGATCGCCGTGCAACTCGATGAAATCGGTGAAAAGCGCTCCAATATAATCCAGCGGATAGGGCCGCTGCGTGTGCCGCGCTATTTGGGCGCGCTGCCACGGTCCCAGATGGCTGTAAAACTCCTTGCGCAGTTCGGCTACTTGCTGGCGAATGCGTTCCAGTTCCGCGTCCGCCTCTTCATCGCCCGCAAGTTGACGCAACTCTTCGACGTCCTTCTCCAGGCGCTCGATCTCGCTCTGACGATCCGCCTGCGCAACCGTGCTCTTCGTCTTGTCTTTCGTCTTCATTACATCACCAGGTCGATCGATTGCTCGCCCATACATTCCCGCACTGCAGCGATTAGTTCCGGGCATGTCCGGACGCGCTGTTCAACCTGAAGAGTCGCCATCGCCCCTTGTGGATCCGAAAGGTCGAGCGACACCAGGCTCGATCCGCGATAAGAAGAAAGTATCTCTTCTAGGCGATCGAGCAGCTCCTCATTTAACTCATCGAGCTTGATGCGGATGCGCAGACCGGAAGCCGGTCGTTCGGCAATGTCTCCCAGCCGCGCGGCTTCCTGCAAAGAGAGCCGCGTGCCCGCCTCTTCCACCTGCACGCGCACCTTGAGAAGCAAAGGTGTTCCGGCCTTGAGAACCTGCTCGAGGCGAGCAAAACTCTCAGGAAACGCCAACAATTCTTGAACGCCGGTCATATCTTGAATCGTGTAAATGGCCCAGCGAGCGCCCTTCTTCGAGCGCATGGGCCGCGTGCCAACGATCAGCGCCGCAACCGCGATCTCCTTGCCGTTGCGTTGCCCTTCGATTTGGTCGAGCGAAGCGCACTTCAACTCTTGCAGTTTCGAGGCGTACTTGGCGAGTGGGTGTCCGGACACATAAAAGCCGAGCATGGCATATTCGCTCGCAAGGCGTTCCGTTTCGCCCCACGGCTCAGCCTCGTGCAACACAAAGGGCATTGGCGCGGGAGCCGTCGCCGTGCCGAATAAGCCGTGCTGCCCTGATTCGCGAGTCCGCGTAGCGCGTTGCACAGCCGACAACGCGTCATCCACGGATGCCAGCATGGACTCGCGCGGCCCGAGAGAATCCAGCGCTCCGGATTTAATCAGGCTCTCAAATACACGCTTGTTCAAGAACTTTGCCTCAATGCGCTCGCACAAGTCATACAAAGACGTGAATTGGCCCGCGCTCAGCCGTGAATCGCGCACCGCCTTTGCAGTGTTCTCGCCGACGTTTTTTATGGCGGCGAGCCCGAAGCGAATGGACTCGCCCACCGGCGTGAAATAGAGGTCGCTCTCGTTCACGTCCGGCGGCAGGATGGAAATGCTCATGCCCCGCGCTTCGTTGATATATTTGACGGCCTTCTCCGCGTTGCCCGTTTCCGAGGTCAGCAGCGCGGCCATGAACTCCACCGGGTAGTGCGTCTTCAAATACGCCGTCTGATACGCCAGCAACGCATAAGCGCAGGAATGCGATTTGTTGAAACCGTATCCGGCGAACTCTTCCATTAGATCGAAAATCTTTTCGGCTTTCTTTTCCGGGACCTTATTCCCCAGGCACCCTGCCATGAATTTTGCGCGCTGCGCCGCCATCTCTTCTTTTTTCTTCTTGCCCATGGCTCGGCGCAGAATATCCGCTTCTCCGAGGGAGAAGCTCGCCAGCAGGTTGGCAATTTGCATGACCTGTTCCTGGTACAGGATGACTCCGTACGTCTCCTCGAGAATCCCTTTCAGCTGCGGCAATTCGTAGCTGACTTTCGTCTTTCCCGTTTTGCGGTTGATGAAGTCGTCGATCATCCCGCCTTGAATCGGCCCCGGACGGTACAGCGCATTCAGCGCGGTGAGGTCTTCGATCCGCGAAGGTTGGTAACGCCGCAAAATATCGCGCATGCCGTGCGATTCAAACTGGAAAATAGCCGTCGTATCGCCACGCGCAAACAGCTTGTACGTCTCCGCGTCATCCAAAGTCAGACTGTCGATGTCTACGTTCACGTCGCGATTCTTTTCGATCATCTGCACGGTGTCTTGCAGGACCGTCAGCGTCGTCAATCCCAGAAAATCCATCTTCAAGAGGCCAATGCGTTCCAACGCGTTCATGTCATATTGCGTCGTGATTTCATCCCGGTTTGTCTTGTAAACGGGGACCACGTCTGTTAGTGGCCGCGGCGAAATAACCACGCCAGCGGCATGCGTCGATGCATGCCGCGCCAGGCCCTCCAGCCGCAGCGCCACGTTCATCAAATCCTTTAGCTTCTCGTCGGCGCTGATGGCCGCTTTGAGCTGCGGCGCCTCCGCCAGAGCTGTTTCCAAGTCGATTCCGAGCGTCGTGGGGATCAGCTTCGCCAGCCGGTCCACCTCGCCGTAGGGGATGTCCATCGCGCGGCCCACATCTTTGACCGCCGCCTTCGCAGCCATAGTGCCGAACGTGATGATCTGCGCCACATTTTCGCGCCCGTACTTCTGCGTCACGTATTCGATCACTTCGCCGCGGCGTCTCATGCAAAAATCGATGTCGATATCCGGCAACGAAACTCGCTCCGGGTTCAGAAAGCGCTCGAACAGCAGGTTGTACTGCAAAGGATCTACGTCCGTAATTCGTAGCGCATAGCTAACCAAACTTCCCGCGGCCGATCCGCGCCCCGGCCCCACCGGTACGTCCTGCGCCCGCGCGTAGTGAATGAAATCCCATACGATCAGGAAGTAGCCCTCATAGCGCATCTTCTTGATCATTTCGATCTCAGATGTCAGCCGCCGCTCGTATTCCACAAGCGGGCTGTGAAGAGCCCCCTGCTGCGCCAGCCGCTCCAGATAGGGCACGCGCGTGGCAAACCCTTCGCGCACCACTTTCTCAAAATAGCTGCCGGCGGTGTGCCCCTCGGGAATCGTGAACTCGGGAAACGGATTCGGAATGCGCTCGATCTTGACGTTGCAGCGCGCTGCGATGTCCACCGTGCGGCTCAGCGCATCCGGCAACTCGCCAAACACCCGGGCCATCTCCGCCGCCGTCTTGAAATAGAACTGGTCGGTGGCAAACTTCATGCGATGAGTGTCGCTCATCGTCTTTCCCGTTTGAATGCAAAGCAAAACTTCCTGGGCGTGCGCGTCCCCGTGATGCAGATAATGGCAATCGTTCGTGGCCACCAGGGGAATGCCGGTTTCCTTGGAGAGGCGCACCAGTTCGCGATTCACTCCCTGCTCGATTTCCAACCCCTGGTCCTGAATCTCCAGAAAAAAATTGCCTTTACCGAAGATATCGCGCAAACGGTAGGCGTTCTCGCGCGCTTGGTCGTATTTCTCGTCCACGACGGCTTCGGTCACCGCGCCCCGCAGGCATGCTGAGAGCGCAATCAACCCCCTACTGTGCTTGGCAAGAAGATCGTAATCAATTCTTGGCTTGTAGTAGAAGCCCTCAAGGAATCCCGAGGAAACCAGCTTGATTAAATTGTGGTAGCCTTCGAGAGATTCGCACAGAAGCACCAAATGGTTGCTCCCGCGCACGCCCGGTTCGCTCTCGCCGCGATCAGCTCCGTTCGTTCCGTTTGTCTTCTCGCCGCGTTCGTGCCGGCTCCCTTTTGCCACATAAACTTCGCAGCCGATGATTGGTTTGACGTCGCGCTTGCTGGCTTCATTGAAGAAATTGGCGGCCGCGAAGAGATTTCCGTGGTCCGTGATGGCCACCGCAGGCATCTTCTGCCGCGACGCTTCATCGAGCAGCTCCGACGTTTCGCAGGCCCCGTCGAGCAGACTGAAATCCGTATGAACGTGTAGATGAACAAACTGCGGTTGACCCATGGAACTCGATTCTAGAACTCTGCTGCGAGAATTGCGAATCGCATTCTCAACTATTTTACGAGCACAACCCTCTGACCCTGGACATTACTTTCGTCCGCTGCTTTTCTTGCCCGCGGCGGCGTGCTTGGCCTGCTCCCGAGCCGCCTTATGTTTTGCCGCCTGCTTCAACATCACCGGATGGTTCTTGTGCGCTTGCCCGTGCGCGGTTTTGGCTGCCGCACCTTTTTCCCCTGCGACCACGCTCGCGGAAGCCGCGGACTGCTTCTCCCCGCCCTTTGCGGCTTTCTTTTCCTTCTCTTTCTTTTTCGGCTGCTCTTTGATCCCGGACAATTTGCGCAGTATCTTCACCCGCTCTTCAGGAGTCTTGCCCCGGCCCGCGAGCTGCATGCCGAATACCTGTTCAACGATCGCGTCGAACTTCGGCCCGCGCGCATATCCCAGCGCTTCCAGCTCGTTCGCGACCATGGGCAGCGTGGCCCGAATCGGCCTCCATTTGTGCAGGTATGCACGGATTTTCGAGAGCGCACCCGAATTGTTGGATTCCGCGAGCAAATACGCAATGCGCTCAACTGGCATCTTTTCCAAAAATCTGTATGCGTCCACCGGCGCGTTCAGCTTGCGCCCGGTCAGTTCCTTCTGTTCCGCAAGGACTTCTTTCTCAAATCCCAAAATATCTTCGGCCTCGGCCGCCCGGAAACCTGCCTTGGAAAGAACGCCGCTTTGTTCGCGGTCCTTCAGCTTACCCAGAATGGCTAACATCATCGGCGTTGCGAGCTTGGGGCGAAATCCCGCCGTAAACAAATCCTCACGGACCTTCATCAGCCGCGAGATGGCATCGTAATCTGGATGGCGCTTTGCAAGCATTGGGTGAACTGTTTCGAGCAGGTCGTGTTCTTCCCATGCTTTCAATACCACGGCGGGGCGCTCTTCCCGGGCCACCGCTCGCAACTCCGCCCCGGCATCCTCCGGAGCAATGGTGTGCTGCAAATCGCGCTCGATAGCCAGATCAAACCATTCCTGCGTGCGGGCTTCGATTTTGAAACCCATCCGCGCCGCGAAACGCAAAACGCGCAAAAGCCGCACTGGCTGGTTCGTAAAGCTGTGAATCGTCAACGCGCGCACTTCGGCGCGTTCGATGTCCGAGAGCCCGTTGGTAGGGTCGAGAAGTAATCCTCGCGAGGCAGGATTCAAGGAGATGGCAATGGAATTCAAGGAGAAGTCCCGCCGTCGCAAGTCTTCCATGATCGTGGACCAACGAATCTCCGGCCGCGTCCCAGGCCGCACATAGTGATCGTCGCGCGCCGCCGATATGCTGCCGTCGCAGTCTCCCGCGAAAAGAATTTCCACCTGGCGAAGCTTCTCATCCTCGGAGAGAATCTTCGCGCCGCCCTTCTCCAATTCGCGCGCAATCTTCGAAGGGTTCCCTTCCACCGTGAAATCGAGATCGCGCAGAGAAGCTCCCGTCACCAAATCGCGCACCGTCCCGCCGGTCAAATACACGTTGAAACCCATCGCGGCCGAGAGCTCCTGCACGCGCATCATGGCCGCTCGTTGCTCGGGTGACAGCCGGCTTTCCAGCAAAAACATATAATCTGGCATCGCGCTCCTTTATGTTCTGGGTGCCCGCGCTGACTGCCACGGAGGCAACCGCAATAGGGTCCTAGGGCCGCCGCGCATCACGCGCGCGGGTGATGCGCCTTGTAAATCTGCTTCAAACGCTCTTCCACTACGTGCGTGTAAATCTGGGTGGTCGAAATGTCCGCGTGGCCCAGCATCAGTTGCACCGACCGCAAATCTGCGCCCCGCTCAAGCAGATGCGTCGCAAAGCTATGGCGCAACATGTGTGGCGTGAGGGCCACGCGCAAACCCGCGCGTCTCCCATACGCCGAAAGAATCTTCCAAACGCCCACTCTGCTAAGCGCCACGCCACGCCGGTTCACGAATAGCGCGGGACTCGACACGCCTTTTCCCAGAAGCTTGGGCCGCGCATCGCGAAGGTACTTCTCCACCATGCCCAGCGCCTTCCGACCTGCGGGAACAATGCGCTCTTTGTCTCCCTTGCCGATGCAGCGAATACAACCAACTTTCGTGTCCATATCCGTCACACGCAGCCCGGTCAGCTCAGAAACGCGCAAACCAGTCGAATACAACACCTCCAGCATGGCCCGGTCTCGCAATCCCAGCGCGGTCTTGGCATCTGGCTGGGCTAGTAAACGTTCGACTTCCTCGAGCCGCAAGTAGCCGGGCAAGGTCCGCCGGATTTTGGGCGACTCCAGATTTTGCGACGGGTCCGTCGGTATAAGCTCCTGAACCTGCGAGAACCGGAAAAAATTCCGCAAGGTGACCAGGTTCCTTGCCACGGTACGGCTCTCCAGCTTTCCCCGGTATAATCCCGCGAGAAAATCCACTACATCGTCGCGGCTCACGCTCTCCAGCGTCAACTTGCGTTTCTGGACGAAAGCGTTGAACTTTGACAAGTCTCTCTGATACGCGCTCACGGTGTTGGCAGAGAGTCCCTTCTCGACCCTCACGTGCGTCAAAAACAGCGAAATGGCGGCCGTCATCTCCATCACGGCTCCATAAAACCGTTTCCCGCGCTCACGCGCTGCCGCGTGGCGATGCCATAGACTTCATGAATCTCGTGACAACGGAAAAGCCAGGCGAGCGCCAAATAAAGAGCCGTCGCGCCGGCAATCAATCCTGAAAACGCCAAAAGCTGAACGAGAAACCTCGAGTGCACGGTAAACGCCGTATAGTAATTTCCAAACCAGCACCCCACGCCCATGATCCCAGCGCAGGCCGCGATCTTGCCGAACGACCGTAAGACTTCGATGGTTCCCAGCGTTCCGTGCCGCAAACGGAAGATAATGAAAAGCGCGAAAAAATCAAAAAAGCTCGCAATTGCCGTTGCCAGCGCAGGACCGCCGTTCTGCACGCGCCGGAAGAAA
Organism: Candidatus Acidiferrum sp.; assembly: GCA_049800195.1. Classification (GTDB taxonomy): domain Bacteria; phylum Acidobacteriota; class Terriglobia; order Acidiferrales; family UBA7541; genus Acidiferrum. Next base: position 31,037 of record JBARJI010000014.1, read on the forward strand.
AACTCCAAAAAGACGATATTCAAAACGATGTTGATGATCAACGAGATCGAAGCCACTATCACGGGAGTTTTGGTATCCCCTGTCGAGTAAAACGCCGGCACCACCAGCTTCACCGTGGCCAGAGCCGGCAATCCGATCGCGTAATAGAGCAGCGCTCGAGCCGTCAATCGGGTAGATTCCGCCACGAATTGTCCGTGCTGAAACAGCACTCGTATGATCGGTTCGCGCAGAATCATCAGACCTATGGCTGCCGGCACCGTGATGAACGCCACGATGCGCACAGCAAACACCAGCGTCTTCTTAAGCGATTCGTAATCCTTGGCCGCAGCTTCATGGGACATCATGGGCAAAATCGCCGTCGCCACGGCAATCGCGTACCCTCCCAAAACGAGCTCCATCACCCGGTCCGCCACGTACAGCGACGCCAGGCTGCCTTCCGGCATAGGACTGGCCGTCGCAAACCGCGTGTCAATGAACAGATTAATCTGCGCCACACCGATGCCAAATAAACGTGGAAGCATCAACCGCGCCACATTTCTGATCGCGGGGTGCGAGAATGAAATTCCAAAACTGAACTTCATCCCTTTTCGCACCAGCGACGGCACCAGCATCAGGAATTGCAACACACCTCCCACCAGAATTCCGACCACGATAGCCGTCGCCGCGTCGTGAAAGTGATTCCGGAATAGCGCAAACGTGAACAGGATCGTAGCAATGTTAAGTATCACGGACGTTGAGGCTGGCAGGCCAAAGATGTGGAAACAATTCAAAATCCCCATGGCCAAAGCCGCCAGCGAAATGAAAAATAGATAAGGAAATACGATCCGGTTCAGCTCAATCGCCTGCACTCCGGCGACGTTACTCCCGGCAAACAAATGCACCACCGCCGGGGAAAAGACCATTCCCAGCACTGTAATCGCCGCCACCACCAGCGCCAGCGTCCAGAAAAGCTTGTTGGCAAACTCCCACACCTCTTCCTTCGACTTTTCGCTCATGTATGTGGTAAACACGGGGATGAACGAAGCCGTCACCGAACCTTCCGCCACCAACCTTCTAAAGAGGTTTGGGAGGCGATAGGCAAGTACGTAGGCGTCCGCTGCGGGTGATGTTCCAAGAAGGAGGGTGATGCGTTGGTCGCGCAGGTAGCCGAGAACACGGCTAACTACGGTTACCATGGAGATGATCGAGGCCGATTTTAGGATATGCTTTTTATCGGTCAACGGCCGGCGCTCCGGGGCCTAACCCTAATGAAAACAATAGGTTGACAGGAAAAACGAGCTTAACATAACATACATCTTGATTATTCGCAAATTTCACCCATTCCTTACATTAGCTGACTGATTTCCTTGAAAAACCGCGCCCCAGCCTCCACTCACAAGAAGGTCGTCATTGTCCTCGCCGACAAGAAGCCCCTTCGCGGCTATCTGAACCCCACTCGTCTCGGGCAATCCGATCCCATCGACCTTCTGACTCCGGATGGCGAGCATCAAGAGATTCCGCTCGTACGGGTTCGCTCGATTTATTTTGTCAGGGAATTCTCGGATGACTTTGAACCAGAGCGCAAAGCCTTCCTGAGCCGCCCCAAATTGGACGGGCTCTGGGTTCGTCTGCGCTATAGCGACGGAGAAACTATCGAAGGCGTGGTCCCAAACGACCTGCTCTCTCTGCTCGACAACGGCATCCAAATCACTCCGCCCGACCTAAATTCCACCACCGACCGCATCTTCATTCCTCGTTCCGCTCTCACCGAATTGACCGTGCTCGGCGTCGTCGGCATCGCTCGCCGCAAACCAGCCGCTGCTCCCGCCCCATCTCAACCTGGGCTTTTCAACGAGTAGTTCCGGTACGGCGTCAGTCAGGGTCGGTCTTGAAACGGCGGGACTTCAGCCGTGCTGTAAGAATTCCAATCCCGAGGGACGGGTTCAAGCAAACTAGCTGAATACGGAACAACTCGCATCAGAACCAAGTCTTCTGCTTGTAATCGAGATACGCGGCGCCGAACTTCTCTGTCAGTACTCGCTCTTCTTTCCGGCTGCGCACCATCTGCAGCGGAATTATGACCACGAAAACCAGGAGCAGCCACGGCCGACCCATCCAAATGATGAATCCCAGAACGAGAATTGCGCCAAAGAAGTAAATCGGATTGCGGATGCGCGAGTAGATGCCCGTCGTTACCAGAGTCGTCGCCTTGGCCTGCACGCTGAAGGCGCGTCCCAGCTCGATTCGTGCCGCTACAAATAGCAGAAATGCCGGCACTGCAATAGCAATTCCCGCAATGCGCCATGCAGTCCATGGCAGACGCGCGGCATACGCACCCATGCCAATGAGCGACAAGTCGATGATCGCAAACGCCAAGGTCGCCAAATTGAGCTTCATGGCCGCTCCTCCCGTCTTTTCGCGATCAGGACCACCATATTGTGTCCGCACGCTTAAACCTGCGCGATGGGTCGGCTTTAAGAGGGCTCGGGCTTTAACCTGTACTTCAGCCGGCCAAGAACCACCAGGGCTTCAGCCCCTGAGCAATTCCTTCAAATTGATCAAATGCCAAAGAATGCCTTCCTAGCGTCACATGCCGAGCGCAACGAAAGGCCCGCAGATTTCCAAACTGATCCACTACCGTGGTTCCACGCGGCTGTACTTCACGCTTCTCGGTGTGCGAGACTCGCACTCAGCCCTAAGGAGCTGTCTTCATGCCCATCAAACTCACCGACATTGCCCAGAAGCTCGGCTGCCGCCTCGATGGCGCGGGAGAAACCACCATCCATGGCGTCGCCGGCATCGAAAACGCCGAGCCGGGCCAAATTACATTCCTCGCCAATCGGCGCTACTTCCCTCTTCTCAAAACCACCCGCGCCTCCGCAGTGCTCATCCAGGAAGGCATCAGCATCGAGCGCGATGCAAGCATGCCCCCTCTTGCCGCCTTGCGCACCACCAATCCTTACCTCGCCTTCGCTCACGCCATCGAACTTTTCTATCAAGCTCCGCGGTATGAGCCCGGCTTCCACCCCACCGCACTCATCGCCAAGTCGGCCAAAATCGGCGCTGGCGCTCACATAGGCCCCTATTGCGTTGTTGAAGCAAACGCCCATATCGGCCGCAACTCCGTGCTTCACAGCTTTGTCACCATTTACCAAGGCGCGCGCATCGGCGATGATTTCTTCGCCCACTCCCATGCCGTCGTCCGAGAATTCTGCCAAATCGGCAATCGCGTCATCCTTCAAAACGGTGTCGTCATCGGCGGCGATGGACTTGGTTTTGCCAAGCAAAGCGACGGAACCTGGTACAAAATGCAGCAATCTGGACCGGCAATCCTTGAAGATGACGTCGAAATCCAGGCCAACGCCTGCGTCGACCGCGCTACCGTCGGTGAAACTCGCGTCGGCCGGGGCACCAAGCTCGACGACCTCGTCATCGTCGGCCACGCCTCCCGCGTAGGCGCCAATACCATGCTCTGCGGCCAAGTCGGCCTCGCCGGATCCACCAAGGTCGGCGACGGCTGCATTCTCGCCGGCCAAGTCGGCACGGCCGGACATCTCTCCATCGGCGATGGCAGCGTCATTACCGCCAAGAGCGGTATTCCCAACGACATCCCGCCACGTTCGATGTACTCCGGCTATCCCGCCGTCGACAATCGTCAGTGGCTCAAGACTGTCGCTGCCCTTAATCGTTTGCCGGAACTCCAGAAGCGCGTTCGCGAGCTGGAAACCGAATTGGAACGCCTGGGCGGCCGTCCTCGCTCTTCCGGCCATCACTAATTCTCACTCCGCTCCTGGAAAACCTACCGGCCGCTGATCCGGCGGCAGACCCGCGGCCATCACGTCATGCACTTGCTGTCTCAAAATGTCCCGTTCTTCCCACGTGTATTTTCCCGCATCGATTGGTTCGAGAAACTGAATGAGTATCTCTCCGGGGTGGATCACCATCGAGCGTTTGGCCATCACTCGATGCGCTCCGGTACATAGCACCGGGACTATCGGAACTCCGGCCTTAATTCCCAACACCACCGCCCCCTTCTTGAATTCTTGCAGCCGCCCATCCGCGCTTCGCGTTCCCTCCGGATAAATCAAAAAGGATTGGCCCGCCCGCATCGCCTCCGCCGCTTTTTCCACGCTTGCGATCGCCGATTCGCGGTCGCTTCGATTGACGGGAATGAAGTGCGCCAGCCGAAACGCCTGGCCCACGATCGGCAATTTGAACAAGGACTCTTTCAAGAGCACCGCGATCCGCCTAGGAATCGCCCCAACCACTGCCGGTGCGTCCGCCGAACTCGTGTGATTTGCCACGAACAGGCAAACTCCGTTAGGGATATTCGCCGTTCCCTCCACTTTTAGTTTCACACCCACGGCCCTCACAAAAAACAGCACGCCTTTAAGTCCCGCCCAATACAGAGGATCCACGCGCCGCGTCGCGAGCGTATAAAGCAAGAGGGGTGGTCCAAGAATCAGGATGTAAAGCGAAAGAAAAACAACGATGAAAAGCGTGCGCAGCATGCGGTACGCAGAACTCTCTCGAATCCCGCCGCATCAGTCAAGCCCGGCGCTTGAAGCAGTTCCAGCGATCCGTCGCGTTGATGGGCAAACGATTCTCGCGTGGCGGCAGAACCTTTTGCGGCTTTAAGTTGTCAGAGATTTACTGCTAGCGCCTTTGATTTTGGGAAAGTAGAGCCACAGATGCCCGCCGTTGTCGTTCTCGCCGAAAACGATTTCTCCTTCGATGCCGGTCACGGCGTCGCCGAATTGGTAGCCGTACCGCCGCTGCTCAAGAATGGAAGCAGCAACGCCCAGATTGCTCACCGCGCCTGAAGCCGTATCGCAACAGAACAGATTTGCAATGCCCTCTCCACAAAAACCGAAGAGCCTGCCATCAGGTGTCACGGCCATCGGTCCGACCGGCGCGAGATGCGCTCTTCCGATCGCGCGGAAGCCTTTACTCTCGTCAAATGCAAACAGCCGCCCACTCGCATCGGCCGTATACAACTCCCCGCTCTCGCGATCGCGCGCCCACCGAATCGGCTCCGTCCAGTCTCCTGCCGGTAGCTTAACCGCGGCACGGCGGATGCTTCCGGAAGCAACATCAAAGCGCCACAGCTCCGAGCCTTCATCCTGTCCCATCACTCCATCGCGGCTCAGCGCCAGATGCCCGCGGCCCGGCGCTTCCCCCACAACCACAATTTGACCCGACTCGACATCCACGGTAAACAAATGACGCGTGGTTACGCCGACCACGCTCTTTCCCGGCGGCACACTGACCGCGTGAACCACCGGCTCGCCCGCAAAGCATTCTCCCAAGTCTTTCAGTGTCGGCCTTTCGAGCCCCCACTCCTGTATCCAGTCCTCCGCCAGATGAATCTTCGGAACCGCCACCGCCCGGCCGCCCTGCGGTCCATTCACAAACGCAATCGTGCGCGATGCGCCGCAACAAATCGCTTCCGTGGTCGCCGGACCTGCGACCACCCCGGCATCCAGCACAATCCCGGTCAGTCCGTGAAACGCCGCTCCAAAAAGATGCGCCAGCCGCCCGCTCGTCCCGCCATAAACGTGTCCTTCCGAGTTGACGTCCAGTGCGGTGAGGCGGCTCTCCTCGTGAATAATTGGCACGGTCATTCCCGGCAGGCACATGGGAAACGCCACCATCGTGCCCTCGCGCACAAATTGGTGCGCAAGTTCGTTCAGATAAGCCTTAATCTCCGGCGAATTGGGATCGAATCTGGGTTTTATCTGCATCGTGGCCATCCTTAGCCCCACATCCGAATCGGCAGGTGTGCGTCTTTTCGTTTCCGGTCCGCTGGCATCGACACTTTGAAAATTCCCGAAGGTCGATTCCCAACATGTCCGAAGAACAGATCGCCGTTGTGATCCACAGCGCCTCGCGAAACATAGTGCGCCAAGCCTGTGGGATGTTCGAGCCGCGTCACTTCCTCTCTCTTCAACGTCTGCGGATCGAACCGCCAAACCACGCCTTGATTCTCTTTCTCCGACGCCGGAGTAGGATTATATTTCGCATCGCGCCACTTCGAAGCCACGTAGTAGAGTTTGCCGTCGCCACCGAACGTCAAGCCGCCGCAGTGATCCCGGTACATATCAATAGGGAAAGTAAGGTCGCGTGGCTGCGTTGCCGGCCCTAGATCCTCGATGCGTGGCCACTCGGCCTCATTTGGCCAGATGCGCATTAGCCGCGGATTCGGGCACCATGTGGACGCGTACACGCATTCGCGATCGGGCGCGGGCGCGATGTCATAAAACACGCTGTGCCACCCCGTCTGGTAATTTAGGTCATGCGGCAGCAACCCAGGAGAGATTTCCAGCCGGTCCGTTTCTGGCGTGTAGCGCACCAAGCGCCCATAATCGCTGCTCGTCCAAACGCGATGCTGCTTGTCGATAAACAGCGCCTGCGGATTGATCGAGCTGATTCGTCCAACGTCTCTCCGCTTGCGCGTCCGCAGATCGTAAATGATGAAATGATCCCGCGGATAGCTCATCGCATAAAGGAGCCCGCGCTCTTCGTCGTGCAGCAAGCACCGGCATCCTTCCTTCGGGATGAGCGTGTCCCACCACAGAACTTTGCTGGCTCGCGTGTCGAATGCGAGCAGCGCCGAGCCGCGAAAACAGCGCTTCGCGTCATGCCACGAATACCACGGTGAATAAACCGGCAAATCGATTGGCGGGCCCGAAAGATGAGTCGCCATGTACAGCACGCCATCGTGCATCGACGGCGCGAAGCTATAATGAATTTTGCACTGCGTAGCCCGGCCCGAGTCCCCTGGATCGTCCACCATTTCCGCCAGGTTGAAGAGGTAGTCCAGGTCGTCGCGCTCTTCGTTGTAGCGGGTTGGTACCACCACCCCTCCCGGCACGCTCTCCGCGCAAGCCGCCGCGTAGATTCGCCCGTCTGGCCCCACGGAAAGCGCCCAACAAGTGTCCGAATCGGGATGCCCTGTAAAGGGATACCACTTGACGGGATACGGCCCTTCGCTGGCCGCCTCATCGTGTCCCGCCACGCGCCGCGTCGCAGGGCTTTCAGCCGCCAACCCATCCACGCCCGCCCCAATCGTCGGCGCCAGTCCTGCCGCCAGCGCGCCTCCTCCCACCTTCATAAATGTTCGTCGGTCAATTTCCGATCCCGAACTCATCGCTTCCCTCCCGAGCCGCGCAGCGAATCACTTTGCCCCAATACTTCCCGTCACCATCCCAATCCTTCGGTTTCACGCTTGCCCCGCGCATCGTACGCCCCCCGTGTCCTCGGTACAACCGCTTTGCCGCGTCCGCTGCGCCCCCGCCGAGGCCAGCAACATGGAGTCACATCTTTGCGTGCAGCAGACGATTAGGTTATAAGGACGGCCCAGCCCGCGACTGGCCGAGCTTGCTTCCCACGCACGCTCATTCAACCGCGGTAAATGATCGTTTTCGGGAATTCCGGAGAATCGGTAACCTGCCCCTCCCAGGTCCCCCTTTTTCCTGAAGATTTCTTTTCTCTGAACTGAAGATGTTAATTGACAAAGTTATAACGCTCGTGGTATTCTTTTCGTGGGAGAATTAGTCCCAGTCGATCTTTGCCGCCGCCTTCTCGGGCGGCTATTTTTTGCCTTCTCGAGTATCGACGCGCGCACCTGTCCGGACATCTTCCAGGTTGATTTCTAGGCTGAATCCACTTTTCCGTCCGCCGCGTAAATCCCGCATTTGACCGAGCCTCGGACCGAAACAATTTGCCACCGCCCCTCTCAAGACGCGGTAGCGCAGAAACTCCCGGCCGGTTCCGATTAAAGCACGCGATTCCTTCCTCCAAGAAGAAGCATAGTAGAGTCAGAAGAGGATCACTGTTAAGCCCGCACGCCGAGGAGAGCCCGCATGGTGCAGATCAAGGGGGCCACGATCATGGAAGCCGTGACCCAGATCAAAACGCGTGCTGGTGATCAATCCTTCCAGAAGATCCTGGGCTTTCTGGATGAGGACACTCGAAAGATCTTCGAGGGCGAAATCATCGCCTCTACTTGGTATCCGCTGGACAACTACGTTCGATTTCTTGAGGTCGAAGTTCGCGTGCTTGCCAATGGGAAAGAAGAGGTAATCACGCGCGGCGCGGAGGCGGCAAACGAAAGATCGCTTCGGGGCGTCTACAAAGCCTTTGTGAAAGTGGGTTCGCCCGAATATGTCATGGAGCGAATCGCAGCCGTTCACACGACGTACTTTCAGGGAGTCTCCGTCGATGTGCAGTTTCCTGAACCCCGCAAAGCATTGATCAAATACATCGGCTTTGAAAAGCAGCACCGCATCATGGGGTTCGCGATTATCGGGTTCTTCAATAAAGCGCTGGAGCTTTCTGGAGCCAACGACACGGTCATCTACTTCACCGCTCCGATCGAGGAAGGCAGAGGATACGCCGAGCTCTCGATTGCGTGGAGCTGAGCGAAGAATCAAGAATCTGACGAGTCACCGAATAACCTAAGGTAAGGCATATTTCGCTTGCCAGTACCAGCCAGCACTTTTCCGATTACCGTTAGTAAGGACTTAGCGGGTCTCTGGCTTTAGTCTCTGTTCTCGGCAATTATGCTGCAAATCGCGAATGGCGCTGTCATTAGAGGATTCTCGCCTCGAGACTACGTCTCCATCCGTTCGACCCATTGAGCGCGCGATGCGGGAGCCACGAATGGATCCGCAAAGTACTGTGTTTCCCGCGCAATCTTGTCGCCCCTGAACTCCATGATGCTCACGGTGTAGGACGGCTTGCCGTCGTATGTCAGGATGAATTCGGTGACCCAAAGATCACCGCCGCCAATGATTCGTCGGATAGAAAACCGCTTTTTGTTGGGCTGACTGGTGCGCTGCCCCTGTATATTGCGTCGACCCCGGGTTCGCTCTCCTGACTGTGGGTATTCCAGCACCGCGTCCTCGTGATAGATGCGGTGCTCCGTTTCAAAATCGTTGGCATCGGACGCCGCCCAATGCTGATCCAGTGCCGCACGGATCTCTTGATCGCGCACTCCAGAAGACTGCTCCTGCTTTTGTTGATCGTTCATCTTGAGACTCCTAACGCGATCGGGGGTTTTACTTGATTAGCTGGGTGAGAGTCAGGTTTCCGCCGCCGGTGGTGACGATAACCAGATTCATAACCACGAGCATCGTGTCGTAACTCCAGCCGTTGGTTCCCGATTTGCCCCAGAAGCCGGTGTGCCAAGTAAATATTTTCTTTTGTATGGAGCCGAGCATAACCAGAATCAAACCGATGGCGGCGAGTTGTGCGAGAATGCCGGAAATTACTCCGAGGCCGCCGGCTAACTCAACTGCACCCAGAAAAATTGTGAAGCTCTTGCTCATCCCAATGTCCTTGCTCCGCGTTGCCGGGTCTCTAAGATGCTTGTAGCCGCTGGTTAGGAACACAATGCCCACCATCACGCGAAGTAGCACAAGAACAATATTGGTGAATTGAGCCAATTGAGGGAAGATCATGCGAGTTACTCCGAGCCGCCACATGTATTCATGCACGTTCCGCCAGCGAGTGCCGGGCGGATAGCCGGTGACGTCGGGTAGCTTACAACGAAATCAGATAGCCATGTCCTAATTGGTCGCGAAACCGGACATCGAGATTCGCAGGATCGGGACTCTGATGGCAGAAAGTGCGACTCGCGCACGGAAACCGCTCAGAGACACTAACTCCTTTGGAATCCGCACTTCCAGAAAACACGCCCGTAACCTCTCTGGAATGAGCACTTTCAAAACAAAGGACTTAAAACTCTTTAGAATGAACACTTCCGAAAAATAGGGGGGGGCGACCCCATCGACCGCGCCAACGTCATTCCGCGGGCTAGGCGCGGGGCACAAATCAACCTCATCGCTGACCATCCGCGCATTTGTTTGTATAGCGCAACCCAAAAGGTCAATCCCAGCAGAATCTCAACAGAATCTTTGACGAAAATGTCTGCAATGTATAGGATGCGCGTTGTTATCACGCACCCATAACGGAAATTCCGGATTCTATAACTATGTCCATCGAACGTATAAGCCGCAGGCTGTTCGTCACTCGTGGCGCCGAAGCCGCCCTGGCTACACCGCTGTTCTGGACGGCCGCGATGCGCGCCGCCATGCCGCAGCCGGCTGCCGCGACTCCTGTTGAGAAAGAACTCGACGGCTTCATTGCCGGCTACATGCCGGCCATGAACGCGCCAGGGATGACGCTTGGCTTGACCGATTCCAGCAAGACCTTGCGAGCCGCAGGCTACGGCTTTGCCGATGTGGATAAGCGCATCGCCGTGAACGAGCGGCATCTTTTCGAGATTGGCTCCATCACCAAGTCTTTTGTGGCCCTAGTGCTGTTGCAGATGCGTGACGAAGGGAAGCTCGATCTCCACGCGCCAGTGCTCGATTATCTGCCAGAGCTGCCGATCGAAGCGCACTTTGGACCGATCACCATTCACCATCTGCTGACGCACACCTCAGGATTGCCTGACAACCTGGGGGTCTTTGTCGGCGACCCTGATGCGCGGATCGTACAAGGCTTCACACCGGGCGAACACTTTCACTACTGCAATACCGGTTTCGACATGCTCGGGCTGCTGGCCGAGAAACTCGACGGCCGTCCGTGGCGCGAGTGCGTTCGAGCGCGGATTTTCGCTCCGCTCGAGATGACCGAGACGGTCGGCGCGATCAGCACAGCATCGCGCGGCCGTAGAGCAATCGGCTATCAGCCTTTCTGGGACGAGCAGGTGTATCCGCGCCAGGGTAGGCTGGCGCCCGCGCCGACCCTGGTCATGGACAACGCCGCTGGGTGCATCGCTGCCACGCCCGGTGACATGGCGCGATATGCGCGCATGCTGCTGAACCACGGACAGGGGCCGCACGGCCGCATTGTCAGCGAACAGAGCTTCGCCATGATGTCCACGCCTCACATCAAAGCGCCCGAGTTCAGCGCGACGTCCAGCTATGGCTACGGCATCGCGGTCGACACGCTCGATGGACACAAGATTCTGCGGCACACCGGCGGCATGATTGCCTTCGCATCTTCGATTCATGTTGACCTCGATGGCGGCGTGGCGGCGTTTGCTTCGATTAACGCCATGCAGGGCTACCGGCCAACGGCAGTGACGGAATACGCGGTGCGGCTGCTTCGCGCTGAACGCGAGTCGAGCACACTGCCCGCGGCGCCGGCGCTCGCCAATCCGCTCGAGGTGGACAACGCGGCGGATTATGCGGGGACGTTCACGGACGGCAATGGACGGAAGTTGGAATTCGCCGTCGAAGGCAAACAACTCTTCTTGACAGACGAAGGGAAGCGAATTCCTTTGCAGCACGCTCACGGCGACAACTTCATCTCCACACTCGAAGGCGTCTTCGCCGATCACACCTTTATCTTTGGCCGCGCGCGGGCCGAGAGTACAAAATCAGAAACGCAGTCTCCAAACACTTCTGGGTCCGGCAACTCCGACTCCCATGAAAAGCCTGGGCCGGTAGTTGAGGTTAGCTATGGCTCGGACTGGTATGTGAACGCCGGGTATTCTGGGCCGCGCAACTTCACCGCGCCGAAAGAATATGAAGCCTTCGTCGGTCGATACCGCAGCGAAAGCGCATGGGGCGGAGACGCGCTCGCCTACATTCTGAAAGGCCAGCTCATGCTCGATGGCAATACACTGCACCGCATCGGCGCGTCAATCTTTCGCCTAGGCGACGAAGAGTGGATGCCAGACACGGCGGAGTTCCTCTGCGTCTTCGAAGGCAAGCCGCGCATCCTGCGGATTGCTGGAATGGATTTCTGGCGCGTCGACGTCGGCTGATCCTATCGCTAGTATTCTTCGGTCGTCCCTATCGAAGGACCGCGATCACGGATGCAGCCAACGTTTTGGACTCTGTCCCAATAGTCCATGGAATCTCAATAAGCCACGTAGGGGCCTGCGCCCGCAGGCGTATTCTGACCATAAATTGCCGTATACACGGTGCGGCCAAAGTAGAACGGCAGCCCCCAATCGAAGGCGATAGGGAACGATGGGGTGCTGGAGCCCGGCCCACCTAATCCGTTAATTGCGGCGTCATTTTGATTGGCTGTCAGGGTGTCGCCATTGCCGACGACGAAGTTGATCGAGCCGGTCGCCCCGCTTGGGTATGCTTGATTCGTGGCTGAAAAACTCTGTGTCGTGGTGGGGCAATACAGAAAGGGCAAGTCGTTACAAGTCGGCATACCCGTCGTGTTTGAGTCCAGAAAATAGAGTCCGTTCGAGCCGGTGTCAAGAAAGCTCTCGTCGTCGTACAGCACGCCCTTGAACGTTGTGCTGAAATTCCCATCGCTGGGATCGACCGTATACACCGTCGCGCTTCCAAGCGCATTGTTCGACTGCGTGCCTATGCCGAAGATCAGCGATCCACTGACGCTAGCTTCCGCGCCTGTCACGGCCTCTAGCTTAATAACGACGCCATTGTTGTCCGTGGCAAACAGCACCACCGGATTTTGCACCTGGTCGGCAATACTTTCCGTCGTAACCGTGCAAGTCTGCCCGGGGCACGCGTAATACAACCCGGGGTTGGCTCCCCCGTTTTCCGTGCAACCGCCTCCGCAGTCTTCCGGAAAATTCCCCACGCCTAGAATCCCGTTGGCGCCCAGGTCGGCAAGATCATTCTCAGGCGAACCATTGCTCGAACAACTGTTTGGTATGCTGGAAAAATTTGAATTGATTACTTGTATGGGCAACGACTTCGCCTCTTCTCCGGCGATAGTCATGTCCACAGTTTGCACCGCCCCCCACGTGAACCCATCGACAAAAGGAACGCATTCGCCAATCGCATCGCCGCTGGAGTCCTTTTGCTGGGTGGGCGTAATCGTCAGCGCCGAAGACAACATCCTCAGCCCTGAGGATCCCGTATCCACGAGGATGCCGTCGACCGTCTGGCAATTCGTCGTGCTGCCAGGGACGCATACCGTCACGCTGGTGAATGCTCCATCCACATAACCGCCAGCCGGCCCAGCATTAATCGTCATTGTTTGCACGTTCGAGGTCGAGCCGCCACCCCCGCCACCACCCGTACTGGTGGTGCCGCTTCCTGAGCAGCCGATCATAACCACCGTAGTGAACGCCACCACTATGGATGCCAGTGCGTGCCGGGAAAATGGTTTCATCGGATGTCCCCGATCTGGACGCCTGCTGGTACCATCTGCGGTACGTATGCTCTCCCCGCGAAAGACCTCATGTGGCCCGTCACTTGGACCACCAGGCCCGCCTGCTGGATGAGCACCGGACCGTGACCGTGGCGCTGCGTTCTTTCCGCCTGCTCCGCTTGCACAAACTGCTGAAAATATGGGCCCAGTAACTGCCGCAAATCTGGATGCATCGGGCCTTTCCATGTGACTGCAAAGACCTTACCGGCAACGGACGCATATTCCTTTACGGCTATGCCCGTCGGCGTCTGCATTTCATGTATGGTATAGGAATCGCTGCTGGTTGTTTGCAACGTGGCTTGCATTTTTGCCACGTCGGCCTGCACCGAGGAAACATCGCCGCCCAGCGAGGCTGCCGCTGGAAACGGAAATGAAAGTAATGCGAAAATTCCGCAAATGATCGTGGATTTCAAGGCATGACCCCTTTCCCGCCGACAAGCTGTGGCACGACCAGCTTCGGCACGATCGAATGAATCCGGAAGTTCCGAACTCCTAATCGGTCGAACGCTTCTCTCCTGATTGCGCTGGGATTACGGCGATCCTTTACGGCATATTTCTCAATAGCCGCCGTGCGAGGGGGCACGGCACTATCGCACCCATCCATGTTCATCTATAAGGATGAGCGGTGTCGTCCCTTAGTTGCCTCCAGACCATCCGGTTGTGCCCAATCCGGCAAACCTGGCCGGACGTTCAGTGCACTGCCACTGTTTGAGTGACTCCGTGGAGCAATCCCTCACGGATACGCCGGGCCTTCTCTCCCGCGTTCGGGTCTTCGCTGATTTGGTATTGCAAGGCTTTTTCGGCACCCAGCTGGAATTCCAATGCCCGTTCTTTTTCATCCCGGCGGACGCGCAGCTTCACATCCTCGCCCGGTTGCCGGTCCCTCACCCATCGCCCCAGCGATCGCGGCAGGTCTCCGCCGTTCCAACTCACGAGAACGTCCCCAACCTGCAAACCCGCCCCCTCGGCCGGACTTCCCGGGGCCACTGCGCGCACGGTTAGTGCCCCGCTGGGTCCGCGCTCCGGGAAAAATCCCAGCGCCGCTTTTTCCTGCTCCCGCGTTTGCAGTTCGAGTCCCGCCAGCGGGAGTATCCGTTGATACGGCAACGGATCCGCGCCGGCGACATAGTCTCGAAAGAAATCCTCAAACGAGCCTCCGGCCACTTTCTCGGCTTCCAGCCGAATATCCAAACTGTCCTGGTACGTCTTGCCTTCCTTCGCGAAGTCCGTGTTCATTCCGCGAAGCACATCATCCAGGCTTTTTTGATTGTCCGTGCGGTCGCGAATCAAGATGTCCAGCAATTCGCCCAACACCTGCCCCTTGGTGTAATACGAAACACTGTAGTCCGGCTGGTTATAGAGCGGATATTTTTCCAGCCAGGCATCCAGACTCGATTCCTCCGCGCTCTGCCAATGATTCGCCGGCCTGGCTTCCAAGTCGCTAATCTGTTCGCCGAGGTCGCCGTAAAATTGCTCCTTGCTCCAAAGCCCAGTTCGCACCTGTGTGTATGCCGCGTACGTGCTCGTCACGCCTTCCGCGAACCACAGCGCCCGCGTGTACTGCTCCTTGGTGAAGTCCACCGGCCAGAGCGTAGCCGGCCGTATTCGCTTCACATTCCAGAGGTGAAAAAACTCATGCGCCGCCACTCCCGCCAAATAACCCTCCGACGGTATTCCAATCGCCGTCGAATTGGCGTGCTCCATGCCGCCCCCGCCCGCATTCTTTCCGATGTGCAGGATGAAAAGGTAGTGGTCGAACGGCGCTCCGCCCATCAACTTGAGCTCGTAACTGCAAATTCGGCTCAGCTCGCTTTCGATCTCTTTCTCGCCCCAGTTGTCCCCGTGCACCACGACCTGAATATCCGCCGGAACATTCGGCATCCTGAATTCTTTGAACGTACCCATCTCGACCGGCGCGTCCACGATCGCGTCATAGGTTGTTTTGTCGGAACTGCAATACGTCTTTCCCAGCACCGGTCCGCAATCCAGCTTCAATGCGCTCGCCGCTCTCCAATCGCCAGGAAAATCGCCAATCGAAAGCAGCGCTTTGTCTTCCGTCCGTCCTGGAACATACATAAGAATCATCGCCGGATTTATGAACGCGTGCTCGCCGTTCATCTGCGTCGCAAAGGGTCCCGGCTCGTCCCAATACGTCGCGTAATCAATGCGGATCGTTCCACTCCCCTGTATCTTCCAGGTCTGCTTATCAACCTTTTCAATCGGAACTTTCTCCGTTCCTACCTGTGCCTCCACTTCCTGCACATGACTGCTGAAATCGCGTATCTGATACAACGCATTCCATGCAGGCATCTGCACCGTAAGTTCTCCGCTGACGTTGGGAACCTTGATAATCACGTGAAACAGGTGACGCTCGGGATGCTCCAATGAAATTTCGTAGCGTATTGGCGCGTCGTCGGACACGCCGCCCGCAAGAACTGGTGGTAAGTAATTTGAAGAGAGAAACAGGAAAACCGCGCACGCCGCCAGCGCGAGCTGTCGCTTCACGAGGGGACGGCCTCGGCCGGTTGCGCGCTCGCCGGAGAAAGTTTCTTCAGGAGCTTCTCGCAAAGCCCGTCGAAGCTTCCGTTCGACATCACCAACAGCAAGTCGCCGTGCTTCGCCTCCGCCGCAAGCTCCTCCGCGATGGCATCCGCGCTGGGAAACACTCGCGCACTTTTTCCCAACGCGCGCACGCTTTCTGCCACGGCTTCCGGCTCGAGCCGATTTTCATCGCCAAGCTGCTGCGAACGGAATACTCCGCCCAAAACCACGCGATCCGCCAACGCCAGCGCCTGTGGCAGCGTTTCCTGAAACACTTTTCTCCGCATAGAATTCGAGCGCGGCTCGAGAATCGCCCACAAACGCCGCCCCGGCCAACGCGCCCGCGCAGCCTCAATCGTCGCATGCACCGCCGTCGGATGATGCGCAAAATCATCGACCACCAACACGCCGCGCACTTCACCTTTTACATCCATGCGCCGCTTCACGCTGCGAAATGTCGAAAGCGCTTTCTTCAAATCTTCGGCGCCAATTCCCCGTCCGCGTGCCACCGCCATCGCCGCCAACGCATTCAAGACGTTGTGCCGTCCGCTGGCCGCCAGCGAAAAATCTCCAAACCATTTCCCCTGATACGTGGCGCGAAACTTCATCCCATCGCCCTCCACGACCACCTCACTCCCCACCCAGTCGTTTCCGTCAGAGAACCCGTATGTCTCGACGGGGCAAAACGCTTTCTTCACGGCACGCCGCAAAGCCGGCCCCGACTCTTCCGTATCTCCCCAAATCACCACTCGTCCCCGGCGTGGCACCAGATTCACCAATCGCCGAAATGCCAGCTCATACGTCTCGAAGTCCCGGTAAATGTCCGCGTGATCGTATTCCAGCGACGTGATAACCAGATCGTCCGGATGGTAGTGAAAAAATTTCGGCCCGCGATCCCAAAATGCCGTTTCGTACTCATCTCCCTCTAATATAAACTCTTCGCTGCCGCCCAGCCCGTAGCTCTTCCCAAAGTTCTCGGCAACGCCACCCACCAGAAAATTCGGTCGCTTCCCAGCCGTGTGAAAAATCCACGCGAGCATCGCGGTGGTTGTTGTTTTTCCGTGCGTCCCGCTTACCACGATCGAATGGCGCCCCGGCAAAAACACTTCTTCCAAAATCTCAGGCATTGAGCGGTAGGGAATCTTACGGTCCAGCACCTCTTCCAACTCGGGATTTCCGCGCGCAATAATATTTCCCACAACCACCAAATCCGGCGCGGGACTCAAATGCGACGCGTCAAACGTGTGAAAGAAAGAAATGCCAAGTTTCTCGAGCAAGGTGGAAGCCGGCGGATACACGCCAGAATCCGATCCCGTCACGCGATACCCCCGCTCGCGCAGCATTCCCGCAAGCGGCGCCATCGCCGACCCGCCAATCCCAATTACGTGAATATGCTTCGCCTCACTCATGGCACGACCGCCGGCTCCAGGATCTCCAGCTCTCCTTCCCCGCTCGCCCTCAAACGCGCTTTCACTCCCAGCGGCACTGTTAGCATCGGCCGCAACGTGTGCCCCACCGCGGCGCCATACGCAATCGGCACGTGTAGTCCCCCAAGAATTCGCACGCAAACGTCTCGCACCGTCGCGCTCCCCGCCGTAGGCGCATCGCATTCCGGAAATTCTCCCAGCACGATTCCTCGAACCCCATCGAATTTTCCCGCTTGCTTCAGATGCATTAGCGTGCGATCGACTTGCCACGGCTTCATGCCCCGGTCTTCAAGCAGGAGAATCGACCCGCGGGTATCCAGTTCCCAAGGCGTCCCCAGCGTCGTTTCCAGCAACGTCATGCATCCACCTAGCACTCGCCCCTCGGCTTCCCCTCCCACCAGCGCCGCGCTCCTCAATTTCAGCGTCCAGCCACCGCCTGTTTTTCCGACTGCAGCCACGAGCGATTCCGCGTCGTAGCCCTTTGCCACACCAGCTCCCGCATCCAGGCCCGCGGCCAGCATCGGCCCATAAAATCCAACCCACGCATACCGCTTCCACAAATATGCCTGCAACGAGGTCAGATCGCTGTAACCCAAAATCACTTTCGGCGCTTCGGGCCGCTTCACCTCGAGATTGTCGAGCAGGTAGTTCGAGCCATACCCGCCTCGAATCGCTATCAAGGCGTCTACATCCTCCCGTTCCGTTGCGTCCAAAAACTCATTGCGTCGGCCTTCCGAAGACCCCGCAAAATAACCGTCCCCCGTAAGCGGCGTCGCGTCCGCCAGTTGAAATCCCAAGTGCCGTAATTCCTCGGAGCCCGCGACAACTCTTCCAAACTCCGCCGGTGACGCCGGCGCAAATGGCATCAGCAAGCTCCGCGAATTGAGCGCCCGCGGCTTTCGTATCTCCGTTTCTCTTCCCGTTGGCTGCAATCCGCTGGCTCCCGCGCTCATCCGTTTTGCCGCTCCACGGGCACCATTTCGCAGTTGACGCCCGGCTTACACAGCGCCTCCAAAATCTTTTCCTGCTGGCGCGTACTCACTTCCGCATCGAATTGGATCAAGTTTTTCTCTCCAGCCATTGAAACCTGAAAATTGTCGATCGCAATCTTCAAATCCGAAAAAATCTTGTGCACATCCGTCACCATGTTTTCCATGCGGTCCACAAAAATGCGGAACAGCATGTAACGCGGCTTCAGGTTGAGCCAGCTCTCCACATAAAAAAGCAAGACCAATGCAAACAACACCAACGCGCACGCCATCGCCGAAACCGCGTAGAGCCCTCCGCCCGCAGCCATACCAATCGCCGCCACCGCGAAAATCGTCGCCGCCGTCGTGAGTCCAACGACGTTGCCCCGCTCGCGCAAAATCACGCCGGCTCCCAAAAATCCAACCCCTTGTACGATGTTTGATGCGATTCGGGTCGTGCTCGCGTCGCCCGTGCGCCGGGCGATTTCCACGGAAACAATTGTAAAGAGGGCCGCTCCCAGCGAAATGCAAAAACCAGTGCGCATTCCCGCTGGGCGGCGCCGGACACTGCGCTCGATTCCGATAATTGCGCCGAGCAGTGCGGCCCACGCCAATCGCGCGAAGATGGTGCTTAGAGGGAGCATGTTCTCCTGCGAACCGAGGCTAATGCAGGATTCTACACACTACAATTTGAATTGCGTCAATTTCGCGAAGTGCCGTGCCCTGGCGTGTATCTCGCTCCGTTTCAATACTCTCAACCGGTCCAGCCCGAAGCGCTCCACTGTAAAACTCCCTAGCACCGAGCCGTAAACCATCGCCCGCCGCAGCGTGGCGTCGCTCAAATCCTTCGCTCCTGCCAGATAGCCCATGAACCCGCCCGCGAAGCTGTCTCCCGCTCCCGTAGGATCGTGAGGCTCCTCGAGAGGAAACGCCGGCACACAAAACACGCCGCGCTTGTCCACCATCATTGCGCCGTACTCTCCGCGTTTCACCACCAGCGTCGAAGGCCCCATCTTGAAAATATGCTTGGCCGCGCGCAACAAGTTGTGCTCGTTCGAAAGCTGACGCGTCTCCGAATCATTGATCATCAAGATATCCACGTGCCGCAGCGTTTCGCGCAATTCGCTCGGAGTTCGCTCAATCCAGTAGTTCATGGTGTCCAGCGCCACTAGTTTTGGCCGGCCCTTTACTTGCTTCAAAACGTCGCGCTGCAAATCAGGCGCGATGTTCGCGAGAAAGACGTATTTCGACGTCCTATATTTCTCTGGGAGCCGCGGCTTGAATTCCGCGAAAACGTTTAGATCAGTCGCAAGAGTCACGCGTTCGTTGAGATTCTCTGAGTATTTCCCCGCCCAGAAGAACGTCTTCCCTTTCGCGCGTTCCAGCCCGTCCATATCGATGTGCCGTCCGCGGAATACGGCTTCGTCCTTTTCCGTGAAGTCTTCGCCCACGATCGCGACGAGGCTCACCGGGGCAAAAAAACTCGCCGAAACCGCGAAGTACGTCGCCGCCCCGCCCAAGGTCCAATCGACCTTTCCGTACGGACTTTCGAGCGCGTCAAAAGCCACCGATCCCACCACAAGTAAGGACACAGGCTTCTCCTAGGAAATATATTTTCCGATGATGGCTTCGAGCCTCTTCTTCGTGGCCTTGGGAACCAATTTCATGTCCGTCACCAGCGCGTGCTTCAGCGCCGCCCCGCACTTGCAATTCCGTTCTTCCGGCATCGCGCGAACCGCCTCGCGCAACACGCGCTGTGCGTTCTCGGCATTTTGCACTAGCGTCGCAATTATCTGCGAAGCCGTCACGGACTCGTGCTCCGGATGCCAACAGTCGAAATCCGTGATCATCGCGATCGTCGCGTAGCAAATCTCCGCCTCTCGCGCGAGCTTTGCCTCGGTGACATTCGTCATGCCAATCACGTCGAAGTGCAATTGCCGGTGCATGTGCGCTTCCGCCAGGGTCGAAAATTGTGGGCCCTCGATGCAGACGTATGTCCCTTTGCGATGGACCATCACCCCGCAATGCACGCTCGCGTCGGCCAATACACTGGACACCTGCCCGCACGTCGGCTTATCAAAACCCACATGCGCCACGAGTCCTTCACCAAAAAATGTCGAGACCCGGTTCTTCGTCCGGTCCACAAACTGGTCCGGCACCAAGAACTCCCCCGGTCGCAACTCCTCCATCAACGACCCAACCGCGCTCACCGAAATGATCCGCTCCACGCCCAGCAGCTTCATGGCATAGACATTCGCCCGAAAATTGATTTCGCTCGGCAAAATCCGGTGTCCTCGCCCATGCCGCGCAAGAAACGCGACTCGCTTCCCTTCCAGCGTTCCGAGCACAATGGCATCCGACGGCTCCCCAAACGGTGTCTTCACGTGAATTTCGCGCGCCTTCGTCAAGCCGTTCATCGAATACAGCCCGCTTCCGCCGATAATTCCAATCTCCGCCTGCGTGCTCGCGCGCTTCGACTTCCCCGCTTTGCCAGCTGCCATTCTTTTATCTCCATAAACTAATTCCACGAATTAACGATTGAGGTCTACCGGTTCGAACGCCACTTTCCCATCATGATCGTCCAGAGTCCCTGCCGCAAAATCCGGGTCATGCCCAAACGCCACAATCCACTCGTTCCGCACAATCTCGCCAATCCACTTCCTCTTCGTCTCCAGCGTCGTCAGCGGGTATAGATCGTACGCAATGATCCATGGCAACGGCAAATGATGGCGGGTGGGAATGAGGTCCGCCACAAGCATCAGCGTCTTGCCGCCGCCTCGAATCTGCACTCCTTGCACGGACAAATTGTGTCCGGGCATGCTCACGACGGAGATTCCCGGCAAAATCTCCGCATCTCCGTCAACCAACTCCCACTTCCCCGCATCTGTAATCGGCACAAAATCATGCGCGTAATAACTCGCGCGGTCCCGTTCTGTCGGCCGCATCGCATGCTCCAACTCCTCGCGCTGCACCACGTATTTTGCATTTGGAAACGCCGGCGCAAGCCGCCCGTCCACCAGCCGCGTGTTTCCACCGGCATGGTCAAAATGCAGATGCGTATTAATCACCAGGTCGATCTCTTCCACCTTCACGCCCGCCTTGGCCAGTGCATCTCCGTATGGGTCGCCCCCGGAGAATCCATAGATGTTGCGCAGCTTCGCATCCCACTTCGTGCCGTTCCCCGTCTCCACCAAAATATTCTTTCCGCCCGCCCGCACCAGCAACGAATTCGCCGCCAACGGAATCCGATTCCGTTCATCCGCTGCCATTTTCTTTTCCCACAGCGTCTTCGGCACTATGCCGAACATGGATCCGCCATCCAACCAAAAAATCCCGCCGTGCAGATGCCGAACTTCAATCTCCCCAAAATGCATTCTCAGCCCCGCACTCCGACCCCGCTCTTCTCCAACAACTCATTCACCGCCGTAAACGGATCCTTCTTCCTTTGCGCCACGTCCTTCGCCATCTCCGCCAACCGCGCCTCTCCGCCCGCCCCACCCAGAACGCGTTCCACCAGGCGCGACTCAATCAATCCCAAAAGCCGCCGTTTCCAATGCTCCACATGCTTCCTTTCCCGCTCCCCACTAGACTCAAAATGCTCCCGAAATTTTCCAATCGTCTCCGCCAACTCCCGGATCCCCTTGTTCTCCGTCGCCACCGTTCGCACCACCGGCGGATGCCACCCATCCCGTGGCATCACCAGCGACAGCATCGCTAGTAACTGTTGCTCCAGCCGGTCCGCGCCCTCGCGGTCCGCCTTGTTCAAAACAAAAATGTCGCCGATCTCCATCAAGCCGGCCTTCATATTCTGGATGTCGTCGCCCATGCCCGGCACCAGCACCACCAACACGCAATCCGCGAGGCGCACAATATCAACTTCGTCTTGCCCCACGCCAACGGTCTCGATCAATACTTCCTGCTTCCCCGCCGCATCCAGCAACAGCGCCACTTCCGCCGTCGCCCGCGCTAACCCACCCATAAACCCGCGCGTGGCCATCGACCGTATGAACATTCCCGCGTCGCTCGCGTGGCTCTGCATCCGAATGCGGTCGCCCAATATCGCCCCGCCGGTGTAAGGGCTTGTCGGGTCCACCGCAATCACGCCAACTTGCTCGTCGTGCTTTCGGTAATAAGCGGCGAGCCGGTCGACCAACGTGCTCTTGCCCGTTCCAGGCGCCCCGGTCATCCCGGTTAGATACGCTCGCCCGGTTGACGCAAAAAGCCGCCGCAGCAACTCTTCCGCATCGGCGTGATGATTCTCAATCGCCGTAATGGCGCGCGAAATCGCGCGCACGTCCCCAACGCGCACCAATTCCGCCCACGTCTCAACATGCAGCGTCACATTTTCCATGGATTTGTAGCGGCTTCGATGAAGGCTGAGTGCACCGGCCTATTATCCCGATTTTCCTGCCGAGCACGAAATGCAATTCATGATGGCCGATTCCGTTCCGGAACAATCCAACTGTTTTCACTAGCAGGCCCTTCCCATCGCCGGCCCTTCATGGCTATAATAGCCATAAGCGAGGAAGACCTCCATGCGTAGTGTAAACGTCGCCGAACTAAAAAACCAGCTCAGCAAATACCTCAGATTCGCCAAGAGCGGCGAAGAAGTAGTCATCCGCGACCGCAGTCTCCCTATCGCAAAACTCGTTCCTTTCACAGCAGATGACGCCAGCGACGAAGAATTGAAATTGGTGGCAGCCGGGAAGATGCGCCTCCCAAAAGCCAAACTCAATCTGAAGCAGCTCTTCAAGGTGCCAACTGGCCGCGTTAAGGGAAACCGGGCTATCGAAGTATTGCTCGCTGACCGGGATGGGCGGTGAGCAATACGCCAGCTTTCTGGGACTCCAGTGCTCTAGTTCCAGTGTGTGTTGATGTTTTGGCCAGCCCGCGAGCACGCACCCTTCTGAGAGCATTTCTCCCGGTCGTGTGGTGGGCGAGCTCCGTGGAAATCTATGGAGCCATTTGCCGTCTGCACCGAAGCCAGGAGATTCGCGATCGCGAAAAACAGGTTGCCGTTACGCGACTGCGCAGCATAAGCCTCAGCTGGCGAGAGATGCTTCCGGACGACCAAGTCCGAGACTTGGCTCTGGCTTGCCTGGAAAAATATCCGCTGCGTGCAGCTGACGCACTCCAACTCGGAGCCGCCCTCACCTGGTGCCAGCAACGTCCCTCCCGGCGCACCTTTATCACCGCAGACCAGCGCCTCGCCGAAGCTGCCCGTTTCACAGGCTTCTCGGTCCTCGCGCTTCCTTGAACACTTCTACTCCGCATCCTCCTTGTCTCCGGGTTTCACTCTCTTCGATTCTTTCCACTAGCTCACGACTCACTTCTTCCCCAAAAGCTGCCGCGCAATCACCAGCTTCTGAATTTCGCTAGTCCCCTCGCCAATCGTGCAGAGCTTCACGTCCCGATAAAATTTCTCTGCCGGGTAATCCTTGATGAATCCATACCCGCCATGCACCTGCACGCACTCATTCGCCACACGCACGGCCACTTCGCTGGCAAACAGTTTCGCCATGCTCGACTCCCGCGTAAAACGAACATCCTTCTTATCCGCCAGCCAAGCCGCTTGATACACCAGCAGCCGCGCCGCCTCTACTTCCGTCGCCATATCCGCCAACTTAAATTGAATCGCCTGAAACTCGCTGATCGCCTGCCCAAACTGCTTCCGCTGCTTCGCGTAACTCACCGCAGCGTCCAGCGCCCCCTGCGCCATTCCCAGCGCCAAAGCCGCAATCGAAATCCGTCCGCCATCCAGAATCTTCAAACTCCCGGTAAATCCCTCGCCCTCGGGCCCCAGCAAATTTTCCCCCGGCACGCGGCATTCCGAGAAAATCACTTCCGACGTATCGCTCGCCCGCATCCCCAGCTTGTTCTCTTTCTTCCCCGGCTGGAACCCCGCCATCCCTTTTTCCAAAATGAATGCGCTAATCCCGTGCGATCCCTTTGACTTGTCCGTCACCGCCATCGCCACGCAAAAATCCGCGTAGTGCCCGTTCGTCGTAAACGTCTTTGCTCCATTCAACACCCAAAAATCCCCATCGCGCCGCGCTGTCGTCCGCGTCCCGCCCGCATCCGATCCCGCCTCCGGCTCCGTCAACGACCACGCCCCAATCTTTTTCCCCGAAGCCAATGGCGCCAGATACTTCTTCCTCTGCGCCTCCGTCCCAAACTTAAAAATGTGATTGCTGCAAAGCGAATTGTGCGCCGCCACAATCAACCCCACCGACCCGTCCACACGCGCCAATTCCTCAATCGCAATTACGTACTCGATGTACCCCAGCCCTGCCCCACCATACTCCTCCGGAAAAATCACGCCCAGCAGCCCCATTTCTCCCAGCTTCGGCATAATCTCGAGCGGAAAATGCGAAGCTTCGTCCCACTCCATCACATGCGGCGCAATCTCCCCCAGCGCAAACTCTCGCACGCTCCGCCGCAACTGTTGCTGCTCTTCCGCAAACGTAAAATCCATGTGCTCTCCGGTTCCTTAGATTCGCCTTCAGCCGATGCTTCTGGCTGGCGTGGTGCCGTGCTTTTGCTCCGTCGTAGATATTTGCCCAATCTATATCCAACCAAACTTGCGCTTATAATTTATTTTACATCATCGAAGGCCAGGCCGCGCCCATGTCTCTACACGGGTTCCCTGAGCCCGCTCCCTTGAGCTTCTGCAGGCATTCGCGATATTCAACATGGAACATCTATTGTGATATGTTCGCTCCCAGCGGTGCGTCCATGCGGCGGTCGGCGGGTTCATTTTCAATCCAGGCTTTGTCGGTGGCACTCGGCGCCGTCGCACTTCTTTTCCTTCCCCAATCCTGCGCCGCACAGTCCGTTCCCAATCCCCAGCCAGTTCGCAACACCCGTGGCATAGAAGACTATGCGTCGGGCGGCCAGGTTACCGTTCATATTCAGGACTCTGAAGGAGGGCCATTCTTTCAAGGCGCCAAGGTTTCGCTCCTCACAAGCGACATTGCGGAAACCTTCTCAGCCTTTTCCGATCCGAGCGGTCACGCCAGGTTCACCGGCCTGCCCGTCGGCCACTATCTGGTCGAAGTTGTCGCGCCAGGGTATCGTACCGTCCAAGCACAAGTCCTGATCACCACCACGAATGAAGCGCAAAAGCTCGAGTTCTCGTTGGTTCCTAAAGTGCAACCAGCACCCATCAAGCGGGGATCCCGCTCTGTCTCAGCGAAGGCTGTCAAGGAATCCGACAAGGCCGCGCGGGCCCTCGAGATAAATGCGCTTGACGAAGCTCAGCAACAGTTGGAACGCGCTCTTTCCATCGACCCCACATTTGCCGACGCCAACTATCTAATGGCCCTCGTGATGCTGCGGCGCAGCGAACCTGGTCGTGCCGTCGGCTACCTGCAAGAGTCTCTGAAGCTTTCCCCAAACCACGCCGCGGCTCTGCTCACGCTTGGCGAAGCCCAATATCTGGAGGGCGATTACGCGCATGCCGGTAACTCGCTGGAGACCTACCTGGCGGCTGCGCCGACGAGCCCGCAAGCTGTTGTCGCACAGAAATATCTTGAGGCCATACGTCGGACGCTTCAGCTAAGGGCAGCCAGTGCTTCCGAGTCTGTCTCGACCACAAGCGATTCCTCGTCTTCAAGTGCAACCGAAAGGAAGGGCGGCGCAACTTCCGCCGCTCCAGATCCGCCTCCGCCCGACCTCACACCCGACACCGAAATGAATTGGGCGCCTCCCGATGTGGACACCGAGAAACTAGACCTCGACTCCGCTGCCCCGTGCCAGCTCAATCAAGTGCTCCACGCTGCCGCCGGTCGCGTCCGTGAACTCGTCCAGAATGTCGATCGTTTCACCGCCACCGAACAGATCGAACATTCCAATCTCAGCCCCATGGGACTGGAAACCTCCCGCGAGACCCACAAATTCGACTACCTCGTCGAGATCCGTCAGGTTGATAAGACCGATCTCGACGTGCAGGAATACCGCAACGGCTCTGTGGCCATCGAGGAATTTCCAGGGCACATCGCCACGGTCGGCCTTCCCACGCTGGCTCTCATTTTTCACCCCTATTTGCAGCCCAGGTATGAATTTCAGTGCGAAGGTCAAGGCTCCTGGCACGGCAGGGCAGCCTGGGTCGTGCATTTTCGTCAACGCACCGACCGTGCCAGCGGCATGCTCACCTACCACGTGGGGAACCGTTTCGTTAATGTCGGGCTTAAGGGACGCGCCTGGATCGATGTGGGCACTTCGCAAATCCTCGCCATGGAATCGGACATAACGCGCCCGGCTCCCGAAATCCGTCTCTTGCGCGATCACCAGCTCATCGAATACGGTCCCGTGGGCTTCCGCAATAAGTCCCTGCAACTCTGGCTTCCCAAGAGCGCTGACTGGTACTGCTCTATCTCCGGCCAGCGCTTTCACCGCCGCCACACCTTCAGCCAATTCTTGCTCTTCTCCGTCGACGATAAACAGACCATCAAAGCCCCACCTGAACCGGTCAAACCTGAAAACCCCCAATAAGTTAGCGATTAGAACCGCGCTGACTGAATCAATTGAAAAATATTTCGAGAACGCCCCAGGCGGTGATATCCGCCACAGACCATGCGTAGCGCGCAAGGTATACTCCAACCGAAAAAAAAGAAAGAGGTGCAGGTCGCTCTGCAGAATTCTTGGTTTGTACCTGCCCTCACGAACAGTTAACAAAGAGAGGCGCTCTTCCCACTTGCTTTCTCGCAACTCCCTGCCGTGGGGTACCATCGTGACCACTGGGACGACAAATGGAATCGCCCCGAAAGTTGAAGAGGGCTATGGGGCACTTAAATTCGTTTGGTCTTGGACCCACACTTCTTGCACGCACCTTCTTTGTAACGTGTATCTCGCTGATCGGCATCGCAACACAAATCCGCGCGCAAACGGAGAAAAAACCCGAACCAGCCGCTTGCACGCAGCCAGCAGACCCCAAACTCAGCGAATTATTTCTTGCGAACAGCCCTAAAGACAGCTGCGCCCTCAAAAGCACAGAACAACCAGAAAACCCGGTCCCGCCCGCGCCCGGCTCCTCACAAATCGTGCTCACCAACCATCGCCTTTTTGGGCTCCTCGCCAACTACACCACCGTCGAGACCCAAGACCAATTCGGCACGCTTTCCGCCGCAACCAAGTTCAAGCTATCTGTGAAGACTATGACCGATCCGGTTACCGTTTCCTTCCTCGCAGGCATCGCGCTGATCGGACAGGCTCGCGACAGCGACCCCACCTACGGCCAGGGCTTTTCCGGCTATGACAAGCGCTTCGCCACCTTCTACGCCGACACCGGCATTGGCACCCTGATGACTACTTCCGTCTTCCCCACCCTCCTGCATCAGGACCCGCGCTATTTCCAGCTTGGCCAAGGCGGAGTCCGGCGCCGCATGATTCATGCCATCAGCAGCATCTTCGTCGCTCACGCCGATAACGGAGCATTGCAATTCAACTATTCGCAGCTGGTCGGCAATGCCGTCGCGGCAGGCATTTCCAACGCCTATCATCCCCAAGGCCAGCGCACGCTAGGCAATACCGCGAACGTCCGGGGCACCGACACCCTACTCAATATGCTGTGTAATGTAGCCAAAGAATTCTGGCCAGCCTTTCGCAGCAAACTCCACAAGCAAACAAATTCAAGCCAACCGTAGTTACAGCGTGGCGGAGCACTTTTGCGGCGCTGGAAATATAAGGCTTCGGAACGGCCAGTGCCGAATCGATTCACGCCCGCGCCCTTTGCGGTTTCGCGACAATCTCTCTTAGCGCTGCCAGCGCCCGCTCGCATCCCGTCCGATCCACATCGCAATGCGTCACAAACCGCACCGCATGCTTGTCCGTATCCAAAGCCCAAATACCTTTCTCCCTCAACAAATCGCAAAACTCCACGGCATTCTTCCCCGTCCCCTCGCAATCAAAAATCACAATATTCGTCTTCACCTTCGCCGGATCGATCTTCAACCCCGGCATCCCCGCAATCCCCTTCGCCAACAACTGCGCATTCTCGTGATCCACATGCAGCCGCCTCGGCGATTCCGCAAGCGCAATCAACCCCGCCGCCGCCAATACACCCGCCTGTCGCATCCCGCCGCCAAACATCTTCCGGTAAATCCGCGCCTTCTCGATAAACGCCGCCGACCCAACCACCATCGATCCCACCGGCGCACCCAACCCCTTCGACAAACAAAACATCACCGAGTCCACTCCTCGCGTCATCCGCGTCACATCTTCACCCAACTCCGCCGCCGCATTAAAAACTCGCGCCCCATCCATGTGTACCTTCAACCCCGCTGCATGCGCACCTTCGCAAATCTCATCCACCTGCGCCGTCGGATACACTGTCCCGCCCCACATATTGTGCGTGTTCTCGATGCACACCAGCGCCGTCTGCGAATCGTAATAAATCTTCGGCCGGATCACTTCTTCGACTTGCTTCCACGTCAACAAGCCGTCCTCGCCCCGCGCAATCCGCGGCATACACCCCGCAATCGCCGCCATCGATGCCAACTCATACAAATTCACATGACTCTTCTCATCGCAAATCACCTCATCCCCGTGATGCGTCCAAGTCTTAATCGCAATCAAATTCCCCATGCACCCGGTCGGCACAAACAGCGCCGCCTCTTTTCCAAACACCTCCGCCGCCCTCTTCTCCAACCGGTTGATCGTCGGGTCTTCTCCATAAACATCGTCCCCGACCAAGGCCTCCGCCATAGCCCGCCGCATCTCCGCCGTCGGCCGCGTAACGGTATCGCTCCGCAAATCCACAATATTCTCCAATTCCGTCACCTCGCCCGCCTCACTCCTCATCCCACTCTTGGCAATCGTTCCACTCACAAGGTTGCTCCCCTCTTCTCCGTGTCTTCTGTGCACTCTGTGATCTCTGTGTAAAAATCCCCGCCGAAACTAAAGCGAGATCGAGCCAAGGAGCGCATCACCGCATCAACTCCACAAACACCTCATTCGAAACACTCAATTTCTCGGGTGCCAACCGCACCACATCTCCATCTCTCCTCACCAATCCCGCCGCCTGCAATCCGTCGAATCTCTCCCCCAACCCCACTCCGTACTCCCTCTCAATCCGCCCCAAGTCAATCCCATCCAACTGTCGCAATCCCAGAAACAACTCCTCCTCCAACGCGCTCTCCCGCGTCCCGCGTTCTACCAGCTCCACCGGCAACCGCCCCGCCGTTATCGCCCCCACATACTCCGCCGCATCATGCGTATTCGCCCACCGCTGCCCGCCCGAAAACGAGTGCGCCCCTGCCCCAAATCCCAAATACGCCTCCCGTTTCCAATATTTCAAATTGTGCCGCGACTCAAATCCCGGCCGCGCCCAATTCGAAATCTCATAATGGCGATATCCCCGCTCCGCCAAAAACGCACAAGCCGTCTCATAAAAGTCCGCCATCGCATCATCGCTAGGCACCGCCCCCGCCGAGTATCGCGTGCCACTTTGCAAAATCTCCAACCCCAACCGGCTCCCTTCATCCACCTCCAACAAATAAACCGAAACATGCTCCGGCCCGAGCTTCCCCAACTCCTCCAGCGACTCCCGCCAACTCTCCACCGTCTGCCAAGGCAATCCCGCAATCAGATCAAAACTAATATTCCGAATCCCCACCTCGCGCAAAATCCCAGCCGCCCGATAAATATCCCCGCGCCGGTGCATCCGTCCCGCCGCCACCAACTCCCGATCCGAGAACGACTGCACCCCAAAACTGACCCGATTGATCCCCGCGCGCACCCACGCCGCAGCCTTCTCCGAAGTCACCGTCTCCGGATCCGCCTCCAGCGTCACCTCGTTCAACTCATTCGCAAATGACCCTCGAATCTCCTGAATCATCCGCCCCAACAATTCCGCCCCCAACAAACTAGGCGTTCCCCCGCCAAAATAAATCGTATCCACGACCGCGTTGGTAAGCCCCTCCTCCAACTCGATCCCCGCCGTTCGGTAAAGCTCCCGATACTCGCAAATCTCCCGGCAAACCGCATCCACATAAGGCGCAAACCGGCCCGCCGCGACCACCCCCGTATGAAAATTGCAATACGTGCATCGCGTCTGACAAAACGGCACCTGCACATAAATCCCGAGTTTCGTCATATGGTTAGAAACTTTAGCACAGTGGTCTTCTCTCCGAACTCTGCGGCCTCTGTGTACTCCGTGTTAAAAAACCTGCACCCTGACCCAAGCCAATCCCAACCACCCTCACTCCTTCCTTATTTCGTTGCTTCTTTGTTTCGGTCCTTCATCACTTTCACCCATATCTTCCTCTCCCGTGGCCCATCAAACTCGCAAAAAACACTCCCTGCCATTGCCCCAACATCAGTTTTCCCCCCTCTACAAAAATCATCGCGCTCGTCCCCGTCAACGCCGCCTTTGCATGCGAATCCGAATTCCCCTCCGCGTGCCGGTACGGCCCCACTCGCGGCACTAGTCTCTCGAACACTCCCTCCAAATCCGTCGCCACATCCGGATCGAAATGCTCATTGATTATCAGTCCCGCCGTAGTGTGCGGCACATACACATAACAAACTCCCGTCCTCACGCCCGCCTTCTCCACTGCCCGCTCTACCTCGCTCGTAACATCCACCAGCTGCGTCCGCCGCCCCGTCTTCACCCGCAAAACTTCCATCGTCTCTCTCCCAACCTCGCGCAAATTCTATCACTGCACTCGTTCCCGCCTTCCACGCGGCATATCCTATGCGGCGCCCTCCGTTCTACAGTTCACACGAAGTCCACTCAGAGTTCACCCGCCGTGCATTGCCGCTTTTCCGCTTCCGCGAGAAAGTGCAGAGCGTCATCCAAGACAAGCTTTCTTGGTCGTCCACCAAGAAAGCAAAACGGCGGTCTCGGCCCTCATCCCAGGCCGGGACCGCCGCTCAAATGAAGCCAGGGGGCCGCCGTGGCAACCAGCATCGCATCGCCAGCAAACTTCGCAGCGCCCGCCGAAATCTTTGCACCGAAGAACTCTATAACACCTGCGAAAAAAGTTCTGTCAACGGGCGTCGCCATATCCACGGCTCCGCTAAACTCCGCCACGCCCGCCTCCTCCAACGACAGTCGCCGCGCCTGGCTGTGGTCCTTCTTAGCCCTCATTGCTGCTTCGCAACTCTACTTCTTCCGCGAACTCGTCGCCGCGTTCGCCCTCTTCGCTATCGCATTTGTAGCAATCGCTTTCCTGGTAGCCGGCATCTACATGCTCTTCAAGTGCGGCGAGCTAGCTCTCACCCGCCTCGCCCGGCTCCGCACACGCGTCCTCCAAATCTCGCCCCTTCCCAAAGACTCCCAGAAGCCCGCCTGACCGCATTTTTGCCTCGCGCACTTCCAGGACGGCGCCACCCTCCTCATCCTCGCCGTCCAGCAGCCGACGGAATCCCGTTCTTAAGCGGACACGCTGAAGGGTCGTCCTTCGCGGGATGACCGCTCCTGCCTACTCCCCGCTCTTCTTCCGCCATTCCGCGTCCACCTCTGGCGGCAAGGAGTCGAGGTGCGAGAGAAACGTCACCACCGTCCAGATTTTCTCGTCCGAAATCTCTTTCCCAGACGCATCCTTGCCAAAGAGCCCGTCCCACGCCGCCATCCCCGTGTACCGCACTCCATGCTTCACCACCCAATACGTTTGTTCCGCGCTCATTCGCGGCCGCTCCTGACCTAACTGCGGCACCCTCGGATAGAACGAAGTTGTCCCCCAACTGCTCGCACGCACGCCGTCGCCATGGCAACCCGCGCAATCGTCCTTGAAAATCTTCATTCCCGCCATCAAGTTTTCTTCCGTGGGCGCAATCGGATCAGAAACATGCGGCGCGCTCCGTGCCACCGCCCGCTCCAGCGCCAGATGCGCGAACGCCGTTTCCATCCTCCCAGGCGCGGCGTTCGCGTTCACCGGCAACCATCCCATCCACGCCGCCGCCAATGCCCCCGCTGGAATCACCAAAATCCCAACAAAAAATCCCAGCACAAATTTCTTCATAACCACTCCCGCTCTCTCGCATTTTATGGATGACTTCCAGACCTAATTGTGGTCCCGCTGCCCTCTTTGACGCCAACCTGTGCAATGAGTAAGCGGCCAGAACATATGCGGAACCCAGTTACAAATTTGGGATCGAAACGGCTCGCAGAGACTCTTGGCGGGTGGGCGGCCCTTAGGCCCTAAAATGATTTTGACTTTGATTCCCTCTGGGTTGGCCTACCCTTTGCGGTCCCGTTTCTGGCAAAAAGTGGGCCACTCTTCCTTGTGGAGGCCGCATCCCTGCGGGTTTTGACCTCTGCTTTCTACTGAACTCCGCACCGGCCATCCGCAACCTGCTGCCCCATAACGACTTATATTTATTACTTGACAATAAATACAAACCTGCTATAATGCCTTATGTCTGTCGCGGAGAAGATCGGAATCACCGCTTGGCGTCCGACTCATCCTACCCACTCACCGCTCGTTACTTTCCCTTTGTTTTCATATTCTTACGCACTCTTTCGCACCACGCAAAACGTCATCCTCAATGCTTTCAATACGTTCCGCACTCTTTGCAAAAAACACCCGGGGTGGCGTATCCGGTTTGATCGTTACATCGTTACCTCATTAAGTCTTTGCCTCGCCTCCCGCTGGCCACCAACCACGGGTCCCCGAACACAAGCCACTCCCAACTCGCCACTAAGCAACATCCCCTTTAGATTGATATTCTTAGCACACCCCCACCACCTAACTCCCATCGAATCACATCTTTACATAAAACATGGGGAGGGGGGTGGTCGACCAGCCGATTCCCTGCCTCAAGGGATCCGCAAAATCTTATGCTCGGTCAGCTTCGAGCTGCTCGACAGCTTCTGCAGTTCTTTCAGCCCGCCCATGCCCCAGCTCGCCAGGAACGGCAGAAAGCACAACTCGCGCGATTGCAGCATCTTATGGGGATAAAGAAGTGATTCGAGGAACTCTTGATGCGCGGCAATCAGCCCAGTTTTCAGCGCCTGCGCCTTCCCCGCTTTCCGCTTCAACTTCTCAAGCTGGAAGGCGATTTTCTTCTGCGCCGTCTGGACCGCCCCGCCAAGCGTCGGGTCGAGCCGCACAATCTGTTTTTTCAATTGCGCCAGCATCCGCGCGCTTTCTTTCACCGTCTTATCGAGATTCTTCCCGAGCGTCGGCGGCACGCTCGCGGTTTCCATCCTGCGCCGCAGTTCTTGGGAACCGCGCCAAACGTCCTCCACTTTCAACACATAGCGCCGCAGCAGCTTCTCCGCTTTTGCGTCCAGAATCGTGTACGCCGCGCGAGGCAGAATCGTCGGCATGCGTCCCAGCAATTTTTTGTAAATCACTTCGGCCTGCGCGAAATAGGCAATCTCGGCGGGTCCCGCGATGTACGCCGCCGTCGGCAAAAGATAATCCTGCAACACCGGACGGAGGAGCGCATTGGGACTGAAATTTTCCGGCTCGGCTTCTACGGCTCGGACCAATTCCTCCTTGCCCCAACTCTGCTC
Organism: Candidatus Acidiferrum sp.; assembly: GCA_049800195.1. Lineage (GTDB taxonomy): Bacteria > Acidobacteriota > Terriglobia > Acidiferrales > UBA7541 > Acidiferrum. The sequence continues at coordinate 64,570 of JBARJI010000014.1, forward strand.
GCCGCAAACAAACTTCCCACCGCTAAAAGTGATCGGCTGCCGCGAGCCACTGCCCATCTTGAAAAGGAGTGTGCTCCGCGCCGTCACTTTCACTTGCGCAGCAAAACCGGCCTTGTCCAATTCCTTGCCGCGCGCCAGCAGAGCCTCATCCAGCGCGTCTCGTTCTTCAACGGCTCCTCGCAAAACTTCCCCGGCAACGCGGTGCAATCGCGCATCCAGCGCATCGAGCAAAATCAGCCCTTGCTCCGCAAACAGCCGCGCAAACAATTTTCCAAAGGCGCTTCCGTATGTTTCCTGAGCGCCATAGCTTTCCCGGAAAATCGCCGCGACTAATTCTCCGCCCGCTGCCCTCAAGATTCCGGCGGCCTCGTCCACCATTTCCTGGACTTGCGCCCCGAGCGCAATCCGGCCCACCGGCAAGCCTGCGTCGCCGTTCCCCGGCAACTCAAACCGCTTCAGCTTGCCGTTCAGAAACCAGGTCGAGGATCGCACTTCGTCCAGATCGTGATCTTCTGTGGCCATCCAGAAGACCGGCACTGCGTCCACTCCCGCCTTCGTCAATTCCTGCGCGATTTGAATCGCGCTCACCGCCTTGTAAATGGCGAACGCGGGGCCGCTGAACAAGCCAACTTGCTGCCCGCTGACGACGGCGCAGGCGCCTTTTGCGAAACGCGCCAAATTTTCGCCCGTCGCCTCTCCCGCGCCGAACACCGCGTTCTGCTCGGCAAGAATCGCGGCCACTTCCGCTCGCCGTTCCGGCGGATAGTCGAACGAACGCGCAACCTTCTTCGCCGCTGCAATGGTTGGCGGATGCCCGTAGAACTGCTTGACGGAAGAATAATCGTCGAGGAATTGGAGAAAGAGCTTGGACTGATGCGGGAGCTGTCGAAACGGCAGGCTTCTACATTCCATCGGGGTTTAGATGATACTGGCAGCCTTTCGTCACAGCAAATCGGGACGGCTAGCGCGGACGGCAAAGTTCCTATCCGCCGGTCTGCTACGCATTCTCCCGCGAACGACCTGGTCGGTCGGCCCCAATCGGGCCAGGAAGACCGCGCAGATTGGGCGGTTTGGGCCGGCGACAATACGCAGGCGTGAACAAGCCGCGAAAAGCGGCTATGTCGGCTGGCTCGGCGTTTAGACGGAGACGGCGCCCGAAAGGCGAGCGGCCGCGCCAGCGGAGGCGTGAGTGTCCATCTTGCCCATCAGCGACCGGAGGGCAAGTTTTTGGTCTTCGTGCAGCGGCAAGAGAGGCAAACGCGGGTCGCCGCCGCGGTAGCCGGCTTGGTCCATGGCGTACTTTACGCCGGGAATGCCGCACTGCCCGACGATGAGCTTTGAAGCGGGCAAGATGGCGGATTGCAACTCGCGAGCTTTTTCGAGGTCGCCCGAACGGACGGCGTCAAAGAGCGCGACGCTGAGTTCTGGCAGCGCGCTCGCCAGAGCGAGAATTGCGCCGACCGCGCCAAGGATCTGCGAGGGAAACATCATGCTGGCCGAACCGACGACGATTTGAAACGAGGATGGAACCGCAGCGAGCATTTCCGCGGCGCGTTGCACATTTCCCGAACTTTCCTTGATGCCGATGATATTGGGATGCTGCGCGAGTATGCCGACTTCCGGAGCTTCGAGAGCGACGCCAGTGAATTGCGGGACGGAATAAAGCATAACGGGGATTGGCGAAGCGTCGGCGATGCGGCGGTAATGCGCGATATAAACTTCCGGTTTGTAGACCGGCTTGTAGTAATAGGGGGTCTTCACCAGCGCGACGTGGTAGCCAAGCTCGGCGGCACGTTTCGTGCGTTCGATGGTTTTCGCAGTGGATTCCGCGCCAGTTCCCGCGATAAGAATTTTGCCCGTCGCGGCGGATTCCAGCACCGCGTTATAAACGGAGTCGATTTCTTTGCGCGAGAGCAGCACGGATTCACCGGTAGAACCGATGGCAACATACCCCGCGACTCCGGTGGTGTTGTACTTGCGAATGTTGTGCTTAATGTCCTCGACCGAGACGGAACCGTCAGCGGCGAATGGCGTGGTAAGAGCGGGAAAAACACCGGAAAGATTCATGGTCATTCTCCTAAGCCCGTACCGGGCTAATCTCGTACGCCCTGGCCGGGCTAACCTCCCAAGCGATCACCGCGCCAATCAGATGGCCCCTTGCCGTGCTAGTTTCCCGACGCTGTGCTCCCGGAAGCGGCAACACTGCCACGGTGCAAATCCTGCAGGGCCGCGACTTCGGTACCCTGATCGAGCAACGCGCGAATTCCGCGAGCCGCGGCGTGGGCAGCCGCGAGCGTCGTGATACAAGGAATGTTATAGCGAATGGCGGCGCGGCGGATGGATTTTTCGTCATAGAAAGATTCGCGGCCAAGAGGCGTGTTAATGACGAGATTAATTTTGCCGGTTTTGACGAGATCGACGATGTTGGGGCGGCCTTCGTTCACTTTGAAAACGGATTCGCCGGGAATGCCAGCGGCTTCGAGCGCCGCAGCCGTGCCACGCGTGGCTAGCAAGCGAAATCCAAGATCGTGGAGTTCTTTTCCGAGCGAGGCGAGATGGCGTTTGTCGCGATCGTTGACGCTGAGAAAAATGGTGCCCTTGCGCGGCAGGCGCTGGCCGGCAGCAAGCTGAGCTTTCGCAAAGGCCAAGCCGTAGGAAGTGGAGATGCCCATGACTTCTCCGGTCGAACGCATTTCCGGACCCAGAATGGTGTCCACTCCCCGGAATTTGTTGAACGGGAAGACCGGCGATTTCACGGAATAAAATTCATGGACGGCAACCTCGGAAACGCCGTCGTGCTTCACAAGCGGAAGATTCATGTCGGCGAGCTTTTTTCCCGCCATCAGGCGAGCGGCAACTTTTGCAAGGGGAACGCCGGTGGCTTTGCTGACATAGGGAACGGTGCGCGAGGCGCGTGGATTCACTTCGAGGACGTAGACGGTGTCGCGCTGAATGGCGTACTGCACGTTCATTAACCCGATGACTTTCAGCGCGAGGGCGAGACGTTTCGTATACTCGCGAATATGCGCCAGAACTTCCGCTGATAAACTGACGGGCGGAAGTACGCAAGACGAATCGCCGGAATGCACGCCAGCTTCTTCGATGTGTTCCATGATGCCGCCGATGACGACGTCTTTTCCATCGGCGAGCGCGTCCACATCAACTTCGGTAGCTTCCTCGAGGAACTGATCGATGAGCACGGGGCGCGCGGGGCCCATCAGTGCGGCTTGCGCGACGTAATCCTGCACGGTGTTCACGTCGTAGGCGATGACCATGGCACGTCCGCCGAGAACGTAGCTTGGGCGTACCAGCACGGGCATTCCGATTTCGGCGGCGACGCGCGCGGCTTCTTCCGGGATGAGCGCGGTGCCATTGCGCGGCTGGGGAATCTTTAGTTTTTCGAGCAGTCCGCCGAAGCGGCGGCGGTCTTCGGCAAGGTCGATGGATTCGGGTGCGGTGCCAATGATTGGCACTCCGTTGCGCTTCAATTCTTGCGCAAGATTGAGAGGCGTTTGGCCTCCAAATTGTACGATGACGCCCTGCGGTTTTTCGCGCTCGACGATGGCGAGAACATCTTCGAGGGTGAGCGGTTCAAAATAGAGGCGGTCGGAAGTGTCGTAGTCGGTCGAAACCGTTTCAGGATTGCAGTTCACCATGATGGTTTCGAAACCATCTTCGCGAAGCGCGTAGGCGGCGTGGCAGCAGCAATAATCGAACTCGATTCCCTGCCCGATGCGGTTGGGGCCGCTGCCGAGAATCATGATCTTGGGGCGAGGCTGGACGTCGGATTCGTCTTCATCCTCGTAGGTGGAATACATGTAAGGCGTGAAAGATTCGAATTCGGCGGCGCAGGTATCGACGCGCTTAAAAACGGGAGCGACGCCGTAACGGGCGCGCTGCAAGCGGACGGATGCGGGAGTGCTTTTCCAGATCTGCGCAAGCTGCTCGTCGCTCGTGCCGTGGCGCTTGACTTCGCGCAGAAGATCCTTCGAGGCGGTTTCGACGGTGACGCCGGCGGCGCGGCGGTTCATGGCTACAAGCTCTTCGATTTGGTGAATGAACCAGGGATCGATCTTCGTGATTTCGCAAATTTCCTCGCCGGGCAAGCCTTTGTCGACAGCGGTGAGCAGCCAATGAATGCGATCGGGGCGCGGCGTGGCGAGTTTTTCGCGCAATAGAGAATCTGGAGTTTCGGCAGGCGCGCGCCACGGTGCGTGCGGCTCGAGCGAGCGGATTCCCTTTTGCAGAGCTTCCTTGAAGGTTCGGCCGATGGCCATGACTTCGCCGACGGACTTCATCTGCGTTCCGAGAGTGCTGTCCGCACCGGGAAATTTCTCGAACTGCCATTTGGGAATTTTCACGACCACGTAATCGATAGTCGGCTCGAAGCAGGCCGGTGTTTTTTTCGTGATGTCGTTGGGAATTTCGTCAAGGGTCATGCCGACGGCGAGGCGCGCGGCGATTTTGGCGATGGGGAAACCGGTGGCTTTGCTGGCGAGGGCAGAGCTGCGCGAAACGCGGGGGTTCATTTCGATCACGACCATGCGCCCGTTTTCCGGGTTGATGGCGAACTGAACGTTCGATCCGCCGGTTTCCACGCCGACTTCGCGAATGATCGCGGCGGCTGCGTCGCGCATGCGCTGGTACTCCTTGTCGGTGAGGGTTTGCGCGGGAGCGACCGTGATGGAATCGCCGGTGTGCACGCCCATGGGATCAAAATTCTCAATGGTACAGATGACCACGAAGTTGTCGCGATGGTCGCGCATGACTTCGAGCTCGAATTCTTTCCAGCCGAGGACGGATTCTTCGACTAGAGCTTCGTGAACGGGGCTCATGTCCAGCGCATGGGCGATCGCTTCGCCAAATTCTTCCTTGTTGTAAGCAATGGAGCCGCCGGTACCGCCTAGCGTGAAGGAAGGCCGGATAACGAGCGGAAAGCCGAGCTGATCGCACAAACGCAAGGCGTCTTGCGCATTGTTGACGAGCGCGGAGGCGGGAACTTCGAGGCCGATTTTGCGGCAGGCATCCTTGAACCACAAGCGGTCTTCGGCGACTTTGATGGCGCGCAGCGAAGCGCCAATCATTTCGACTTTGTACTTTTCGAGAATGCCGCTTTCGGCGAGCTCAACCGCCAGATTGAGCGCGGTCTGTCCGCCAACCGTTGGCAAAAGCGCGTCGGGCTTTTCCCGCGCGAGGATTTCTTGCAGATATTCCTTGGTCAACGGTTCGATGTAAGTGCGGTGGGCCAATTCTGGATCGGTCATGATGGTGGCGGGATTGGAATTGACGAGAACGACTTCGTAGCCTTCAGCCCGCAGAGCTTTGCAAGCTTGTGCGCCCGAATAATCAAATTCGCAGGCTTGGCCGATAACGATGGGGCCGGAGCCAATGATCAGGATTTTCTTGATGTCAGTACGTTTGGGCATTGGTCGTTAGAGTATCGTTGTTCGGTCCAGACGAAAAGTCATTCACGCGATCCTGGCGTACGCCAGTATTCTGCGTTACCACAACAGTTATGGAGCGCGCAAAATGGAACTTTCCGTCTTCGAACGCGTAAAGCAGGTCGGAGCATGGCGAGTCGAGTTTTTGGTGTGGCTGAAAATGGACGAACTGTTTATATTCGGCACCGTTTAGAGCCACGACCACCCAGTAGTTTCCCGGGCTTTGTTGCTTAAATTTGAAACCCCCGTCATGTCCTGTCAGAGCCTCATCCGCGGGGACAGACGATCCACAACACTCCTTGCCCGTAGACTGAGCAAAAATTCTGACCCGAACCTTGCGGAAAGGCGAGATTAATTGGTGCGATGAGTTAGTATTTCCTTTATCCGGAACGTACCTGATCGAAACGAGCCTGCCGCACAGCCTTCCAACGGTAGGAACTTCTTGCGAATCCATCGCATGGCAAAGGGAAATGGAAAATGCCAAAAGAAGCCCGAAAAGCGACGCGTACCTCAATTCCGGAGCTCCTTCATCATGTCGGTGAACTGCGTGAACAGATAGTGCGAATCGTGAGGGCCGGGCGAGGCTTCGGGATGGTATTGGACGCTGAAAAGAGGGAGTTTCTTGTGGCGCATGCCTTCGTTGGTGTGGTCGTTGAGATTGACGTGGGTGATTTCTACGTCGCTGGAGGGGAGTGATTCGGGATCGACGCAGAAGCCGTGATTTTGGGCGGTGATTTCGACTTTCTGGGTGAGCAAATTCTGCACGGGATGGTTGGAGCCGTGATGGCCAAATTTCAGTTTGAACGTTTTGCCGCCGAGGGCCAGGCCGCAGAGTTGATGGCCCAGGCAGATACCGAAGACTGGAACGCGGCCGAGGAGTTTTTGAATATTTTCGACGGCGTACCCGACCGGCTCCGGATCGCCGGGGCCATTGGAGAGAAAAACGCCATCGGGCTTGAGGTCGAGAACATCCTGGGCGCTGGTTTGCGAGGGGACGACCCAGACATCGCAGTGATGATCGACCAGCAAGCGAAGAATATTTTGCTTGATGCCGAAGTCGTATGCGGCGACGCGAAATTTGGGCGTGTCCGAACTTCTGCCCGATTCGCCCATGGACTCCGACCACGGAGGAATGGTCAGCTCGATGGAGCTTTTCTCCCAGCCGTAGGCTTTTTTGCAACTCACACGGCTGGCAAGTTCTTGTCCGGCCATAGCGGGCAACTGCTTGGCTTCGTGAATGAGCTGATCGGCGGGAGTACCGTCGGTGGCGACAACGCCGCGAAGCGCGCCAACGTTGCGAATGTGGCGAACGAGAGCACGCGTATCGATATCCCAGATGGCGGGAATTTTATGGCGATTCAAATAGAGCTGGGCGGTTTCCGCGGAGCGCCAGTTCGAGGAGATTTGAGAAAACTCGCGCACGATAAGCGATTCGATATAGGGGCGCGCGGATTCTTCGTCGTCGAGATTGGCGCCGACGTTGCCGATGTGAGGATAGGTCAAACAGACGATCTGACCCGCGTAACTTGGGTCGGTGAAAACTTCCTGGTAACCGGTGAGGCTGGTATTGAAAACGACTTCGCCGCCGCGGCGCGTAATCGCACCCGCAGCGCGGCCATTAAAGATGCGCCCGTCTTCGAGAGCGAGTGTGGCGGGGCGGTGCGGAACTTCGGTCAGATTGTCCTCCCAGAATGGTCATAAAGAATGCCGGTCACTTGGAACTGGCTTCCGTGGTGTAGAGGGAGCCGAAATGATCGACGGGCCAGTACGCGAAAACGGCCCGGCCATATATATATTTGCTGGGCACGGGGCCAAACATGCGCGAATCGTTGGAGCTGATGCGATGGTCGCCCATGACGAAGTAACTGTTTTTGGGGACGCGAATGGGGCCGAAGTCGCTGATGTCTTCGTACTGCGGCGGAACGTAAGGCTCCGGAATCGCGTGACTATTAACATAGACGATGCCTTGACGGATTTCGATCTTTTCTCCCGGCAAGCCGACGACGCGCTTGATGAAAGACTTGGAGCGGTCGAGAGGATACCAGAAAACGACGACGTCGCCGCGCTCGATGGGCTCGAAGCGATAAACAAATTTATTGATGAAGATGCGTTCCTGGTCGGAGAGCAGCGGGGCCATGCTGGTGCCTTCGACTTTTACGGGCTGATAGAGAAAAACGATGATGACGAGAGCGAGGCCGATGGCAATGAGAAGATCGCGCGTCCAAACACGAATTTCATTTCGCAAGGAATGGGGCGGCGAGGGCGCCGGCGCTGAAGTTTCCGGAACCGAGGTTGCGAGAGGTGGGTTCTGGTCCGAGCTTTGCATTTTTCTGCTGCCTTCTATTTATAACATATTTTTCATAACGCGAGGATTGCGGGCCGCAGCAGATGGGATTTGCGCGGGGTACCGGAGAATTGGCGGTTTTCGGCGTGCAGAAAGATTAGATTCGTGAGTTGAGTGGAGGCGTTGCCCTGCGGGTGCGGACGATCGAGGATTGTTTGACGGCTGCCTACTTTGTGGAGAGGGCGTAGTTCAGCGTGGCGAGGGCGGCGATGACGGCTGTTTCCGTGCGGAGGATGAGCTGGCCGAGAGAGGCTTCGAGAAAACCAGCGGCGCGGGCGGCGGCTAGCTCGTCGTCGGTCCAGCCGCCTTCGGGGCCGATGGCTAGAGCGGCGGTGGAGATCGCTGTTTTGGCGCGGTTGGCACCTTCGAAAAAACATCGAACAGAGGGGGCGTCGCCGCGCTCGGAAAGCAGCAGGCGGAAATCGCCGATTTGCTGGGCGAATGCTTCGGCGGGCTTGGCGAGTTCATCCAGTTGTGGCACGCGGAGGCGGCGGGATTGCTGGGAAGATTCGAGAAGGATTTTTTCCCAGCGTGCGGAGCGCTTTGCGGCGGCAGCGAGGAGACCTTTTTCGCTGCGGGCCGCGGCCAGGGGAATAATTTTATTGACGCCCAGTTCCGTGGCTTTTTCGATGGCCCATTCGAAAGCGTCGAATTTGACGATGGAGAGCAACAGAGAGATTTCAGTGGCGGATTGCCGCGCGGGAAGTGGATCGAGGAGAGCGAACTCGACGCGGTTGCGAGCGACGGATTCGATGCGGGCAAGCCAGGCGGCGGAGCCGTCGCTCAATTCGTAAAGCTGGCCGGTTTGGGCGCGCAGAACATGGCCGAGATGATGAGCGGCGTCGCCCTCGATAACGGCTGTGTTTCCGATGAACTTTTCGACGAAGAATCTGCGGCGCACGCGAGGATTCTATCGCAGTAGCGGCGCGTTACCCTATCCGAAGATGTCTTTTACTTTGTCGAAGAGGGTGGAATTGCGCTCGGCGGGCTTGTTTTCCACTTTAAGAGTTGCGCCGAGTTGCTCGAGGAGTTTGCGCTGCTCGCGTGTGAGCTTGGTCGGAGTTAAGACGCGAACGTGATAGTAGAGATCGCCCTTGCCGCCGCCGCGCGGGTCGGCAAGACCTTTGCCCTTGATGCGGAAGACGGCGCCGCTTTGCGTGGCTTCGGGGATTTTTAATTTTTCTTCGCCGATCAGGCCGGGGACTTGCAGCTCGGTGCCGAGAGCGGCTTGCGTGACGCTGAGAGGAATCGTGCAGTAGAGATCGGCGCCGCGGCGCTCGAAAAAGGCGTGTTCCTTGACGTCGAGGACGACATAGAGATCGCCGGGCGCGCCGCTATTGGGAGCGGGCTCGCCTTCGCCAGTGACGCGAAGGCGCGTGCCGGAATCGACGCCGGGAGGAATGCGCAACTCGATAGTTTTCTCGCGCTCGATACGGCCTTGGCCGCGGCAATCGAGACAGCGCTCGCGGACGATTTGGCCCGCGCCCTGGCAAGCGGGGCACGTGCGCGAAATGGTGAAGAAACCTTGTTGGTAGGCGAGTTGGCCGCGGCCGGCGCACGTCTGGCAAGTGACGATGCCAGTTCCCTTCTTGGCGCCGGTACCGTTGCAAGCCTCGCAGTATTCCTGGCGCGGGAGTTTGATTTTCGTGGTGACGCCGGTGGCGGCCTCTTCAAAGGTGAGGGTCATGTCATAGCGGAGATCGGCGCCACGTTGCTGGCGACGGCGGGTGCGGCTTCCGCCACCGGCACTGGAAAAGAGATCCTCGAAGCCAAAAAAATCGCCGAGGATGTCGTGAAAATCGCGGAAGACGGTGCTGCTGAAGTCCACGCCGCCGCCCGCGCCGGAAAGGCCTGCATGGCCGTAGGTGTCGTAGACTTCGCGCTTTTGCTGATCGCTCAAGATGCTGTAGGCTTCCGTACACTCGCGGAACTTTACTTCGGCTTCTTCTTTATTTTCGGGGTTGCGGTCCGGGTGCCACTGGAGCGCGGCTTTGCGATAGGCGGACTTGATCTCCTCGACGGAAGAAGTGCGCGAAACGCCGAGCACTTCGTAAAAATCCTTTTGGTTTCCCCTGGGCATGCAGTCCTCTCGAATGGATTTGGTTGGTGCCGAATCGGATCAGTTCGCAGCTTCTTTTGATGCTCCGCCCGGATGAACGGCTACGCGGACCATCGCGGGGCGAAGAACGCGGCCATGAAATAGGTAGCCGGGCTGAAAAACTTGGAGAATCGTGCCGTCTTCGTGCTTGACGGTTTCGGTGCGATCCATGGCCTGGTGGAGATGCGGATCGAACTGTTTGCCGAGCGGATCGATGCGCTCGACGCCAAGGCGGGTGACGTTGTCGACGAGCTGCTTGTAGATGAGCTCGAAACCTTTGCGATAATTTTCGTACTCGGCTTCGCGATGAGCGGCGAGGGCATGTTCGAAACCGTCGATGATTGGAATTAGGCCTTCGATGACGCGGGCGGTGTGGCGCTTGGCGTCGTCGGCGCGCTCTTTTTCGATGCGCTTGCGGTAGTTATCGAAATCGGCTTGGCGGCGCATGAGCGTTTGGCGCAATTCGTTCAGTTCGCTGGCAAGCTTGGCGACTTCCGCATCGGCGGCGGCCGATTCCGCGGCGAGTTTGCTCTCATCGGGCTGATCGGAGGCGGGATCTTGAACGCTTCGTTCCGTATTGAAAGGCGAATCCTTGTCGGGCACTTTGCTGCTTCTCCTCTGAAAAAAGTTTTTCAAATTTTGCTCAAAGCTTCGCTGAATAGCTGCGCGACGTAGGCGACAGCGGTCATGGCGCGCTCGTAGTGCATGCGCGTGGGGCCGAGCACGCCCAAGGAGCCCTGTACAAGATCATTGCGAGTATAAGGCGCGCTGATGATCGCCAGATTGTCGCCGGCTTCCGAGATTTCTTTCACGCCGATTTGCACGTGGACCGGCTCCGGGGTTTCGATACAGGCGTTGAGAACGGTGACGAGACGATGCTTTTCTTCGATGGCCGCGAGGAGTTCGCGGAGTTGCGCCTGATTTGTGAACTCCGGCGTCCCCACGATTTGGGCGGTGCCTTCGACGTGTACCTGGCTCGATTGGCTTTCCCCGAGCATGGCTGGATCCCACAGCGTCAGCGCATTGCCGATAATGCCTTCGTACTGTTCGCGATCGGTGGCGAGCTTTTGGAGAAGGTCGCCGCGGATAGCTTCGAGCGTCCAACCGGAATAGTGGCGATTCAAGAAGTCCGCCGTGGCGTCCAATTCGCTTTGCGCGAAAGGCCGGACCGGACGCAAGATCTTGTCGCGCGTGTTGCCGCCCGGCGAAATCAGCACGACAACTACGCGGCCGTCTGGAAGAAGCCACATGCGCGCGTGTTCGAGCACCGTCCTGCCTAGAGGCGGAGAGACGATTATACCGAGGCCGTTCGATACTTCGGCAAGAACGTGGCCGGCGCGCTCGGTGATTTCGGAGGCGGTTTTTGCGCCGCCCATTTCGCGCTGTATCCAATCGCGGTCGTTGACGGTCAGGGTGGCTTGCGAGGCAATCTCTTGGGCGAAGAAACGGTAAGCGGCGGCGGTCGGGACGCGGCCCGCCGAAGTGTGCGGTTGATAGAGCAAACCGCCGTCTTCGAGATCGGCCATCACGTTGCGAATCGTGGCTGTGCTCAAGGTCTCTTCGTACCTCTTGGAAATAGCGCGCGAGGACACCGGCTCACCGGTCTCGATGTACGCGCGGACGAGGTCGGCAAGAATTTGCCGGTTGCGGCGTTCTTGTAGGGCTGGATTCCTCATAGCAGCACTCTACGCTAAGTGCTGAAGAGCGCTACCTCTATTGTAGGAAGCGTGTCGAGCAGCGTCAACGCGGGTTGTCTGTTTTGGTGCCTTTCGGCGGCTTTTTGCAAGCCACTGGCGTTAGTTGTTATCGATTTGGGCGCGCTGGAGCTTGTCGGAATAGTCGATGTAGATGGTCTTCCATTCGGAGAAGAAATCGATCGCGGCAATCGCGGCTTCGCGATGGCCGTTTCCGGTTTGCTTGGTGCCGCCGAAGGGCAAATGCGTTTCGGCGCCGATGGTCGGGGCGTTCACATAGACGATCCCGGTGTAGAGATCACGTGTGGCGGAAAAGGCTTGATTGACGTTGCGCGTGTAGATCGAGGCCGACAATCCGTACGGAACGCCGTTGGCGACTTCCACGGCTTGATCAAAGCTATCAATGGGAATGACGGAGACCACAGGGCCAAAGATTTCTTCCTGGGCGATGCGCATTTGCGGCGCACAGTCGCCAAAGACGGTGGGCTCGTGGAACCATCCCTTGGCGTAAATGCCGCCGTCCAAGCGATTCCCGCCTGTCAGGAGCTTGGCGCCTTCGTTTTTGCCGATTTCGACATAGCTCATCACGGTTTTGAGTTGCTGCTCGTTGATGCAGGGGCCCATATCGACGCCGGAATCGAGGCCGTTGCCGACCTTGAGAGATTTCACGCGGTCCACGAAGCGCGAAACGAATTCGTGGTAAACGATCTTGTGGACGGCCACGCGGCTGGCCGCCGTGCAGCGCTGCCCGGTTGTGCCGAAGCCGCCCCAAACCGCGCCATCCACGGCGAGATCGAGATTGGCATCGTCCATAACGATGATGATGTTTTTGCCGCCCATCTCGAGGCTGCAATGTTTGAAGGTTGGCGCGCAAGCTTCCGCAATGAGGCGCCCGACAGCCGTGGAACCCGTAAAGCTAACGACGGGCACATCTTCGCTTTGCGCGAGCGGAGCACCGGCTCCAGGACCATCGCCGCTCACCAGATTCACGACGCCGTTTGGCACACCAGCTTCCGTGAGGACCTGCACCAAATGGTAAGAAGACAACGGAGTATCCTCGGCGGGCTTCAAAACGACCGTGTTGCCGCTAATCAACGCGGGCATCATTTTCCACGAAGGAATGGCCATCGGAAAATTCCACGGCGTGATCATCCCGCAGACACCGATGGACTGCCGCACACTCATGGCAAACTTATTGGGGAGTTCCGAAGGAGTCGTCTGGCCAAATAGCCGGCGTCCCTCGCCCGCCATGTAATACGTCATGTCGATGGCTTCCTGGACGTCTCCGCGCGTCTCCGCCAGGACTTTGCCCATTTCTCGGGTCATGTCCTTGGAATATTCCTCTTTGCGCTGCACTAGAATCTCGGCGGCGCGAAAGAGAATCTCCGCCCTCTTCGGAGCGGGAACCAATCGCCATTTTTTGTAGGCTTCCTTGGCGGCGCCGACAGCTGCATCCACATCCTCCGACGTCGAGGACACGAACATGCCAACCAGTTCGTCGGTATTCGCTGGGTTAAGGTTTTCGTACGCTTTGCCGCTGCGCGATTCCACCCACTCACCATTGATGAAGTTCTTAAAAACTCGAGGCGCTGCTGCCGTAGCCATGCTTCCTCCTCTATCGCTCAACTGACCTGTTTTGCCGCTGCGTAAGTCTTGTCGTGCCTGCGGGATTGAACACGGGGCACCGCCGCGTGGAATGTAAATTCTACAGTCCGGCGCTAGTACCGTCAAATTGCAGAAATATCGCCAAGTTCTAGAGGGTGACTAAGAAATTGAAGGCAAATCAGGCTTCTGAACGAGCTACAGGAACGAAAATACTGCCGAGCAGGTCAGTTCCGATGGACGAGCTTGCCCGGCAAAGATGACCTAGATCAAAAACGGCCGTTGTTAACTCTTATCCCGTGACGCGAGCCTCGGCCGCACCCAGAATGCGCAGACTCTTCCGCTCTTGCACAAAAACGACGATGTGGAGATTTTCTTTCTTCCAGTTCGACTTGAACTTAACTTCTTGATGGACATCGAACGGGGAGGAATCCTTGGAGGAAAGGCTTCCAATCTTGTGAAAAGAACGCACAACCGCGGCGTGCTGCACATCCTTACCCGCATTCTCCCCGGCTTTCACGGCGCTTGCCAGCCCATCCTCCGTCACCGCCAGCCAAACGTCGGCTGGCTCCTGCGCCGCTGACGGCGCGGCGTTCCCAATGCGTACTTCAAGTTTCTCCGCATCTTTCTTTTCCGAAGCTTCCGCCGTAATGGAGACCTGGGTTTTCGCTTGTTGCGCGTCTTGCTGAATGGCTTGCAGAGCCTCGCGCGCGTTATCGCCTACAAACTGGCTTTGGCCGTCGACAACCATTTGTGGAGTGTAAGGGGTTTTGCCTTTGAACCTCGCGACGTACTCCTGCTGGCGCAACGTCCATGCCGGATCGGAATAAGGATCGACCCAGCCGTCGTGATTCCAATAATCGACATGTTCTTCGAGGCCGATGATCTCGGCGCCCGCAACCGGCTGGAGCGTTTCGAGCTTGCTCAACAAAGTGTCCGCAGGCGGGCAGCTCGAACACCCTTCCGAAGTAAACAGCTCGACGATTACGGGACTGCGTTCACTCTGGGCGACGGGCGTTTGCGGCTTCGCCGGAAGTGGCGGGTTTGCCTTCGCTGTCAGGAGCAAAAACGCTCCCATTGCCAAGACTAACAGTGTGTTTTTCATCTTCTCAGCTCCTTTGTTCGTGCGCCTTCGATTCGAGGGAGAAGATCCAGCGTACGAAATACTATTTTTTAAGAATGCGGATGAGCTTCTTTTGGAAGAGCGTCCGCCAAGAGCAAAATAGCTCCGCAATACATCAAAGTATCCGCAAAAAAGTTCAGTCCGTTGCCTATGTCCCATGGAACGGAGGCTAACATGGGCAAGTAAACGAATAGAACCACCAGAAAAATCATGACACCAAGACTGGTCGCTGCCAAGCGTGCTTTTCTATTCGCAAGCAGGCAAGCTGCCGCGGCGAGAAGGACGGCACCCGTAAGATAAGCCCAAAAGAAGCGAAGCGGTATCCAAGTTGGCACGAGTTTGCCCAAAGGAACGCCGGGGACGTAATCAGGGTGAAGAAAATGTTCAGCGCCGAAAAGCACGGCGGGTATGCCGACAAAAAAGCGGCCGAGGTGCACAAGCGCCGGCAAACTCTTCGCCAGGTAGGGCTTGCTATGTGACCCCGCGAAGGCGAAAGCACCCCCACTAAAGGAGAGATCTCGGAGAGCCACAGCCCACACAAATCGGTTGTGCGGGCTGGCCACCACGTTGGGAACATGGATCAGCACCACGAACAGGCTGAACATGATTCCCAAAAGTGTGGCCGCCAGACGCGCCTGCCTCTGGAGGACCATACTGAGCGCCCCGGCAATCAAAGCTGTCCCCACGAAATAGACCCAAAATCGGTGTCCGGGAATCCAGGAAGGAACAATCTGCGCGATGGCCTTCGTGGCCGTAAAGTGCTCTGCGGCAAAAACGGTCAGCGGGATGGCAAAAAACAGACGACCGAAAGGCAGAATTTTGTCTAGCCCGTGTTCCCGCGGCAGATCGCTCTTGAGGATATAGGGTAAGCCAATCGCCAAAAGAGCAGCGCCATTAAAATAGGGCCAAAAAACGGAAGCTGGAAGCCGGAAAGCAAGCAGGGCGACCGCAATGTGCGCGTGCGCGAATTGTAGGAGGCGAGTGTCGAGCATGTTCATTCAAAAGACCCTTGCTCTTTGTGCAGTATCGAGAGGAAGGGCCTGTCAGGGGACAAACCCTTCCTCGGTCCAACGCAGGAGGCTTTTGTTGTAGATACCTCCCTGTCCAGGCAGCGCGGGTTGACACGGAACCACGGAGCTTGCTGCACCCTCACAGATGCCGCTCTCCGTTAGTCTAATTTCATGCACAAGGGGGAAAGGCGCAATAACCACTTTGTGCGGACGGCATATAACCACTCGGCTCGACGATGAGGAAGGCAAGGAGCCGGGCTGTCCCCCGTTGGCGTCGGCAAGGGGGCGGCAAGCTCTTGCGTTCGCAAGCCCACGGCAAGTTCCGCGGGGCAGGTGTGTCGAAAGATTGCGGGGAACGAAACGCGAGGCGAGCAAGAAGAGCGGCAGTATGCCGGGCGGCGGCCAACCGATTAAGGCACACGCAGTGAATAAGGTCGCATTCCTGCAGAAGGCGTGCTAAAGTATATTTGCGCTTAATACCTCGGTTGTGTTGTGCGGTCCCTCAAGTTGAGTTGTTGATCTGAGATTACCCGCCTGCAGTGGTCTCCGTAAGTCTTCAGCGTAATCTAAAACAAGACTGGCAATGCGAATTGCCGCGCTTGCACCGGAAAAGTGTGCGCGCCGGAATCGCTCCCGCCAGCAAGAAAGCAATACGAATGCAAAGTTTTACAGAATTACCAATCTCCGCCTATATGAAGGAGAGATTGGCACACGCGCGTTTTTCGACGCCGACCCCCGTGCAAGCCGCGGCTATTCCGCAAGCGCTCGAGGGTAAGGACGTCCTCGCAACCGCGCAAACCGGAACCGGCAAGACGCTGGCGTTCCTGATCCCGGTGATCGAGCAACTCTTGAAGCACAAAACGCCCGGAATAGCGGCACTGGTGCTGGTGCCGACGCGCGAATTGGCCATGCAGGTTTTGGCGCAATTCAACGCATTGCGCGGGACGCAGCTCGTGCCCGCGGCGCTCGTCGTTGGCGGACTCTCCGAAGGCGCGCAACTGCAAGCCATTCGCAAAGGAGCGCGCGTCGTTGTGGCAACTCCTGGGCGTTTGGAAGACTATCTCGACCGCAGACTCTTTAACTTCAACAATTTGCGCATTTTGGTTCTAGATGAAGCGGATCGCATGCTGGACATGGGTTTTCTTCCGGCCATCAAGCGCATCGCGGCGATTTTGCCGAAAGAACGCCAAACGATGTGTTTTTCGGCGACCATGGAAGCATCCGTGGCCCACTTGGTGAAGGATTATTTGAAGAATCCGGCGCGTCTCGCGTTTGGGTCCACACTGAAGCCATCCGAGAATGTGCGTATGCAAGCGTTCGAGGTCTCCGTAGACCGCAAGCAGGAGATGCTGCAACGTTTGCTCGCAAAGGAAACCGGGCGCTGCCTGGTGTTCTCGCGGACCAAGCGCGGGACCGAGCGCATCACCAAGAGTCTGAATCGCGACGGCTTTACCGCGGCCATGATTCACGGCGACCGCTCGCAATCGCAACGAACGGCGGCGCTTGCCGGCTTTCAACAGGGACGGTACCGCGTGCTGGTGGCCACCGATTTGGCTTCGCGCGGCATTCATGTGCAGGACATCGTACACGTCATCAATTACGATCTGCCAGACGTGGCGGAGAATTTTATCCACCGCGTGGGGCGTACCGGACGGGCGGGCGAACATGGCGTCGCGACCACATTGTTCTCGCGGGAACAGCGGTCGGAGTTGTTCCAACTGGAGCGTACGCTGGGGATTCGGATCGAACGGCTGGGAGCCGATTCAGAAACGCCCAGACCGACGAATGGCGTACACATCAGAACGGGATCGAGACCAGTTCAGAGCGGCAACCAGACACCAGCAACCTCAGTTCGCCCGACGATGATTGCTTTGCCTGGCGAGATTCTCCAGGCACAAATGGAAAACTAGGCCTTATTTAACCAGTTGCTTAAATAAGCCAGCACTAGGAGCGAGACCTACAGTTTCGCTCCTTTGCACTTAAGTCCCCTTTTTGCTGTGTCTAGCTTGGGGCCCTATCTCGAAACTCAACGTGCCTCAAGAAAACAGACGGGCTCGGCCGACTGCGCGAAGCAGCAGACTGGTTAGGCTCGTGAAGCAGTGTTCCATCCTTGCCAAGCAGATTGTCTAACAGAAAATAAAGGCTTTATTTTATGAGGGAAGTGAGTAAGGACGATACGGGTTTGCCTACTGGAGGCGTGGCACGGCTGCGGATGGGCTGGTCGCAAGCGAGGATGAACTGACAGGCGGCGTGGGAGGTGCAATGCCCGCCGTTTGAGAGCCTAAACCCAGCTTTTGCAGGGTCTTGGCATCCAGTTTCCCCGTGGCACTTAGACCGTGGGAATCCTGGAATTTTTTCATGGCATCCACTGTGGCGGCATCCCATTTGCCGTTAGGTGTGCCGTAAAAGGAGCCGTCTTTGGCCAAGGCGCTCTGAATTTCCGAGATGCGGTCGGAGGTAGGCACTCTTTGGCCACGTTCGCGGCGGCTGGCTCGCCGATAGGACCCGGGGTGGCGCGAACTGGAGCGATGCTTCGCCGAAGACGGCTTTGGCTTTGCGTTCTTTGCGGTTTGGCCTACCGTCGAGGCGCCGGTCACACCCATGCCTGCCGCTACGAGCAGTGCCAGGGCCAGTTGTCTCGTTTTTCGCACTCGCATGGCTCTCTATTGTTTACTTTACAGGGAGACGCACGCGGCTCCCCAACTTTATTACTGAGGGTTCTCCGCAGGAACTACGCCCGAGAAGAACATCGTCAGGACACGGTCGCTGTCCTGGCGGCGCAAGATCTTGAACACGACGCTGTCTCCCGCTTTCAGTTTTGAGACGGCCGCGCGGTAGTCGGTCAAGGAAGTTATCGGCTGATGATTGATTTCCGTGATTACGTCGCCGCGGGCAAAACCGAGATCGTCGGAAGCGAAACTTGCGGGATCCACGTCGGTGACGATCACGCCTTTTATGCCATCCATTCCCACACGCTGCGCCCGATCGGCGGTCAAACTATCCACGCGGAGGCCAAATTCGCTGGGCGCGGGTTCGCCGGGTTGGTCGTCCATATTGCCAGCGACAGTCGGGAAGACGTGGGTGCGATCCGCAACGATCGCAGTCGTCTCCTTTTGGGCACGATCGCGTATGTAGGTAAGCAGGACTTTGCTGCCGATAGGGGCTTGCGCAATGGGATTCACGAGGTCATCCCCGGTCTTGACAGGGTGTCCGTTCACGCTGGTGATGACGTCGCCACCCTTAAGGCCTGCTTTTTCAGCGGGGCTGCCTGCCTCAACGCTCTCGATGGCAACGCCATACGGTGCGCCGAGGGACTTCAAAGTAATGGGATTGGTGCTAAGGTCCGGGTGGAAGCTCACGCCAATGGACCCACGCGTCACGCGACCGCTGGCGACGAGCTGATTATAGACGCCGATCGCCGTAGTCGAAGGCACTGCAAAGCCCACGCCTTCGTAGCCGCGGCTGCCGGTGATGATGGCCGTGTTGATGCCGATAATCTGACCCGCCAAATCCACCAGCGGCCCACCTGAGTTGCCGGGGTTGATAGCCGCATCCGTCTGCAAGAATCGCTGGAACTGATGCTCGGTGCCCCCGATGCCGTCGCGATTCTTGGCACTGATGATTCCCGCGGTGACGGTGGCCTGAAGGCCAAAGGGGCTGCCGATGGCGAGAACCCAGTCGCCGACTTGCACGCCGTCCGAGTTCCCGAGCTTGGCGGTGGGAAGCTCTTTGTTCACATCGATCTTGATTACGGCGAGGTCCGTGTCGTCATCCGCGCCGATCACCTTGGCGGTATAACGAGTAATGTCGTTGTTCAGCTGAACCTGAATCTTTGTGGCGTTTTCGATAACGTGGTTGTTGGTGAGGATATAGCCGCGCTTGTCGATTATGACGCCGGAGCCGAGACTGCGCTCCGCTTGGGGCGGGGCATCCTGGCGGCCATCGAAGAAGCGGTCGAAGAAATCCTGCATGGGATCATTATCGTCGTCGCCGGGATTGTCGGGCGCGACGTGATGCTTCTTTCCGGCGGGTTTTCTCTCGAGAACTTGCGTCGTGGCGATATTGACCACAGCAGGCTCGACGCGATTAACAATGCCAGAAAAGGAGCTTGCCGACGGGATGGGGTCAGGCACCGAGAGGCGCGCTGCATCCGTGCCACCGAAAGATTTCATCGCGGAAACGCGGCCCGAAATGACGGAGCCAATGATGATTCCGACGGCGAGCGCGAATCCTACAAAAAAAGACGCCAGAATCTTCCGGCGCCGCGCCCAATTGAAAAGCTCTCTCACTTGCTCACCCATATTACGGCTCCTATCTTACATGCCCGCACAGGTCCGCCATCCTAGGCCAGAGGAGTTGTGACTGCGTCCTGAGGACCAGCTTGGGAATCAGTCAACTCAGTATAACACCGCAAAGGAAGTACAGTTGCCCCGGAAAAATGGTGCTCCGGGAAAATCACTGTCCGAGAGGACGGGCCCCCGCAGAACGATTCGAGCCCGATGGTATCGCTATCACAGTTACTTAGACGCACGGACCTCGAAATTTGTTGTCAGGCATTTTGGGCTGGTGTTGCCTGCATGCGGCCCGCCTCCATCCGGCAGTGGCGCGAAGACCGATGACAGCTTGATGCGTGAATTGATTTCGGGGGTTCAGTTACATGCCGCACACCCGGACCAGGCTCTGACGGCGTCGAACCAGTGAGGCCTGTGGTATAACGATATCCAAATCAGGGCGGTCCAGGTCCCCCAATGCGGCTTACTATTTTGAAGTTTTTCGCTTACGGAGGCGAATGCTATGGGAACGAATGACCCGCCGAATCTTCCCGAGAACTCATCACCGGATTCTTCGTCCGATCCGACACTGACCGCAGGAGCGTCCGGAAATAAGGGCGCCAAGCAAATTGGGCCTTACCGTCTGCTTCAAGTGGTGGGCGAAGGCGGCATGGGCGAAGTGTGGCTGGCAGAACAGACCACGCCAATTCACCGGACGGTAGCGCTGAAGCTCATCAAAGCCGGCATGGACACCAGGGCGGTGGTGGCGCGCTTCGAATCGGAACGGCAAGCCTTGGCGCTGATGGATCATCCCTGCATCGCGCGAGTGTTTGACGCCGGCTCCACTCCCGAAGGGCGGCCGTACTTCGTGATGGAGTATGTGCCGGGGCTTGCGATTACCGATTACTGCGACAAGCACAAGCTCACGATCAAGGAGCGGCTGGAGTTGTTCACGCAAGTTTGCGAGGGCGTACAGCACGCGCATCAGAAAGCGATTATTCATCGGGACCTGAAGCCCTCGAACGTGCTCGTGATCGAGCAGAACGACAAGGCCGTGCCAAAGATTATCGATTTTGGGCTGGCGAAAGCGACGGCGCAGCGGCTGACCGAGCACACCATGTTCACCGAACTCGGCATGATGCTGGGCACGCCGGCGTATATGAGCCCGGAGCAAGCCGACCAGGACGAACAGAATATCGATACGCGAACGGATGTCTACTCGCTTGGCGTGATTCTTTATCAATTGCTGGTGGGCGCACTGCCGTTCGAGCCAAAGGCTCTGCAAGCCGCAGGCCTGGAAGCCGTCCTACGCGTCATTCGAGAGCAGGAACCGCAGAAACCGAGCACAAAGATTCGTTCCATGGGAGATGCATCCAACATTTCGGCTCAGAACCGCAGGATGGAGCCGAAGTCCTTCGCGCGGCAACTGCAGGGAGAGCTGGATTGGATCACCATGAAGGCGCTGGAGAAAGACCGCGTGCGGCGCTATGGGGCGGCCTCTGATCTTTCGGCCGATATCCTGAGGTACCTGCGCAATGAGCCTGTGGCGGCCGGCCCGGCAACCGCCGGATACCGATTGAAAAAATACGCGGCTCGGCATCGGTTTGCGTTGGCGACAGCCGCGGTGTTGCTGCTGCTTCTGGCTGGATTTGCGGTGACGCAAGCCGTCGAGCTGCGGCGAATTACAGAACAGCGAAACCAAATCGCCCGTGAGCGCGACCGCGCCAATCGCGTTACGGACTTCATGACCAACATGTTCCGAGTATCCGACCCTAGCCAAGCGCGTGGCAATTCCGTCACGGCGCGTGAAATTCTGGACAAAGCGTCAACGAACGTGGATGCCGGCTTGGCACAGGATCCTGTACTTCAGGCGCAAATGATGCACATCATGGGAGATGTATACGACAACCTCGGGCTCTATGCCCAAGCCATGCCGCTGGTGCAGAAGAGTGTGGAAATTCAGAAGCGCGTGCTCGGTCCAGAGAATCCTGACACGCTAAAATCGCAGAACAACTTGGCCATCCTTTTGGCCCGCAGCGGGCACTTTCCCGAAGCCGAGCGGCTGGTTCGCGAAACAATGGATACCAGCCGCCGCGTCCTCGGTCCGGATGCTCCACTGACGCTTGGCTCGACGAGCAACCTGGCCATCCTTTTGGACCACGAAGGCCGCCTCGCCGAGGCCGAGCAGTTAGATCGACAGACGCTCGAGGCCAGCCGGCGCGTCCTTGGGCCCGAGCATCCGAGCACCTTGAAAGCGATGATGACGTTAGCTAACGTTCTGTGGCACGAAGGCAAGCTTGCCGAAGCGGAAAAGCAGGATCGCGAAATCCTCGACATCCGCCGCCGCGTCCTCGGGCCCGACCATCCGGATACGTTGAATACCATGAACAACTTAGCCAGCGTTTTGGATGACGAGGGCCACTATGCGGACGCAGAGAAGCTCTACCGGGAAACGCTCGACATTCAGCGCCGGGTCCTCGGCCCGGAACATCCGTTCACGATAGGTTCGATGAGCAACCTGGCGAATGCTCTCGATAACGAGGGCCAGTACGCTGAAGCCGAAAAGTTGTGCCGCGAGTCACTCGACATCCGCCGCAAGGTCCTTGGCCCGGAGCACCCCGAGACGCTCGAATCCATGAACAATTTGGCGGATGTTCTGTCCCATGAAAGCCACAATGATGAGGCGGTAAAGCTGGAGCAGGATGTGCTTACCACCCGCCTGCGCCTTCTCGGTCCGGACAATGCGGAGACCGCCCTTTCAAGATACGCGCTGGGTGCCTTCGAGGCGCGCCGAGGGCAGCGTGACAAGGCGTTTTCTCTCTTGCACGACGCCGTGGACCATGGATTGCCTAGGTCTGCCCTCTTGGGGATGGAGCAGGATCCAGAACTCAAGGCGCTGCATGGTGATCCGCGGTTTGACGCTCTCGTAGCGCAAGCCAAACAGCTCGCCGGGACAACGCAAAAATAACTCGAAGTGGCGTGGGCGACTTCCGTTTAGTAAATTTGCTTCCAGTGGCGAGAGGCTGTCCGGTGTGAGACGTCGCGTCCCATAACCGGACAGTTAGCGCAGGACAAAGATAGGCCTTTGTGCTTGGTTTCAATAACTTGCGGATGGTGAGCTGTTTGCATCTATCATCCTTATGAACACCCTACTGCGCGACATTCGTTACGGCTTGCGAACTCTCGCGGGCAAGCCCGCCTTCACGGCGGTAGCCATCCTCACGATTGGAATAGGTATCGGAGCCAGCACAACGATCTTTAGTTGGATGCGCTCGATGCTATTGAATCCGCTGCCTCTTGCCGCGCAGCCTGAGCGCGTGGTCGCCATCGAAAACATGGCTCCTGATGGCGAGCCGATCACGACCTCTTTCCTCGATTACCGCGATTTTCGGGACAACCTGAAACTGCTAACTCTCGTGTCCGCTCGGGATTGGAATGTATTCTCCGTTGGCGAGGCTCCGAATACCGCGAAAGTTTGGGGCGAGATGGTGTCGGGTAACTTTTTCGACATGCTCGGCGTGAAACCGGAAGCGGGACGTTTTTTCGCTGGGGCGGAACGCGACGACGCGCAGAACGCGCATGCGGTCGTCGTCATCAGCGATAGCTACTGGAAGAACCATTACCACTCCGATCGTTTAGCGATCGGAGCTACTTTGCGCATCAACCGCACTCCCTTCACGATTATTGGCGTGGCTCCGGAAGGTTTTTATGGTTCGCGCTCGGGTCTCGATTACGAGCTCTGGATGCCGATCACCATGTACGGCCAGTTAACCCACACCGGCACTTGGATGTTGCGCGATCGCAATACGCGCAACTTCATGATGCTTGCGAGGCTGGTGCCGGGCGTGAGTATCGAGCAAGCACGCGGCGAAGTGCAGGCCCTTGCCAACCGTATGGCAATCGCGGACGGAGACTCGAATCAAGGTATCGGTGCGACTGTACTACCTGTTTGGCAATCGCACTTCGGCCCGCAGTCGGTGCTGCTAACGCCAATTACGATTCTGATGGGCGCCAGCGGCGTGGTGCTGCTGATCGTCTGTGCCAATTTGGCGAATTTGTTGCTCGCGCGATCAACTGGCAGGATGAAAGAATTCAGCATCCGCCTGGCCTTGGGCGCGCGGCCCGCGCGATTGATCCAGCAGCTTCTTACCGAGACATTTCTTTTGGCTGCCGCCGGCTCGGTGTGCGGCTTGATGCTGGCAAGCGTCCTTGGCGGAGCGCTGCGCTGGCTTCTCCCGGCAGTCGCGAGACCGACTATGTTGCAGCCCCCGCTTGACGGGCAGGTGCTTGCTTTCACGGCCGGCCTCGCGTTTCTCGTCGCCCTTGTCGCTGGACTCGCTCCCGCGCTGCATGCGACCAGAACCAATATTAACGAGGCGCTGAAGGAAGGCGGTCGAAGCGCAACGGCCGGAATTCATTCACAGCGTTTGCGCGGGCTTTTGGTGGTGTCCGAAGTGGCACTCGCCGTGGTCGCTCTCGTAGGCGCAGGACTTTTTGTACGGAGTTTTCAGACAGCGCGATCAATCGATCCCGGCTTCTCGCCGGATGGAGTGGCGTTGGCGCACTTTGATTTTTCCAGCGCCGGTTATACCGCACAGCAAACCGACAGCTTCTGCCAGCGTTTGCGTCAGCAACTCGATCGGCAACCTGGTGTGACCGCCGTGAGTTACGATGATTCCCCGCCCTTGGGATTCAACGGGGGCAACTGGGAGACGCTTGAGGTCGAAGGCTACGTGCCGGGGTTGAACGAGAATATGAAAATCTACCGGGACCTGGTATCTCCCGGCTACTTTAACGCCATGAAGATCCCGCTCCTGGATGGCCGCGACTTCGATCTGCGTGACGATGCCAAATCGGAAAAGGTAATGATCGTCAACCAGGAATTTGTGCGCCGCTTCTTAGCCAATCGCAGCGTGATCGGACGCAAGGTGCATGGATGGGGCGAATGGTTTACGATCATCGGCGTCGCAGAAAACAGCAAGTACCATCGAGTAACCGAGAGTCCTCAGCCCTTCTTCTACATACCCATCCGCCAGATTTTCCGTCCAGAGTACGGTCTGACTTTTGACGTGCGCACCTCCGGCTCTGTGAGCGAAGCCATATCGGCGATGCAGCGCGAGTCGGCGACCATCGATCCCGCTCTGACGATCTTCGACGCTGAGCCGATGACGGAGTACGTTGCCGCGTCGTTTTTTGGCGCGAAGGTCGCGGCAAGCCTTTTGAGCGTGCTTAGCGGGCTGGGCTTGCTGCTGGCAGCGGTCGGCTTGTACAGCGTGATGGCCTATTCGGTCGCGCAGCGCACCAGTGAGATCGGCATTCGCGTGACGCTGGGAGCGCAGCCGCGGGATATCATGCGGCTGGTGGTGCGGCAAGGAATTGTGTTCGCACTGGTGGGGTTGCTGGTAGGTTCGCTGGCTGCCGCGGCGCTCGCGCACGTGGTCTCGGCGATGTTGGTTGGTGTAAGCCCGGCCGATCCGTTGGTGTTTGCCGCGGCAGGCGTGTTCACGGTCCTGGTGGCGCTGGCATCGGCGGCGATACCCGCTTGGCGCGCGCTACGCGTGGACCCGGCGGTGGCCCTGCGCTGGCAGTAGAGTCGATCGCTCGGGTCGCGCCAATGCGAAAGGGTGCGGCCTGTTGGCCTCGAATTGCCGATGGGCAAGTTTCAGTGCGCCCGCATTTACCGCACTTCCCCGGGGGATGGTTCGGCACATGTGCCGCAGGTCTCTCGCGGCAGGTCTGCCCGTACCTGAAAGCTACCATGGGATCGATACACATTGCCCTGCGAGCGAGGATGGAACACACTGTGAGCGCAACGAAAATTAGGAGAACAGCCTGGCAGCTTTAGGCCTTGACAACGGATGGCATATCTAGGATAAAAGAAGAAGCTGCGGTTGCGGCGACACGTGGCGATTTAGGGCAACTTGCTCCACGTAAAAAACTGCTAAAGAGCTGTAGAGCTTCCCAGAAGATTTTCTGAGACCCTCCGAGCACTTTGGCACGGAGGGTTTTTCGTTTCTGCCTCCCTGCTGCCCTAATCGAACGCCATGTGATTCTGACTGTTGAATAGGGTGCAAGTATGTCCGAGCCATTTGAACTGCGATGTAAGTCTTGCGGGAAAACCTGGGGAAATGCTCCGCGTTCCTTCTGCGAAGATTGCTTCTCGCCTCTGGAAGTCACTTACGATTACGATGTTCTGAAGAAAAAAATACGCCGCGAAGACCTGACCGGACGAGCGTTCAACATGTGGCGCTACGCGGAGCTGTTGCCGCTGCCGGAGGATTTCAAACCGGCCAGCGCAGTTGGCGGGACGCCGCTGGTGGCCTCGCGGAAGCTCGGGGCACACTGGGGCATCAAGAGCGTTTTTTTCAAGAACGATGCGGTGTGCTTCCCTTCTCTGTCGTTTAAGGACCGAGTGGTGGGCACGGCGCTGGTGGCGGCGCGGCGGTTTGGTTTTGAAACCGTGGGGTGCTCCTCCACAGGCAATTTGGCAAATGCAGTTGCCGCGCAGGCGGCGCAGCAGGGGTTTGAGGCATGCGTCTTCATTCCCGCCGATCTGGAGCCGGCCAAGGTGCTGAACACTGCCGTCTATGGCGCACGCATCGTGCGCATCAACGGGAACTATGACCATGTGAACCGGTTATGCGCGCAGATCGCAGACAAGTTCAAATGGGGGCTGGTGAACGTAAATCTACGCCCCTACTATTCGGAGGGCTCGAAAACGCACGGCTATGAAATCGCGGAGCAGCTTGGCTGGCGCTTGCCGGACAATGTGGTGGTGCCAATGGCGGGCGGCTCGCTGATCACGAAAATTGGCAAGGCGTTCAAGGAGCTGGTGACCCTGGGGTGGGTTGAAGATAAGCCCGTGAAGTTCTTTGGCGCGCAAGCGACCGGATGCTCGCCGATTTCCGATGGCGTGAAACGCAACCTGACGCGATTCGAGCCGCAAAAGCCCAACACGATCGCGCGTTCGCTGGCTATAGGGAATCCTGCCGACGGACCGTTTGCAATCAAGCTGATTCGCGAAAGCGGCGGCTGGGCGGAGGACGTTTCCGACCCGGAAATCGTGGAAGCCATCAAACTACTCGCGGAAACGGAGGGCATCTTCACGGAGACGGCGGGCGGCGTGACAGCGGGCGTGGCGCAAAAACTTATCAGGCAGGGACGAATCGACGCCGACGAGACAACCGTCGTTTGCATCACGGGGAACGGGCTAAAGACGACGGATGCTATCGCCGGGGAGTTCCCTCTTACGGAAGCTATCGCGCCGCGCCTCGAGGCCTTCGAGGCTTACCTCGACGACCAATTCAGTGTTCCCGCCGCGACTGTGGCAAAGTAAGGAGACAGGACAAACATGCCAGTTACCATTGAAATTCCTACGGCGTTCCGGCGCTTCACGGACGGTACGCCCAAGATTGACTGTAGCGCGGCAACCGTCGCCGAAGCGCTCAACGACTTGACGACGCGCTTCCCCGCACTCTCGCGCCGCGTCCGCGACGAGCAAGGTCAGATCCGCCAGTTCCTAAATGTTTATCTCAATGAAGAGGACATTCGCTTTCTCGGGGGAGAAGACTGTTCCCTCAAGGAAGGCGACCGCGTCCTGCTGGTCCCATCGATTGCTGGAGGCTAAACTTTTCCCGCAGGCGGGCCGGGTGCTGTAATTGGACCGCTGGCTTTGCGGGCGGGTTGCAATACGCATAATACATAGCCCTCTAGCGCTTGCATTTCATCTAACGAAAAGTACACAGTAAACGGCGTCGAATGAATGGGCATCCAAAGGGCTTGGGGATAGGAATGGGATATTTCGCACTTTTTTATCGGGAAGTGGTGCCGGACTTCATCGCGCGCCGGGGGCTTTATCGCGACCAGCACCTGGGGCTAGCCCGCGAGGCTCACGCGCGGGGTGAACTGGTTCTTGCTGGAGCGCTGGCGGATCCGCCGGACGGGGCGCTGCTTGTTTTCCGGGGCGACAATCCCGCTCTCGTGGAAGATTTTGTCAGAAAGGATCCCTACGTCCTCAACGGCCTGGTGAAAAGCTGGGAGATTCGTCCGTGGACTGTCGTCGTGGGAAACCAATAGGAGCCTGCCCTGGATGATCGCCCGTCTTTGGTCCGCGCGAACCACAACCTCCGAATCCACCCGTTACCTGGAACATTTTTGGCATACCGTAGTGCCCATGCTGCGCGAGTTCGACGGCTACCTCTCCGCCAGCGTGCTTGTCCGGCCCCATCGAGAGTCGGTCGAGATCCTGGTTGTGACTGTCTGGCAGTCCATGCAAGCGATTGATGCCTTCGCGGGGTCCGACCGGGACGCAGCTGTGGTGGCCAGCGAGGCGGCGGCCCTCTTAACGGACTACGACCGCCGCGTGCGGCATTATGAAGTCGCTCAAATGGATGGCCTTACTTTCGGCCAAGTCTGATTACTTTCTTCCAGTAGGAAACATTTCCGAAGGAAACTGCGTTACTGAAGGCAGAAGCCTCGGAGGTGTGTTCATGCGTACTCTTTTCTTGGTAGCGCCAGTCCTTGCGCTATCTGCAGCCTTGGGTTTGGCTCAGACCAAGCTAGACGTGAAAGACATTGAAAATCATCCGTTTACGGCAGATTTCCAGTCCGGCGGCAAGCTGCGAATGTACCTGCGCTCGGGGGACTTTCGCATTGAGGGCAGCGAGGGAAACAAGATCACCGTCCGGATCGGGGGTCGAAACGCCTATCGAGCAGGCGACATGCGAGTGCAGCTAGAGGGCTCGAACAATGATGCGAATTTGACCGTTAGCGGAGGGCCCAAGAACGATCTGGATGTGACCATCGAAGTGCCTCGGAAGACTGCGCTATTTGTGCGCATGCCCGCTGGAAATTTGGAGCTTCGGCACGTAATCGGGGATAAGGATGCCGAGCTGCACGCTGGGGAGATGATTATAGATGTGGGCGATGCCAGCGATTATTCCCGGGTGGACGCCTCTGTTTATTCCGGAGGCCTCGAGGCAAGCCCGTTCGGGGAGTCCCACGGAGGGCTTTTCCGGTCTTTTCACAAAGAAGGAAACGGGCCGTACCAGCTGCATGCCCATGTGGGCGCGGGAGATCTGACGTTACAATAGCTAGCGTGTATCTAGCAGGCGAAGCTGATTCCTTGCAACTTTAGACCCTTCCAAGTGTTCTAAATTGCATGAGGCTTCGTTTAGCCATTTACGGCGCTGCTTCTCTTGTCCTTCTGGCGTTCCACGCGCCGGTACAGGCCGTCACTTCCTTCCTTTACAGCCTGCGGCAGCGCTGATCGAATTGCCCCATGGCGATTTAGCTTTTGCTCCAGATGCAGAAACTCGATACCAACCGCATTGGTTCCACGCAGAAAGCAAGACTATCTTGGACAGGCCGCTGCTGGCAGATTTTCGGCTAGACGAGCGTTCGCAGGGTGTATAGAGTCCGCTGCGGCGCAAAACGCCACAGCCGCACAGATTACTTGTTCGATGGGAGACACCAGACGATGCCGGGTTCGGAGAGCGCCCCTCGAACCGCGCTGAGTGAGATGGAGCTTTCCAAGACGCTGCCTCCCGTGGTCGCGCTGCTGGCGCTTTCTGTTGTCATCAACTATGTCGACCGCGGCAGCCTTTCTATCGCCGCGGCGGCGATAGAAGCGGAACTCCGACTATCTCCGTGGCAGCTCGGCGTTCTATTGTCTTCGTTTTTCTGGACTTACACCGGCTTCCAAATTGTTTCTGGGTGGATGGTAGACCGGTTCGACGTGAACTGGGTTATCGCGGGGGGATTCTTGATATGGTCCGTGGCTACCGCTGCAACTGGGCTTGTCCATGGGTTCGAGATGCTGTTGGTGATGCGCCTGCTTCTTGGGGCGGGCGAGTCCGTGGCCTTCCCTTCCTACAGCAAAATCCTGGCCAAGCATTTCCCCGAGGCGCTGCGGGGGCGCGCGAATTCTTTCATCGCTGCGGGCATCGCCGCCGGCCCGGCGTTCGGGATATTTTTTGGGGCGATGCTCATGGCGCGGTATGGGTGGCGTCCGTTCTTCATCGGATTGGGATTCATCTGCCTTCTATGGCTGCTGCCTTGGATGAAATGGATGCCCAAGGGACCGGGAATGGCGGTCTCGCTTGCGGCGCGAACGCCCAGCATTCCGGAGATTCTCGAACAGCGCTCGGCCTGGGGCACATTCGGCGGTCTGTTTTCCTATAATTACCTCTCGTACTTCCTGCTGACTTGGTTGCCGTTCTATCTCGTGCGTGAACGGCATTTCTCAATGGAAAAAATGGGGAGGATTGGAGGCGCGGCTTATCTGATACTGGCGGCCTCAGCGCTGGTCTCCGGATGGGTATCCGACCTTTGGATTGCGAGAGGAAGCAGCCCGACTCGGGTGCGGAAGACGTTCACGGCGTTTGGACTGGGGCTAAGCTCTTGTTCCTGCCTCGGGGTGGTTGCGTTTGCTTTCGACTCGCGGCTTTCCGTGCTGTTCCTCTTCGTGACTTGCGCCGGAGCGGGGCTCTGCACCTCGAATCTGTGGGCCATCACGCAGACACTGGCCGGACCACTGGCAGCCGGGAAATGGAGCGGCTTGCAGAATTTCGTGGGCAACTTTGCGGGGATTATCTCTCCGGCGCTGACGGGGCTCGTGGTGGAGCGTACCGGGCACTTCTTTTGGGCGTTCGTAGTAACCGCGGTTGTTCTGCTGGCAGGAGCGTTGTCTTGGGCGTTTGTCGTCGGTCCCGTGGAACCGGTGGAATGGCATTCCAAGCCTTTCGCCTCTGCGCTGGAT
Source organism: Candidatus Acidiferrum sp. (assembly GCA_049800195.1). Taxonomy (GTDB): domain Bacteria; phylum Acidobacteriota; class Terriglobia; order Acidiferrales; family UBA7541; genus Acidiferrum. The sequence goes on from JBARJI010000014.1 coordinate 94,912, forward strand.
GCGCCGACGGGGACCGCCTGAGGGCACGAAGGCCGCGCTACGGCTTCTCCCACCTGCCCGTTTCTGCGGAACGGAAAATCGCTTCGATGACCGCCATGTTTGCGATGGCGTCTTCGAGGGAGCCGGGTACCTCGCCATCTCCGCGAACGGCGCGCGAAAATACGTCCCCTTGAATGGTGTACTGATCGCATGCAGGAAATGTCTCCAGGCTCACGCCTCCGCCAAAGACGTCTTTCCCGTCGTCCACAAGAATCCGGCAGGGCCGGTCGTTCGGCGCATTAAAGGGTATCTCAATTTCGATGCGGCCTTTGCTGCCGAGAAACTGCATTCGCTGGTACGGAACCATCTGTGTGCTGCATGTAAAAACCGCCTGACCCGCGGGGAAATCGAGAAGGACGGAGGCGAGCCGATCGATCTCAAACTCCGGGTCGCGCTCTATAAGAGCGACCACCCGGGAGGGCTCTTCTCCGAAAACAAATCGCGAGGTGTTGACGGGATAGCAGCCGATGTCATACATGGCGCCGCCGCCCCAGTCCAGGACGTTTCGTATGTTGGCCACATCACGATTGAAATAGCTGAAGGCTCCGACGATGGAGCGCAAGTCCCCAATTCGTCCGGTGCGAATGAGTTCCCGTGTGCGCAACCACTGCGGGTGCGTGCGAACCATGAAGGCCTCGCCGATTTTTACACCGGTGCGGTTACGGGCAGCGAGGAGAGCTTTCGCTTCGGCCAAGTTCAGGCCGATGGGCTTCTCGCAGAGAACATGCTTGCCCGCTTCCGCGGCTTTAATGGACCAAGGGACGTGCAAATGATTCGGCAACGGATTGTAGATGGCCTCGATATCCGGGTCGGCCAGGAGTTCTTCGTAAGACAAGTAGGCCTTCGGAATGCGCAGCTTGCGCGCGACGAATTCCGCTTTTTTTCCGTCGCGTGAAGCGATCGCGACGATCTCGCTCCATTGGCCCATTTGCATCGCGGGAATCACTTTAGTCACGCCGATGTGCGCCGTGCTTAGCACGCCCCATTTCACTTTTCCGTTGCTCACCAGTTCCCCCTCGGTCTCTCCAGTTCGTTCTATCACGCATCCCTGCGCCAACAAAATAGGGGCGCCCATAGATCTTTATCCTAGACCGAGCGCGCGCGGCCCCAGCAAGTTTGCTGTCGCTGAAACTGACTAGAAGACGGGTTCAAGAACAAAAAGAAGCTGCGGAGTCGCGGGACGCGCACGAGGTGGGCTAGAGAAAACTCAATTGCTTGCTCTCCAAAGCGAGCAGCTTCTTCTTGACAGGCAGGCCGCCGCCGAATCCGGTCAAATCGCCATTGCTGCCGATAACGCGATGGCACGGAATTATGATGGGTATTGGATTGGACCCGTTCGCGAGACCGACAGCGCGCGCGGCTTCCGGGCTCCCTATGCGCCGGGCCAGTTGGCCGTAGCTGACAGTTTCGCCGTACGGGATCTTTTGCAAGTTGCGCCAAACAAGCAGTTGAAACTCCGTGCCTTCGAGGACAAGCGGGAGATCGAACTCTCTGAGCTTGCCATCAAAGTATGCTTGAAGCTGGTGAGTAGCTTCCTTAAAGGGAGCCTCATCCTTCAACCAATCGCGCTCTGGGGATCGAGGTCGCCTGCCCGACGCGAAATGCACCAGGCGCAGGCCCCGCTCGTCACCTGCTAGCAGCAACGGCCCGACAGGGCTTTTCATCGTGGTGTAGGAAATTGAACTCATTCAAAAGCCTTTAGCTGCGTCGCCCCTCAGCGGCGGTTGCTTTAGCGTAGGGGCTGTCGGACCGATACCTTTTCTCAAACTCCTCGCGCGTACACATCGTGCGAATATCGGTGATGCGGTCCACCGCAAGAATTCCATCGAGATGATCGATTTCGTGCTGCAAAAGCTCCGACAGGTTTCGTTCTTCGCCCGCCCGAATCTCGTGCCGCTGGCCTTGCAAATCCTGATAACTCACCACAATCTCGCGGTGCCGTTCCACCTGCATAAATATCGAAAGGAAGCTCAAGCACGCATCCCATACCACTACATTATCCGCGCTGCGTTCCGTGATTTCCGGATTCACCAGCGGCCAAGGCTCGCTATCCGGCAACTGGAGAAACACAACGCGTAGGCTTGTCCCGATCTGCGGCGCGGCAATACCACGCCCGTAACCGGTCGTGGCCTTCCAATGAGCAAGTGTATCGGAGAGGTCCCCGGCCAGGGCGCGAATCTCCAGGGCGGTGGGGTCTTCCACGCGCAATGCCATCTGACGCAATGCGGGGTCACCAAGTTGGAGCACGGTCCGAACCGCCATTCCCTCACCCCAGTCCTGCCGCGAATCTTGATTCTATACCTCTTCGCGGGACTTGAATTCACTTGGTGTGAGAGCTTGGCTGGTGTTAGAGTTTCTCAACTTCAATTGATCGGCAAAAGGGCAGCCGGGTGTGCTGCCGCAACGAGCCGAAAGTGTGGGGATTGTCGTGAAAAGCCAAAAGGGTTTCTCTCTCATTGAATTGCTCATTGTCGTTGCTATTATTCTGGTGATCTCGGCGATCGCCATTCCAAGTTACATGAGGTCGCGGATGCAGGCTAATGAGGCTTCCGCCGTCAACTCCATGCGTATGATTAACACTGCGGCGATCACCTACTTCTCTACTTATCAGAATATCGGCTATCCCCCGAGCTTGGCGAGCATGGGCGGCGCTGTTCCCTGCACTTCGACCTCGACCGCGGCATGTCTCCTGGATGAAACACTTGCGCAAGGAACGAAGAGCGGCTATGTCTTTGCATGGACAGGAGATGGCGCCACTCCATCCGTGGCGTACCTTGCTACTGCCACCCCGATCCGAGTTGGTGCATCGGGCCAGCGAATGTTTTGTACCGATCAGACGGGTGTGACGCGATTTGACCCCTCGGGATCTGGCTGCAACCAGTCGAGCACCCCGGTTCAGTAAACCCCGCCAAGACCCATCGGCTATTCCTTTTCGGAACCAAGGCTTATTTCTCCTGCTTGCTCGTTTGCTGGCCGTGCCCCCACGCGCCAGGACCCAATCCGAGCAAAAGAAGATGTCGTAGAGGATTAGCTTCCTCTCATCTCATTGGTTGGATACTTGCATGGCTCCTACTTGATTTGATTCGAGAAGAGAGCTGGACTGTAACGAACGGACTAAAATTGAAAGACTAGAACGGCAAAGGCGTCGCACGACTCCTTCGGCCTAAGCTAACCGGTTGCCACATAGCGGAGCCCCTGTGAGAAGAGTACTAGCCCAAGATGAAATTGACGCGCTTTTCAGCGCCGCCCAACCGGGCCAAAAGTACGAACCGGCTGTTCCGAAGAAGCACGTGGAGCAGTGCGACTTAGGCAAGTCCAAGACGCTGTCAGCAGAGCAGATCCGCGTCGTGAATACGCTCCACGAATCCTTTGCCCGGAAGCTCAGCGATTCGCTTGGGACGTATCTTCGCGCGCGGTGTGAGATGAATCTTGTCGCAGCGCAGCAGCTAAGGTACAGCGAGTTTCTAAGCAAGGTGCCCGAGCTGTCGTATCTGGCCTCGCTTCGCATGCTGCCCATTGACGCGGGAGCTCTGGTCCTGATGGATCTGCCGCTGGTCTTTCCGATGGTCGATCTTGCCCTCGGAGGATCGGGTGGTGACGTAACCGAGCCGCGTGAGACGACGGAGATCGAAGACCAGATCATCGAAACAGCCATCAGCCTGATCGCACGCGATTTGCAGGCGGCGTGGGCACCGGTGGTGGCATTCGACATTCAATTCGATCAACGGCAGCCGATTAGTCAGGCGCATGCTTTGATGCTTCCCAATGAGCGGATCCTTTCTCTTACTTTCGAAATTCGCCTCTTGGACCTCCGGGGCGGATTCAATATCGCGTTACCGGCGGTCGTGGCGAACGCCTTGTTGAGAAAACTTGCTGCACCGGGGTCGCTGGGCGAGCGCATCCCATCGCGGAACGCGCGCCGGAAGATACGAGAAAGTCTTCTGGATAGCTACTATCTAGCAGACCTCAGCCTGCCTCCCAGTCCTCTGTCTGTACGCCAACTACTGAATATCGAAGCAAACTACGTGCTCGTACTCCCTCATCGAGCCGACAAGCCCGTCCATTTGAATATTGCCGAAAAACAGATGTTCGAGGCGCATCCGGTTCGTACTGGAATTCGCAAGGGGGCGCGCATTGAGCGGCACTCCGCAGTCCAGCCATCCACAGGAAAGGAATAAGCGGTCGGGCGCAATCTTAGGTTTCAATTATGACTTTCGAGAAGTTCGGGAACCGCCGCAGACCCATTTCGAGGCAATACCGCGGATTGCCTAAAGCAGAGGAGCCCAAAGAAAGCGTGGCTGATGATTAATCGACGTGGCGCACCCCGTTTTCCCATTGCTCTGGCCGCGGAACTGACGGAACCTTCCAGCAAAACTACCTCGAGCGGACGCACGTCCGATATAAGCAAGACCGGCTGCTACGTCGATTCCCTGCGCTCCTTCGCTGCGGGAACCAAAGTCATTGTCAGACTGACAAGGGGGACTGAGACCTTCGAGGCTTTAGCGAAGGTTGTGTACGTCACGCCTCGTCTTGGAATGGGGATCGCGTTTGACGAGCCAGTGCCTCAGGCGCAGATGGAAATTCTTGAGCGGTTTATCGCACTAGCATCTCAGGAGGTTGCTTGAAACACGTCGACCGCCGAGCGCCTGGTGTAGAGGCAGGAACTCATCTTCGATTAGGCATCTCCTTGGCAATACACAATCGAGAGCACGGTGCGCACGAAAACAGGATCGCGAACTCAACGAATGCCTGCACCCACCCAAGAGAGGACTTTCCCGAATTAGCACATTGGCTTACAGACTGTCGTTTTGGAATACAATTTCGTCAAGCAGATCGTCGGCATTTGAACTCATGTTTGGGCGAGCGCCAGGAGCTGTTTTCACTTTTGGAATAATCTTCTCCGCGGGTGATCGACTCAATCACCGCTTTGGTGCCCATGAAAAGCAAAATTTTAAGATGCATTAAGAATTTCTTCTGAACTAAGATACACAACGTTGAAAATCTGCGCTGACGCCATCCCGCAGTTTCAAAGGGACGCGATGGAGCGTATCGGGCAGTCATCAGCACAAATGTACTAAATAAAGCAGAGTCGCCAGTTCAAGTTGTTTTTGTTCAATAAGTTGGCGGAAGCGTGTGGGAGTCGAACCCACCATTCGACCCGCGAAGGGCCGAATCGCCGGCTTTGAAGGCCGGGAAGATCACCGGACCCCTTTCGCCTCCGTTGAGAGTATAGGGGTCAGACGCGAGCAGTTTCAATTGCCATGGCCGCGGACTTAGTGCGAATCAACGCCGCGACCAGGTCGTATAACTTGGGGCTGGTACACACTTCGTAGTAAGGATGCGTGGATTCCGCGCCGATTTTTCCGGCGGGAAGAAGTTCGCGCGCAAGGCTTTTGCGCAGTACGAGCAATTCCACGGACTCTCCCATGGGTACTTCACCATAGTGCAGCGTGACGTTCTCCTTGCCCCAGGGCATCTCCAGTTTTGTTTCCACGAAATCGAGCGAAATCTCTTCGGACAACTTCTGGAAACCCTCTTCATTGAGTTCGATGCCGTTCATGTTGAAGCGCACGAGAAATTCGTCCAGCTCTTCGGCCGAAGCGCCTTCCATGGCGGTGAGAAATTGGTAGACGCAAAAATTGGTTTTTTGTCCGGCAAGCATGCGCTTCGCGAGCTTCGCGCAGCCGGAAAGGCGGTCCGAAAGATTAAGGGCCTTCGAAATCATGATCTTGGAATCCCCATCCGTCCAATAGGTGGGCGCCGAGCCTTGAAACGCGACACCGACGCCGAGCTCCAGCGCGGGAAGATCGCTCGCCGCGGCGCGGTCGTTATAGGAATTGCAAACGGCAAGAATCTGGCGCGAGAGGATGCAAGCTTTGGCGACGGCCCGGGCGTACGTTCGCGTCGATTCCGTCTCGAAGATTGCCAAGATTACCGCGTCGCCCTCGATGAAGACTTTCTTGGCGCCGAAGCGGTCCAGCAACTTTTTCACCGGCTCGTGCAGATTCAAACTGAAATGAGACGCCGGGCTCAGCCCCCGGGCAAGCAGATCTTGCGTCATCTTTGTCGAGCCGCGCACGTCGGCTTTGATTATGACGTGAGAGACGACCTGATCTTCTTCAAGCCGGGCCTCTTCCTGGAGGACGCATTCGTAGAGCCGGTTGTTGAGTCGGGACAGTTCTCTGACTTTTTCCGTGGTCACCAAGTGGATGCGTTCCATGCAAGCCGTCAAATGCTCGGCGTCGCGAAGGTCCCGGCGCAATCTCAGGAAATCCGCCGCGAAGCGGAGTACAAACGCCTGTATTTCTTCTCGCGAATAACGGCGGATTTTTCGAGAGAGTTCGTCGATAGGCTTCAAGGAAAGCTGTTTGGCAGGAACATGTTTTAACACCTGCTCGACTTGCTTCATCTCCTCTTTAGAGACCAGCGCTTTGCGGAGCTGCTGGAGATGCACGGGCGGGCAATAATCCTTGGCGATTGGGCGGATTTCGTAACTCGCTAGCACGTGATAAAGCACATCGTGCTGTTCCAAACGTTCGACAAGTTGCGTCAGCAAGCGCGTCTGCTCGCCAGCTTGAGCATTTGGGACCGACGCATCGAATAGCCTTTTGGCGTTTTCGGGATCATTCAAATAGTCGCCCAGGCGTCCCCGGTAGTCCTTGCTATAGAAATCGAGCTTTTGTTTTGCGGCGTCGATCTGCGGCCCCATCTCTTCGAGTTTCACTTCCTGGTGCTTCAGACGCATTTCGATATCGCTCAATGAAGCCTTCAAATCCGAAGGGTCGCTGGAATTCAAGAATTTGTTGAGGAAACTCTCGCCGCGTTCCATTTTCTTGAGCACGTTCTCGCGCTGTTCCTCGAGGCTCGCGATTTCGGCGCGCATCCCCGCTGCTTGCTCGAGCAGCGTATTGTGCGCCTGATTGGCTTCGGTGAAAGCGGGGTCCTGGCCGATCGTGAGCCCAGCTTCGCAAAGAAATTCCTGGAAGAGCACGTCCATGGCCTCGAAGCGGTCCGGATCGCGCGCGTAATTGCCCAGCAAGACATAATGTTCGAGAAAATAAACGTCGTCTTTTCCGCCATCCAGAAAGATGAGCCGATTCTTGAGCAGTTCGTAGAGTGGCGCGTAATCATCGCCAAAGAGCGCCCGCCGCGTTTTAGAGATGACGTTCTCTTCGATGTCGGAGACCATTTGCGCGACTTGCTGTCCCACGCCACGAATCACCTTGCGTCTGGCGGATTGCAGCTCGGAAAGGCGCGCTTTGATAACGTGGGCTTGCTGGCTGCGTTCAAAATATTCGCCGCGCTGCCGCACCCATTCTTTGCCTTCCAGAATTAGATTCGCGAATTGATTGGTCAATTCTTGCGTGAGAAATTTGAGCAAGCCCAGCCGGAAAAGTAGATCAATCTCGAAGTTCTTATGGTATTTTGCCTGTGTCAGCGCACTCTGGAGTAGCTCCGTCAGCAGTTTGCGGAACGCTGTATTGTCGAGGCTCTTGACGGTGCGTAGTTCGATCCCGGAAAAATACGTTGCGCTGGTGCTCTGGCGAATCAGCTCGAACAAATAGTCACGCGCAGCCTGGACAAACTTCGGGCTAAGGAACACATCGTGGTGGATATTATCCACCCCGATGGCCAACGATCCCATGGGGATCGTCACGTTATAGCTCTTCAGTTCGATCCGGGCCGCTTCTGCCACGCCAAGTGTAAGACTCTCGTCCGCCATGCACTCCACCAGAAGGGGCTTTACCCAACCTAGCAGCGCCTGCCGGGCTCCGCAACAGGACTAGGCGCGTCGGTAACGAGAGAGTAAGGGCCTTTCTGCAAGTTTATTGAAACAAGGGAGTTAGGAGACTGAGGGGGTGAGGAAGATGCGCCGCGTGTCTCCTCCCTGGTGTTCGAGACGAATCCTGACTTGCGGCCACGGCGACGGCAGCGGAAAGCGCTCCGACCACTCCAAGATTACGATTGCCGGCTTAGCGAATACGTCTTCTAAACCAAGCGTCTCAAAATCGTGAAAGTTCTCGATACGATACAAATCGGCGTGATAAACCTTGGGGGAATCTCCGTAGACGTGTACGAGCGTAAATGTTGGACTCGTGACCTCGTCTTCGCGCGCGGCTCCGAGGCCCGCGACGATCCCTTTGGTCAAGGTGGTTTTTCCGCTGCCCAGCTCACCCGTCAGCAAAATAAGAACTGGAACCCTGAGCCGCTTTGCAAATTCCCGCCCCCAGTTCTCCGTTTGCTCCGCGGAGTTCGTGATGATTTCTTCAGGCACGCCGCTGCAGCTCCTGTAAGAGCTTCTGGCGTGCCAGCGGCACTTCTTCGGCGACCTCACCCGCGAGCAGCCCCGAAACGTCGGCTCTCAAGCTCGCAAGCTCCGCCGCCAAACCGTGAAGGTAGACTCCCAGAGCCAACACGCGAACCCAATCCGTTGTTCCGAACTGCGCCGTAAGGGCAGCAAGGACGCCGGTGAGCACATCGCCCGAGCCACCTTTCGCCAAGCCAGCATTGCCTGTAGTGTTGACAAAAAGCTCGCCTTTGGGTGAAGCGATAATTGTGTGAAATCCTTTCAGCACAACGTGGGCGTTCCACTTCTGCGCGGAATCTCGCGCAACGCTTATTCGGTCGGCTTGCACCTGTTTGATAGAGATACCCAGCAGACGCGCCATCTCTCCTGGGTGCGGCGTAACCGCCAGGAATTTTGTTTTGCGCTTGCGCAAGCTAGCACCCTCGCCTGCAAAGGCGTTCAATCCGTCGGCATCGAGAACCAGCGGCAATTCCGTCTGGGCGGCAATGGTCCGAATGAATTCCTGCGTTTGTCGATGCCCTCCAAGCCCAGGCCCAATGCCCAACACGCTCTTCCCTTCTTCAAGTTCTCCAAACGTACCGTCGGTCAGGCTGCGCAGAGACAAAGTCCCCGATTTCGTCGCTGCAAGCGGCTCCGTCATCAGTTCCGGCGCTCCGCCTGCGACAATCGGTTGCACTGTTTCCGGTGTTGCGACCGTAACCAGACCCGCCCCGGCCCGCAGACCAGCGCGCCCCGCGAGAATCGCCGCGCCGCTCTTTCCCGCCGAGCCTGCGAGCAGCAGTGCGTGGCCGAACGTTCCCTTATTCGAATCCGCGGCTCGCACCAATGGCATCGCCCTGAACTCCCCAGGCCCAGCCCAGCGCACGTCTCCTTGCCCAATCTCTTCTACCAAGCCCTCAGGCGAACCGATCTCTTCAACTTCAAGTTGACCGCAACAAGCAGCGTCGCGCGAAACGAGCTGCCCCATCTTTGGCGCGGTAAACGTTACGGTGCGATGAACGTTAAGTACGGGGCCTTGGGCCGGTTCGCCGTCAGAAGGTAATCCGGATGGAATATCCACGCCAAGAATCAATGCCGGACGCGGTAGTGTGGCGTTCCCCGACAGTCGATTAAGCTTGGTGATTGCATCGGCGATGACGCCGGTTGCGGGCCCGTGCAGCCCTGTCCCCAGCAAGGCGTCCACAATCACATTCGAGTTTTCTATCTTGGACCACACATTTTCCAAAGCGCCCGGGTCGGTTATTTCGGTGACCACGCCGGAATTTCTTAGCCAATGTTCGAGGTTCGCGGCGGCATCGCCCCGGACTTCGTTTCGCGCGCCGAACAAAATGACTTGCGTTTCCCAACGAGCTTCTTTCAATTTGCGCGCGGCGACGAACCCGTCCCCGCCGTTATTACCTTTGCCACACAATACGGCCACTCGCCCTGGGCGTTCGGGAGTGAATGTGCGCAGCACAACCTCTGCTACATGCGCTCCTGCGGTTTCCATTAGCTGTAAGCTCGGAATGCCATAACGCTCCGTAGTTAAGCGGTCGACCTCGCGCATCTCGGCTGCAGTCAAAGCTTTCATGGGGCTAATTCTCTTGGCACTCTGTCCAGTTCACAGCACCCGGACTACAGCATCCACCCGCCGCTGACGTTCACAACCTGGCCCGTTACATACTCCGCTTCGTCCGATACAAAGAACGCCACGGCGGCGGCCACGTCCTCGACCGTAGGCGGACGGCCAATGGGAAACCGTGCATCGCGAATCCGCCGCGCTTCGCTAAGCGTCAGCTCCTTCTCGTCGATGCTGGACGGGTTCACCACATTCACGGTGATTCCGTTCTTCGCTTCCTCTAGCGCCAGCGAACGCGACAACGCCACAACCGCCGCCTTCGCAGCCGCGTAAGCCGAGATCTTCGCCTGGCCGAACGCCCGTTCCGAGCCCACCGCTCCCAGATTCACCATTCGGCCCCAACGCCCGCGCCGCATCAAGGGCAAAGCCGCGCGGCTCACGTACAGCACGCTCGACAGATTTGAAGAAAAAATGCTCTGCCAATCTTCCAGCGAAGATTCCGCCAGCGTTCCCCAGCGAAACCCTCCCACATTGTTAACCAAAATGTCGAGTCGCCCATACCGTTCCGCCACTGCTTCCACGAGCTGCTCCGCGCGCCCCGCGTCGGTGACGTCCGTTTCCACAGCGACGCAATCCGCTCCGCTCGCTTGCAACAGCCGCAGTGCTTGCTGCGCCGCTGTTTTGTTGGAACGGTAGGAAATCGCGATGCGCGCGCCCTCTTGCGCCAGCCGCACGGCGATTCCTCGGCCGATCCCTCGGCTTCCTCCGGTTATCAGCGCCACGCGATTAACTAGCGGCATTCCTCTTCTCGGCTCCATCTTTAGAAAGCTTGCCAGTATAGCCCACTCATAAAACGCGCACTACCGCACCCCCGTCGGCAAAGGAAGCGCCTAGCGCAGCCGTGCGACCACCACCGTCATGTCATCCGCTTGTTCCGGCGTACCCGCCCATTCTTCGACCGCCAACATAAGCGATTGCCCTACCACGCGCGGCGCCGAAGATTGCATCCGAATCGCCGCTTCTTGCAATCGTGGTATACCAAACTCTTCCCCATATACATTTTCCGGCTCGATCAATCCGTCGCTGTATTCCACAAGCAAAGCATTCCCCGGAACAACCACCGAACCCTCTTCGTAAACGTAATCCTCCATCACGCCCAGGACCATCCCGCCCTTGTCAAGATGCTTCGAGGTCCCATTCGCTATCAAAAACCCCGGCAAATGGCCCGCGTTCGTATAGCGAAGCGTGCGCGTCGCGCTGTCGTACACGGCGATGAAAAAAGTAGCGAACCGGTCGTCGGCCGTGTTCCGCACCATGTGCACGTTAAGACGCGCCACCAGCTCTGCCGTGCTCATTTTCTCGCTGCCGGGAGAGAGAAGCTGGCTCCGCAACGCCGCCTGCAAGCTAGCCATCAGCAGAGCCGCCGAAATTCCCTTTCCCGATATGTCTCCAAGGGCAATGGCCAGATGTGTTGGGCTAAGCTGAATAAAATCGTAGTAGTCCCCGCTTACCGTGCGCGCGGCTTTGTTGATTGCTTCCAGCTCGACGCCGGCAACCGAAGGCACCTTCTGTGGAAAAAGCTGGTTCTGCACTTCGCTGGCGATGGCAAGCTCATTCTCCAGCCTCTGTCGTTTGTTCTGCTCTTCTAGCAGGGCGCTGATCGAGCCCGTCATGTCATTAAACGATTGGCCCAGCACGCCCAGTTGATCCCGCCGCTCGATACGCACGCGATGCGTCCAATCGCCCGCCGTCACGTACTGCGTCGCCTCATAAAGATCGCTAACCGCTTTGGTGATACGGCGTGTGAGCACAATTCCAGTCACTAACGCCGCAATCTCAATCAAAAGAAAAAAACCGCTCACTACGATGAATCCGACGGCATAGAAGTCGCTTAGATCTCCTAGCGACGAAAAAATCCGCGCGTTCAGACGCGATGGCCGCGCATTAAAGGTGGCGAGTACGGGCCGCCGGGGATCAACAGCTCCGTTCGGGCCGACGTAAACTGCGTCCAGGCGGGAAAGCCCCGTAATGGCCGGGTCAATCCAGTAGGACGGCGGATAGAGTGCCCTATTTCGCGCCTGAATGCGGCTGGTTGTTTCGTATTGCATATTGTCCGAATTGTACAGAATTCCCTGCCCCGTCCCGCCCGCTAACGGCCTCATGAGATTCAGTTGGACCGCTCCAAGATCCGGCGCAATCGTGGCCAAAAATTCCGGAGTCACGGATACCCTCAAGGTAGCCACGCGAACGGCTTTCGGCTCCGGCATCGATCGCAGGCTCATCAGATACAACGTGCCGCCCTCTTCAACTAGCCCGGCGAACGAGTTTTTCTCCGCTCCCGCCACTTTTCGCAGCAGCGCCGGGTCGTTCGAGAAATCGATGGTCAAACCAGGAAGTTCCTGGTCGTGCACCATGTGCGACTGAGCGGCGAGAACTCGCTCCGACTCCGCCTCCGAAATCTCCGCAGGCAAAGTCCGGTGCGCTGCGGCAATATGCTGGGTAATATCAGCCATCATGGAGACGCGGCGTTGGATGTCGTTGTAGAGCAAGTACGCGCCTAGTTGTGAGTATAAGATTTGGCCCGCAAGAACTACGAGCGTCAGGATCAGGAGGATGGGGACAACTGCGATGAACAGGTACGCAACAATCAGACGGTTGCGCAGGCTCCAGAGAAGTCGCGTCCGCCACCATCCGGCGAGCCGAACCAGCGCGTAGACTGTCGCCAGAACGGCAAAAAACTTCAGGAAACTCGCAATACCACCGCTTAAATCAAGAATCGTGCATGCCGCTCCGCCAAGAATCAGTCCAATGGCAAAAAGGTCGACCCGCGAGAGTCGGCGCCATACTTGTCGAAGTTTCGCGGAAAGAGTTCTCATCGGCCCATCGAGAGCAACACTACTTTACCCGAAGAACCCCGTCGGACCGTAAGGAAGACTAGCCAGCTTCCCATTTTGGGAAAATCCGGACACGAAGCATCAGAACTAACCCGTTGGATTTTCAGAATTCCCTGCTTCGCGCAACTTTGCCCTTGACCGCCACATGCCACTAGGGTATAGTCCAACTTAGGTAAACGTGTGATCGGTTCCCGGGAACGCCAATCTCCAGATTGGCGTTTTTTTGTTGCTAGGGCCTGCCCTGAAAATCGGCCGACTCGGTGGCCGCTCTCGCACTTCGGCTCTCTTGCAGTTAGCTGCGGGCTGTGAGATGCGACCTCTTAGCCGAGACCGTCATTTTTCGTTAACTCCTTTGGAATCTACACTTCCAGAAAACAAGCCTGTAAACCCTCTGGAATGAACACTTACAAAACACAGGACTTAAAATCCTTTAGAATGAACACTTACGAAAAAGGGGCAGGGGGTTTTCTGCGAGCCGACCGCATTTCCCTCACGCGGCACAGGGCTCGCAGTTGGACGGCTACTTCACTGCAATGCGCACCTTACTGTGCTTCACGCTATACGTAAAATAGACCACCAGCCCGATGATCAGCCAGACGACCAACCGTATCCACGTAACTTCTTTCAGTCCCGCCATCAAACCGATCGACACAACCATACCCAGAATCGGCACAAGGGGCACCCACGGCGTCTTGAACGGCCGCTCCAGTTCCGGTCGGCGCACACGCAGCAACCACACGCCCGCGCAAACGATCACGAACGCCAGCAACGTTCCGATGCTCACCAGTTGGCCAAGGTCGCCGATCGGTACCAGTGCGCCCACAAATGCCACGCAAATTCCAACGATTGCCGTCGACTTCCACGGCGTCCGAAAACGGGGATGGATATCGCCCGCCCACTTCCAAAGCAGGCCATCGTTCGCCATCGAGTAGAACACGCGCGACTGTCCTAACATCATCACTAGCATCACCGTGCTCAAACCCGCCAACGCTCCAGCGTTCACCACGTAACTTCCCCACTTCACGCCGGTTTCGCGGATGCCGAGCGATACGGGGGCGCCGATATTCAATCTCGAGTAATGTACGGTCGCCGTCAACAGGCCGGAAACGAGCAGATACAAGATCGTACAAATCACTAAGGATCCAAGAATCCCGATCGGCATGTCTCGCTGGGGATTCTTTGCCTCTTGCGCTGCCGTCGAAACCGCGTCAAAACCAATGTACGCGAAGAAAACGACTCCCGCGCCTCGCAAAATCCCCGACCAGCCATACGAACCGAAGCTGCCAGTATTAGGCGGGATAAAGACCTTCCAATTGGCGTGAGCGATAGCAGGATGCTTGAGAACGAAGGCCCCGGCCACCGCGATGAAGACCAACACGGCCGTCAGCTTTACGAAAACTACGCCCGTATTAAAGTTCGCCGATTCCTTAATTCCGATGATGAGCAGTATCGTCACCGCGATAATCGCCAGAAACGCGATAAGGTTAAATACGGCCGTCCTCGTCGGAAGCCCGGCAAGCTGGTTTGCCGGCAGCACCAACGTGTTAATCGGCGTCCACCGCCCCTCATATAGCACCCACTTTGCTCCAGGCACGTCGCAGATCTGCGGAGGCAGGCTGATCCCGTAATCCTGCAGGAATGCCACCAGCGTGCTGCTCCAGCCGCTGGCCACAGTTGCCGCGCCAAATGCGTACTCCAAAATCAGATCCCAGCCGATGATCCACGCGACGAGTTCCCCCAAAGTCGCGTAACCATATGTATATGCGGAACCGGCGATCGGAATCATGGACGCAAACTCTGCGTAGCAAAGCCCGGCGAACAGGCAGCCGACTCCCGCTAGCACGTAGGAAAGCATGATCGACGGACCTGCATAGAGCGCCGCCGCCGATCCCGTAATCACAAAGATGCCCGCGCCAATGATGGCGCCGATCCCCAGCGTGATGAGGTTAACGGGGCCGAGAGCGCGCTTCAGGCTGTGCTCGCCTGTCGAGCCGGCCTCCTGCATCAGCGTGGTCATCGACTTCGTCGCGAACAAGGGGTTGCCCATGCAACTCCTCCTTTACTGGTTCTACGCCCGGCTTACCGGAACGCCAGTCTCCGGCCAAATTGGCCCTGCACATTGTAGGGGCGCAGCATGCTGCGCCCCTACAAGAAAATTTGCAAACTTTATTCTCCGGCCCGCGCTCTCTGGGCCCGCGCGCCAGAGCGTCTCGACCATAACCAATAAACGGGTAATCCCAGCAGCACGATCACCAGGCCGCCACCAGCTGTCTGCGTTTGATAGAGAAGCAGAACAATCATGATAACTATCGCGGCCACAATATAAAGTAGCGGGACAAACGGATAACCAAACGCCTTATAAGGCCTCTCCGCATCCGGCCGTTTTCGCCGTAACACAAAAATCCCGAAGATGGTCAGGACGTAGAACAGCAGTACAGCAAAAACCACGTAGTTCAGCAGATCGTTGTAAAGATTACCGTAGCTGATGGCGCCCTTTCCATCCACGTGCCTCGTCCTCAGCAGAATCAGTAGGACGATCCAGGCGCCCTGGAAGACGAGGGCGCTTTGCGGCACGCCCAGCTTGTTCAACCGGCCGGTCGAGCGGAAAAACAGCCCATCGCGCGCCATGGCATAAGAAACTCGCGCTCCCGCAAGAATCAACCCGTTGTTGCAACCGAAGGTCGAGATGATGATGGCCACGGCCATGATCGCCGCTCCGGGTGCGCCGAAAATTCCGTTCAGCGCCAGCGTGGCCACCCGATCATCCGGCGCATTCTGAATTTGCGAAAGCGGCAGTACGAAGAGGTACGCCAGGTTCGCGAGGCAATACAGAGTAATGACAATGCACGTGCCAAAGGCCATCGAAAGCGCGACGTCGCGCTTCGGATTCTTCACTTCGGCGGCGGTAAACCCGATGTTGTTCCACGCGTCCGCCGAGAAAAGCGACCCAACCTGCGCCACTCCAAACGCCACGATCAGTCCAAAAAAACCGCTGGCCGCCGTGACCGTTGGAACTATTCCGCGCAGAAAATTCGCGCCAGGCTCTATCGTTTCCGGATTGTGCACAGCCCACAAATGAGAGAAATTGGCCGAAATCGCACCCGCGTTTCGTCCCACGAAAATCCCCAACACGATCAAGCCGACCAGCGACAATGTCTTCGCGCTGGTAAAAATGTTTTGAATCAGCTTGCCGAGCCGCACGCCCAGTGTGTTCAGAAAAGTAATCAGAAGAATCATCAAAATCGCGACAAACTGCTGAACGGAAAGGCTAACCGCGAACTTCGATCCCAGCGCGATGGGCGGGACCATCCAAGTCGTTGGCGAGATCGCAGGAAACAAAACTCCGAGATACTTGGCGAAGCCCACGGCGACCGCCGCGATTGTCCCCGTCTGAATCACCAGGAACAATGTCCATCCATACAAAAATCCCCAAAGCGGCGAATAAGCTTCGCGCAAATAAACATATTGCCCACCCGCATGAGGGAACATGGCTGCGAGCTCGCCGTAGGAAAGTGCAGCCGCGATTGTAAGCAGTCCGGTGAAGACCCACGTCAGCAGCAGGCCGCCTGACGAGGCCGTTTGCCGCGAGATTTCCGCTGCAACGATGAAGATGCCCGACCCAATCATCGAGCCGACCACAATCATCGTGCCGTCGAACAGCCCTATGGCCCGGACAAAACCGTGCTCGTCTCTTGCTGGATTTGATGGGATTGGATGGGTTGTGCCGGGCATGGGCAGTGCGCCTCAGACCGCCGCCGCGCGCTTCGCGGCCCCAAGCGTGTCGATGTACTGTCTTGCGCGCTCAGCAGGATCAGTGGCGCTCAGGATGCCGCTAATCACCGCCGCCGAATCAGCTCCGGCCTCAATTACGGCAGCAGCCCGTCCCAAAGTAATGCCGCCGATGGCCACGACCGGCTTGTCGGTCAACTGTCGTACCTGGCGCAGAAATTCCAAACCGACCACTGGGCCCGGATTGGCCTTGGTGGATGTACCGTAAACAGGCCCTACCGCGATGTAATCTGCAGAACTCGCCGCCGCCTGTTTAAATTGCTCCAAATTGTGCGTGGAGATCCCAACCAACTTGTTCTGCCCGACCACGCCACGCGCCTGCTCTACAGCCAAATCTTCCTGCCCGACATGCACGCCGCTCGCGCCCGCTAGAAACGCAACATCCGGACGGTCATTCACGAAAAATGTCACTTCTCGCGAACACAACATTTCGGCCAATTCACGGCAGGATTCGAGATATTGGCGCGCCTGGACAGACTTGTTCCGGTACTGGAGCAGGCGAACCCCAGCTTCGGCCAAACTCGCCGCGCAATCTCTTTCAGGAGAATTAATCAACGCAGCGTCTAGTATCACATACAGCCGTGGGAGGACAAGCCGCATAGAAACTTATTTTCCGTTTGTTCCCAGCAATCTTTCAATGAAGTGCGTGTCGAAGCGCCCTTCCGCGAACTCCGCATCGGCCAAAATCCGCCGGTGCAGCGGAATGGAAGTCTTAATCCCCTCGATCACGAACATCTCGAGCGCCCGCTTCATTCGCCCGATGGCTTCGGCGCGGTCGCGTCCCTTAACGATCAGTTTTGCAATCATGGAGTCATAGTAGGGAGGTATGACGGCGTCGGTATACGCCGCCGAATCCACGCGCACTCCCGTGCCGCCAGGCGCCTGAAACGTGGTAATGCGCCCCGCCGAAGGCACAAACGTCTCCGGATCCTCGGCGTTGATGCGGCACTCGATGGCATGCCCGGAAAAATTCATCTCCCCGACGGCATCATCCAGTCCCTCGCCCGCTGCGATTCGGATTTGAGCCTTGATCAGGTCCACTCCGGTCACCAGCTCGGTGACGGGATGCTCTACCTGGATGCGCGCATTCATCTCGATAAAGAAGATCGAGCCGTCGGTATCCATGAGGAATTCGACGGTTCCCGCATTGGTGTAGCCCACTTTCTCTAGAGCACGCACTACTTTTGCGCCCAGTTCTTTCCTGCGCTTCGCATCTATCACCGGCGACGGCGACTCCTCGACAAGTTTCTGGTGCCGGCGCTGAATACTGCACTCGCGCTCGCCCAGATGGATCACCTTGCCGTGCTGGTCTCCCAACACTTGAAATTCGATATGCCGGGGATGCTCAAGAAATTTCTCCGCATAAACGTCCGGGGTGCCGAACGCCTGTTGAGCTTCGCTTCGCGCCGTCTCGTACGCGTTCAGTAGCTCTTCCTGCTTATGGACTACCCGCATGCCGCGGCCGCCGCCGCCCGCGGAGGCCTTGATGATCAGCGGAAAGCCAATTCTCTTGGCCTCCTTCGCGAGCTGCTCCTCGCCCTCCACAACGCCTTCGCTTCCAGGCACCGTGGGCACCCCCAGCGCCTTCATTTCCCGCCGCGCCCGATCCTTTTCGCCCATCATTTCAATCACTTCGGGAGTCGGTCCAATGAAAGTGATTTCCGATGCTTCGCAGACCTTTGCAAAATTGGCGTTCTCCGAAAGGAACCCGTAACCGGGATGGATAGCATCCACGTTGGTGATTTCCGCCGCGCTAATCACCTGGGGAATGTTGAGGTAGCTTTCGCTGCTCCTCGCCGGCCCGATGCACACGGCCTCGTCCGCAAAGCGCACATGCAACGAGTTCCGATCGGCCTCGGAATAGACCGCGACCGTGGAAATCCCCAGTTCTTTGCAGGCACAGATGACCCGCAGCGCGATTTCCCCGCGATTGGCTACTAGGATTTTCTGGAACATGGTCTGGGCCGCCGGCTACCTCTTCCGGCTAGGACGTATGCCGAAGAGCGGCTGGCCGTATTCCACAGGCTGCCCATTCTCGACAAAGATGCGAATCAGCTCGCCGCTTTCGTCCGACTCGATTTCGTTCATCAATTTCATCGCTTCCACAATGCAGAGGGTTTGCCCGGATTCCACGTGATCGCCGATCTTCACAAAGCCCTCGGCCCCGGGGCTGGGAGCCTCGTAATACGTACCTACGATCGGAGATTTGACCAAATGCAGGTCTTCCGTGACCCGCGGCCCGGGCGCAGCCGCCGCGGCGCTCTGTGCTACAGGCGCCTGCCTCTCCGTGGCCCCAGGAACGATAATCTCCGGCACGCCCGCGGTCCGCTGGAACACTGGCGCGCTCGCGGAAGGCTTCTTCAGCCTAATCCGCAGGTCCCCACGCGAGTACTCGAACTCCTCCAGGTTGTGCTCGCTCATAAAGCGGAGGAGTTGCTCGATTTGCAGGATTTCCGGACTGGCGATGGACGAGCTTTCTTTTTCCTTCGAGGGCTGTTTGCGTTTCATGCCTTTGTCAAAGCTCGATGAGATCCCGCGGAATGCGGGTCAGTACTTCCGAGTTCCCCGAATGCACGGCGACGTCATCTTCAATTCGAATTCCCCCCGTTCCCGCCACGTACACTCCCGGTTCGATGGTGACCACGAAACCAGATTCTAGCCGAGCTGTTTGTCCGCGCGCTACTCGCGGACTCTCGTGTACTTCCAGGCCGAGCCCGTGCCCCGTGCTATGGATGAAATGCCGATCCAGTTTGTAACCGGCTAAAACCTGCCGCGCCGCAGCATCCACTTCCCCCGTGCTGGCTCCGGCTCTCACTGCCCCTATTGCAGCGCCCTGGGCTTCCAAAACCGCCTTATACCACCTCTTGACGCGCGCTGGTGCGCGGCCTACGAACACCGTTCTGGTAATGTCGCTGCAATAGTGCGAGAGTATAGCACCCAGGTCTAGTACCACCAACTCATTTTTCCTCAATCGCTTGGCGGTAGGCCGCGCATGCGGCAATGCAGATCTCACGCCAAAGGCCACGATCGTCTCGAAAGCCGGACCCGAAGCGCCGCGCTTCCTCATCTGGTACTCAATTTCACCCGCGACCTCATTCTCCGTCACTCCTGGCTTTAGAATCTTCAGCGCGCCATGAAGAACATCTCCCGCCAGAATAGCCGATTGGCGCATCACAGCAAGTTCTACAGGCTCTTTTCGGATTCGGATGGATTCGACCATCCCAACCGCGGAAATCCACTTGGCGCGAGCCCCGGCCGCTTTTCGCAGCAGTCTTAGCTGGGCCACCGTGATTTGAGAGGCGTCAAAACCAACCCGTCGCCACTTTTCTCCGCGCAGAAACCGTCCCGCGGACTCCATGAGAGAACCTTTCTGCTCTAGATACCGAACGGAGGCGCTCTCTTCCCGCGCCTGGGTTGTGAATCGCCCATCAGAAATCAGCGTCGTTTCTCCATCGTTTGCAACGATGAGTGCGCCCGATTCCCCCGTGAACCCCGTCAAGTAATACCAATTAGCGGGCTGCGTGATCACCAAAGCATCCAGCTTGGCCCTGGAGATCAGCTCGTAGAGCGTCTTGCGCCGGTTTTTGAAGGGTGAACTCATAAATAAAACGAGGAGACCGCAGTCTCCTCGTTTCCCTACCTAGTCTAATGTTTTCTGCCCCGAATTATCCAGGCAGGATTCGCGGTGTCAGGAAGAACAGCAACTCTTGTGAGGTAATACTGATCGTCGTCCGTTTGAAGAGATTGCCGATCAAAGGCAGACTCCCGACGATCGGTACCTCCTGGATGTTCACGTTCTGCTGATTGACGATGATTCCGCCGATGACGACCGTTCCGCCGTCGGGAACCAGCACTTTCGTTTGCGCGGACTGCGTGTCTAATGCAGGGATGCCCTCAACCCGAGGAATACCTTGATCGATTTGGGTATTCTCGACGAGCACGTCCATGAAGATTGTCCCGTCTCCGGTAATCTGAGGCGTAACTTCCAATTGCAGCACGGCGTCGATGAATTGCACCGAAATGGTGTTGTTGATGGTCGTCTGAATCGGCAGCTTGACGCCCTGCTTGATCACGGCCTTTTCGTTGTTCTGCGTTACGACGCGCGGTTTGGATAGAATTTTGCCAACGCCTTTCGCTTCCATCATCGAAAGAAAGAAGTCGATGGCGAAGTTGGGCGACCTATGCGAGAAACCTAGGCCGCTCGTCGGAACACCAGCGCCAAGGCTTGTTGCCAGCGGAATTCCGCTTGTCGGACCGCCGGTGGACGAACTCGTCGGAGTCGCGATGAGTGGTGGTGGAGGGGTCGTGGTAATCGGGCCGGGGCTGACGCCAACCTGAGGCGAACCGCTATAGATGTCACGCCCGCCTGTCGTTGTCCCAGCGAAACCAAGTTCCGTACCAATGTCTGAGGCAAAAGACCGCGACGCCGAAATGACTCGAGCTTCGATCTCGACCTGCTGCGACTTGCGGTCCAGCTGGTGAATAAGATTGTCGATCGTCGGTATGACCGAGGGAATATCGCGGATGATAAGCTGATTCGAACGGTCGTCGGACAGGATATCTCCGCGCGAACTCAGGAATTTCTTGAGCGTGTCCTTCATGGCCGACGCCTTCGCATAATTCAAGACGCGAGTAAACGTCACGGGAGCAATGGCTTCCGCTTGCGCCTTTTCGAGGTCCCGCTGGGTCTCGGCTTCCTTCCTCAACGTATCATGCGTCGCGATGCGCAACACATTTCCGTTGAGCTGTTTGTCCAGGCCGTTGTTCTGCAGAACGATATCGAGAGCCTGATCCCACGGCACCTCATCGAGAACTATCGTCAGGGATCCTTTTACCGCGGGGTCCAAGACCACGTTCAATCCGCTAATTTCGTGGATCAGCCGGAAAAAATCCCGCAGATCGACGTCCTTGAGGTTTACCGAAATCGGCTCCCCCGTGTATTTGGGAGCGCCTGCCGCTGCGGGCGACATCTGTTGTCCCTGGGCCTGTCCCGAGGACGCCGCCAGCGTATTGGCAGCCATCGTCGACTGCTGTGCAGCTTGCTGAGCGGCTTCCTGCGCTTTGGGTTCCCGCGCCGGTTCATTCCTTCCGCCAAACGATGCCAGGACGACTGAGGGCTGGGTCAGTTCGCCGGGCAAAGCGAAGCGAGGAGCTGAAATTTGTAAGTTGCTTTGTGGCCGCGCAGCAGGATGTGTTGTCGAGGCGCTGTACTCGAAACCGGTGCCGGTCTTCGTATTTTGTAGCAAAGCTTCGGTCGGCGGGGTTGACGCCGTAATCGCCGCGACCGGAACCTGCGGCTGAACGCCGAAGGAAACCACCACCGCAGTTCCCTCACGAGAAATCTCGTAGGGAGCCGCGTTCTTCAGATCCACCACCACGCGTGCAACGTTGGGCCGGAATTGGCCGACCCTCACATCGCGGACGGTATCTGAATCTCCTGGGAAAACCGACTTTTCGAGCGCCAACCGGGCGCCGGAAAAATCCAGCACCAGTCGCTCTGGATTCTGCATGCGCAAAGCATGGACGTCGAGCCGCCCTTCACCTTCCACACGCACACTGGCGCGTTGCGGCGCTTGCGTTATCGCCACACTCGAGATCACCGCGGGTGCCGCGGCAGCCGGCTCCTGACTCTGAGCCAGCAATGGGCTTGAGCCCAGCACCGCGCTCGAAAGGATCAAGCAGCCACACCGAAAGGCGGGCCAATTCGTCTTCATTGCTGGTCTCCTGCACTGGAGTAAATTCTCTTGTTCACTTGGCGCTCCACGGGTTTGCCAAACGCGTCTTTGCCCATCTCATGGAACGAAACGCCATCCATCGCAATCTTTTCCACTTGTCCGTCGTACAACTGATCGCCTTCCCGCAGGAAATAGGTGCGCGATTGCGGGTTCGTCACCACGGCGATCATCCCGTTGGGGGCTTTCACAATCCCGTCAAGTCTTAGCGTGCTCACTTGCAAGCCCGCCTTACCCGGCGGCAGTTGAGCTAACGCATTCTTCTGCGCCTGCTGGCGGGCCACCAAGGACTCGAACGGATCGCGGCGCGCTACCTTCTCGTCGGGCGACGCGGCCGCAGCGTCTGGATTAGCCGCGGTTTCGACAGGTCTTGCAGGCCTGGCTACTCGGGCTGTTCTTCTGTTGGTGGGTCTTGCTCCGCGCTTCGCCCCTGGTTCCGCGGATCTTCGTGTGCGCGGCGCGGCCTTCCCGGCGGCTTGCGGCGCAGTCTTCGCGCCGGCAGGTGCAGCCGGTTTGGCTTGCGCGCGCAGCCCAGGTGCGGCTACCGCGAGCAAAATCCCTAGTACGAGAGTCATTACTGAACGCATAGATCGCTCATTCCCGCTCAGGGTTTCCTAGCCGACTTCGCCCCGGACTTCGCCCCAGGTGCGGGACTCGATCCAGCATCAGCCGGCTTGGTAAAGAAAGTCGTTGCCGTAAATATCGCAGAAACGGTAGTTCCCGGCCTTACCGCATACTTCGTTCCCTTGGCCTTGTCCGGGTCATCGAACTCCAAATCGCCTACGTTGATGATGCGCGACAGCCGGGCCAACCGCCCGAAAAAGTCCATCAGATCGAAATACGGCCCGTCCGCTTGCACTTCGAACGGCATCTCATAGTGAAACTCCCGCGGGACAATGGTCCCCGCCGTCAGACTACGAATCTGTATGTTGGAAGCGCTTGCAGCTCCCTGCAGAAGTCGGATGAATTCGTCCGTCTCTTTATCTTCTGGCACGATCGTTTTCAACGTGTCTAGCTGTTTCGAGAGCGCATCCATCTGCTGCTTCAATTCGCCATATCGTTGTCTATAAACTTGCAACTGCGTGACTTCTTCATTCAGCCTGGTGCGCGACTGGACGGCCTGATCCACCGCATCCCGCTCCTGCGCCACCGGTGAAAGCGGAATATACACGCCCAAGAGAAGCACAACTACCGCGATGGCCACTGCCACCAAGCCCTGCATGAACACCGACATGTCGCGAAACGGATTGGCCATGGTGGTCCCTTACCCTTTCTTGACCGGAGCAGAAGTTCGCGCCGAGCTCGGCGCCGCGTTTGCCGGCTGTGCTTGCGCGGGAGTTGCTCCCGCCTGCGGTGGCGAGATCTCGGCGGACAACTGGAAGTTGAAGGTTTCCACGGCCGTGCTCTTGTCATCCTGCTTCGTCTGCTTGATCTCTACCTTTTGAAAATATCCGGAACGCTTCAAAGCGGTAATGAAATTGGCTACCGCATTGATCGAAGCCGACGAACCCTCAATCGAAAGGTTGTTGCCCTTTCGGATCATGGTCGTCAGCCAGAGGTTCTCCGTCCGCGAAACCGTATTCGCCACCATATCCAGCAAGTCTTGCCCGCCGGTGCGGTCGCGCTGCAATTGCTCGATGGTTGACACTCTTTGCTCGAGAACCTGCTTCTCTCGATCGAAGGCCTCAACCTGTTGCTTGATGTTTTCGAGGTCCGTTTTTTGTGCCTGCAACGCCTTGATGCGATTATTCTCGGTGGTCAGTTGCCGCTGCCACGAGTAGTACAGAAAACCAAGAACCAAAACACCCAGAACAAGGCCAGCGCCAACGAATAACGCGGGAAGGGCCGCCCCTGTATCCACTGGCCGGCGCGACGCCTTTGGCCGAATTTGTCCGAGAAGGTTTATGCGGATCATGGTTAGTCAAAGCTCCTCAGTGCCAGTCCCACCGCGATGGCCAGCCGCGGCGACATCTCGCGAATCTGGTCATCACTATGCCGGCTGGGATTGACGAGCACTTTCCGGAAGGGATTTAATTCTTCCACGGGCATGGCAAACTCTTCTCTCAGCAAGTCCACGAGCCCTGGGACGCGCGCTGTGCCGCCTGCCACGACGATGCGCTGGATGTTCTCTCCGCTCGCCGTCGCTCGGAAGAAATCAAAGGTCTTTTGTATCTCCAGCGTCAGGATGTCCGAAACGCTGCGCAGAATCTGCTGTTTTTGCTCGTCCGTCACGCTGGGAAGAGTGTCGCCTTTCTTCAAGCGCTCCGCGTCTTCAAAGCTCAAGTCCAATTCTTTCTGCAGCGCGTCGGTGTACTGGTTTCCACCCACGCTGACGTCGCGCGTAAACAACGGCACGCCGCCGCGCACGATGTTGATGTTCATCACGCTCGCGCCGATGTTCAGCAAGGCCACCGTCTGTCCGGCGTCCGGCTCGTAATTCACTTCGAAGCAGTTCTGCAAGCCGAAGGCGTCGATGTCCACGATGACCGGCGTCTTGCCCGCCTGCGCCAGGACGTTGGTGTGATTCAAAATCTTGTCCTTCTTAACCGCTACCAGCAGCACGTCCATCTGCGCGTCCATGGACTCCAACAGTTGATAGCTCAAGTTCACGTCCGCGATATCAAACGGAATGTGCTGGCTGGCCTCCGAAGGAATCCTGTCATACAGCTCTTCCTCCGTCATCAAAGGAAGCGGCACTCTCTTCACGATCACCGAGTGGCCTGAAACCGATGTCGCCACGTTCTTCGTCTTCACGCGTTGTGCATCGAATATCTTGCTGATCGCATTGGCTACCTGCGGCGCATCCATAATCGCGCCATCCACCACCGTGTCCTGCGCCAGCGATTCCATTCCAAAGCTCACCAGTTCGTAGCCGGCTTTCGTCGACTTCAGCTCTACCGCTTTAATCGAGCTTGAGCCGATATCCAGCCCTACTAGCTGCCTTGATTTTTTACCCATTCCCAACATGTCTCGGCCTCTCTCGCCATCCCTCTGGGAAAACTACCGGCGCCTCGCATGTACCTGGCTCATCTTGCGTTCCATCCACCGGTCCAAAATCGTCTTACGCAGTTTCCAACGATTACCGAGTTTGAACGCGGGAATTTCGCCCTCCGTGATGTAACGGTACAGGGTATCCGGAGATATCCCCAGATATTGCGACGCCTGTCGTACATTCATCACTTCACGCGATTCATTCACGAGGAACGTCACCCCGGCGCCCGAACTCACGCCCTAACCCACCACGTCCAAGGGCACCCCTGCTTGCGCTGCGGATCTTCGAGGTGCGGCCCGTGCAAGGTTTATCCCATTGAAAAGCTCAGAGCGTCAAGGGATTCTCTGCCGAAGTTGCCTTAAAACTACCCCTATTCTTAGGGAGTTCTGGGGTATTGAGGGAGGTCCGCACTAAATATTGGGTTCGGAGAAGTAAAGTACCACAATTAGTTGTATTTTGTCGGGCTTCTGGCCTGTCCTCAGGGACGGTTATGCTTAGTGGTCAAACTCCCGCTTCCGATTTCCCCATTCTCACTTTTGCAGGGTTTTCCAGATCGCCGCCACCCGCGCCTTCGTTCCTTCATCCATCACAATTTCATCGGGCCACGGCCGCGTGAATCCTTCCGTCGCCCATTTCCTCGTCGCATCGATGCCCATCTTCGAGCCATAG
This sequence comes from Candidatus Acidiferrum sp., assembly GCA_049800195.1. GTDB lineage: Bacteria > Acidobacteriota > Terriglobia > Acidiferrales > UBA7541 > Acidiferrum. Next base: position 120,893 of record JBARJI010000014.1, read on the forward strand.
TCCTGCATTCTCTGGGCGTGATCCAGAGTATCCACGGGCCCGAGCGAGAACTGCACATCTCTTTCCGGATCGAGCGCGCACAAGGATTTCCATACAACTTCCCCGTAGTTATGCACGTCCACGTCGTGATCCACCACCACGATCACTTTCGTGAACATCGCCTGCCCCAGCGACCAAATCGCGTTCATGATTTTCCGCGCGTGCCCCGGATAGGACTTGCGAATCGCCACGATCATCAAGTTGTGAAAAATTCCTTCCGCGGGCATCGCCACATCCGCAATCTCCGGATACTGCATCTTCATTACGGGCAGAAAAACGCGTTCCACCGCGTAGCCCATGTAATAGTCTTCTTGCGGCGGCGGCCCGACGACCGTCGTTAGATAAATCGGATCCTTCTTGTGCGTGACGCACTCGACGTGAAAAACCGGATACTCCCCTTCCAATGAATAAAATCCCGTGTGATCTCCGAACGGCCCTTCCGTGCGCATCTCATTCAGATTCACATAGCCTTCCAGCACAATTTCCGCATTTGCGGGCACCTCGAGATCGTTCGTCTCGCACGTCACCATCTCCACCGGTTCGCGCCGCAAGAATCCGGCGAACATCATTTCGTCCAAATCCGGCGGAATCGGCAACATCCCGGATAGCGCCGTGGCCGGGTCCGCTCCGATCGCCACACTCACGGGAATTCGCCCTTCGGGATTTTTCGCCCGCGCACGACGGAAATGTTCCGCACCATGCTTCTGAGTCTGCCAATGCATTCCGGTCGTTCGCTCGTCGTAGATCTGCATCCGGTACATGCCAACATTTCGTTTTCCCGTCTCCGGATTCTTCGTGAACACCAGCGGAAACGTAATGAACCGCCCGCCATCCTGCGGCCAGCATTTCAAAATAGGGAAATCCAGCAAATTCACATCTTTCCCGTGATGCATCACTTCCTTGCAAGCGCCTGTCTTCACGTTCTTTGGAAAAAACGACCCCAGCTCCGCCAACTTCGGCAACATCTTGATTTTGTCGAAGAGACCCTGCGGTGTATCCATCTTCAAGAATCCCTGAATCCGCGCCGCCACTTCATCCAGCGCTCCCACTTCAAACGCCAGCGCCATTCGCCGTACACTTCCAAACGTGTTCACCAGCAGCGGCACACGCGATCCCTTCGGCCTCTCAAAGAGCAGAGCCGGCCCCACGCTGTCCGGCAGCCGGCCCTTGCCCCGCGCCACCCGCTGCGTCACTTCAGTAATCTCAAGAACGGGGTCAATCTCCGCGTGTATCCGCTTCAGTTCTCCTTCCTTCTCCAATTTCTGGACAAATTCCCGCAAATCCCGATACGCCAATTCTTCCTCCTGCGCTGCCCCTCATCACGGGCGCTTCACGCGAGACTCTAGCACGTCCGAGCTCATCCAGGCGAAATCCTCGTCTTACGGCAAATCCGCCAACTCGTCCTCACCCGCCCTCGGCAAACTTCATGGAACTTCTGGCCATTCTTTTCGTCTCTATCACTGAGGGTTCTGCCCTGCTCTATCCCGTCCCAAGGCATTGCCCCACGAGGCCACGTCCATGCGCACCTTCATGCAACATCTTAAGCAAGTGTTCCGTCGCCTCGCCAAAGCTCCGCTTTTCACCGCCATCACGCTCATCACTCTAGCCGCAGGCGTCGGGGGCAACACCGTCGTTTTCAGCGTTCTCGAAAGCGTCCTCCTAAAGCCTCTCCCCTATCCTCGCCCCTCCGAACTCATCGGCGTCTGGCACACCGCACCCGGCATCAATTTGGCCACTCTCAACATGGCGCCCGCCAACTACTTCATCTACCGTGAGCAAAATCATACTCTTCAAGACATCGGCATCTACAACGGCGATTCTGTCAGCATCACCGGCCTCGCCGAACCCGAACAAGTCGACGCTCTTGACGTCACCGACGGCACTCTCCCTCTTCTCGGCATACCTCCGATGCTCGGCCGCTGGTTCACGCATCAAGATGATTCCCCAGGCTCGCCCGACACGGTCATCCTCACTTACGGCTATTGGCACAATAAATTCGCCGGCTCAGCCTCCGTCATCGGCCAGACTCTCATGATCGATGGCAAGCCTCGCGAAATTGTCGGAGTCCTTCCGCAACGTTTTCATTTCCTGGATTGGAAAGATCGCGCCGTCATCCTTCCTTTGAAATGGGATCGCAACAAATCTCTGCTTGGCAATTTTAGCTATGAAGCCCTTGCCCGGCTCAAGCCCGGCGTCACCCTCGAGCAAGCCAACGCCGACGTCGCTCGCATGCTGCCCATCGTCGCGCGCAGCTTCCCGGTCCCGCCGGGTTTCAGCGTAAAGCTTTTCGAAGACGCCCATCTCGGTCCAAACCTACGTCCTCTGAAATACGACGTCGTCGGTGACGTTGGCGGCACTCTCTGGGTCCTGATGGCCTCCCTCGGTATGGTCCTTCTCATCGCCTGCGCCAACGTCGCCAACCTCCTTCTCGTCCGCGTCGATGGCCGTCGGCAGGAGCTGGCCGTGCGCTCCGCACTGGGTGCCAGCCCCTACCGCATCGCTGGAGAACTTTTCCTCGAGAGCTTCACCCTCGGTCTTCTTGGCAGCCTCATCGGATTGGGACTGGCCTTTGCCGCATTGCGTACTCTCGTCGCCATCGCTCCCTCCGGTATCCCGCGTATCAACGAAATTGGTATTGACGGCCCCGTCTTGCTCTTCACCTTCGTCGTTGCCATTCTCGCCAGCGTCCTCTTTGGCTCCATCCCCATCTTTAAATACGCCGGCGTGCGCCTCAGTACTGGCATTCGCGAAGGTGGCCGCGCCAACAGCCAAAGCCGCGAACAGCATCGCGCCCGCAGCGTTCTCGTCGTCGTTCAAGTCGCTCTCGCTCTCGTTCTTCTCATTTGCTCCGGCCTCATGATCCGCACTTTCCGCGCCTTGACTCACGTCAATCCCGGATTCAGCCAGGCCGAAGCTCAACACCTGCAATCTTTCCGTATCTCGGTTCCCGACACTCTAGTTAAGGACGACCAAAGCGTCGTCCGCATGTACCAGGCCATGCTCGATAAAATTTCCGCCATTCCAGGCGTCACCTCCACCGCCATTTCCACGGGAATGCCCATGGACGGAAGCGACAGCAACGATCTCGTCTACGCCCAGGACCACGATTACGCCCAAGGACAGCTTCCGCCTCTCCGCCGATTTAGGTTCATCACGCCGGGTCTATTTTCGACGATGGGCACCCCGCTCCTCGCCGGCCGCGACATCTCCTGGACGGACATCTACAACAAAATTCCGGTCGTCGTCATTTCTGAGAATTTCGCCCGCGAATATTGGAACACGCCCGCGAACGCTCTTGGCAAACGCATCCGCGTCGCCTCCACCGACGATTGGCGCGAAATCATCGGTGTTGTAGCAAATGTATACGACGACGGCGTCACCCAAGCTCCCCCCTCCCACGCGTATTGGCCCATCATCGTGGACCACTTCGAGGGCACTCCGAGCGAACTCCGCCGTGACGCTAGTTTCGCCATCCGCAGCTCGCGCGCCGGCTCCGAATCCTTTATGAAGGAAGTCCGAGAATCCGTTTGGTCCGTGAATCCCAATCTCCCGCTTTCCGACGTTCACACCCTCGACTTCTTCTACACGCGCTCCATGGCTCGCACTTCCTTCACTCTCATCATGCTTGCTGTTGCAGGTGGCATGGCTCTTCTCCTCGGGGTGGTCGGCATCTACGGCGTCATCGCTTGCTCCGTCTCCCAGCGGGTCCGCGAAATCGGTATCCGCATGGCTCTCGGCGCGCAAACGCAATCCCTCACCGCCATGTTCGTCCGCCATGGCCTCATACTCACGGGCATCGGCGCCGCCTTCGGCTTGATAATCTCCGTCATCGTCATGCGCCTCATGTCCTCGCTTCTCTTCCACGTCAACCCCATGGACCCCATGACCTACGCCGCCGTCACCGTCGGCCTCGTGGCCACCGCCTTCGTCGCCAGCTATCTCCCGTCGCGCCGCGCCGCCACCGTAGATCCCGTCGAGGCCCTGCGCGCCGAATAATTTCTTGCAGGTTCCGACTTCTGAGGCGGATCGCTCCGGCAAGCTCACCTCCCTTTTTTGGGCACGCCACTCCTCCCTCTCACGCGACAACCGAAGCACTATGCTCTAATAATGAAGACTAAGGCAGCCGGTCTCCCAAAACGCCATGGCCTTCACGCGCACGCTCGCAATTCTTCTCTGCCTAACTTGCATGCCCTATGCCCGCGCGCAAAGATCGAAGCCCATCGAAAAACAAGAAGTCGCTGACTGGTACAACAAGAAATACGACTGCCCCGCGGAACCGCCCATGTATTTCTATTCCTTCGATCATTTCGATTTCACAGCCGACGGCACCCCGCAAGCCATCGTCGTCGCCATGTCCTGCGAGGGCGGCACCGGTGGCCCGGACATTCATTCCGTAGTTTCGCGGGACTCCGATGGTGAACTGGAAGAGCTAAAAATTCCCGACGCCGATCCCAATATCTACGACAATCTCTTTGGCAATCGAAATTACACGCTCTCCGTCGAAAAGGGCCTCCTCGTCGCCACCTTCTCCGACGACCCCGACCGCGACAACACTCCACTCACCATCAAATACAAATGGAACGGCCAGGAATTCGCCATCGTATCCATCGAAAGAACCGGCATCTATGCCACCAGCTACGATTGCACCAAAAAGCTCACCGAAATCGAAAACGTCATCTGTCACGTCGATTCTCTAGCTTCCCTCGACGTGCAGCTAAATACTCTCTATAAATCGCTTCTAGCTAGACCAGCGGGCTCCGAACGCGAATCCCTCCGCGCAGAACAACGCCAATGGCTGGCCGCCCGCGAAAAATCCTGCGCCATCTACAAAGGCTGGCTCGGCTGCCTCACCGACTACTACCAAAAACGCATCGATGCGCTCAAAAAACGCGCCACAACTCTCGCCTCTCAATCTCCTGTGGCGGCCAATTCTAGAAAACTCCATGTCAAACTGGCGCAAGACACTGCCCTTAGAGCGGCGCCCATTCAAAAGGAAATAGCTTCCCAGCCGCCGCGGGATCGAGTTTGATTCCCGCGAGTTCCGCAGCTTTCGCCAGCACTGGGTCTTCCCCAGTCGCCAGTTCGGACGCCGTGGGCAAGACTACTATGTCAGGCGTCACGCCAACCTTCTCCAAGCTCTTGCCATCAGACATCCGGAGATCCGCGTTCGTGATCGATGCCCCATAGAACACCTGAATGTCCCCGGACGTATGAAAGGGGTAATGGAGAGCCTCCATTACCAGACCGGAAGTTCGGTCACCAACTATGGTTGCTCGGTGTTCCAGTTGCATCACCCGCGCGAACAATTCCGCCGCGGATGCTGAGTTGCTATCCACCAATACAATAAGTTTCCCGGTATAGATATTTTTGCCCCGCGACTTGGATATCTGCGGTTTCTCACCTTTCCTAGTGATCTGTGTGGCGATGGTCACACTGTGGTCGAACAAATTCCCGATCATCCAATCGAGCGCCATGATGTTCCCACCGGGGTTGTCGCGGAGATCTAGGATCAATGTTTGGTGCTTACGCGCCAGCCCCATCAGGCGGTCGATTTCGTCCTCGTCCTCGGTGAACGTGGGCATCTTCCAGATCATTACGTCGCCTTGCTCCACGTACCGCGCTCGGATCAAATGTTGCTGGTCCTCATCTTCAAGTGTCAAACGAAGGAAATCGTTTATTCCACCCGCCGTGGTTAGGTCCTGAAGATGTTTTCTTTGCTCATATTTCGTGAGGACTTGTTCTTTGCGGAGCTCACCATTCGGGGCTCTTAGCGTGAATTCGCTGGCGGGTTTCGGGGCTAGCTGATTCAGGTAGTAATTCAGTTGCCACAGATCCTTGCGGTTCACCGTGTAGCCGTCTAGTGCCAGCACCTGATCCCCTGGGTGCAGTTTATTGGCTGCATCTGTCTCGGGACGCAACTCGGTGATGTAGCATCCATCCCCAATCATCCGCATCTCGTATCCATACTCCGTTCGGTAGCTTCTCCTCGGCGGAATGAAATAGGTGTGGGAATCGTCCAACCCCGCAAGATAGGCGGCAACCGTTCGAAAAGCATCTCCAAGCGTTGCTGATTTCTTCACTCGCTCCAGGTACGTCTCGTAGCGCGCATCAACGTCAATACCGTGAAATGTCGGGTCGTAGTAGTTCTTTTTCAGTGCGACATGCAGATCCGCCAGCATCAGTTCAGCACGTTCGAGTTCATTCTTGTCGATCTTCTCTTCTCGTTCGGACTGCGCTCGGCAAGTGCCCGCTGCGAGCAGCACACCAAACGTAGTCGCCACAACAGCGCGCATCCAGTTTCGCATCGCCCCCTCCCTTGAATACATCGAAGCTCCACGTTCCCTTGCGCTTATATACCTGAATGTTATAAATCGCTCAAGCGTAGTTCCTTCCTCCCATAGCGGCAGCTCCGCCGAGACTCCGGAGTATCGACATGCTGATGGTTTGTCCGTTTGACGCCTTTTTGAATTCGGGAAAGTCGAGCTTCCCAACTTTTCCACACTTTTCCACAGCCATAACTTTCCAATTACCCCTCCACTAACCGCTTCCTCTTCTTCGACTTCCCCAACCTGCGTTCGAACCGGCCCTGGCCGTTAGAATACTCATGCTATAAGATAAATAACTAGTATACAGACGTCGGCTTTTCTGGTATCATTCCTTATGTTTGGACCGATCCTCAACGTATTTCGTGCCTCCCGCCCGCGCCCGTCCCATTTGTGCCCGCCAGGCCCGTCACCTTGTCCCCCCCCCTTTCCCTGAGCCTCGAAGAGAGCCAAGCGACCGATGGTTCCGGCCTTGTCGAGAGGGATCTGCTTCCCTTCAGCCCCTGACTGCGCCTAACTCGAATTCCAACCAAGTACTTCCCTCTTTTCCCACAGCGACATTCCTGCGCACACGCAGGAAAACCCGCAACTCCAATCCCCTCATGGGCTTACTTCATAACTTGCGGACACCCCGTGTGGGGGGCCTATCCACTCCGCCTACCGCCTGTCGGCCCTCAACCTCATACGGCCCACGTCGAACCTCGAACACCCCCTCATCGGCTCTATCCCCTTTAGAACTCTGCGCTTGCGCGCGGTCTGGGCGCGAAGAATCCGCACATACAGGAAAAAGTGGCGAGGGTGCTCCCTCAATTCTCCAGCCACCTGGCGCGCCGGCCTCGTAGTATGCTGAGAACACTCCGATGAACCGCGTCTACCTCGATTACAACGCCACCACCCCCGTCGACCCGCAGGTCCTCGACGCCATGCTTCCCTACTTCTCCGCCGATTTCGCCAACGCGTCCTCCATCCATTCCCCCGGCCAGCGTGCCCGCGCCGCCGTCGAGACCGCTCGCGAGCAAGTCGCCCACCTCATCGGCGCCAAGCCCCAGGAAATCGTCTTCACCAGCGGCGGCACCGAATCAGACAACCACGCCATCTTCGGTGTCCTTACTTCCTTTGTGGCACAGCCAATCCTGGATGTGCGCCTTTCCTCGTCCCAACAGAGCGCACCACCGCACATCATCACGACCACGATCGAACACGAAGCCGTCCTAAACGCCTGCCAAGCCGCGGAAACTCAATCCGCAAGCGTCACCTATCTCCCCGTCAATGCCGAAGGCCAAGTCGATCCCGAAGCCGTTCGCCGTGCCATTCGCCCCGAGACGATCCTTATCACGGTGATGCACGCAAACAATGAGCTGGGCACCATTCAGCCGATCGAGGAAATCGGACGCATCGCCAAGGAGCGCAAAATTCCTTTCCACACGGACGCCGTCCAGTCGGTCGGCAAAATTCCCGTTGAGGTGAACGCTCTTAACGTCGATCTACTCTCGCTTTCCGGCCACAAGCTCTACGCCCCCAAAGGCGTCGGCGCTCTCTACATCCGCACTGGCACTCGCCTGCGCCAACTTCTTTATGGCGGCCATCATCAACGCGGCTTCCGTCCCGGCACTGAAAACGTTGCCGGAGTCGTAGGTCTCGGCAAAGCTGCGGACGTCGCCGGCCGCTCTCTAGCGGCTGACACGCAGCGCATTTCCGCGTCGCGCGACAAGCTCGAACATGGCCTCCTCGAACGCGTCAAGCAAATCCACGTGAACGGCGCTGGCGTCCCGCGCACTCCGAATACCACCAACATCCAGTTCACCGGCATCGAGGGCGAGGCCCTCGTCATCGCCCTGGACCTGAAAGGTTTAGCTTGCTCCGTTGGCGCGGCCTGTTCCTCCGGAGCCGTCGAGCCATCGCACGTCCTCACCGCCATCGGCCTCTCCCAAGAAGAAGCCAAGTCCAGCCTCCGTTTCAGCCTCGGCCGCCACACCACCGAATCCGAAATCGACTTCGCTCTCGAAGTTATCCCCGCCGCCGTAGCCCAACTCCGCGCCTTCTCGCCCACCTACCAAAAGGCCGCCTCCCATGTCTAGCCTCGCGGCTCTTCGCATGTCTCTTCTCCTTGATCTCAGTGTCCTCTACGCTCTCTGCGCAAATTCCGATCTTTTTCTTCCAGAGGCGGAATCCGCTAAAATGAAATGGTTACGATGAACGCTGCCACCGAATTCGACACACTCCCTACCCGCGAGGAAACGCAACGCGGCCTCATCGCCATTGCCATGTCCGGTGGCGTCGACTCCTCCACGGTAGCCGCTGTTCTCCAGGAACAAGGCCATCCCATCGTCGGCCTGACCATGCAGCTTTGGAACCAGCGGCGCCTCCCTGAATTGCAGGGCGACGGCCCTAAACAGCATCGCTGCTGCTCGCTCGACGACGTCTACGACGCCAAGCGCGTTGCGCAGCATCTGAATTTTCCTCACTATGTCGTAAATTTCGAGCAGCAATTCGAGCAGCGCGTCGTGCGCCCCTTCGTCGATCAATATCTCGCCGGCCGCACGCCCATCGCCTGCACCAACTGCAACACGGACGTGAAGTTCGAGCCGCTGCTCCGCATGGCTCGACAGATTGGAGCCGAGCGCCTGGCCACCGGCCATTACGCACGCATCCGCAAGAACGAGGAATCCGGCAGGTGGGAACTCTTACGCGCGCGCGATGACAGCAAAGACCAATCGTATTTTCTCTGGGGCCTCTCGCAAGAACAGCTTTCGCGCAGCGAATTCCCTCTGGGCGAATTGACCAAGGAAGAGGTTCGCGCGCTTGCCCGCCGTACCAATCTTCCCGTGGCGGAAAAGCCGGAAAGTATGGAACTCTGTTTCGTGCCGACCGGCAACTACGTGCAGTTCATCCAGGCATATTCAAAGGACGCAGGAATTTCCTTGTCGCAAATGGAAGGCGAAATCATCACGGCAGACGGCGCCGTGATCGGCCATCACAACGGCGTTCACAATTTCACTATCGGCCAGCGCAAGGGTCTGGGTTTTGCCGCTGGCAAGCCGCTCTACGTACTTTCCATCGACACTGAAAACAATCGCGTGATCGTTGGCGATGACGACGCGCTGCGCACAACCTCATTTGAAGTGAACGGTGTGAATTGGGTTTCCATCGACCAGCCCGCGCAGCCTGTTCGTGCATCAGTGAAAATCCGGCATAAGCACGAGCCCGCTCCCGCGGTGATCGGAGCCCTGGGCGGATCGTGTGCGCGGATAACTTTTGACGCTCCGCAACGCGCCATCACACCAGGCCAAGGCACCGTCTTCTACGACGGCGACCGCGTCCTCGGCGGCGCCTGGATTAAGTAGGAGTAAGCGCCGGAAATCGCGAGTCAAGCGAGAGGAGAAGAACGAAGTAAAGAAGTAGCGACGCAAAGAAAGAAGGCAAAGACAAGGATCTCCAAATCGGAATGTTTGAAAGCATGCCTCGAATAAGTTGCTGACACGAAGAGAAGACCTTCGACTGTGAACTGTTAGCTGTCAGCTCTTCAAATAAAAAGCTCTTCCTCTCGCTCCAGCGGTTCGTCAGGACGGCGGCGTTCGCGGCGCGAGCGCAACAGATCGAGCCCAACCTTAATTCCCTGCACCAGCGCGGAAGCTTTCTGCATCGGCCGCCACACCGTGCTGCGGAATTGCGATCCGGCATCTTCGACCGCCTCGAGCGCTCCCGTCAAAATTCTGTCGGCGTGATTCAGCTGCCCGCGCAAACGATCCGTGGCATCGGTGATCACACGGTCCATTTTCTGCGCCTGCCCCCGCGTCAAGTAAACAATGTGCGCGGCATCCGCGACCATGTTTGAAATCTTCGGCTGCGTGTCGTCGAGCAGGATTTGCGCGCGCGTCAAAATCGGCCCCACGCGGGCGTGCAAGTCCGTGATAAGCCCATTCACTTTTTTATTGGTCTGGCGCAGCTCAAAAAACAGGGGGATCAAAATCGCGCACTGAACGACCAGAGCGATCGCCGCGACGGTACTGAAAATCATGAGCCAGGTTTGCATACTCGCCCCACGTGTCCTCTCTCGAGGACCAAATCAAGCCTTCCCGAATCTTGCGTTTTCCACGCTCTGCCGTTGCGCCGCTTTGCCACTGCGAACTCTTGCAGCTCGTTCACTGAGCTGCGCCAGATCTTCGAAGTTTGACGACGAATCACTCCGGACGCTTCCATACTTCGAAGCTCCCAGACATCACTACTATCTTAAGACTTCGAAGCTTCGCGACGATACGCCTCGCGCGCGCCTTCGACAGCCGCGGAGATGGAATCTTTTCCGTTTGAAGCCGCATCCTTGCTGCGTTCGATTAAATCGTCCGCGCGTTCCCGAAGCTCTTTCGCTTTGCGCTGCGCAAAATCGCGGCCCTCGTCGGCCTTCTTCGCCAGAAAATCGCGCGTCTCATCTCCGGATTTCGGCGCAAACAAAATGCCGACCAAGGCGCCGACGCCGAGCCCCACGAGAAAATATGTGACCTTGGAACCTACATTGTCCGCCATGAGAACCTCCATAAAAAACCGTAACATACCGACACAGGGGGCGCAATACGGGCTAACCGTTGTGCGCTAGTCATTGTGGTTACTCGGCTGATTATGCGCCGAAGCCGCACTTCCTAGCAGTTCGAAGAGTTTTTCGGCTGTTTTTCGCGGGATTATTTCGCATAATTTCTCAAGGCTGGCGCGGCGAACGTTCGAGACGCTGCCAAATTCGCGCAGAAGTTTCTGAGCCGTGCGGGGGCCGATGCCGGGAATTCCGGTTAGCGCCGATTTGGTCTGTCGCGCGGCCCGGCGCTGGCGATGGAAGGTGACAGCGAAGCGGTGCGTTTCGTCGCGGATCTGCTGGATGAGATGAAGCGCCGGTGAATGATGTTCGAGGACGATGGGTTCGTCTTCCTGGCCGAGAACGTAAAGAATCTCTTCTTTCTTGGCGATACTGGCGAGCGGCTGATTGATGATTTGCAACGAATCAAGCGCTTGCGCCGCAGCGTGAAGCTGTCCGATTCCGCCGTCAATTAAAATTAAACTTGGGAGCGGTTTCTTTTCTTCTTGCAGGCGGCGATAACGGCGCGTCACGGCTTCGCGCATGCTGGCGAAGTCATCGTTTTTCGATGTTGCAAAGGAAGATCTTGACGACGGGACGATTGGCAGCGGATTGCTCGAGACTGTGCTGACTGTTGCTTCGCCGCGCCCTTCTGTTCCGCGTTCATCGCCGCGCCCTTCGTCGCCGCGAATGATGAATTTTCGGTAGTCGGATTTTTTCATACGGCCGTTTTCCCAGACAACCATCGAGGCCACCGTGTCCGTTCCTTGAATATGGGAAATGTCAAAACTCTCGATACGCTTTGGCTCTTCCGGAAGATTGAGAGCGTTCTGCAGAGCTTCGCCGATGGCCTTCGAGGTGGGCTTCAGAACGCGGAAGCGCTGCTCGAAAGAATGTTTAGCGTTGCTCTCGACGAGGTCGAGAAAAGAGCGTTTGTTTCCGCGCTGCGGAGTGAAGATTTCGACTTTGTGACCGATACGCTCCGCTAGCGTATCCTCGAGCAACTCGCGGTCTTCGAAGTCGATGGGAACGTGAATCGCTTTTGGCAAATATTCCGCTTCGAGATAAAGCTGCTTGAGCAAGGAGGGGACAAATTCCTGGGGATCGAACTCGTCGAGATCTTCCCAATAGAATTCGCGGCGATCCACCACGCGGCCGCCGCGCAAGTGAAACAGATTGGCGGCAACGAGCGGTGGTTCGGCGTAATAGGCGAGGACGTCGGTATCGTCGCCCTGTGCGGCGGCGATGCGTTGGCGCTCTTCGATGTCTTCGAGGGTGCCGAGGAGATCGCGATAGGCGGCGGCTTGTTCGTATTGCTCTTTTTCCGACGCGGCCATCATGCGGGCCTGAAGACTCTTCATGAGGTCGTGATGGCGGCCTTCGAGAAACAGGCGGGCGTCGCGAGCGGCTTCGGCGTAGAGCTCGTCGGTGGTCAGGCCGGTAACGCAGGGGCCGAGACAACGATGAATGTAATACTGGAGACAAGGCCTCGGATGGCTGCGCGTGAGATCGACGGTGCAACTGGGGACGAGAAAACGTTTGTGAACGAAATGGAGAATGCGGCGCGCAAGTCCGGCAGGAAAATAGGGGCCAAAATAGAGCGAGCCGTCTTTTTTGATGCGGCGCGTGAAATAGACGCGAGGATATTTTTCCGCGGCGGTGAACTTGATGTATGGATAGGTTTTATCGTCGCGCAGGACGACGTTGAATTTAGGGCGGTACTGCTTGATGAGGTTATGTTCGAGGGCCAGGGCCTCACGTTCGTTGCCGACGAGAATGGTTTCGAGATCGGCGATTTCGCGGGCGAGCGAGCCGGTTTTGGCGTTGACCCAGCTCGATTCGAGAAAATACGAGCGCACGCGGCTGCGGAGCGACGCAGCTTTGCCGACATAGAGAACGGCGCCCGCGGCGTCTTTGAAGATATAGACGCCGGGGCTTTCGGGAAGCAGAGCGGCGATTTCTCGGGGTTCCATGTGGAAAGGCGCGGAATTTCTGCTTAAACGCCAATCTCCATCATACTAGAATTGTAAAGAAGGCTCGTTTGGGCGAAGTTCGTGGCCGTGTCCGGTGATCCGTGGAAGAAGGAGTTGGCAACATGGCAGCTGAACGACTGCATCCAACGGACTTGATGAAACTCCCCAAAATAAGATTGTGCTACGCGGTGGGCGTTGGGCTGGCGATTATTTTGATGCTGGCGTCGCCTGCGCACATTTCTGCGCAAAATCCTCCTGCGAGCCCGGCGGACCCGTCCGCAACGCCGTCGAAGAAACAGGATGCTCCGCCGGCGAAACCGAGTACCGACGGCAGCTCTCAGAGCGCGCCGGACCAACCGACATGGGATCCACTACGCGCGGAACGAGACATGCAAGTGGGGATTTTTTATATGCACAAGGGCGATCTGGACGCGGCCATCGACCGATTTCAGGACGCGGCGCTCGCAAAGCCGGGGTACGCGCTTCCTTTTCTGCGTTTAGGCGAGGCGCAAGAGAAAAAGGGCCTGAAGCGACAGGCGATCAAATCGTATCAGCGCTACCTGGATTTGTATCCGAAAGCGGAAGACAAAGACAAAATTCAGAAGAAGATCGACAAGCTATATAAGGAAGCCGAGAAAGAAAAGAAGTCGATGTAATCTCTCAAGTTCCGGTGAGGCTTCCTGCGTACAGGGGGAGATGTTTTTCGGAGAGCGTTCTTGATGGGGCGCTAAGATTGCAAAGGTGTGCGTCGCTTCGATTTGCGACTATTCGACTTACCCCAAATTGAGTCCACGGCACGTTGATACTTTTTGGCTCCGATCAGATGCAAGGCGCCTTCGTAGTCGCCGCCAAAGTCAACTCGGGTGATTTCGCTCAATCGGTACGTTTCCAGTTGGTTGTCCCACGACGCGTCAGGTCCGATCTCTAGGAGTGTCACGAAGCCATTTTTTACTTCCACTACACGGCCAATCGAGCAAACACTCGCGTCAACCTTCTCGCGGTGAATCGTCACAAGTGGAAATGAACGGTCCGCTGTAAGCAACAGTTCGGCGAGGCTGCTGACATCAACTGGCGGTTTTTTCAGGGGGGCTACTCCACGTTTCTTTAGCACGGCTTCGTGAAATCGCGCGTATTTATCAGGAACATGCAATTTCCGGACGTCTGACAAACGATAGCATTGGAAACCGTTGTATCGAATCCCATCGGAAACGAGCGCGATGAGAAAAAACTGCGGACCTATATTGAGGACGTACCCGCTGATCGTCCCACGCTCAAGAGCACTAGCAAACCTTACGAGCAACTTCTTGCGAAGTGCAAGAGCCAGTTGGGATCTCTCGTTCTTTTGCACAGGAGGAGTTCCTTCAAGGGTAAGTGTAGCCGAGAAGTCGGATTTGGTGGAACCTAGCGAGCGAGGTGGTCTAGGATGCGGCGGGCGCGGGCGAAATCGTGGAAGAGTTTTTCTTCAGCGCGGAATTCGGGGGAATGGGAGAGCAGGCTGCAACCGGAGCGGCGCGTGGGATGCTTGACGTGGAGCATTTCGTGGTAAAGGACATACTCGACGGCGACTTGCGGGACGGCGGGATGGTCCATTCGGCGATTGAGGAGGATTTGATTGGGGCCGGGATCGTAGCAGCCGAATTGGCGGCGCCAACCGCGGGTGCTCCAGCCGATGTGCGGGCGCTGCAAAGAGCCGGAGAAATATTTCTGGTTCAGGGCTTCGAACATTTTTTCGAGATTGAAATGACGGCCTTGCGGGCCCGTTGAGGCCAGGCGAACGCGGCCGCGGCGCATTTGGCTGATACGGCTGCGCGTGCGGTGCGAGCGAGCGTAGTTGAGATAGGCCTCGACGAGCACACGGGGAGCTTTGCGGCGGTAGACGCGCGAGATTAGCAGAGCGGCAGCGCCTTCCAGAACCGCGAGCGGTGCGCGGCGCAACAAATCCGAAAAGCGAACAAAGACTAAATCTTCGCGGCGGCGAATCGTAAGGACCAAGCTGGCATAAGGATAAAACTCGACGCTAAAGCGCGGAGGGCGTCCGTCGCAACCGAGCCGCGTGAAAACACGCTGAAAGAGGGCCGCGCCACAGGGAACCTGCGGACTTTCGCGGCGGCCCGCAGTGGGTTTCTTTGGCGTGGTAGGCGTATCTGCGGGCGTGAGTTCGATTGGCGGCATCGCATCCATCCGCAAGCTCAATTGCTTGGCGATGGACGGCTCGTTCCTCGGCGTCGTTTGCTTCGCCAAGTTCATTGCTTTCGCCGGACGGGGGGCGGAGCAACATTCTTCTTGGCAGCTTCGGCTTCGCGGGACGCGTCCTGCGTGCCTTCGATGGCATCGCTCAAATTGTCTTTATAGGAGTCGGCGTCAGGGGTATCGGTGGGAATCTTTTGTAATACGAGAATGTAATCCTTGGTTTTTGAAGCCATCAAATTAATGGCCTTGCGAATGTTCTGCTGCTTTTCGATGCCCTGCTGGATGAGGTCCGCGGCATCATCGACGCAACCGACATAAGCATTGAGGAGAGAGTTGACCATTTCGTCGTGACGCACCTGGGAAGGATGCTCCAGTTCGTATTGAAGCTTTTTGATGCGATCATCCGCGAAGGAGAGAAAAAGAGTGATGCGTTCATTGGGAGTTTCCGCATCGCGGATTTTGTCGGCCTCGATGGAAGAAAGATAATCCTTTTGAGGAGGCAAGGCTGCTCGAGTGACGGAAGAAGCGAAAATAGCGGCCAGGGGTAGAAGCAAGATACAAAGACGAAGTTTCATCGGCGCACCTTCGAATTTATAAGTGTAGCCGTCGGAGTCCGAGTGGTTCGCGGCTTGGCAAGAGGGTGTTCGGGAAAGAGACAGCGGAGGAGTTTGTCGTCCATGTTCAAGAGATCCTTGCGAACAAGCTGAAGCGGAGGCTTGTAGGGATCTGGGGCCTCGAGCAGAAACTCGTCCATCTCGCGCAACCCTTTCTGCAAATGCATTTCGAGCTGCTTATAACCGTTGGGATGGCGCTCGCCATCGGGATTGGCCTTTAGCAAGGCCTCCGAGGCAACGCGAACATTGTCGCGGTATTTCTCGAGCAGCAGGCCCATCTTGCTGTAATCGCCCGCTTTTTCAGCGCGCCCGGCTTCCTCAAATTCCGCGTCTCCAAGCTTTTGAATCATCTTTGCTTTGTGCACGCTGTTCGTTTCGCTATCGAATTTTGCCTGAAGCTCGCTCAACTTATCCTCCGCGCGGGCTACACCACATAACGTGAGCGCTACCATTGCACATGCAATGCTGTGCGCCACGCGGGAGCCCATGCGTTCACCTATTCTGACCCAGCATGCGGCGCAAGACTTTGCTGCGCTGCTGCGCTTGCCAGACCTGGTCGGGGTTCTTGTCCTGGTCAAGCGCAAGAAACTTCTCGTAGGCCTCGAGCGCGGGCTTGGGCTGGTTCAGTTTATCGTAGCAGAGAGCGCGGATAAACCATTCCCCGGCGCCAGGGGTTTCGGCCTTGGCGATCAAGTCCAGAGTGGCAATCGCGGCCGGATAGTTGCCGCCCAAATAGTACGTAGAGCTCAAATCCTTCCAGTAAGCAAGATTATTCCGATCGATTTCGAGGGCAGCTTTGATTTCTTTTTCCGCGGCGGGAAAATCGCGCTTCTGCAGGTAGACGCGGCCAAGCCCGCCGTGAAGCTGGGCGTCGCCGGGAGCGAGCACGAGGGCCTTGCGGAGAATGGCGATGGAGTCGTCCCATTTTTTCTGGGCGATTAGAATGTCGGCGCGGGAGCGGAGCGAATCGAGGCTTGCAGGCTTGCCGGCATCGGCCCGGTCGAGTTCGGCCAGCGCGGCGTCATATTGATTCTGCGCGAGGAGCAAATCGATGAGGCGAGAACGGGCGAGCGCGTTGTCCGGCTGAACGGCGAGAAAATCGCGGTACGCGGCGGCGGCCTCGGGCTTCTTTTGGGCGTCCAGAGATTGCGCGAGGCCGAGCAGAGCCGGAGCGTATTTCGGCTGGGATTCGAGAGCAGAGCGGAATTTGGTTTCGGCTTCGGGATATTTTTTGAGGCCGGCGTAGAGATTGCCGAGGTGAACGGTAGCTTCGACATCGCGAGGATCAAGGCGCAGGGCGGCTTCGTAAGACTCGGCTGCGCCGGCAATATCGCCGGAGCGTTCTAGAGCGAAGCCGAGGAGAAAACGAGGGCGGCTTTGCGCTGGGAGAAGGTCGACGGCTTTGCGGAGCGGCGCAACGGCGGCGGCGGGATCCTTCTGCGTGAGAAGTATGCCTAGATTAAGAAAGGCTTCGGACATCTTCGGATCGAGCGCGATAGCCCGTTCGTATTCGGCGCGGGCCTCGTCGTCGCGTTTCAGCGCGGTGTAAGCGTAGGCAAGCTGGAAATGCGCCCAGGCGATGTCGGGTTTTTCGGCGAGAAGCTTTTGGAGCGGAGTGATGGCGGCTGCGAATTGATTGTTGTCGATATCATGCTGGGCTTCCTTGAGGAGGTCGTTCAGCGGATTCGAAAGAGTTTCTGTCCGGGATTGGGAGGATTGGCGGGGGACGGAGTTTGGGAAGGGATTAAACGCAAACAACGAAGAGGGCACGATGCATCGCGCCCCTATAACGGAGAGAGCCAACACGGCACATCTGGAGAAACTCGAGAGGTTCATTGTTCGGGCGGAGGATTGCCTGCGCCATTTGCGACTGTAACTGAAGACATACCGGACTTGGATGCGCCATTGGCGGGGCGCTTTGCCTGGCCGTTGGCGGAGAGAACGCGAGCGAGGAAGCGACCGGTGTGGGAGTGCGGATTGCGTGCGACTTGCTCGGGCGTGCCGCTGGCGATGATTTTGCCGCCTCGGTCGCCGCCTTCGGGACCGAGATCGATCAGCCAGTCGGCGGATTTGATGACGTCTAGATTGTGTTCGATGACGAGAAGAGACGCGCCGGATTCGAGGAGTTTGCGAAAGGCGGAGAGAAGTTTGGCGATGTCGTCGAAATGGAGGCCGGTGGTTGGTTCGTCGAGAATATAGAGGATCCCTTGATTTTCGGTGCGCGCGAGATGAGCGGCGAGTTTGAGGCGCTGGGCTTCGCCGCCGGAGAGCGTGGTGGCGGATTGGCCGAGGCGGAGATAGCCGAGGCCGATTTCATTCAGGATTCGGAGCTTCGAGACGACTTTGGGTACGCCGGTAAAAAAGGCGAGAGCCTCGCGCGCGGTGAGCTCGAGAACTTCATGGACATTTTTGCCGCGGTAGCGGACGTCGAGAACGCTGGTTTTGAAGCGGGTGCCGCGGCACTCTTCGCAGACAAGCTCGACGTCGGCGAGAAATTGCATTTCGACGGTGACGGTGCCATCGCCCTGGCAGGTTTCGCAGCGGCCGCCGGGAACGTTGAAAGAAAAATGGCCGGCGGTGAAGCCGCGGCGTTTGGCGTCGGGAGTGGCGGCAAAGACTTCGCGGATCGAATCGAAAGCCTTGAGATAGGTTGCGGGATTCGATCGCGGCGTGCGGCCGATCGGCGATTGGTCGACGATGACAACTTCGCGGATATTGGCATCGCCTTCGAGGCGGTCGCAGAATTCCTTGACGCTGCCGCCCGTGCGTTTGGCGGCAAGGGCGCGGTAGAGAACATCGTGGACTAGCGTGGACTTGCCGGAGCCGCTGACACCGGTGATCACGGTGAGAGTCCCGAGCGGAACCATGAGGTCAATATTTTGGAGATTGTGCAGTGTCGCGCCGTAGAGCCGGAGAAATTTGCCGTTTGGTTTATGGCGATTGTTGGGAACGGGAATGTTTAATTCGCCGCTGAGGTAGCGGCCGGTGAGAGATTTGTGTTCGTTGAGCATGGCTTCGTAGTCGCCGGCAAAAAGGAGCTTGCCTCCGAGTTCTCCGGCGCCGGGGCCGAGATCGATGACGCGATCGGCAGAGCGGATAGTGTCGGGATCGTGCTCGACGACGAGGACGGTGTTGCCGAGGTCGCGCAAGGATTTGAGGATGTCGATGAGGCGCTGCGTGTCGCGCGGGTGCAGGCCGATAGAGGGCTCGTCGAGAACGTACAGCGCGCCCACGAGATGCGAGCCCAGCGAAGTGGCTAGCTGAATGCGCTGTGATTCGCCGCCGGAGAGAGTCGAGGTGAGGCGGTCGAGAGTTAAGTAGTCGAGTCCGACTTCATCGAGGAATTGCAGGCGAGTGCGGACTTCCTCGAGGATTTTTTCTGCGACTTTGGCTTGCGCTGCGGAGAGCAAAAGCGTGGCAAAGAAAGTACGGGCTTCTTTAACGGTGAGTTTGCAGAGCTCGGTGATCGAGCGGCGGGCTACGCGGACGGCGCGGGCTTCGGGACGAAGGCGCGTGCCGTTGCAATCCGGACAAGTCGCGTAACCGCGATAGCGGCTCAGAAAGACGCGCACATGGAGTTTGTATTTTTTTCGTTCGAGCCAATTGAAAAAGCCTTTTACGCCTCCGAAATCGTTCTCAGGATCGCCTTCCAGCACGAGACGGCGCTGTTCTGGCGTGAGCTGGCGCCAGGGGACGTTCAACGGAATGCCGCGACCGCGCGCCCATTTTTTCACGTCCTGGAGAAGCGCGCGGTAGCGCGGCTTGGTCCACGGCTCGATGGCGCCTTCATCGAGAGACTTACTGGAGTCCGGGACGACGAGATTAAGGTCGAAATCGATGGTGTTGCCGAAACCCTGGCAGCGAGGGCACGCGCCGTAAGGATTGTTGAAGGAAAAAAGCCGTGGCTCGGGTTCCTGATAGAGCGTGCCGTCGTTCTTGCATTCGAACCGCTCGTTGAACGTTAAACGCTCGGCGGGATTTCCGGCTGAATCTGCAATAAATTCGAGGATGGCCTCGCCGCGACCTTCGCGATAGCAAATTTCGATGGAGTCCGTAAGGCGCGAGCGCGATTCGGGATTGACGGAGAGACGGTCGACAAGAACATAAACCGGCTTCGAGAAGTTCACATCGAGGAGAGTCTCGGGCGAACAAAATTCGTGGACGCGGCCATCTTGATAGAGGCGATTGAAGCCGCGCTTTTGGATCTCGCTGAGGGCTTGCTTAAGCGCTTCTTGCGGAGGCGCCGGAGATTTTTTCTTCGGGACGCGGCGCGCCCCGCCCGTGGCTTGCGGTTCGGTTGCGATTTGCAGCAGATACAGGATGTAGAAGCGGCGGCCGGGAGCGAGAGAAAGGATGCGGGAGGCGATTTCGTCAGGGCTGTCTCGGCGAACTTCGGCGGCGCATTTGATGCAAAAGGTTTGTCCGCAGCGCGCGAAAAGAAGGCGGAGGTAATCGTATATTTCCGTGGAGGTTGCTACCGTCGAACGTGGATTGCGCGTGGAGTTTTTCTGGCGAATGGCGACCGCCGGAGCAATGCCGGAGATTTCGTCGACGTCGGGCTTTTCCATCCGCTCGAGAAACTGGCGCGCATAAGCGGAAAGAGATTCGACGTAGCGCCGCTGGCCTTCCGCGTAGATGGTGTCAAAGGCAAGCGAGGATTTGCCGGAGCCGCTAACGCCGGTGACGACAGTAATGGCGTTGTGAGGAATTTCGACACTGATGTTGCGCAGATTGTGGACGCGAGCTCCGCGGATGCAGATAGCCTCTTGTTCGCTGAGGACGGGAGTGAGTTCTTTTGTCGCCAAAGGGAAGCCCAGACAGCGCGCTTAAAGCGCACTGTCTAAACCCTAAATTATACGGCTAGGAGAAAATCGGAGCAAACGGTGTCAATCCAGGGGCTGCGAGGCTCCGGAACCGGAAGAGGATGGACTTCAGTGTTTCGAGATCTGCGCCGCGACTTTTGCTTTGATGGCCTGGGCAATTTTGTCTTGCAGAGATTTGTTGGAAGGGTCGACTTCCAGCCCCTTCGTGTATTCCATGATGGCGTTGTCGAATTCGCCGTTCTGTAAGTAGAGGTCGCCAAGGGAACTGGTAGCGCTCACTGTTTTGGCGCGAGCCGCCTTTTCGGCGTTGGTCTCAGGCGGAACCGCGGAAGCAGCTTCCGGCATCGCGCGTTTCGTTTTCAGAGCGTCCGCTACTCTTTCAGAGGCTGTTTTTCGCGCAGGCAATGGCTTCGCTTCATGAGATTCAGTTTTTGCCGGGCTAACTTCATCCGAGCTTGATTGCGTGGCAGGCGGTTGATCCACGGCGGGAAGGTTTTCGTTGGCTGGAGTCGGAGGGCTTGACTGCGCAGCACCTGAAGAGCGGTGCATGAAATACCAGCCGCCGCCTGCCGCAAGGACGACGATTACCGCTAGGACCATGATCGCGCTGCGAGAGGAAGAAGCGGAGTTCCCCGGCACCGCCGTGCCCGCGCCGGAAGCAGGCTCAGGCGACTGGTGCGCAGCCCCGGCGGCGACGAGCGTTGGATCAGGAAATAGAGCCGTTTGGGGCGGCTCGCGGCGAGTTTGCTTCCCACCAGGCGTGCGAACCGTCGCTTCATCGGCCGACGCAACTGAATTCACGGGCGTAATCCCGCCGGTGGCGCGCGCAGGCGTATCTGAAACGGTGGTGCTCTCCGAGAAATCCTTCATAGCTTTCGAGTGAGGGGAATTTCCAGGAATGGCTTGCACTTCCCTTTCGCACAGTTCCAGAGCCACGATCAGGTCCCGTCCCGTTTGTGGGCGGTGCGCCGGATCTTTCTCAAGGCATTTCATAACCAGGCTTCCAACAGCGGCAGGAATGCTCAGTCCCCGGCCCGCCTCATAAATGGGCGTGGGAGGAGTCTGGATTTGGGCAAACAGCATATTCAGAGGCGTGTCGGCTTTCAGAGGGAGAGCCCCCGTCAGCATCTGGTACATCAACACGCCAAGAGAATAGATGTCGGACCGGCCATCAAGTTCGTCACTGTCAGAGCCTTTGGCCTGCTCGGGCGACATGTACGGCGGAGTGCCAATAACCATCCCCGTGGCTGTGAGCGCCATGCCTGGCGCGCTGCTTTGCGCGCCACGGATTTTGGCGATCCCGAAGTCCAGAACCTTGGCTACCTCTTCACCGTGTGAGAAAACTAGGACGATGTTGTCGGGCTTGATATCGCGGTGGACCAGGCCGAGTTCGTGAGCGGCCTCGAGCGCAGCCGCAGCCTGTTTGATGATCGAGCAAGTCCGAGACACGGGCAGCGGACCGTGCGCATTCATCAGTGTTTTCAGGCTTTGCCCTTCGATGAATTCCATCACGATAAAGGGCCGGCCGTCCTCCGTCTCGTCAAAATCCTCGACCTTGACGGCGTTCCGGTGGCGCAACTTGCGAGCGATGATCGCTTCGCGCCCGAACCGCTTGACCAAGCCCGTGTCGTTCATCAAGCTCGGCGCCATTACCTTGAGCGCGCAAGCTTCGTTGAAGTGCATGTGCGTCGCTTTGTACACTGCGCCCATGCCGCCTTCGCCGATTTTCCCCACGATACGGTATTTGCCACGGATGATGGTTCCCTCGGACCATTCGAGCGGTTCCGTCAGGCGCGCGCCATCCTGCGGGCAAATGGCAAACGCCGTTGGATAGCTTCTTTGGCAGGTTGGACAAATCTTCATGGCCGGGTCTGAATTATAGCGTCTGGCACGGACAAGTGAGGATTGTACACCGTGGGAGTTCGGCTGAAATAGAGCGATTGCGAACGCCGTTTCCGAACAGAAAAGCAGCCGGAGAACACCTCCATCGCGGGACCGGATCCATCTGAGCCCTCCACGAACCTGAACCTCGGCGAACCTGACACCTGCTTCTTCGTCCTTTCCGTTCAGGTCCTGGGTGAGCGGAATGGAAATGAAGCGACAAAACAATGTGCAAGAGCGCTTATTCCGAGCTATGCTTTTCGCGAAATTGTGTCCCCGGCGCGATTTCCATTTGCATGGCTATGACCTGGAAATGCGGCCCGCGGCGGACTTGTAGGAATTCCCTGGGAGCGTTTGGCCATGAAATTGAAAAAGAGTGTGTTGCTCGTCCTGATGGTGACTCTCGTGGCGGCGCTTGGCTTGGCGCAGGATCGCAAGGCGCTGACCAATAAAGACATCATGGACATGGTGAAACAAGGTCTAAGCGACTCGGTCATCATCAAAGTGATTCAAGCGAGCGACACGAATTTCGACACGTCTCCGGATGCCATGACGCAGATGCAAAGCAGCGGCGCCAGTGTGGGCGTCATGGGCGCAATGCTGAAGGCCGAATCGAGCAAGAAAAAGGCCGCGCCTACGGCTCAACCAGTGGCGGTTACAACCCCGCCCCCCAGTCCTACGATGACTAACCCACACGCGGGAGAATTTCTACTAAAGGAAGGCACCGAGGTGCCGCTGACATTCGCGACCGATGAAAGCTCCCGGTACGCCGCTGAGGGGGACAAAGTGGCGCTAACTCTGGTGAGTGATATAAAAATTGGGGATGTGGTAGTCGTCAAAGAAGGAGCGAAAGCCGTCGCCGTGGTCACGCACACCAAGAAAGCGGGAATGTTACCCGGAAGCAATGGCGAGCTGAACATCCAGTTGAAAGAAATGCTGAGCGGCGGAGATCGCATCCGCCTGCGCGGCACACCCGCACGCGACGGTGTGCTTGGCCCCCTTGGGCACATCAAACATGGAAATATCGAAATTGAAGAAGGGACCCCTCTAACCGCTTACGTTGACGAGGATGTTTGGCTTCTTCCTGCCAAATAAGATTTGGAGTAGAGAAGCTCTTCCGCAACTTTGTAATCAAAAGACGCCGTCGCGGTGGACTAGGCTCTTGCATGAGCCGAATGGTGCCAACTCCGCCTTCGACCCTCAAATGAATGGTGACGGGAGATTTGCCGTAGGCGTCGTTGGTATATTCATCGCCGTCGCGATGCAGGCCGGGCGCTTCAATCGTGCCGATTCCCCCGGAGGCGTTCACGACCACGCCGATCTTTTTCGGCAGGCGGATGTCCGCTTCGCCGACGCCGCCTTCGATCTCCGCGGTCAGGTCCGACTTTCGGTCACCCGTGAGATCGACGTCCGCTTGGCCAGCGCCCATATGCAGATTGAGGCGCGTTACGTCAATATCACGGAGCCGCAGATTGTCGTGCCCGGCGCCCATGTCGATCTTGATTTCGATGGGAATGTCATTGGCGAGATGAAGGGTCCAGTGGTTGTCGCCGTCCGTGTTGAAATGACTCTCGGAATTTTCTTGGGATATGTTTAGTTCGCCCGTGCTTCCGGAAACGGAGTAATCCACCCTAGGCGCACCTGAAGAGCTCCGGTAATCAAAATCCGCTTCCAGAAGATGGCTCGAGCCGCCGCTCAAGTCGAGATCACCTGCGCCCAGATCCAGAGTGACGCGAACGGACTTAGCGTTCTGGCGATCCACAGTTCGCGATTGATGCTGCATCGCGTAGTCTGATCCGCCGCCCCAGTGCCTGTACTTTCTGCCGTGCCCCAAAATCAAAATCAAAATGATGACGAAGGCAATCGCCCCGAGGCTTGCGCCTGCCGAAGAACTGGCCGGCGCATTGGGATTTTGACGCCGCCGCCAGTGGTCCCATATCGTTCCCAGTCCGATGAAAATTAAAATGAGCGGCCAGTAGGTCCACAGAATCGGCCATGGATCGAAATCCTGATGCCAGTTGGCGTAAAGAAATATCCCGCCGATGGCAATAAGAAGAACCGGAAAAACCAAGGAAGCGCGCCGAGGGGTACCGTCTTGAACCATCCCACACCTCTTCACTGTGTATTACGCACAAACCGCCAAAAAAGTTCAGAGTTTCGCAAGACGTCCGCTATCTCTGAAGATTACTGGTCCGGGCGGAGATGGTCAACCAGCCATACAGCGCGAGGAGGCTCACGTCTTTGTGCTAGAGTGCGGCGAAGGATAGGAACCAAGAGCGAAGAACGAGAAGAGGCTCGGATATGGCGACCTTTGAAAGAGTTATTTGGATCGTCTTGGATAGCGTGGGCATCGGGGAATTGCCTGACGCGGAGGATTACGGCGACGTGGGGCGGAGCACTCTTGGTCACATCGCGGAATCGCGTTCGCTGGCGTTGCCGAATCTGGTGCGCCTCGGGCTTGCGAATATTGCGCCGCTTGCGCATCTAAACGCCGCGGCATCGCCGATCGGCGCGTATGGAAAGGGCGCAACACACTCTCCGGGCAAGGATACGACCACCGGACATTGGGAAATGGCTGGAGTTTGGCTGGATCAGGCATTCCCTGTTTATCCGCACGGTTTCCCCAAAGCATTGATCGCGGAGTTTGAGAAACAAATTGGGCGCGGGACGCTGGGCAACAAACCTGCCTCGGGCACGGAAATCATCAAGGAACTTGGCGAGGAGCACGTTCGCACGGGAAAACCGATCGTCTACACTTCCGGCGACAGCGTTTTCCAGATTGCCGCTCATGAAGATGTAATCTCTATCGCGGAGCTTTATCGGATGTGCGAAATCGCACGTAAGTTGCTCGATGGCCCAGACCGCGTTGGTCGTGTGATTGCGCGGCCCTTCGCCGGAGTTGCGGGGCGTTTTGCGCGCACCACGCGGCGGCACGATTATGCAGTCGATCCGCCGAAACCGATGCTGCTGGATGTACTCGCTGAGTGTGATGTGCCGATTTTCGGAATCGGCAAAATTCATGACATTTATAATGGACGCGGCGTCGAGAAGTACGTCACCACAACGGGCAATGCTGACGGCATGATGAAAATGTCCGCCGCACTGCAAGAGAGAAAGCGCGGGCTGATTTTTTGCAATTTGGTCGATTTCGATATGCTGTACGGGCACCGCAAGGATGTGGAGGGCTTTGCCGAATCGCTGGAAGAGTTTGACCGCATGCTCGGTCCGTTTCTGGCGCTGCTGCGCGGTTCAGATTTGTTGATGATCACGGCCGACCACGGCTGCGATCCCGATCCGCGCTGGCCGACGACCGACCATTCACGCGAGTATGTGCCGATTCTGGCGTATTCGCCGGCGAGCGGCGCAGGCGTGAATCTCGGCGTGCGTCAAACGCTCGCGGACATGGGCCAGAGCGTTGCGGAAAATTTTGCCGCTCGAATCCCGCATGGGACGAGCTTTTTGAGCGAAATAGCGCAAGTAAATTGAGCAGCACCGTGGGCCCGGTCCGAACTCGAACCGGTTGCGCTGTCAGATGGCACTCTGGCCATAGGAAAACCAATGGAAACGGAAGAGAGAGTGGCGAGGCACTACGGCCGCGGAAGGTTGGAGGAAGCGATATTGGCGGCAGCGAAAGCCGCGGGGAAGGACACGGCCCAACTGACCGCAAGCGATCTGACGGCAGTGGATGAGTTTCACGTCGGAGGCCTCGAAGCCACCCAAATGCTGGCCCGCGGAATGGGATTGCGCACGGACATGGAGTTGCTCGACGTCGGCTGCGGGATCGGCGGCCCGGCCCGATATTTCGCGGCGGAACAAAATTGCCGTGTGACCGGGATCGACCTGACGGAGGAATTTGTCAGAACAGCGGAAAGCTTAACAAAGCTGGTGAAACTGGACGTGCGAGTGGGCTTTAAGCGCGCCAGCGCGCTGGCGATGCCCTTCGCCGAGGAATCGTTTGACGGCACCTATATGATTCACGTAGGGATGAACCTGGCGGACAAACCGGGTGTGTTTCGCGAAGTGGGTCGAGTGCTGAAGAGGGGCTCGCGGTTTACGATTTTTGATTTGATGCGCGTGCGCGAGGGGTCGCTGCGGTTTCCGTTGCCGTGGGCCGCGAGCGAAGAGACCAGCTTTGTGGCGGAGGCGGCAAAGTATCGCGAAGCGCTTGAGGCAGCGGGGTTTGAGGTGGAAAAGCAGCAGAGCCACCGGACGTTTGCGATTGAATTTATGCAGCGCATGGCTTCGCGACTCGCGGCAATCGGGCCGCCGGCTTTAGGGCTGCACGTGCTTATGGGCGAAAAGACGCCCCTAATGCTGAAGAACGTGCTGGAAGGTATGGCGGAAGGCTTGTTCGACGTGGTGGAAATGACGGGGAAGAAAAAATGATGGCGATTCGTGTAGATATTACTAATCTTAAATCGATGGGTAGTTTGCGCCGCGCCGTCGCGCTCGGGTTGTTGCTTGCCTTTCCACTGAACGCGCAGACCCCATCGCCCGTGCATCTGACGGCCGAACAAGATCACCAGCGGATGATGGAATTGCTGCACATTACTTCGCTGAGGCGAGGCGCGGATGGCGATCCCAAGTCGCCTTACGCCGCGAACTACGATGAAGCGAAGGCGAATCCCTATCCAACGCTGCCGGACCCTTTGAAGCTGAACAACGGAAAAGAGGTCAAGTCGGCGAAAGTATGGTGGACTCAACGGCGGTCAGAAATTGTTGAGGATTTCGACCGCGAGATTTATGGCCGGATGCCCAAGGTAACGCCTAGGGTCACCTGGGAAGCGACCAGCGTAGCGCTTGCGATGAACGGAGACGTGCCTGTCATCACAAAAAAACTGGTCGGGCACGTTGATAATTCCGGGTATCCGCCAGTCAAAGTGGATATTCAATTGTCGCTGACCACGCCGGCAAACGCGCGCGGCCCCGTGCCCGTGATCATGGAGTTGAGCTTCAGCCCCGAAGTTATGGCTGCAATCGCCAAGCGTTTTCCAGAATTGGCCGCCGCGGCAAACAAAGAACCGACATGGCAGCAACAGGTTTTGGAGAAAGGCTGGGGTTACGCGGTCCTGATTCCCACCACCGTGCAAGCCGATAACGGCGCCGGCTTGACGGAAGGCATCATCGGCCTGGTGAATAAAGGCCAGCCGCGCAAGCTCGACGATTGGGGCGCGCTGCGCGCATGGGCTTGGGGCGCAAGCCGCGCAATGGATTATTTCGAAACGGACAAAGCGGTCGACGCCAATCAGGTCGGCATTGAAGGACATTCTCGCTACGGCAAAGCCGCCCTTGTGACGATGGCCTACGATCCCCGTTTCGCGATTGCTTACATTAGTTCTTCAGGGGCGGGCGGCGCCGCACTCTATCGCCGGAATTTCGGCGAGCAAATCGGCAACGTTGCAGGAACCGGCGAATATCACTGGATGGCCGGAAATTTTTTGAAATATGCGGGGCCACTCACGCCGAACGATTTGCCCGTTGATTCGCATGAACTGATCGCGCTTTGCGCCCCACGCCCTGTCTTTATCAGCGGCGGCGCAACACAAGGCGACGGCTGGGTAGATGCGCGCGGAATGTTCATGGCCGCGGTGGGAGCCGGGCCCGTCTACCGTCTTCTCGGGAAAAAAGATCTGGGCACCACGGAGTTTCCGCTGATTGAGACGCCACTTATCGATGGCGACATCGGTTTCCGGCAACACAGCGGCGGGCACACCCCTGCTCCGAATTGGCCCACGTTCCTAACATTCGCGAGCCGCTATCTCAAGGGGCCAGAAGTTTCCGCGGAAGCGGCGAAGGCTCGGACAACTCCTTAATCAGACCACTCCCTAATCTGGGTGATCCGCCGCCAACCAAAAATATGTGCTAGTTCCCTGATTCCGTGTTGGCAGGACCGCCGGGCGCGTAATACCCATTGCGCGTGCGCGCCACCAGTTTGCCGCGGCCGCGAGGCGGAATCACCTGCACGGTCACGCTGCGGAATGTGCCGTCTTTTTTGGTGTTGGAAGGATAGTAGGCAATCGTGTACTGGTTGCGAATATCGTGCGCCACTTGCTCGCAGATTGCGTGCACGTCATCGACGTTCTCGGGAAAGAAGGCCAAGCCGCCGGAAGCCTCGGCGATATGTTTCAACGCCCTCATGGCGGTATTCTTCTCTTTTCGCCGCTCATCGCCCAGGAGTCCGATGGTGTAAATCACGGTGTCCGTCTTCTGGATTTCCCGAATGGTTTTTTCAAGCGAGAAATGGCTGGAATTGTCCTCGCCATCGGTGACCACCAGCAGCACCTTCTTGTCCTTGGTGCCTTTTTTGAGATGGTCGAGCGAGCCGATAATGGCGTCATAGAGCGCCGTGCTGCCGCGTGAGTCGATACGCTCGAGCGCCTCTTTCAACTCGGGAATGCTGCTGGTGAAATCCTTGTCGAGATCGAGATAAAAATCGTCGTTGAAGTTCACGACGAAAGCCTCATCCTGCGGATTGCTGGCCTCGACGAGCGTAAGAGCTGCTTCATTCACGCGGGGTCGTTTGTCGCGCATGCTGCCGCTATTGTCGATCACCAAGCCCATGCTGACGGGAACATCCTCGCGCTTGAAGGTCGCGATCTTTTGCTCGACTTTGTCTTCATAAACGCGGAAATTTTCCGCCTTCAGGCCGTCCGCAAATTTGCCGCGATCGTCCAACACCGTGGTGTGCAGCACCACCAGGCCGACGTCCACCTTGATCGTCGAACCTTGCTTAATGGCATTCAGAGCCTGCCCCGGCGGGAGCGGCTGTGCATTGGGAATCGGAATCTGGGCAAAGCAAGGGGCCGCAAACAAGGCCACCGCAGAAAAAAACAGGGTCAACCACGAAAAGCAGCACGCTCTTGAAGAGGAGCGCTCAGTGCCCGGGCGCGTAGTACCCTGTCTTTGCGTAAACATTGAGCGGCGGCAGCCCTCTGGGCGCCCGCAGCTTGATCTTGATTTTTCTCCAGCGTGCATCGTGTGCTTTGTTGCTCGGCCTATATCCCAGGACATATTGATTTCGCAGCTCCATGCTTATTTTTGTGGCGATGTCCGGAAGATCCTCGAGCCTCTCTACGTCAAATACGCGGCCTCCCGTCATCTCCGTGACTTCGGAAAGCAACGAAGGCCCTTGTAGCTCTTCCGGCGTCCGGTTGCGATCTCCTAGCGGATCGAAAATTCCGATTGCATAGAGCTGGGTGTCCGCTTCCCTCACCAGACGCTTGATATCGTTTTCGCTGTACCTACTATGATTATCTCCCCCATCGGATAAGATGAGCAAGGCGCGTTTGCCGTTGTGTGCATCCCTCATTTGGCTCAGCCCGAGATAGATGGCGTCCAGCAGCGCCGTGCGTCCGTGCGCGGCAGTCAGCATCAGGCTGCTCTGCAAATCCTCGACGCTGTTCGTGAAGGAACTCGTCAGCTCCGCACGCTCGTTGAAGCTCACCAAAAAGAATTCATCCTGCGGGTTGGCGGTCTTGAAAAATTGCAAAGCAGCTTCCCGAGCTTTACCCACTTTGTTGGACATGCTCCCGCTGAAATCAAAAATCACGCCTATCGAAATGGGCACGTCCTCCGAAGAAAACGTCACGATCTCCTGCTCGACGTTGTCCTCGTAGATCCGGAAGTTCTCCTTATCCAAACCCGTGACCAGCCGGTTATAAGGATCCGTCACTGTGACGTTGACCAACGCCAGGTCCACGTCCATGTGCAAAGTGCGTCCGGGTTTGAGGACCTGCCCCGGCGTGTCCTTCGTTACGTCGTCCTTGGACTTCTTTTCTTGTTTCTGGTTGTCAGCGGCGGGTGTCTGCGACTGTGGCGCGGCAAGAACGGCGGTGCGGAACGCGGCTAGGCAAGCGAATAACAGGACAACTACAGAAAAACACAAAACGCGAAACCTATCTCCATCGCGTTTCACGGCACCCCCATCGTCCCGGCAACTCGGAACGGCCGCGCGGCTCGGACTACGCGCGATTCTATCACCTGCGTAAGCGAAGACAAGGCAAATCCCGTACTAGGCCCCCGATGGTACCCAGGGCAAGCTCGAGAGTTTCCATGACTTGCGTTCAAATCAAGACGCGGGCGGGATGCGCATAAGAGTCGCAATAAACAGGCACGTTCTGCCTATCAGGCGAAGACCGGATAGAGTGCGCAAATATTCCCGATTGTGGCAGACTCTGTGCCATGAACCCGGCGAATCCCGAGATTGTCATCGTTATCCCCGCGCGCTTTGCGTCAACGCGTTTACCTGGCAAGCCTCTTGTTTCTCTAGCTGGCAAACCCATGATCCAGCGCGTCTACGAACGGGCCGCGATGGCCACACGAGCCAGCCGCGTCATTGTCGCAACGGACGATGAACGCGTCATGAAGGCCGTGGAAACCTTCGGCGGCATCGCCCGCATGACGCGTCCAGACCACCGCACCGGCACAGAGCGCGTCGCCGAAGTCGCGGCCCACGAAAAGGGCGACATCTTCGTAAATGTTCAGGGCGATGAGCCGCTGCTGGATCCCGTGGCCGTCGACACAGCCGTGAATGCCCTACTTGAAGAGCCTGCCGCGGCCCTTGCCACCGTCGCAACTCCCATCAAGACACCCGCGGACATCATGGACCCTAACGTCGTAAAGGTCGTCCTAGATTTCGAAAACAACGCCCTCTACTTCTCGCGCGCGCCCATTCCCTGGGTGCGAGACACCTCCAGCAAAATCCAAGTGCGCCATCTGAAACACCTGGGCCTATATGTGTTCCAGCGCGATGCCCTCCTCGAGTATCCCACCTTGCCCCAGGGTGAACTCGAACGCATCGAGCAGCTCGAGCAGCTTCGCTGGCTTGAAAACGGTTGGAAAATCCGCGTTGCCGAAGTCGAGCACGACGCCGTTAGCGTGGATGTACCCGAAGACGTCGCACGCGTGGAAAAACTCCTCCAAAAATAAAACCGCCCGGCAAATCCTGGCCGAGCGGTATCGCGCCTAATCGAAATATTTGTCCTGGAAGCGCGTTATGGAGTTTGCGCGGTTAGCACGCCGGCGACAACGCGATTTGTGTTGGTCCCCAGGAGCAGGATGGTGTTCGGGTTGGCGATGTAGGCGAAGTAATTTAGCGTCACGGACGGAGTGCCGTTGATGCCGGCGACGAACGTGCTGCGCGTGCCCGAACTGCCCGTCCCGTCGCCGCCAACTGTAATTACGCCGTTGAAAAGATTGTTCAAGTACAGCTTTTGGAGGCCGAATTCATTGATGTCCAACAAGCCGTTCGGGCTGGCGGCAGCTGGCGCGAAGCTGCCCACGAAATCTTCTTCCCCGTTGGCGTCTTCGCCACTCCAATTGAACGCATAGTTCGTGGCCAAGCTGCTGGAAGAAAATGGAGCGCCAGTTTGTGCGAGCAGCGTACCGTCGATGATGATATTGTCGTTGCTGTCGTCCTGAATTACGCCTTGCGTCGCCGAACTTAGATAGAACACCCAAGTGTAGCTCGCCACGCTATCTGTATAAGTGATCGTACCGCGCCCAGAGTTGTCGCCGTCTAGCGTGATGTTTCCCGCGTTGGCGAGAGGAATCGACTTCACCATTCCGCCATCGTTGTAGTCCGTGAGGATGCTCGTCAGGCTTCCACCGTTCGCCGTGAACCGCCCTCCGCGCGTAATTGGCTCGCCCTCTCCAGACCCTCCCATCACAAATACGAAGCTGCTGTTGCTGAAAGCGCTCGTCTGGTTAGGAACGCCGGTTTGCTGCGCAACGGCTTCGCCAGCGAGCGTTCCAGGGGCCTCCCCATCCGGGTCAATCCCCATGAATTGGACATGCTGGCTATCAATAACGTAATAAACGTAGTCGATCCCGCCGATGGTAGCCAAACCTCTCCCGGTTCCGGGATTTGTGTTGTCGGTTGCGAAGCTCCCGCCCGAGATCGGAGCCTTGGTAGTAAAAGTGCCATCGTAGTTGACGTCTTCGTAGCTGCCAGAGGAGAAACTACCACTGCCAGTGCCGCTGTCAGGAAGAAAGTCGCCCACGATAGAAGTCGGGTTACCGCTGTTGTCCGGCGCAATGCCCGAAAAATCGAATACATAAGTACCGGTCGCAAGCGTCGTCGCGCTTTGCAGCGTAAAACTGCCGCTTCCAGTCTCGCTGTCATCCGAAATCATGTCTACCATATAGCCGCTCGAAGTGGAGCTCAACGAGATGCTGTACTGGACTGTGCCGCCCGAGGTTATGATGCTTAAAGTCCCGCGGCCATCGGAATTGATGCTGTAGCTTCCGCCGCTGATTCCAAAGACGTTTGGCTCGCCAAATTTATCAACGTCTTCGATGCCCCCGGTCGTCGCGATATCGCCCAACCCATCGGCAATAAAGATCCCGACTCGGGCGAACTCGTCATCGGTATCAAGGTTGGTGTCTATCGTCGTGCCGGTGACGGAGAAAACGTAGGTGCCCTTGAGGCTGGCGTTATTGAAACCGCTTGCAGGAGGCGGGACTATCGTACTTGAGCCCCCGCCGCTGCAACCCGTTATCCAACCGATCGCACATGCCGCGAAAACGAAGAGCAGGCGCCTCATCGCACACCTCTTGGCACGTGCACAGGTGAAATTTGCATTAGCTGACCTTTGGTATTGCGCACGGTAACGGATTGCGAGCCATCCTCGACGATGCGCGCGGCAAACGTGCTGCTTTGCCCCACCGAGAGCACTTCACCAGTGACGTGTACGGAATCTCCCGCCGAAACCGTGAAGTGGTTTTGCTCGAGATACTTTGCACTGCCGAGGTGTACGTCGACAGGCCCGTAGACTGTTTGAACGGTCATGTGCGCGCCTATGGGCGGAACCGTGGACGCGGTCGTGTAGGAAATGACCGTGCCTGTGAGCGTGGTTTCGCGGCTCACGTCGTAAGTGGAGTTGGCTTGTAGAACCGGCGTTTGATTTTGCTGTGCGCCGGAAAAGGTAGCGGAAAAAAGCGCGCCTGCGAATACAACACTGCCCAAGAACAGACTAATTTTCAATTTCATTACCCCTTCCCCACGTTCGAGTGACCCCCGCGGAATCCCCCGCTATTGCGTTGCCCCCGCTTAGCGCGCGGAGCTAGACAGATATTCCACTGCTTTGATGATTACAGCACTTTAAATGTTTCCGCTTAAAGCCCTTTTTGTTCAAAGGAGCAACTCTCTCTGTCCCCGAGTTAGGACAGATGCACTCCTCCCACTCGGCCCAAACCCGCATCGCCAGGAAAAGTTTCATGGCATCCGTGCTTCCACGCTTCCCCTCTATCCCCAGTTCCCTGATTCCAAATTCCAAGTTCCCCAAATCAATACTTCGATTTGACACTCTGGTGCTTTCCGAACATAATTACGCGTACGTCACTCCTGTGGAGGGCTGATAAGCTCGGCGCGCTGGGAAATCTCGGGCGCGGGCTGCATGGATGGCGCCAAAATATATTTTTGTTACCGGCGGTGTTGTTTCCTCGCTTGGAAAGGGAGTTGCAGCTTCCTCCATCGGTTGTCTCCTCGAAAGTCGCGGTTTCAAAGTCACCCTTCAGAAATGCGATCCTTACCTGAACGTCGATCCCGGTACGATGAGCCCGTTTCAGCACGGTGAGGTCTTTGTCACCGAAGACGGCGCCGAAACCGACCTCGACCTCGGCCATTACGAGCGCTTCACCCACGCCAAGCTCTCCCGCGACAACAACTGGACCACCGGCCGCATCTACGAAACCATTCTCACCAAAGAGCGTCGCGGCGATTATCTCGGCAAAACAGTCCAGGTTATCCCCCATGTCACCGACGAAATCAAAGCCACCATCAAAAAAGTCTCGGACAACGTTGATGTGGTCATCGTCGAAATTGGCGGCACCGTCGGAGACATCGAATCGCTTCCCTTCCTCGAAGCCATTCGCCAGATGCGCCTCGAACTCGGCGCGGAAAATACGCTCTTCGTTCACGTCACGCTGGTCCCTTTCATCGCCGCTGCCGGCGAACTGAAAACCAAGCCCACCCAGCACAGCGTAAAAGAAATGCTCGGCATCGGAATTCAGCCGGACATTTTGCTTTGCCGCAGCGACCGTCACATCCCCGGCGACCTCAAGAAAAAAATTGCGCTCTTCTGCAACGTTGCCGAAGCCTGCGTCATTTCGATGGAAGACGTCGATACCATTTACGCTGTCCCTGTCGAACTTAGCCGCGAAGGCCTTGACGCGCAGATCCTACGCCATCTCAAATTGGAAGACCGGCCCTCGGACATGAGTCCGTGGCTCGATCTCGTGTATCGCATCCACAATCCCGCCGGCGAAGTCCGCATCGCCGTCGTTGGCAAATACGTCCAGCTCGAAGACGCCTACAAAAGCCTGCGCGAAGCTCTGCTCCACGGTGGCCTCGCCCACAACTATAAAACCATTCTCGAATGGATTGAAGCCGAGGAAATCGACTCCGTAGCGACCGCCGCCGCCCGCTTGCACGGCTATGACGGCATTCTGGTTCCCGGAGGCTTCGGCAAACGCGGCTTGCAAGGCATGATCTACACGATCGAATATGCCCGCGAAAACAAGGTGCCCTATTTCGGAATCTGCCTCGGCATGCAATGCGCTACCGTCGAATACGCCCGCGATGTCGCCGGCCTGAAACAAGCCGACACCACTGAATCCAATCCGCAGTCTCCTCACCGCGTCATTTATAAGCTTCGCGAACTCCTCGGCGTCGACGAAATGGGCGGCACCATGCGCCTGGGCGCTTGGCTCTGCAAACTCGAGCCCGGTTCTTTCGCCGCCAAAGCCTACGGCAAAACCGAGATCAGCGAGCGCCATCGTCATCGCTACGAATTCAATCGCGACTACGAAAAAACTCTCACCAACGCCGGCCTGCGTATCACCGGCCGCACTCCCGACGAAAATTACGTCGAAATCATCGAAGCTCCGGAGCACCCGTGGTTCCTAGGCTGCCAGTTCCATCCCGAATTCAAGTCCAAGCCCCTCGAGCCCCACCCCCTCTTCGCCGCCTTCATCAGCGCCTCCATCGAGCACAAAAAAAACAAATCACGCCCCGCCGCTGAACCTCAGCGAGTCCAAGCCCTCCACGTAGCCCCCCACGCCAACGCGTAATCCTGAGCATTTGTAGGGGGGCATGCCCCCGGTCGTGCCGGTGCGCCGCATGTTTGCCCTAACCTCCGAACGGTTTTTCCTGAGCCTCAAGGCGCAGGGCCACGTTTTCATCTGCGCCCCCGTGGCGCGTAGTTGCTTGTGCGTCGGATATTCCGTCATTCCCGCGTGTGAGCCGTCAACCCGCGCAGTCACTTTCCCGCATTCGCGTTTCTCATGCACTTCTGCCATTACTTCCGGCTCGCCGAAAATTCGGGGAGTCAGATCCCCGACCTATTTGAGCGGCCGCGAGCCGGCGATAAGGATGTCTACCAGTCTCCTGGCGCTTTGTTGCCAGTCGGGGCTAGTCGCCACGTTGGCTACGCCGACAAGAGCCCGAAGTAGATCGATAGGGTCGAGATCCTTTCGGATATGGCCACTTTTGACCGCGCGCTTCACCAGTCTACGAAGTGCTTCATGCATCTGAGCGTAGGAAGTCTCGAACACCTTCTTGGGGTCTCCAAGCAACGTATTGAGCGCCGGTGCGATGATCTGCTTTGCCGCGATGGCATCCACGAACAACAACAACCACGCCCGCAATGCCTCGACCGGAGGCATGGTCTCAGCAAACTTCTCTCCCGCAACGGCTAAACTTTCCAGCTCATTGCGATAAACCGCCTTTAGAAGTTCTTCGCGGGTAGGAAAGTGGCGATACAGAGTTCCCGGCCCAACGCCCGCCTGTTTGGCGATGTCGTCCAAGCTGGTATCAGCGCCCGAGCGGTTGAACGCTTGCTTCGCGACTTCGAGAAGGCGCTCGCGATTCCGCTGCGCGTCCGCGCGCGGCTTTCGACCGTCGCGTGGGGAACGTTTCTTGGTCATCCTCAAGTCTTAGTCATCCTCAAAAATCTCAAAAGGACTTGTAACCGGAGACAGTCTCCGTTAATCTAAGTATTCGGAGACACTCTCCACTTTATCCAAAGCGGGGAGGCTCGTCAATGCCGGCCAGGTTAGATAGGAAGCGCTAACGGCCGGACACAAGGAGGAAAAACATGCGTGTATTCGTCACAGGCGCCACAGGCTTTATCGGTTCCGCCGTCGTCCGGGAATTGATCGACGCAGGGCATCAGGTGCTCGGCCTCGCTCGCTCGGAAGCAGGCGCTAAGTCTCTTATCGCCGCTGGCGCCCAAGTGCATCGAGGCGGTCTGGAAGACCCGAAAAGCCTGCGCAGTGGAGCGGCGGCCGCAGACGCGGTAATTCACACCGCTTTTGTGCACGACTTTTCAAAGTTCGTAGAAAACTGCGAGATGGACAAGCGCGCCATCGAGGCTCTCGGTTCGGCTCTCGAAGGCTCCCAGCGGCCACTGCTGGTCACCTCCGGGCTAGCTACCGTGGCCGAGGGGCGGATCCCTACAGAAGAAGATGCTCCCCTCCCCCCTTCCCCCGTGTATCCGCGCGCCTCGGAAGCGACCGCAGAGGCGTTCGCGAAGCGTGGCGTGCGCGCGTCGGTGGTGCGCCTTCCCCAGGTTCACGACACCGTTAAGCAGGGCCTGGTCACCTACACAATCGCGGTGGCTCGCGAGAAGGGTGTGTCGGCGTACGTGGGTGACGGGCTCAACCGCTGGGCGGCCGTACACGTCCTCGACGCGGCCCGCCTCTACAGGCTGGCGATCGAGAGGCAGGAAGCAGGCGCGAGGTATCATGCGGTCGCCGAAGAGGGAGTGCCGGTCCGGGACATTGCTGAGGCTATCGGCCGCGGCCTGAAGGTGCCGGTCGTGTCAAGATCTCCCGACGAGGCAGCAGCCCATTTCGGCTGGCTGGCGATGTTCGCGGGGCGCGACCTTACCGGTTCGAGCGCACGAACGCAAGAACGGCTAGGATGGCGCCCGACTGGACCGGGACTGATTGCCGACCTCGAACAGATGCGTTATACGGAGACCCTTGCGGAGAGCGTATCCGCGGTGCCGGCACGCGCATCTCGTTGATTGACGGAGACGGGCGAACTGAAAATAGAAAATCGGGGCGGCTCATAAGGCCGCCCCCGATGTCGGCTAAACGCTAAGTTAGGAGATCAGACCATGCAAATCAAAGATCACGTATTCATTGTCACGGGCGCTTCTTCAGGGATCGGGCTGTCGACGGCAATGGCGCTGTCCGAACGCGGCGCGAAAGTCGCCCTCTTGGCCCGCAGCGGCGATGCGTTACAAAAACTGGCGCAGCAGCTTCCCAGCAGCTTGCCTGTCACAACGGACATGACGAAGTTCGACCGCGTGCGGGAAGCGGTGGGCGCCGTGCACAACCACTACGGCCGCATCGACGGGCTCGTAAATAACGCGGGGCGCAGCTATGCGGCCTCCATCGAGGAGATTGATCCCGCGCTGTTTGACGAAATCTTCCATCTCAATGTTTTGGGGCCAATCATTGCGATGCAGGCTGTGATTCCCGTGATGCGAGGCCAGGGCGGTGGAAGCATCGTCAACATCAATTCGGGGACTGCGTTCATGACTATCCCCCAGTACAGCGTTTACTCGTCTTCGAAACGCGCGCTTCTTGGCTTCAGTCTCACGGCACGCGCTGAGCTGGAAAAGGACCGCATCGTGGTCAGTGAAGTCTATCCGTTTATCACGGCGACGAACTTCGGCACGAACAGGATGGGAAAGCCATCGGGCGGCGGACCGTCGGCCAGTTACGCCGATGGTGATAAGCCCGAATTCGTGGCAGGTCTTGTTCTGCAAGCCATCGAAGAAGGGCAGGCTCAGTATTTCGCGAATGATCGCCTCCGCAAAATGGCCGGGGTCGGCGCCTAGGACACCACGAAGTAGAAGCTAACATGAAAACATGGTTTATCACTGGCGCGTCTCGCGGTTTCGGCCGCATCTGGGCCGAAGCCGTGCTGAAACGCGGAGATAGGGTTACGGCTACCGCTCGCAGGCTGGCGGATGTCGCCAACCTGAAGGAGCGCTTCGGAGATGCGGTTCTGCCGCTGGCGCTCGACGTGACAAATCCCGAACAGGTGCAGCAGGTTGTTCAGCAGGCGTACTCGCATTTCGGCAGGTTGGACGTGCTTGTCAACAACGCCGGTGTCAGCCTGATCGCGACCGTAGAGGAAGCCAGCGACGAGCAGATTTACAATGTCTTCGATGCGAACTATTTCGGTATGGTCCGAGTCCTCAAAGCAGCTCTGCCCTTTCTCCGCCGGCAGCGCAGTGGACATATCCTCGGTGTCTCCAGCGGCCTTGGGATTGTGCCGATGCCGCTCATCGGCTTCTATTCCGCCACCAAAGCCGCAGTCGAATCGCTTCACGAAACCATGGCGCAGGAGGTCAAGGCCTTCGGCATCAAGGTAACGCTGATTGAGCCGGGCCCCTACGCAACCGACTTTGGCAAGTCGGCGGTCAGGGCCAATGGCATGGAAGCCTACGAGGACTTCCGCAAGCAGATTATGGCGAATCTGGTCAACACGGAACGCGGCGATCCCCAGGCGACACCGGAGGCCATTCTCAAGCTCGTGGACACAGACAGCCCGCCTCTGCGATTAGAGTTAGGTTCCTGGCTTCTGCCGAAGGCACGTGCCGTATACGCGGATCGCATTGCCACCTGGCAAGCGTGGGAGGACGTCTCGAAAGCGGCACAAGCGAGGCCGACGAAAAATACGTCGAAATTATCGAAGTCCCCGAGCATTCCTGGTTCTTAGGCTGTCAGTTCCAACCCAAATTCAAGTCCAAGCCCCTCGAACCCCACTCCCTCTTTGCCGCTTTCATCGGCGCCGCCCTCGAACACAAAAAAAATCCCGCCCCGCCGCCGAACCCCAGCGCGTACAAGCCCTCCGCGTAGCCCCACACGCCAACGCCTAATTCCAGCCTTTGTAGGGGCACGATTCATGGTGCCCGACGCATAGCATCCTCAATTTGAGCTCCGAAGGGCTGCGCCACTTTTGCAGCAGCGCGCCGACCGCGACTCCTCTCCCGAAAAAAGTAGCTTGACACGCACCTACTCGCGAGGTGTAGCTTAGCTCCGTCTTTCCTTGAGGTGGGTTCCCCCGGACGTACATAGCCTATGTACTAAACTTTTCAGATGTCGTTAACGTACACGATAAGCCCTTTCGGGCCGTCGTGTTGGTAAAGGAGAATCGCCATGCTCCGCTCATTTCGCAAGCTGCCCCCAGTAGTATTCGCAAATCGAGTCGCGCGCATCGGTTTTCTGATGACTGCTTTCGCACTGTTCTGCGCCACGGCCGCCGGCGCGCAGACGGTTGCGACGTACAGCTTCGAAGACGCAACGGCGGATGGCTGGACGTCCTTCAATGGGGCCAGCACACCGGTGGCGACCAACGCCGCGGCGTATTCCGGATCGTACAGTTTGCTGACTACGACGAGCGCAAGCGGCGCGGGTGGGCCATCAGTTTCGCTGAATGGTTTGCTGCAGGCAGGAGCAACGTACACGATCACGGGGTACGTGATGCTCACGAGCGGCGAGGCGGCCACGAACGCGAACTTCACGATAAAGCGCAGCGATCCCAGCTGTTCCGGAGGGACGTGCTACGACACCATCGGAACCTACCAAGTGCCGGTGTCGAGTTCCGGGTGGGCGCAAATTGGCGGCAGCTACACGGTCAGCACCACAGAAACCGGGCTGGTGCTTTACGCCCAGTTGGTGGGAGCGACCTCAGCGCAATCGTTCTACTTGGACGAAGTGGTGATTACCGAGACGGCGCCGCCGCCGGGTGGAACGCCGATAGCCACTTATACTTTCGCGGATGGCGGCCTGGATGGCTGGACTCCATTTGGTTCCGCATCGCTTGCGAACAGCGTTCCGCCGATCCTCGATCCAAATGGCGATGCGCGCAGCCTTCTCGTTTCGAACCGCACAGCGGGCTACATGGGGCCGAGCCTGAATCTGCTCAGCGTGAATAATGTGGTGGCGGGTGCGACGTATCAGATTACGGCGTACGTGTTGCTCGCGGCGCCCGACAGCAGCAATCCAACGGCGACCCTTTCCACCAAGACCACCAACTGCGCCAACACATCAGGTTCGTACAATAATCTTGCGACATCGGGTGCGCTTTCGAGCACCGCGTGGACCAAGGTCCAAGGCACGTTAAGCTTCAGCAATTTACCGGGTCCGCCTTCAAGTCTGGTCCTTTACATTCAGTCCAGCAGCGCGACGGATTCTTTCTACGTTGACGACGTGACCATCGGCGAGCTCTCGCCGCCGCCACCAAATCCGAGCCAGCAAGATAACAGCGGGATCACCACGACCTTCGAGGATGGCGGTCTGGATGGGTGGAGTTCACGTACGGGCGCTTCCACGCTGACCAACACAACGGCGGAGGCGCACACCGGTACACACAGCCTTCTGGTCACCGGGCGAGTCGCCAACTACGACGGGCCGCAAATCAATGTGAGCGACAAGATGTACGTCGGGTCGGTGTACAACGCCAGCGTGTGGGTAATGCTTGTGCCGACGGACGGCTCGAGTCACATCCTTAACATGAGCCTGCAGACTACCCTCGATGGCAACACCAGCTATCCGAGCATGACCGCATATCCTGGCGTGACCATTCCCGCGGACGGCGCCTGGCACCAAATCAGCGTGATGCGCTACAACATGTCCAACGGCTACGATCCTGGCGCTGCGTATTTGTATTTGCAGACCGTTCCGGCGTCGGGCAACGATCTGGTGTCGTTCTATGTGGACGACTTCCAGCTCACGTATGTGCCGCCACCAACCATTCAAACCAACATTCCTTCGATTTTCAAGACGCTTTCGCCGTTCTTCCCGGTAGGCGCAGCGGTTGACTTGACGGATCTCTCGGGACCGCACGCACAGCTCTTGACAAAGCACTTCGACAGCATCACTTCGGAAAACGATATGAAGTGGAGTTCGGTAGAAGCTACCGAGGGCACGTATACCTACGAAAACGCCGACAGTGAAGTGGGCCTGGCGGTGTGCAACGAGATGAAGGTGCGCGGGCAAAACCTGGTGTGGTCGACCGGCGAGCAGACCCCGGCGTATGCCACTGGTGACGGCACCAATTCCCCCGCCAATCAGGCTACCGTGACCGCGAACATCCAGGAGCACATCCAAAGCGAGGTGCAGCACTTCGGCACAGCGGTGTATGCCTGGGATGTGGTGAACGAACCGATCGATCCCACACAACCTGACTGCCTGTATCACGGGCCGTTCTACCAAGTGCTTGGGAAAGGGTACATCGATGTCGCGCTGCAGGCGGCTCGAGAGTACGCGCCTCCGGGAACGGAGCTGTTCATCAACGACTACAGCACGACCGATCCGAACCGGTTAGCGTGCCTTGTTCGCGTGATTCGCGATCTTCGCCAGCGTGGCATTCCATTGGATGGTCTCGGCCACGAGATGCATAATGACATAAACTATCCGTCTGCGGACGCGGTGGTTCAGGCGATCGACACGATTCAAGAGAATTTCCGCGACCTCGATCAGCAAATTACCGAAATGGACGTGAGCGTTTACAACGCCGGCGACGACACTTCGAACTACGCGCCAACCGTTCCGCCGTCGCTGATTGCGGAGCAGGGCTGGCTCTACAAGCAGTACTTTGACGCGCTGCGGCAGTTGCGGGGCAAAATAAGCGCCGTGACGTTCTGGGGCTTCGCGGACGACGACACCTGGCTCGATAGTTTCCCGATCGACCGGTTGGATGCGCCTCTGCCCTTCGATACGGAATTGCAAGCCAAGCCTGCTTACTGGGGAATTGTCGATCCAACGCAGTTGCCCGGATACGGGCTGTCGTTTTCCGTCTCCGATGACAAAGGCGAGGGGCACGATACGCGCGGGCTCACCATTACCGCAACGAACGGTGACGTAGGCATAGCCTACGCAACGCAGATCAACGGATTTACGCTACAGCAGGTTGCCGGGGAGCGCTGCCGGCCGGTGGTCACGTCGCCGAGCGGCTATCCCATCCTGCTTGGCGATCTCGCGGTTGGAGCTACTGCCACCGCGACGTTTACAGTCAGCTTTGCCGGTTGTGGCGACTTCGCCGATTTTGTTCTGAGCGTGCCGTGGAGTTCGGCAACTTATGACACCGGAACATTCGTGTCCGTTATCCACCATCGCAGGGTCCACGAAAAATTCTAATGAGACGCTTTGACTTCGTGGTCTGAGCGAATCCAGAAGTGAAGTTCAAAAATTGGCGGATCGCGCGACGGCATGTCGCGCAGGTACGCTGCAGGGAATTCTTCCTGATCGCCAAGAAACTCGGTAGTGGGTCCTACCTGATGACCGGTTACCAGCAACCCAGCAAATCTCCAAATCGAAGCCGCGTGTATGCTATCTTCGATAACTTCGATGATACCTACTCACGACATTTCTCTTGGCTCCATCCACCTCGGCTGCGGCAACCCTCTCTTCCTCATCGCGGGCCCCTGCGTCATCGAAAGCGAAGCCCACGCCCGAAAAATGGCCGAAAGCATTGCCAAAATCGCCGCAGACTCCGGCGTCCCCTACATCTTCAAGGCCTCCTACGACAAAGCCAATCGTTCCTCCGTCCAAGCGTTCCGCGGCCCCGGCCTGACAGAAGGCCTCCGCATCCTCGCCAAAATCAAATCCGATCTAAACCTGCCAATCCTCAGCGACATCCACGAACCCTCCCAAGCGCAACCCGCCTCCGAAGTCTGCGACATTCTCCAAATCCCGGCCTTTCTAGCCCGCCAGACCGATCTCCTCCTGGCGGCCGCCAAAACCGGCCGCATCATCAACGTCAAGAAACCCCAATTCGTCTCACCCTGGGACATGACCAACGTCGTCGAAAAAATCGCCACCACCGGCAACACCAAGATCATCCTCACCGAACGCGGCGCCTCCTTCGGCTACCAAAATCTCGTCGTCGACATGCGCTCCTTCCCCATCCTCCAAAAGCTTGGCTACCCCGTCGTCTTCGACGTCACCCACTCCGTCCAACTCCCCGGCGGCCAAGGCCACGCCAGCGGCGGCCAACCCGAATTCATCGAACCCCTGGCCCGCGCCGGCGTAGCCGCAGGCATCGACGGCATCTTCCTAGAAACCCACGACAACCCCGCAGCCGCCCTCTCCGACGGCCCCAACGCCCTCCCATTCTCCCAACTCCCTGCCCTCCTCAATCGCCTCAAACAACTCTCAACTCTAGTCCGTAGCTGGAGCGCTCAATGACCTCGCCCGGCACCGGAGCTTATTCCGTAGGGGCACGGCACGCCCTGCCCGTCTTGCAAAACTCGCGCATCAGTCTGCGCTGCCCGGTAGAGTCTCCCACGAGCTCCAGCCCTTCGCGCTGCAAGTCCACCCCCACAGTGAACTTAACCCTTTTAAATGCAACACTTACGCTATCGGCTGTAAGCGCTGTAAATGAAGGACTTACAAGAACGCTAACCTCGTTAGATGCAACGTTTACAAGATTTCGGGGGGATGCCTCTTGAGTCTCGACACCGCCCGCCGCGTCCTAAAGATCGAAGCCCAAGCCATCAGCGAAGCCTTGGCGCGGCTGGATGCAAAGTTCGAGAGGGCGGTCGACCTGCTCTTTCAGTGCAAGGGGCGCGTGGCAGTAACAGGCATGGGCAAATCGGGCATTGTCGGGCGCAAAATTTCCGCCACACTTTCGAGCACAGGTACCCCTTCTTTTTTTCTGCACCCCGCCGACGCTCTCCACGGTGACCTCGGAATGTTGGCTCGCGGCGACGTGATGCTGGCGGTCTCTTACGGGGGTGAGACGCGCGAAATTCTCGCCCTGCTCGACGCGCTGAGGCGGCTGGAGATCCCGCTACTAGCGCTGACGGGGAACACGAATTCCACGATCGCGCAGGCGAGCGAAGTGGTCCTCGACGTCAGCGTCAGTGAAGAAGCCTGCCCACTCAATCTGGCGCCCACAGCCAGCACGACTGTGGCGATGGCCGTGGGCGATGCGCTCGCAGTGTCGCTGCTCGAGAGACGGGATTTTCGGCACGACGATTTCGCGGCTCTTCATCCCGCCGGCAGCCTGGGCAAGCGGCTGCTTCGCGTGGAAAAGATCATGCATGTCGGTGGCGCATTACCAAAGGTCTCGCTCGACACTCCCATGCCGGCGGTGTTTCATGAAATGTCGGCGAAGAAACTGGGGATGACAACGGTGGCCAACGGGGACGGCACGCTGGCAGGGATTATTACCGACGGCGACTTGCGGCGCTTGATGGAAAAGCACGGAGGCGCGACTTTGACGATGACGGCGGACCAATGCATGAATACGAAGCCGCAAGTGGTCAGGCCCCAGGTGCTTGCGAGCGAGGCGTTGACGCTGATGGAGAAGCGAAAAATCACATCGGTGGTCGTAGTTGATGAATCAAATCAAGTTCTGGGCGTCGTTCATCTTCACGACCTGTGGACGCTGGAACTTATCTAGGCGCGGCTCTTTGGGTCCGTGCTTCTTTCCAAATCTCTAACAGGAGAGCACCTTGTCAAAAGGCCTGATCAAAATCCCCGCAAGCCTCAAGAAGCGCGCCGCTCAAATCCAAGTCCTTCTCATGGACGTAGATGGCACTCTGACGGACGGCTCCGTCAC
The DNA here is from genome assembly GCA_049800195.1 of Candidatus Acidiferrum sp. GTDB lineage: Bacteria > Acidobacteriota > Terriglobia > Acidiferrales > UBA7541 > Acidiferrum. The sequence goes on from JBARJI010000014.1 coordinate 165,885, forward strand.
TCTACTTTCTCAGCCCGACGGCACCGCGCTCGAAATCAAAACGTTCGACGCTCATGACGGCCAGGGCCTGACCCTCGCGTTCACCGCCGGCCTCCGCACCGGCGTCATCACCGGCCGCGAGAGCCCTGCCCTCCTCCGCCGTGCCCACGAAATGAAAATGGAGTTCATTTATCAAAAGCAGCCGACGAAAATTCCCGCGCTGGAAGAAATCCTGAAAAAAACCGGTGTCCCCGAATCCGCTGTCGCCTACGTCGGCGACGACCTCCCTGATTTGCCTGTCCTACGCCGCGTGGGGCTTGCCGTTGCGGTCGGCGATGCGGTCCTCGAAGTGAAACTCGCGGCGCACTACGTCACCAGAGCGTGTGCTGGAAGAGGCGCCATCCGCGAAGCCGTCGAGCTCATTCTAAAATCGAAAGGCATTTGGATCGAAATGATAGAGAAGGCACGAGCCTAGGCCCGCACGACGCTTGTTTAGCGAGGCCACTCGTTATATGGTCCTCCTCCGTACCGGAGGCGTTCATGGCCCAACCCAAGAGTTCTCGCGTACAGGTGCTCACTTATCTCATCATTGTTCTGGCATTCAGCTCGTTTTTTTACTTCCTCATTCTTCGTTCTGGCAGTTTGCGTTACGGTCGCGGCATGTACACCTTCGGTCTGATGTGGTGCCCCGCCCTCGCGGGCATGCTCACGCTGCGTCTCAACGGCCGCAGCATCTCCGACCTGGGCTGGAAATGGGGCGAAACCAAATATCAAATCCGCAGTTGGTACATTCCTCTGCTCTACGCTTCCATCGCCTATGCCATCGTCTGGATTTTTCACTTTGGCGGATTCGGTAATCCCGAGTTCTTCGATTCGCTCGTCACGTCCATGCATCTTGGCGGACCGCACTGGATTTCCATAGTCCTCGGGATTTTTCTGATCGGCACCTACGGCATCGTTCGCAGTGTCTCGAGCGCGCTGGGTGAAGAGATTGGCTGGCGCGGATTTCTTGTGCCTGAACTATCCAAGACCACCTCTTACACTACAACCGCCCTTGTCAGCGGCATCATCTGGTCCCTGTGGCACTATCCCATCCTGATTTTCAGCGATTACAACGCCGGCACTCCCACCTGGTACGGTCTCACCTGCTTCACCGTGATGGTCGTCTCCATGAGTTTCGTCTTTGCCTGGATGCGCCTCAAATCCGGCAGCCTTTGGACCGGCGCAATCCTTCACGGCAGCCACAACCTGTATGTTCAAGCCATTTTTACGCCCCTGACGCGCGACACCGGCAAGACGAAATGGTTCATCGATGAGTTCGGCTGCGTGCTGCCTCTCGTGGCCGTCGTTTTCGCCATCTATTTCTGGCGCAAACGCCGCGAGCTCCCCGCCGCGGAACCGAGTCCTCAGTAAGACGGGTTCGACCGAATCCAGCATGCAGCGCCTATCATGGCTCCGTATGACCTCGGCAGAACCCGTCCAGTGTCATGATCAGGAACTGCCGCGGAGGCTTCTTTCAAAATTGCAACGGGATGGTTTCAGGCGCCCTGGCACCATCCCGCGCTTTTTGGATTGCAACGAACTGTGAACTAATCCACGGTGATGCGCGTGGCCGCAGTTGTTCCCTTCAGTTCCTGTACCACCGTCCCCGTGCCAAAGACGTCGGTGGGGTCGTAGATTTTGAAATCGAAGTGGCCGGTATAGGTTCTGCCGTCGGCCGAGACGGTGTCAGTTTCGTCGACTGTGAATATGTTCGCAAGAGCGGTTCCATCCGGCGTAAACATCAGGCCGATGTGGTGTAGCTTGACCATCCCGTGGCCAAGGTCCTTCCACACTCCGTAGCAGACGTTCCCACCGGTCGGGGGCAGAAAAGCATTTTCAAATTCCGTGCCATCTGCATGCCAGGTCTTATAGGACTGGATGAATTGGAAGCCCCCGCTTGGAGCTGGCGAAGGAACCGGCAAAGGCGGGCCGGGGGTAGAGAAAGTTGCAGTGTAATCCACGTGCCACAATCCCACGATGGTGGCAGGCTCACGTGGTTCGTCACCGTCCTGGTTCTGTGGGGAGAGGGTCAAGAAGGGGATTCGGGGAGTGGGTCCCGCCTTGCTCGGAAAGCCGCAGCCAGCCCTGGCCCCTGTCGGGGTCAACAAAAGGCCCAAGCCGACCAATAGCGCGACTGCGGAGAACCGCCCGCTCCGAAAGAACTTCAAAGTGACTCCAAGGATCTGATTCATCGTTTTTCTCCTCTTAGTACAGTTATTCTGCACCCGCTTTTTCCCAACCCCAGAGGGCGGACCAAAGCGAAGTTCGCGCAATATCGGTGAAGAAGCGGTTGAACGCAATGCTCGGGTCCACACTTGGTGTTAAATTTTTTGTCACCTGATAAGTCATTCATATCAAATGCTTATCCTTTGGTCTCTCGAGCTTGACCCTGGCTTTGCGGGGGTGTTAGCATCGGCGAAAATGAGCTCGGATGATGCGATTTTGGGGCAATTCGCGCTTCGAGTGCCGTCTTGCAGTTCAAACTGGCTGGTTTGTCCGCCACCAACTGGAAAGTGAAAGTAGGCCATCCAACCGTCTAGGACCGCCAAATGCCTTTCAGGATTCGCGCAGACTCTCCGACGCCCGCACCGCGGCCGCAACGAATTTCCTTTGACCAATTCGAAGTAAACTTGCGTTCTGGCGAAGTTCGCAAAAACGGATCACGGATCCGCTTGCAGGCGCAGCCTTTTCAGTTGTTGGTGTTGTTACTGGAGAATGCCGGGGAAGTGGTTACCCGAGATGAGATTTGCCGGGAGTTATGGCCTGCGGATACATTCGTTGATTTCGAGCACAGTCTGGCCACCGCCGTGAACAAGATCCGCGAGGCGCTGGGGGATACCGCAGACAATCCGCGGTATATCGAAACGCTTCCCAAACGGGGCTACCGCTTCATCGGCAAGATCAGGCCCGAAGCGCCGGTAGTGATTGCTGTTGGGGAGCCACAGCGCTATCAAGCAGGCCCCGAAGTGGGAACAGCACTAGAAGCGATTAGACCGGACGCGACGACTACTCCTGATGCACTAGCGGAACGTGTTCGGCTGAATTGGGTGGCAATTGGCGCGAGTGCGGTGGCGTTGGTTTTGCTGGCAGCGGTGGCTGTCTCATGGCTTCGCGTCAAGCGGTCGGCTCATCCGATTGTGTCGGAAGCAAGCTGGGCTGAACTCACTGATTTTGCCGACTCCGCTGTTTCGCCCGCCCTCTCCCCAGACGGACGTATCCTCGCGTTCATCCGTGGCCCGGACACCTTCATGACCTCCGGGCAAATCTATGCCAAGCTTCTCCCCAACGGCCACCCTGTGCAACTGACGAACGACGCTTTTATCAAATTCAATCCTCAATTTTCGCCGGACGGCTCCAACATCGCCTACTCCGTGTTCGCAACAAATGAATTTGATACCTGGACTGTGCCCGTGCTGGGCGGCGAGCCTCGCCTTAAGTTCCGGAATACCGAGGGCCTCAGCTGGATTGACTCCAGCAACCTTCTCTTCTCCGAGATCGTGTCAGGCATTCACATGGCCGTGGTCACTTCCGCCTCAGCGCGCGATCACGTTCGCGAAATCTACGTTCCGCCGCGCGACCGCGGCATGGCCCACCGCTCGGCTCTTTCTCCCGACCACAAGTGGGTGCTCCTGGCGGAAATGGACAACGGCGGTTGGCTGCCCTGCCGGCTTGTCCCCTTCGATGGCAGCTCCGCCGGCAAACCGGTCGGACCGCAGGGAGCCCCGTGTACCTATGTGGCCTGGTCTCCCGATCAATCCTGGATGTACTTTTGTTCCGACGCCGGTGGCCGTTTCCATATCTGGCGCCAGCGCTTCCCCGATGGAGCGCCACAACAAGTGACCTCCGGCGCCACGGAAGAAGAAGGCATTGCTGTGGCTCCGGACGGCGCTTCCCTGATCACCTCCGTTGGACTAGCCGAAAGCACCCTTTGGGTGCGCGATGCCAAGGGCGAGCGCCAAATTTCTTCCGAAGGGTATGCCGATTCCCCAAAGTTTTCCCGCGACGGCAAGAAACTGTATTACCTCGCTTATCGCCAGGGCGCCTCCGGCCAATCTTCCAACGCAGAGCTTTGGGTGGCAGACCTGGAGGGCGGCCACAGCGAGCGGCTGCTGCCCGACACTCTTGTGTCGGACTACGACGTTTCATCGGATGGGGAGAAAGTTGTTTTTTCAGCTGCCGACGCTGAAAACCGGTCCCATCTGTGGCTGGCTTCGCTCGACCCAGGCTCTCCCGCCAGGCAGTTCGTTTCGTCTGTGAACGAAGACGAACCCCACTGGGATTCTGCGGGCTACATTTACTTTCGCGCCGCCGAGGGCAGGTTCAACCTCTTATACCGCATGAAGCAGGACGGCAGCGAGCGCATAAGGCTACTCCCCGATCCGGTTCTTGATATCCAGGCGATTTCTCCTGATGGTCGATGGGCGCTTGCTGCACAAGCGCAAAGCCACGGCCCAACGGCGCTGCTCCTGGCGAGTCCTCTCGACGGCGGAACGCCTGCGATAGTTTGTCCCGGATATTGCGTGGCACGATGGACGCCGGATGGGAAGACCTTCAGTGTCACCATCAGCACAATGGCCGGAACAGAAACTCTAGTTGCGCCCGTTTCCCAGGCCAGCAGTTTGCCGCGCCTGCCGCCCGCCGGGATCCTCACCCAAACGGACTTGCAGAGCATCAGTGGCGCGAGAGTGGTGAACGGCGCCATTCTCTTGGGGCCGCTGCCGGGACTGTCTGCGTCCTTGCACCCGGAGGTTCACCGCAACCTCTACAGAGTGGCCCTGAAATGAAGCGTGAGCGCGGCACCCCGTATAGCTGAAGATGACAGTGGTCTAGTCTTGTTCACCGAGAGTTTGGACGTAGGTTTTGCCATAGGGATAGAAGAGATCCTTGCGCCCTTGCCGCCACGCCTCTTTGAGTTCGGGCGTCGTGATGTCCCAGTCCGGCCGGCATTTTTTCGTAATGGCGCGTAGGTCCTGCCGCAAATCTTCCAGAGTGGGCCGGCCCAGGAACCAATACCCGTTATAGATTTTGTAAACGACAAGACCGGGCTCGAGGACAATCACATGCGGAATCATGGGATTGTGGAGAGGATCGGTGTATTCGGCGATGTCGAGGTCTTTCTGGATCATGCGTCCCGGGTCAGAGAGGAAAGGCCAGTGAGCGCCGACGCCGGTGCGATATTCATTCGTTTCGGTAATGTTGTCCGTGCTGATGGTGACCAACCGGCAATAGGCCACCTCGAGTTCACGATGGAGTTGAACAAGTCCCTCAGCCTGCCGGCGATCCTTGGGGCAGAAACCTCCGCGGCTGAGAACAAGAACCATGGGATGTGGACCTTGCAATTCGGATAGCTTACGGCGTTTCGCGACATGGTCAGAAAGTTCATAGTCTGGGAAAATAGCCCCTGGGGCAATGTCAGGTCGCATAGAAACTCCTGGACGGTTGGATGTGCGACGCTAGTTTACTCCCGATAGTCACTCGATGGTCAGCGCAAGGCGTGTCGATAGCGGCCTCAGCGAATGTGGTGCGCCGCGAACCCTCAACGCGAAGGGCCGACAGAGCCTCGCACCAAAATGGCGCAGGCAACCACGCGCCATCGAGCCGGCCCGAAGCGCCATTTTTTGGAACTATTCCAAGTTCGTGATCATCCCACCGGGTTATTTAGCGGACTGCGTTTCGCCCAATCTCACATCGTCAGAACGACGCGGAACTGCGCCTTGCCACTCATCATGCGTGCGTAGGCCTCGGCCGCTTTTTCTAGCGGATAAGTCTCGATCATGGGGCGGACGCCGCTAAGTTCCGCAAAACGCAGCGTGTCCTCCGAATCGGCTGGAGTTCCCGAATACCAGCCTTGAATGCTCTTACTCCCAGAAATGAGCTGCACCGGCGTGACTTCAATGGGATCAAATGTCGCACCGATGACCATGAGCTTGCCGTTCGGCCCCAGCCCATCGATTAGCTCCGACATCGCTTTCGAGCTTGGCGCAGTCGCCAGGATGACTTGCGCACCCCCCATTTTTTTCAGCTCCTCCGTCGCGTTCGTCACCTGGTTATCGATGTACAGGTCCGCCCCAAGTTTCTTAGCCAGCGCCGCGCTTTCAGCCCCTCGCCCGATCGCCGCCACCTTATAGCCAAACTTGTGCGCAAATTGAATTCCCAAGTGGCCTAAGCCGCCCACCCCCAGCACCGCAACCAGGTCCCCAGGCATCGCACCGCTATGGCGCAGCGCGTTGTACGTGGTGATTCCAGCACAAAGCAGCGGAGCTGCTTCCACGTCACTCAGACTGTCCGGTATCGCCACCAGGGCCTCCATGGGAGCCACCATATATTGCTGGTATCCGCCGTCATAGCTGATGCCCGCAATCTTCAAATTCTCACAGTTGCCAAAATCCCCGCGCCGGCAAGAGCGGCACGTCCCATCCTGCCCGCCGTGCCAGCCAACTCCAACACGCTGCCCCTTCTTCCACGCCGTGACGCCAGCCCCCACTTCATCGATCACGCCCGCCACTTCGTGTCCCGGAACGCGCGGATACTGAATTCCAGGCCAGGCGCCCTCTTTTGTCAGCACGTCGCTGTGGCAAACGCCACAGGCCTGCACCTTGATGAGCACCTGCCCTGCACCCGGCTTGGGAATCTCGCGCTCCACGATCTCGAAATCGGCTCCCGGTTTAGGAACCTGCGCCGCCTTCATTGGCGCTACTGCTACTTTCGTAGTTGCCATGACTGCCTCCTATGAATCCTCAGATGCTTCTGAAAAGTTCTTAGCGCTTGTGACGCGGCGACCACACCAGGAATGCAGAGGCGGAACGACTGTGCCGTCGCGCGGCAGCACGCACTGCAAGCTCTCGATAGCGAGTTGCCAAGCGCTTATCAGCAGGGTTGGATGCACTCGGCAAATGAAGGGTGCACCTTTCTACTGATAGAAATACCATCCGCGCGCCTGCTAGCTCCCAAGGAATGAGGAGTCGAGTCGGCCGTCAACCAGGAAGCAAACATCCAGAGCCCATGGAGAGCTTTCTCTATGCGGATCCTGCGGCCCCCGCGCGGAGCGATTCAGTCAGCTAATGAGCGGCCACCGCACGGCGTCAATCAAGCTATTTTGGAGTCTTGTTCAGCTCTTCGAGCGCGCGCTTCAACTCGTCCAGCTTTTGTCCGGCTTCGCCCAGCTTTCCTTCGGCAGTCAATCGCTGGTAGTCGGAAAGGTCCTTGGCGGCCTGCGCGATTAGCGCTTTTAGGCTCGCCGGGGACTGGGGCACGGCGGCAGAGACCGGTGACGAGCTGTTCTGCGTCGGCTCTTCCGATTGGGCAATCGCACTTGTAGAAGACGTCGCTCCGCCAAAGAGTGCGGCCATGGCCGACTCAAATGTCGGGCCATACGCCAGACGGTCCTGCACCGCGAGCACAACCAGACGCAACTCCGGCATGGGGCTGCGTTCCGCCTGGAGGTAGATAGGCTCCGCGTAAAGCAGCGTTTGTCCAATCGGGATCACGAGCATATTTCCGCGGCGCACGTGCGAGCCTTGCTGGCTCCAGAGAGTCAACTGGCCGGAGAGCTGGGCATTCTGATCGATGCGTGCTTCCACCTGAAGCGGCCCGTCAACGAGTTTGGTCTTGGGAAAGTCGTAGACGATCGAATTGCCGTACTGGGAGCCGTCGCTGCGGCCGGCAATCCAGCCGATTAGATTGTTCCGGTTTGCCGGTGTGAACGGCAGAATTTCCACGAACTCCGCATCCGTCTCGCCTGGCAGCCGCATAAGCACAAAATTGGGCTGCATCGTCAATGTTGTTTGCTGGCCATCGTCGCCCAGCCCGACTTCGGTGGCTACGGTCCAGAGATCCTCACGATTGTAGAAGACCTCCGGATCGGTCATGTGATAAAGGCCATACGCCGCCGCTTGAACGTTGAGCAACATTTCGGGGTAACGCACGTGCTTGCGCAAATCCGCAGGCATGGCGGCCTCGTCCTTGAACAAATCGGGAAACACGCGGCGGTAGGCCGCAAGGATGGGGTCTTCATTGTCGAAATCGTAGAACGTCGTGGTTCCGTTGTAGGCGTCGATGACCACCTTCACGCTGTTGCGCATGTAATTGATGGGGGTGCCGTCGAGGAGGTAATGACTGGAGTAGGGGTATCCGTCCGAGGAGGTGAAGGCATCCATCATCCAATACAAGCGGCCGTTCGGGGCGACCACGATATAAGGGTCCGGATCGAAAGTGAGAAAGGGCGCGAGGGCCGATACGCGGGCGAGCAGTGTGCGACGCATGAGCAGCCGGCTGTCCGAGGTTACATCATCGCTGAAAGGAAGCTTAGTGATATCGCCACGCTCGAGCGCAATGAGGATGCGGCGGAAAAAACCTCCGAGGACGATGCCACCGGTGCCCTCGTAAGATGTGAAGCTGTTCGTCTGGCCTTGCGGGTAGTTGAATTCCTTTTGACGGGTGTCCACGTACACGTCGGTGTTCGTCAGTTCGCCGAAATAAATTTCGGGGCGAGTGACGGTTAGACCTGGGACGGTACTCTCGACGGGCATGTTGCTTAGAAGCAGCGTGGGCAGGCCCTCGGTCGTGAACCCGTTGACCGTGTTCATCGTGATGCCGTAGCCGTGGGTGTAGATCAACTTTTCGTTGATCCAGTTGCGGCTGCTCTCCGGGAGTTTGTCGACATTTAGCTCGCGGGCGGCAAGCATTACCTCGCGAAGATGGCCGTCGATTTCGTATCGATCGATATCAATATCGGGAAAGTCGTAATACGTGCGTATTTCCTGAATCTGGCGAAGGGTGTCCTGAAGGGCACGCCAGTCCCAGAGCCGGATGTTCTGCAGCGTGGCCTGATTGTTGGCGGGGTCGGCAGCTTCGACGGTAGTCTCGGCGGGAAACTTGCGCTGCGTCATACGATCCAAACCGAATGCGAGCCGGGTCATTTTGATGTTGTAGGCGATATAAGGCTTTTCGCGGACCAGTTGGTTGGGTTTGACGATAAAGTTGCTGACGTACCAACCGACGATCTGAAGAACGAGATAGCAAGCCATGGCGGGAACGATTGCCGCGACCAGCCAGCGGCCGCGTTGTACCGAGGCGGCATTCACGGCGGCAATCGCCGCTCCCAGGATGAGAGCGCCGCAAACGATCAGCAAGCCCGGGAGCATGATATGCACGTCGGTGTAAGTGGCCCCGCCGAAGATGGTGTGGTCCTCAAACAAGAGAGTGAACCGGCCGATGTACACCTGCAGCGCAATGACCAGCAAGAGGAAGGCAACGGAGATGGACAAGCCGCGCCAGGGCATGGCGTTGTAACTGCGGCGGATTCCCTCGAGAGCCCGGGTGCTGTTGGCAACCACAAATAACGACGCGGCAACCACGCAAGTAACGACGGCGAGCATCATTAGCCAGCCGGAGAACAGTTGCCAGGCAGGAAGTTTCAGAAGGTAAAAGCTGAGCGGCTTGCCGAGGAGGGGATCCGCGATGCCTCCGCCGGCAGGGGGGGCATACCAGTACAAAGCCAATGTCGGCCAATCCGCCATCATGATCGTGCCCGTGACGAAGGCGATAAGGAGCGAGCCGACGACGGCGACGACGCGCAGGAGCGCCTCGACAGGCAGCCTCAGAGGTTGGCCGCCCACGAAAATCGTTTGACCGCTCGGCAAATCGTCACGGTGCGTGCGCTTGAGAGCGAGAATCAATCCATACAGAACAAGAAATGTGGCCGCGGCGAACGCAAGGAAGGCCGTCCACTGGAGGCTCAGCATTTTCGTGAAGACTGCTCGAAAGCCGAGCGATCCAAACCAGAGGTCGTCGACGTAGTAGGACAGCAAAGTCTGACCGCCGAAGACGGCCACGGCAACCACCGCGAGAATCAGGAACAACAGCCAGCGGAAACGCCGGGGCGGACGAAACGGGACTCGAATCGATGGCTGTATGCGCTCCCTATCGATAGGCAGGGACATCATTCACACCCTTTCTTTACCAGCATATCGTCTTTAGACATCCAATACAGGGTCTTTTGAAGAAGCAAAAACTTCCGGCACAGATCTCTGCAAGGTCCAAGTGGAGCTTCCAACTTCCCACAGTGGGACTTCTGGCCTGCTTCGGGTCCCGCTGGAGTCTGACCCTTCCCGGCGGCCCAGAAAGAACATGGTTCAATCAACGCGCATGGGAGCAAAACCGACGTAGGACGTTCGGCATTTTCGAAATCAAAAACAAAATCTCGGGTAGAATTGTCTTCACGCGCCGAGTATCGCTAGCGCGTCACCGAGGTTGCGCGCCTGATAGAAGGTCGTCCGAGCGGAGCCTGACTATGCCTTCCACTGAAAAACTTGACACTCACCATAAAGCGTTGACGCTGAATCTCGATGGATCCGCCTTCGGCTCGTTCGCGGAAATCGGTGCCGGACAGGAAGTCTCGCACTGGTTCTTTGTAGTTGGGGGCGCCTCCGCCACTGTCGCCAAAACTATTTCCGCCTACGACAAGGAAGTAAGCGACGACCTCTATGGCTCCGGATCGCGCTACGTATCCAGGCAGCGACTCGAGGCGATGCTGGACCGGGAATGGGCCCAGCTTCAGGCGCAGTTAAGCAAAACCCGCGGCCCGCATACACGCTTCTTCTCCTTTGTCGATACGGTCTCCGCGCGTAACTTCGCCGGGACCAACGACCCGCATGGTTGGGTCGGTCTCCGCTTTCAATTGCAGCCCTCCGAACCTGCAAACGACGTCCTGCTGCACATCAATATGCGTGACCCAGCGAATGTCCTCCAGCAGGAAGCCATCGGTATTCTTGGCGTCAACCTCATTTACGCCGCGTTCTATGAATTGCAAACCGAGGAGTCATTTCTGGCAGGCTTGGCACAAGATGTTGTCAAGGAGCGAATCGAGATCGACTACGTGGATCTTCGGGGGCCAGCATTTGACGGATGGGACCGCCGTAGCCTGCTAGCCAAGTTGGTGAGTGCCGGATTCGCCGAAGCTGTTTTCTTCCCCTCCCAGGGACCCACAGTTCCTCCCACCGAGGCTCTCTACAAGAAAGCCATAGTGCTTGCGCCGGGATACTTTGGCCACGGCGACCCATCTCACTCGCAAGTTCACATGCGATTGTTGGCCTCGGCTATTCAGGAGCTTCAGAAGGAGCTAGGGGAAACAGAGGTGGCGCCCGCTGGCTTTTTTTGCCTGACGGCTGCTGCGCTCACGAAGGACGAACAGGTGCCGGAGGTCCCCGATTTGCTTCGTCGGATCGATGCTCTTCTCGCTGCAGGCGGGGATGTGCTGCTTTTTCGCCAAGACGAGCTCTACCAGATGAAGGCTCTCGTAAGCCGCTATACGCAGGCGCCCGTGCGCTTCGTCGCGGGTCTTTCCCTGATCATTCGAGCCTTTGAAGACGTTTACGGCAATCTCGAAGGAAGGCTTCTGGAGGCCCTTGCACGTCTCTTCGCACAAAACGTCCGCATCTACGCATATCCGATGACCGCCACGGAACTGCGGGGGAAGCTAAAGGGTATTTCCGCCACCGGCTGGGAATGGAGCGAGACGAATGGATTGGTTTCTGCCACCCAGTTGCGTCGAGAGCCACCTCTTGGACACCTGTTTGCGTATTTGCTCGCCAGCAACTTTCTTGTCCCTCTACAAGTTCCTGCGACCCTAAGAGCCGACGCGTGACCGCGGCCTGTGCTGCACATAGAAGGGGCGTTCGCGCCCGGCACCTTTCTGGCGTATGGTCGGAGACTCGGTAATTATCGTTGCAGATCTGAATCGGGTGCCAGGCCAGCGGCCCACAAAGTCGCATGATCACAATCTTATCGGCTCCCTGGCAATCCGACCAGTTGACGGAGCGTTATAGCCTTATAGCCTTCTACGATCATTCCAAGCAGTTTTCTCAGAGTTCTTGTGGCGGCTTGAGCGCCGCTTTTTTATTGGGCCCCCTTAGTGCGACCGTCTCGGGATGGAGTTGCGGAGTTCCCGCTGTACCTCTCGTGAGCCGCAGCAGATGCACAAAGTTGGCAAAAAATCTGTTTACCTCTAAGCCATTTAGAATCAACGCTTGCGGACCTTATCTCAAACACTGATTCTAAAAGAGTTATAGAGAGGCTAAGATGTTTAGAATCAGTGTTTACAAAAATCAGGGGGTACGCTGGCCGTGAAGCACAGCAGAAAGTCGTCCGTAGCGCAGCGGGTGGCACCCACTAATGCGCTGTAACCTTCGGGAGAGGCGGCTCCCGACCCCAATTCTGATATGGTGCGGTTCTCTAACGTCCTAAGGGATGAAGTCCTTCGCCAGCTTGAGTTTTGGCCCGCAGGTGCTTTCCGGGCGATAATGGAGTGTCGCAATACTCAGCGTCCGAAACGCCGATAAAGAAGGATGTGCTCCGATGCTCCATCCCTGGCATGACGTTTCTCCAGGAAAAGAACTGCCGCGCGACTTTCAGGCGCTCATCGAAATTCCCCTCGGCTCGAATGTGAAGTACGAGTTGGATAAGGCCAGCGGCCTTCTGAAAGTCGACCGCATCATCCATTCCGCCGTTTTTTATCCGGCGAACTACGGCTTCATTCCGCAGACTTACGCCGAGGACAACGATCCTCTCGACGTTCTGGTGCTCTGTCAGGAACCGGTGCAGCCTCTTGCCCTTATCAAGGCCCGCGCCATCGGCTTGATGACCATGATCGATTCGGGCGCCAGCGATGACAAAATCATCGCTGTGGCCACGGGCGACCCAGAATTCAGCAGCTATCTCGAGGCGCGGGACCTTCCTCCGCATCGTTTGCTGGTTCTCCGACGCTTCTTTCAGGACTACAAGCTGCTCGAAGGCAAAAAGGTCGAAGTCGAGGAAATCCGTCCCGCCTACGCGGCGCTAACGGTGATCGAAAAGGCGTTGGCCCGTTACAAGGACGAGCGCGAACACTTGCTCGCCAAGGACGCGCAGAAATAGGTGCGGCGCGGGTTCGCTAATGCAAAAATACTATTCACCCTCTTAAGCTGCAATGTTACGGTTCGCCATCGCGTCGAGTGGCTGTTCTAATAGCAAAAGCGTCGCATCTCATTCTTGCTGCGAATTGGGAATCCAATTCTTGTTCGACGGGCGGAAAAACTGACGATGTCTCGTTTCTGGAAATGGACAATTGGCGTTCTTCTGGTTCTGTTGCTCGGCGCTTTCGGAGTCCTCTCCAAAATGGCGGGCAGCCCCAGGGATGCTTACTTCATGGTGCGCTATGCCCTGCCACACATGCACCGCGGCAATCTCAAAGTGGGCGACACCGCTCCCGACGTTCGTCTCCTTTCACTCGATGGCTCCTCTCACTTCCACATTCGCGAACGCACGGGCGCACGCCCTCTTGTAGTCATTTTTGGCAGCTACACTTGACCGCCCTTCCGCCGCCACGTCGGCGACGTGGTGCAGATTTATAATGACTACAAGGACCACGCTGATTTTCTTACCGTCTACGTCCGCGAAGCTCACCCAACAGACGAATGGGAAATGAAGTCGAACATCAAGGATGACGTCTGCTACGCTCAACCGAAAACTCTCTCCCAGCGCGTCGCCATCGCCAACGACTTCATCCAGCGCTTCCACTATCCCATCGACTTCGGCATCGACGACATGAGCAATGCCGCCGAAACGGCTTATTCCGCCTGGCCGGAGCGTTTCTACATCATCGACGAAAAAGGCCGCATCGCTTATCGCGGCGGCATGGGCCCCTTCTATTACAATCCAGACGAAGTCCGCGCCTGGCTAGCCGCCCGCTATGGCGCCGTGAAGCACGACGCGCCCGCTCCAGCTAAACCCTCACCGGTCGCGTCGCTGAGTTTGCCAAAATAGTTGCACAACCTGAGGAATCGAAACTTGCCGCATGACCAATCGAGAAAAATAGGGTTGGCGAGAGCGCTCTCGAAGATGGGCTATTGTTCGCGGGCGCGAGCCGCGGAACTCATTCGCGTAGGAAAAGTTCGCGTCAACGGCGGGGTGCGGCGCAATCCTGAAACGCCCGTTCGCATCGACAAGGACCGCATTGAGATTGACGGACAGCACGTTGCCGCCGCGAAGAAAATCTATCTCATGCTCAATAAGCCTCGCGGCGTTGTCACCACCGCTGCGGATGAAAAGGACCGCGACACAGTCTACAAGTTTCTCAGCGCGGAGCTTCCTTGGACCGCTCCTGTCGGCCGGCTAGATAAAGCTAGCGAAGGTTTGCTTCTGCTCACTAACGATTCCGAGTGGGCCGCTCGCATCACCGGGCCGGAAACGCACCTCGACAAAACCTATCACGTGCAGATTGGAAAAATCGCTGACGCCGCGCTGATCGAGGCTCTTAAGAATGGCGTTCACGCACAAGAGGGAGATCTACTTCGCGCAAAGGATGCTTCCCTTCTGCGTCAGGGGGAACGTAATTCCTGGCTGGAGATTATTCTTGACGAAGGCAAGAACCGCCACATTCGCCGGATGCTGGAAGCTGTTGGCGTCGAAGTGCTGCGCCTGATCCGCGTAGCAATTGGCCCGCTGCCGCTTGGGAGCTTGCCGAAATCCGAAGTCCGCGTGCTGACAACCGCCGAGAAGCTATCGCTCGATCGCGCCATGCGCGATTCTTCCAAACTGCGCTAACGCGTGCGGCCGACAAGAACTCGCCGCTCGCGCTTGCTATAAAGTGCAAGACGCGATGCTCGTCCTGGAATTCGGAGCTCGCCGTGCGTCTTGATTCCTACTTCTTGGGCTTAGGCTTCGCCACTGGTTTTGGCTCGACGGCGGGTTTAATATCTGCGGCGCCCTTCTCTATGTCCTTCACCGTGCTCGCGTCCAGCTCATACAACGCCGGCCCATTCTCCCGCTTCGCGATATATCGATCGCCGTTTTTCGAGATCAACACCTTCTCGACGTCCTTGCCATCTTTGGCGGTGGTCGTCAGTTCCATGTCGGGCGTCGTGAACCCGGAGTCCACAAATTTGCTCGCCGATAAGTCGCGCACTCTCTCTTCAAACGTCTCCGCGTCAATCGAGTCGGCTTTCTTGCCGTCGGGCAGCCACCAATCCATTCCGCCTTTGGTCAAGAAATATGTCTTGGCGCCATCATGAAACTCAATCTTGTCCGGATCGGTAAATCCAAGATCGAAGAGCTTCTTGGTGCGAAAATCATCCACACCTTTGTCGAGCGCCAGCCCCAGATCGTTTCCCACTTTGTATACGCCATCGACTTCGCTCGATTTCGCGTAGTAATCGTTTTTGTCTTTCCGTACTTGCAGGACTTCCGTTCCGGAAGGATCCGTAACTTTCGCAATTCCCACCACGGTTCCCGAAGCAAACGCCGCGGCCGCTTTCTTCTGGTCGTCGTCCGCGCCGCTCAAGTCCATCCTCGCGCTCGCCAGCTTGCTAATCAGGTCTTGCACGTTTGAATCATCCGCGCGCAGCGGCTTGGGCTTCACAATCTCCCATTGGTCTTTGTTCCGCCCGAATTCGATGTCCTGTTTTTTCGCTTGCAGGTCCACGCGGCTCAATTTGTCCTGGTCGAAAATCAGCAGCCGCTTGTCCCGCAAGTCCTTCACGCTCTTGTCCAGGCTGTTCTTGTTGTAGTTCTCGAGCGTGAACACACGCGGATCACCGGCCAGCGCCGCGTAAGCCGCGTTGCCGGTCGGGGTGTTGTCGCCAATCAGCAATTTCTGCGTCTTATTATTTTTCTCGGTGACGTCCAATTCGACCGCCGGTTGCGCGAGACCATACTCGGCCAGGTTGCCAGCTTTCGCGTCGATCAGCCGCTCGGAACTCAGCGAAGACAATGTCGAGAGCATGCTCGAAACTTGATCCTGATCCGCCCGCAGTTCTTTCGGCGCGGTAATTTGCCATTTGCCCGCGTCGTTTTTCGCGAGGTCCACTTCCTCCGCGCCTTTTTGCTTGATCTCAAGTCTTGTGATGTCCGCCTGAGGCAGCGACAGAATCGGCGGCGGCGCGTTCGCGGAGACCTTTACGTCGCTCGCGGATGTCTTCTTGTGATTCGACCAATAGAGAACTCCAGACAACGCCGCCAGAACAATAGCGGCAACCAGCAAACTATTTATTTTCATTGGAATTGCCCCGACATTTTGTGAACTGCTCTTTGCGGGTCCGGAAGCGCTTTACCTTCTCCGCCACCAGACCGAAAACCCGACGATGACCACAGCGAGCGGAAACAAAAACTGGCTCGTGATGCGCACCCAATTCTCTTGCGCTTTTGTCATCGTGATCCGGCGGTCTTCGGGCGCTTTCGGCCGGATCGAAATCAGATCTTCATCGGACGATAGCCAGTCCATGGCGTTCAGCGCCAGATCGCGATTCCCGTTGAAAGGCAAAAACGAGTTCTCCGCCCAGGAGGAGCTGCCCACCACTACAAACCGCCCTTGCAAGTTTTCTTTGCCTGTCTTGTACGTCCCGGCGGCCGCAATCGTCAGAGGCCCCTTCTTGTTCGACGGGTCGTTCGGATTGATGCTTGGCGAATCCAATTTAGTGGTGGCCAGGCTGGTGTCCGAAGAATCGAACAGCTTATCCACGCTAGTGTTGGCGCTGTTTTTGGTATCCAGCGAACGGGACAAAGGAAATCCCGTCGCCGTGCCCTTCATATCGTTCACGATGGGCTGCGAATCGTATCGAGTGACCAGGGCTACCTGCGGTCCTAGCCCCATCACCTGCCCGATCGGATTCAGATCCAGGATCAGATCCTTCTCCGGCGTCACGCCCCAACTCGCCAGGAGGCTCGTCAAAGCGTCATTATCCGCGATGTCTTCGCGCCCCATTTTCAGCGGTGGATCGAGCAGGAATAAGGCGCGCCCGCCGCCCTCGACGTATTTCTTGAGGGCATCGACTTCCGGCTGCTGGTAATCGGCCGTTGGGCCTCCCACCACTACAGTCGTGCAATCCTCCGGCACTTCCGCTTTTTCGAGCAAGCTGATCGATTTGGTCTGATAATCATCCTTGCCGAGCAGATCCTTGAATCCCGAGTAGCCGTTCCTGGCCGTTTCGTCAATTTGGTGTTCCCCGCTCCCGGTGACGAAACAAACCGTGCGCGTGGTGTGCTTCAAGTCGCGAATGAAGGCCCCGGTAATGTCCTCCTCGCTCGTGCTCTTCGCTTCGTTCTTTCGCGTGCCAATCTGCACGATGGTTGTGCCGTAGTTCTTGACGCCCGCTTCCCTCGCCAGTTCGGGCTGTTTATCGGGGTCCACATACACGACGTGAATCTTTGGCGAAAGATCAGCATACAAATCCAATTGGTCTTTCGCCGACTGGAAGCGGGTGGCCTGATCGAAGTACGTTATGGTCGCATCTTGCTTAAGGCCTTTCACGATCTTCACCGTCTGTTCGGAAAGGCTATAGCGCTTGTTGGATGTGGCGTCGTAGGATTTGTCGTAGCGGTTCGCAAGCACGTTGGCCACGGTAACCACCGCCAAAGTCACCACAATATAGAGCGTCGCGTATGCCGCGTATTTCGTTTGTCTGGCCTTCAACAGCTCGGTATTCACCTACGACCTCCAGCGCAGCGATTCCAGCGAGCGCGCCGTGAAAAAGAGTCCCAAGAATATCAGGGTCACGTAATACACCGCATCCTTCGAATCCAGCAGGCCTTTTGAAAACGAGCCGATATGCGTGACGACGGACATGTAGGACAGCACGGTCGCCCAGGTCGCCGTCTCGTAACCGCCCACCCATTCCAGAACCCACAACAGCAGGCAGACTCCGAAAGTCACGGCGCCGGCGACGATTTGATTCTTTGTCAGCGTGGAAATGAACTCGCCAATTGCCAGCAGAGCGCCGGCTTGCAGCAGCAAACCCAGGTAGCCAATGGCCAGCGGCTTCCAGTCCGGATTGCCGTAGCGGAAAAGGAAAACGAAATTGAGCGCAGTGAGCAAGAGGAGACCGGCGTAGAGAGTGAGCGCCGCAAGCCATTTCCCAAAGATGATTTCGCCGTCCCTGATCGGCGAGGTCACGAGCAGCTCGATCGTGCCGGTGCGCTTTTCCTCAGCAAAAAGGCGCATAGTGATCATGGGAATAAAGAACAATCCGATTACGCCGACGTTGGAGAGCAGCGGACGAATCACCTGCTCGTTCAGGTTCATGGGAAACATCTCGCCGCGCATCTGCGATTCGATGGTCGTGAATACGAAGTAGCCCAGGATGTTCCAGAAGAAAAAACCGAAAATGACCGCGAACATCGCGAGCAATATGTAAGCAATCGGAGAGACAAAGTAGCTGCGCAATTCCTTGCGCCAGATAATCCAAACGTTTCTCACTTGCTCGCCCCCTTGGCCACGAGTTGTTCGTTGGGCGCGGCATCCTGCTGGCCGGTAAGCTGCAAAAAGACTTCTTCGAGGCTCATGGCGGACGGGCGTAACTCGTTAAGGTCCCAGCCCGCTTCGACGACGGCGCGCGCCAAGTCGCCGCGCACCAGGCGGCCCTTTCCGCTCTCGACCTCGAAGACGTTGCGCGCTTGCCGTTTTTCCTTGAAGACCACCTTGCTGACGCCGGCAACCTTTTCGAGGCGACTCTGAATGGCCCCGGAATCGAGATCTCCGTTGCGGCCGCCCACTTCCACGAGCACGGATTCGGCGCCGCGCGCCCGGCTCTGCAAATTGTTCACGGAATCGGTCGCGATCAGCTTTCCTTTATTGATGATCATGACTTGCTCGCAGGTCTGCTCGACTTCGGGCAGAATGTGCGTGCTCAGAATAATCGTGTGGTCGCCCGCTAGGCTCTTGATCAAATCCCGCGTCTCATTGATTTGCTTGGGGTCGAGGCCGGCCGTAGGCTCGTCCAAAATCAGCACGTCGGGATTGTGAATAATGGCCTGCGCCAAGCCCACGCGCTGGCGGTAGCCTTTCGAAAGCTTGCTAATAAGCTTGTCGCGGACGTCAGCCACGGCGCAGCGTTCGCAAACGTAATCCACGCGCTTGCCAAGCTCCGGTTTCCGCAGCCCCTTTAAGGCGCCGACGAACTCGAGATATTCTCCCGCCCTCATTTCGGGATAGACCGGAGGCGTTTCCGGCAGATACCCGATGCGCTTTTTCACTTCCATGGGCTGCTCGAGGACGTCGAAGCCAGCGACTGTCGCGGTGCCCGAGGTCGGCGGCAGAAAGCACGTCAGCATGCGCATGGTCGTGGTTTTGCCGGCGCCGTTTGGCCCCAAAAAGCCGACAATCTGGCCTTTTTGGATCTCAAAGGAGATGTGGTCGACAGCAGTGTTGCGTGCGTACCTCTTCGTAAGCTCTTTAACGGTGATCATAAAAATTTAATTTGCTGCAAGATGCACGGCTTCCGAACCGCCCTACGCAGATTCAAGCGACCAACGATGAAGCATCATGGTATGAACTCGCGGGGGCGCATGTCAACCCTTCATTCAAGAAAAATGAAAAAATGTTGCAGTCTCGGGTTTACGCACTTACCCCGCTCATTCAAACTGTTTTCGAAAGTCAGCGAACTGGCGCTTCAAATCGGCAACCTCTTGTTGCAGCACCTCGAGTTCGTTTTCGAGGCGCGCCACTCGCTGGCCATCCACAATATCGTTGGATACCGCCATCTCTCGTTTTGGTTGCACGGTTTCCGTTTCTTGTTTTTCCGGATTTCCCGAAAGCAAATGCGCGTAGCGCGCTTCCTTCGTTCCGGGCTGCCGCGGCAACAGCGCCGCAAGCGGCGGCTCGCGTTCCATCAAGTGCTTCAGCGTCGTATGCACTACACTCAAATCTTCAAACGGATGCATGCGCTCCGCTCGGCTGCGCAATTCCCCGGGCGTTTGCGGACCGCGCAACAGCAACTCGCAAAGAATCGCGGTTTCGAGACGCGTGAAATTAAACATCTCAGCGAGCCGGTGCTCGTACTTCGCTACGCGGCTATCCGCGGCGCCAGCCGATCTCGCTAGCGTTTGGTCACTTAACGAGCGCAAGGCGTGGCGTACAGAATCCTCGTCCACATTCATGAGGGGATCGCGGTTCGATTTCTGGTTGCAAGCATGAACCAGTGCGTTCAACGAAAGCGGATAGTATTCCGGCGTGGTGATTTCCTTCTCCACCAGACAGCCAAGCTCCCGCGCTTCCACGTCACTCAGAATAATGTTCACGGACAAAATCATACAGAAACGCCGGGGACTTCCCAAATCCGCGCGGCCCAGCGTCGCGTGGCGCCGGCCATTGCCTTCCGCTTTTCGTGATTCGGTTCGGAATTGGCACGTGTATTGCGCGGCGGGTGTGCGGGTGGCCGACGTTTCTTAGGCAACCAGTAATCCCATTTTGTAGAAATGGACGAGATTGCCGTCCACCTGCTGCAACAGCGTATCCCGAGAAACATTTGGGAAAGCATCGGCAAGCGCGTCCGCCAACGCATGACGGTCGCGCGTTCCATCCAGCAATTGAACGAACCGCCTTCCCTGCTCGTCCTCGATATTAAGATGGGTGTGTAAGAGCGTAGTCACGATGTTTCCCTCTTGAACCATCAGCCGCGCGAGCAGACTGGCCGTAGGTTTTTCGCTGACACCATCTGCCAGCGGCAAATTGTAAGTTCTTAGATCCGTCAGCGTGCTCGCTCCAAGTTGCAGCATCGCATGCGCCAGACCCGCGAGCGCATCCGGTTGCTGCGGCTCCGAAATTAAAGGGAGCACCTTCCTTACCAGCTCCTCGAACCGTTCGGCACGCGGCCAAATCTCCTCCAGCCTGCGAAGGACGGCGATGACCGCGGGGTTATTCGTCGTGAGCGTGCCGGCGCCCCGGCTGTTCGTGAACTCGACGGCGCCATTGCCTCGCTCCGCCGAGACTTTCATCGGCGAAGCCACCAACAATTTGCCCAGGCGCTCCGTTGCACCGTCGCGCCGCAACGGGATTTCGGCGTGGCACAAAAGCGTTTGCCTGAATCTGCGATACCGTGCGAAATCGAGATACTGCTGGTAGGCGATGGCGTCGTCTTGTGCAAGCTGGCGCACAGTAGAAAGCACCTCCGCGCTC
This sequence comes from Candidatus Acidiferrum sp., assembly GCA_049800195.1. Classification (GTDB taxonomy): domain Bacteria; phylum Acidobacteriota; class Terriglobia; order Acidiferrales; family UBA7541; genus Acidiferrum. Next base: position 186,829 of record JBARJI010000014.1, read on the forward strand.
AGGTCCGGCTCAAGAACCTCGCTGAGTTGCGCTTCGCTTAGAAATTGCAATCCGCAGAGGGCGGCGCGCCCCGCAAAATCGCCGAAGGAAACCGGCGAGAAGCTCTCCGCCAAATCATCGTGGTAGACGACTTTTTCATCGCGGTTGAACATTAGCTTCACTTCGTCCTGGAAAAGCGCCTTCCACGGAGACCGCGCATCCGTCACCTTCAGAATCGACTCCAGAAAATTCCTTCCGTCTTTCACCCGGTCTGCCGTTCCTGCGCTGCGTCGTTCGTGAAACTGCATCATGTCATGCAGAATCTGCCGCACGCGGCCTGCCGGGTTCGTGTTGTAGCTGACAAATGCCACTCCATTCGCGCTGAGATTCGCCGCGCAAATCGCAAGAATCTTTTCCTGCATGGGCTCGGGAACCCATGCGTAGACGCCGTGTGCGATGATGTAATCAAACTCGCCGAATTCCGGCGTGATTTCCACTAAATCCATATTTTCCATTCGGATGTTTCTCAATCCCAGGCGCCTAATTTTCTCCTGTGCAGAGTGGATCGGCTTGGCTGCCAGGTCGACGCCCACAAACTCGCTGCCGGGAAGCCCGAACGCCATGGGGATCAAGTTGCTCCCATCACCGCAAGCGATCTCAAGGACACGGCAACGCTCGACTGCGACCGGATCCATGCCAAACAATGTGGCCAGCACCGCGAGCCTGTCCGGATGCGTTTGCAAGAAAGCCAGGCTGGGATACGGCACGCGGTCATACACGTTTGCGTTCACGTTGGCAGGCATGCTCGGTACCTTAGCTCTTTTCTTCCTGGCCGAGAATCACGAACTTCGCGCTAGGCTACAGTGGCCGCGAGGGCCTCGGTTTCGTTCGCGCGCCACCACACAGCAGGCACGCAGCAAGTCGATTTGAGGTACCATCCTCGCTTCCGCAAAGCGCGGCAGCCAGAAGCTACGGCGCGCGACAAGGAAAAATCCGAATGACAATTGCCTTCTCAGGTTCGCGGCGATGAACGCCAACCTCGCGAAGGCAACAGCTGTCGGCGCGCTCGGGGGTTTGCTTTTCGGGTTCGACACTGCCGTCATTGCCGGAACCACGCATCAACTCACTCTTGTTTTCAACCTGACTCCAGCTTCTTTGGGCCTGACGGTTTCGATTGCACTCTGGGGCACGGTGATCGGCGCGATGACGGCCGGAGTAATCGGCCAAAAATACGGCAGCCGGGAGACGCTGCGCGTTCTTGCTGTGTTTTATGCGCTTTCCGCTTTGGGCTGCGCGCTGGCGTTCAACTGGCCAATTCTGGTGGCATCGCGATTTTTGGGCGGGCTGGGGATCGGCGGATCTTCCGTGCTCGGTCCCGTCTATATTGCAGAGATTGCGCCCAGAAAGTGGCGTGGACGGCTCGTCGGTCTTTTTCAGATCAACATTGTGGTCGGCATCTTGCTGGCCTATTTCTCGAACTACCGCATCGCGGTTCTCGGGCTTGGTGCGAACGACTGGCGATGGATGTTCGGTGTTTCCGCCGTTCCCGCGGCCCTCTTTCTCATCATGCTATTTGGAATTCCGCGCAGCCCGCGCTGGCTAGCCACCCAGAACCGCATCGAGGAATCGCGCTCCGTCTTGCAAATGATGGGCTCGGAAAACCCGGATGCCGAGCTGCACGAAATCGTTGAATCCATCCATCTGGAACGAGCCCAGAAATCCGAGCCGCTTTTTTCCCGCAAGTATCGTCTGCCGATTTTTCTGGCCATCACCATCGGATTGTTCAATCAGCTCGCCGGCATCAATGCCATTCTCTATTATTTGAACGATATTTTTGCCGCCGCGGGATTCACCAAAGTGTCCGGCGAACTGGGCCCCGTCGCGGTCGGCGCGATGAATCTGTGCGCCACGCTCCTGGCGATGACGGTGATCGACAAGCTGGGTCGTAAAACGCTTCTCTTGATCGGTTCGGTCGGTCTGGTCGGCTGCTTGTCGGGCCTAGCCGGAATCTTTCTAACACATAGCCACCAAAACTATCTGTTGTGGCTTCTGATTGCGTACATCGCTTTCTTTGCTATTTCGCAGGGCGCCGTGATTTGGGTTTACATCGGAGAAGTATTTCCCAACCGGGTGCGCGCCAAGGGGCAGAGCGTGGGCAGCTCCTCCCACTGGATCATGAACGCCATTGTTTCGTGGATCTTTCCCGTGCTTTTTGCCCGCTCCCACGACATTCCGTTTGTGGTGTTCGCATTCATGATGGTGGTGCAGTTCTTTGTGGTGCTGTTTTTCTATCCGGAGACGAAGGGATACTCTCTCGAGGAAATGCAGCACCGCCTCGGTATCGAGTAATGTTTCGCCGTCCGAATCGAACGATAAGGCCAGATCGCGTACTGAACAGCGCTGCCATTTCGACGCAGCCCACCAAAGCGCATTGTCATTCCGAAGTGGCCTTCGAAGTCGCTTGTCATTCTGAGAGAAGCGAAGAATCCAGAGTCCACTGCCATTCCGAAGCGAACTCTGAACCACATTGTCATTCTGAGCGAAGCGAAGAATCCCGAGTCCACTGCCATTCCGAAGCTGCCTCCGAAGTTGATTGTCACTCTGTCTATAACGACGTCGGTCCTGTCAAGACAAACCTCTCCGGGCACTTCCTGCGAAGTGTTTTCTCTTCACTTATAAGAATCTTTTTCTTCCTCGCGACC